>JANNPW010000116.1:0-68284 GCA_031400405.1 Mariniblastus sp.
GATTCGTTCTTCAGCCGGATTCGCCTTGGGCGAATCCGGCTGAAGAACGAGGTGAATGGGGGGGATCCTTGGGTGTAGCTCAAAGCCGAAGATTCCGCTGGACAAGCCAGCGGGATTCCAATACGGTTCACTACCCACGAAACAAACTTGTGTAGATACCAATGGGCAAGCCTCCGGGATTTCCGGTCTGTTCGTCATTTCATGTTAAGACATTTTCGTCAGACCACCCTTGGGGTGGGCCCAATTACTCGTCATAGAGTTCGGGAAAAACCTCTTGGGATAACCCTTGTCGTTTGATCAAGGTCCGCAGTCGGGCCAAGAAGTCGAATTTGAAATTGGCGACCTGTTGTTCACTGATGTCCAGTATTTCGGCGACCCGTTTGTTGGACCGCCCTCGGACGATCAGCAACTCGATGCATTTAAGCTTGGTCCAATCCCCCTTTTCCTGCCATTTTTCGACTTGCTCGGCGAGTGCCTCCAAAATGGCGTCTTCTTCCATTCGTTTCCGTTCGACGCTGCGGGCGATGCTGCTGGCGGGCCGAGCCTTGCCAGTAATCTGCCATTGGCCATCGGAATCCGAGCCCGCCGACAATGGAATCGCCGGGCGCCGTCCTTCACGCCGCAAATGATCCGTCATCTTGTACGCACAAATCGAAAACAGGTAACTTTCCAGCGCCCGGTGTCCATCGTAATTTGGCAGACTGTTGAGAAATCCGACGAACGATTCCTGAACAATGTCTTCGCTCGCCGACCGATTCGATAGACGGCTTTCGACAAACGCTAACAATCGTCCTTCGTAACGAGCAATTAATTCGGTCCAAGCGTCGGAGTCACCGGCGCGGATTCGATCGATCAACAGCCGGTCAATGTCAGTAGAGCGTTTCATTCTCAACGGGTTCTCAGGATGCAAAAACGAATCGACGCCATCACCATTAGCGCGGCAGCTTTTTGATAAACGAACCTAGTAGCTCACTGTCTGACGTTGAAAATGGCGATTCGTCAGCCAAGCTGAGATCATTGAACGACGGACTGGCCGATTCGCTTCGCGAAACATGGGCCACCCGACTCTGATCGTACACCATTTCCGCACAATTGGCCTCCGGTGGGCTAACTTGGGGATTGGCCGGTCGGATCGCGTCGATGTCAGTCGTTTCGAGATTAAAGGAATTCGGCACCGAAATTTCCGCCTGATCGGCAAAGGAAATGGGCGCCGCAAGCTGCAATTTTTGTTTCCCGGCGCGAGTCCCGGTTGACGATTGGCGAACTTGCTCGAGCGAAGTTGTGTCCGAATTGAAGTCGGAATCCGTTTCGTTGGCGCGGTCCATAATTTTATAGTTGGCGCGAAAGGTTACTGTGCCGAGCGTCAATAGCTGGTCCGGGTCCAACGGATGATCCGACTCGATTCGTTTGTTGTTCACAAACGTCCCATTCAGCGAACCGAGATCGCGAACGAACAACCGCCCATCTTTTTCAAAAATCTCCGTATGACGGCGGCTGACTAAAGCATGGGGAACCGTCAAATCGACTTCGTGCCCACGACCAATCACAGTCGGCAACCGGAGTTCGATTTCCGATTGTTTTGAATCTCCGCCAACGACGAACAGTTTTGCTTTCAGCATTTTTTCCCTTTCGATCAAACGAGTAGATCCATTGTTCAACCCAGCGTACACCGAAAATGGTCAATCGACGCCTAAGGTGAGACTAACTCGCCTCCCACTCCTGTTATGGTCGTACATTTTACCGCAAAGTCAAGACAGTTTTCGATTCATTAGCTCCATCCGCTATCACTTTTTTGGCAAAAAGAGTATTGCGGCAACTGGCTTCGAGACGATGAGTGTATCGAAATCATCTCCGGTTGGCAAATTGTTGTTTGGCAAACACCAGCTGATTGAAACGACTCAAGAGCACTTGCAACCACGTCATTGGACCGTATAATCCGGGGTAATTAGTTAGAAAAAACAGCTAGTTTGGCCTCGAAGTTCCTTGGTCGTTCGTAACTGGAATTCTTTTCGCGGGTGTAGCTCAGTGGCTAGAGCGTCACGTTGCCAACGTGAATGTCGTGGGTTCGATCCCCATCACCCGCTTTTATTGGTCGTTGCGACCGAGACGTTGTAACCATTCTTTGACAATCGCGCGCCTTTTTTGGTGTCCGCTTGTTGGGTATCCGATCCATCCACGCTGACGGTTCTGACTTGCCAGCACTTTGAATGGATTATTTCTTGGGTTAACATACTGCGAAAACCCACCGCTCATTTTTTAGTAATTGAATCAGGAACGATACGTGAACACCGAAGCTGAAACACCCGTCGCCCCTGGCGCCCCCGTCAAAGAAAAACTCAATCTGTCGGTTGAGATCAAAGAAAAAAGCGCTTGCGAACGACATGTTACGGTAACCGTCCCGCGCGCCGATATCGAACGATATTTTTCCAAACAGTTTGACGATCTGGTACCGAAAGCTGAAGTACCAGGCTTCCGGATCGGGCGTGCTCCCCGCAAACTGGTTGAGAAGAAGTTCCGCAAGCAGCTGGCGAATCAAGTCAAAGGCTCGATCTTGATGGACAGCTTGACTCAAGTCCAAGATACCCAGGACTTCTCGGCGATCAGCGAACCGGACCTGGATTTTGAACAAGTCAAGATTCCCGATGATGGGGATTTGACCTATGAGTTCAATATCGAAGTTCGGCCCGAATTCGACTTGCCGAAATGGCAAGGCATGTCGCTGACTCGCCCCGAACACGAGTTTACGGAAAAAGAAATTTTGAAACAGGTCGCGATCATCGGCGAGCGATTTTCCGACCTGGTTCCGGTTGACGAGGCGATTCAGGCGGATGACTATGTGGTGTGTAACATTACCAGCCGGCACGGTGGCAAAGTCGTCTCCGAAATCCTGGAAGCCACCATTCAGGTCCGCCCCACGCTGAGCGTTTCCGACGCGACAGTTGCCGGATTCGATCGTCTCATGATCGGAGCTCAGGCCGAGGACAAGAAAGTGATTTCCACTGAAATCAGCGAATTTTCCGACAACGAAGCGTTGCGTGGCAAATCAGTCGAATTGGAGTTTGAAATTCTGGATGTCAAACGGGTTGAACTTCGCGATCCAGAAAAATTGGCGGAACGATTAGGGATGGCTTCGGCCAGTGAGCTTACCGAGTTTGTTCGAAAACAATCGGAGCGAAAACTTCATTACGCGCAGCGTGAACAGATTCGTGACCAGATCAGCAAGAGCTTGACGCAATCCGCAACTTGGGCGCTCCCCCCCGACTTGCTACGTCGACAATCCCGTCGTGAATTGGATCGAGCCGTGATGGAAATGCGTTCCAGTGGTTTTGACGAATCGGAAATCACAGGGCGTTTGAATACCTTGCGGAAAAACATTCTTGAAAAAACCGAGATGTTACTCAAAGAACATTTCATTCTGGAGCGGATCGCCGAAGAAGAAAAAATTGAAGACGAACCTCGCGATTATGATGTCGAAATCGCCCGCATCGCCGCCCAACAACAGGATTCACCACGCCGTGTCCGCGCGACGTTGGAACGGCAAGGTCAAATGGATTCATTGCGCAATATGATCATTGAGCAGAAGGTAATTGATGTGATTACTGAAAAGGCCAAATTCAAAGGTACGCCCTACAAGAGCGATCAGCAGACCGACACCGTGGCTTTGAATTTCTTTGCCGCGGGTGGGGGGTCTTTGATCCCGGCTGCCAAGTACGATGGTGGTGAAGCCGCTCCGATTCCGGGTATGAAACCCGAACGGGACTAATTTAATCGCGAAATTTGGAAGTCGTTTTCGACGAACCATTTCCGAACTTCCCCGACCGACCCAACAATCCACTGGCCAGTTCATTATTCGTGTGCCACCCACTCGAATCGAACTGGCCAGTCACGTTTGGCGATCACGAAAGCACTGTGTTTGTGCGGCATTCCTGATCCGGTCTTGTCTCGTGTGGCCAATCGCGATACGTTTACTTGGTCTTCGCGATTGGTTGCCACAATCCACAGGGCGACCCCCCAGAAAATTTATTTGCCGATTGAAAAGGATGGTTTCTTGTTCGAAAAATCAGCGCACCCTCTCGACAGGGCCCCAAAACTAATGCACAACTCACTCGGAATGGTAGCTGGTTATCATGATCCGCTCGCCGAAATACAAAACTCATACGCCAACGCCAGCTACCAACGACAACGTCAGATGACGTTGGGAGATTTGTTGTTGGAAAACCGGATTGTGTTTCTTCAAGGTGAAATTCACACCGGCAACGCCAATGAATTGGTGATGAAATTGTTGTATTTGCAATCGGAAAACAAGAAAAAAGATATCAATTTCTACATGAATTCGCCGGGCGGCGACGTCATCGCCACCTTGGCAATCTACGATGTGATGCAAATCATGTCCTGTCCTGTCGCCACCTATTGCGTTGGGCAAGCTGCCAGTGGTGCAGCCGTGCTACTGGCCGGCGGCACCAAAGGCAAGCGATTTTGTTTACCCCACTCACGGGTCATGATCCACCAACCCTACGGTGGCGTCAGCGGTCAGGTTAGTGACATCGAAATTCAGGCCGACGAGATTTTGCGCAATCGCGAAGTCCTAAATGAAGTACTGGCCAAGCACACCGGCAACCCGGTCGACAAAATTGCCAAGGATATTGATCGGGATTTCTTCATGACCGCTCAGCAAGCCAAGGCTTACGGGATTGTCGACGAAATTACGATCGTCACCAAAGCTGTCGCTGACGACGACGAAAAATAACACAACAACGAAAATCCCATTGTCGCTAGATCTTGAAACTGGATCGAGTGCAGGGAATTTTCCGATACCCGCTTCACCCAAATACCCCTCAAAATTCACCTGGAGTTTTTCCATGGCTTATGTTCCTTACGTGGTCGACAATACCGGACGCGAAGAACGGGTCTACGACATTTACAGTCGATTGTTGAAAGACCGAATCATTTTTTTAGGAACCCAGGTCACAGCGGATCTGGCGAATTCATTAGTCGCTCAATTGCTGTTCCTGCAATCCGAAGACCCTAAAAAAGATATTAACCTGTACATCAACTCGCCCGGCGGGTCGGTAACTGCTGGCTTGGCGATCTACGATACCATGCAGTTTATCTCCTGTGACGTCGCCACTTATTGCATCGGTCAAGCCGCATCGATGGGTGCGATGTTGTTAACCGCCGGCGCTGCGGGAAAACGATATGCTTTGCCCAATGCCAGCATCATGATCCATCAACCACTCGCTGGTATGCAGGGAACCGCCGAGGAAATCATGATTCACCGAAAGGAACTGCGGCGGGTCAAAGACAAATTGAATCGCCTCCAGGTTAAACATACTGGCCAAACGCTCGACTATATCGAAAAGCATACCGATCGCGATAACTTCATGTCCGCCGAAGAAGCCAAAGAATTCAACCTGATTGACCAAGTCGTAACGAATCTGAAAGACATTAAGGTCAAGTAATGGAATTACCCCAAAACTATTCCGCCGGTGCCAACGCAAAACCGTTGGGCAATGTGACGTTGTCAGTGACAGGACTGCCATCGCTGGAATCCGCTGCGCCCAAAGAATTTGGTGGCCCCGGCGATCGATGGTCGCCGGAAGATCTGCTGGTCGCCGCAGTGGCAGACTGTTTTGTCCTGTCTTTCCGCGCCATTGCTGCCGCTTCGAAATTTGAATGGCTGGATTTAAACTGTCAGGCCACCGGCAAACTGGATAAAGTCGACCGGGCGATTCAATTTACTGAACTTGACATCGCCGCGATCTTGACGGTAGCTGCTGGGACCGACGAAAGCCGAGCGCAACGACTGTTGGAAAAAGCCGAACAAGCTTGTTTTATTACAAATTCTCTGAAAAGTACGGCCCATTTGCACGCAAAAATCGTTATGGCTTAGTCCGCGAACGGTGCACTTTTCTCAGTATCTGGCTCTCGCCGGTAATGGCTTTCTCAAATTGACATTGCGACAACAGGACAATTTCCTCTAAAGAAATCCTTTTGATTTTCGAAATCAGGGTTTCCAGGTCGTCCATCATGCGTGTTGAGCTGTTCATCATCGGATTGTGCGTCTTTGCAATAGGTTGCAATGCGGATCCGCGCTATCGCCGTGAAATCGCGTTGATAAAAGCTGAACTACTCGATGTGGAGGAAAAATTATCCCTGACCAAAACTCAACGAGACGATGCTCTCGCTGCCCTGGAATCCGGTGGAAACTCCGCAGTCGCCAAGAAAATCGGCCGACGAAACGCCGCAACGCGTCGGACTATGTCCAATGAAATCTATCCGGGCGAAGTGATCTATCCGGACGAAATTTATGATGAAGGGGTGATTTACGCTGCGCCGGGGTATCCCACAACGGGGCAACCCGATTTGAATTCACAGCCCTTCGACTATGCACCCCATGGGTTCGCTCCGGCCGAATCGCCCACGGCAAACCCTCGAATTGTGGTCCCGCCAAATACAAATGAATCGATTCCGATTGACCTCGACGGACCGGAAGTCATTTCACCCTTGGAATCTGACGGCCTGGAATCCGAGGGCTTGGTCCCATCATCGACTCCACCTGCAGCGGTCCCCGCATCCGAATCATCCGCAGTTCCCGCCAATCCAGCATCAAGTATTTTGTTGACTGGCCCCAGTTCGAACACAACAAATCCTCGCGCTGCGTCTTCGTCAACGTTGACCGAAATTGTGATCGATCGGAATCAAACCCGTGGACACGACATCGACGGGCAGCCGGGCGATGATGGTTTGAATGTCTTATTGAGACCCCGCTCCGCCAGCGGTGAAACGCTTTTGCAAAGCGGCGGCTTGACGGTCAGCGTGATCGACCCGAGCGCTCCAACCGCAGCTCAGCGAATCGGACTATGGAAATTTCTGCCCACCGAGGCCGAATTGTTTTTTTCGAATGACAGTCCGGAGACTCGCGGCATCTTGCTCCACTTGCCATGGGAGAAAACGATACCCTCCGGCAAAGAAGTCGTCGTGTTCGTTCGCTTCCAAACCAGCGATGGACGTCGGTTGGAAACCACAGCAAACATCCGCATCAATCCGCGCTCCCAATCGGCAGGTGACGAATCGCCCGCTGGTGAAAACAACAGTGACTTGATCGCCGGCTGGATCAACCGGGACGTTCAACGCCAGTCAGGCAATACGAATTCTCCAAGCCGCCTGCCAACTGCCACACGACCAAATACACCGACGACTCCGGTCAGCAACGCAGCTCAACCCAGCTGGCGACCCGTGCGCTGATTCAGGCATGTGATCGATTGTCGCGGCAATTTGAAAATTGGTGGTCCGGCGACCAGCGCAGTCAGTGACCAGTCCCGTCCACTCGCTGTTGTTTTTTAAAGACGGAAACGACGGCTGGTGAATAGTGTCGCGATTCCCAACCGGCAAAATTCGGCAACAATTTGAGATCGAAGTCTTCGTTGGACTCGACCACGAATAGACTTCCGGCTGGCGCCGCGTTCAACATTCCGCCGATCATCTCCAACAGTTCGGCCGGTTTTTCCTGGTACAACACGTAAGGTGGACAACAAAATACTACCCATGCAGCAGCCGGCCATTGTGCCGGATCGCTCAAAAACTGGCGAACCCAAAAAAAACTATCCGAGCCTTCAACTTGGACGTTCATTTGTGAGTCGATTGCCTGCACATTCTCTTCGATCAAACGTAGCGTCGGGAAATGTCGTTCGACGAGAATCGCCTTGACCGCACCGCGACTGAGCGCTTCGATACCGACAGCGCCAGTACCCGCGAACAGGTCAAAGCAGACTTTTCCCTGAACCCAACCCCCGACCAGATTGAAAACGGCTTCACGCGTAAAATCCTTCATCGGTCGAGTCACCGGATCACCGGAATAAGCGACCAAGCGGCCCCGGTATTTTCCACCTACAATCCGTAGCTTGCCTTGGCCAGCGGTACTGCGGTTGGATTTCCAGTCTTTTAAATCTCTTCCGCGTCGAAAATTCGGCATCAGTTTTCCGGATTGATGGTGAGTTAGCAGTTCAAAACAAACTTAACTGCGTTAGAATGGTAATCGACCGGCAGTCCCTCCCTGGATTGTGACTTCCGGCTTGAGATAATGCAATTGAACTACTAATTAACCGAGAATCATTGACGATGTTTGTCCTTTTTCGTAAGCCAACGGCTGCCGCTGCAGTTGCCAACTTCCATTCTGGAGGGATATCGGCCCCGCCAACAGACGACTCAACCCTGTGTTTTGCCGGACCGGTGAAGATGGTGAAGCGCCTGTTTTTCGCGATCCTGTTTGCGGTGATGGTTCATCTATTTTGTACACCACCGATCACGGCTCAAGAGATTCCGATTCAGCTGCAACAACGCTACGACACGGCCGTTGCCGATCTTCTCGCGGCGAGTAAAGAAGCGAAATACACCGGGGCCAAATTCTATCATAGCCCGCTCGCCGAGTCCGAGGATTGGCAAGTACGTTGGAACCAGGCTGTCGAAAAAGGCAAAACAGCGGCCGCAGAATTGAAAGCGGCATCGCTGGAGATCGTTATGCAATCGTCGGCTCCATCACAAGATATTCTTTCCGTGGCGATTCAAATCCTGATTGAATCGTTTGACGAGTTTCAATATGAGCTATGCTATCAAATAGCGAATCGCCTCGATCAGCTAGACCCTGATCAACCAATCGTCCAGACCTACAAAGCGCGCTCGGCGATTCTGACCAACCGGTTTGCCGAAGCCCAGCAATTTATGCACGAGTTCGTGGCGGTCGTTGGCGAATTTCCCGAATCTGAAACTCTTTTGTTTCGTAGCTTGAAAGAGTTGGAAGCAAACTACCAAACAGAAATGAAGCTGCGTGAATCTGATTTGGCCGCCGGTGATTTGCCGCAGGTTGAATTGGAAACGACCCAAGGAAAAATGCTGATCGAGCTGTTTGAGGATCAAGCTCCTGATACCGTTGGCAATTTCGTCCATTTGGTGGAAAATGGCTTTTATGATGAAATGGTGTTTCATCGAGTCGTCAAAAATTTTAAGCCCTTATCCATGGTGCAAGTTGGCTTGTTTACGCCGGCCGGGCCCAAGGATATTGGCTATACGATTTTTGACGAACATTCCCATGAAAACGCGCGACACCACTTGCGAGGCGTCCTCAGCATGGCGGTGGTCGAAGGCACTCCCAATACGGGCGGGAGCCAGTTTTTTATGACCCTGTCGCCAATGCCCTACTTGGATGGAAAACACACCGTGTTCGGTCGGATCATTTCCGACACGCAAGTCCTGGACAAAATTCATCCGACCCGAACGATCAACGACGAGGGCAAAGAAGAACCGATAGCGGATGCCACTTATGACAAAATTATCCGGGCTCGGGTGTTGCGAAAACGAAACCATCAATATCTGCCCAAACGTGTTCCAAAAAAATAACTGTGCAAATCCAACTTCAAATTCTCTGTCACTTTCCCCAGACTTTACGATGCCACGAAAATCCATGAACGCCGCCACGATTGATTGTTCACTCATTCGCAAATTGCTGGTTTTGCTGCCGATAATTATCTTGTGCGAGACGGCTGTCGGCCGGCAGGTTTCTAGCGGCCCAGGCTTGAATGAAGCTTCACAATTGGACAGCAAATTCCGAAGTTTGAGCTCGCAAATCTCAAAAAACGAAGCCCAAATCAGTCGACTCTACAGCTCCATGCCGCTGGGATTTGTCAAAGAGCAACAGGCCCTTCTGGATCAGATCGACTTATTAAAGCAAGCAACCGCTGAATTCCGCAAACAACTTGACCAAGCCGCACTCGAAGCGGTTCAAACGGACGCGAAAAACAATCCCCAAGCAGTTCAACACGCTTTTGGAATGGTGGTTGCAAAAATTGATGGCAAAGGAACTGGACAGGCGTTTGATCCGGTAAGTGCTTTAGAAATCGCCGATAAAATGGTGAAATCAGGCTTTGCCGAGATGCCGGTCTTGTACCAGGCTTTTCGAGCCTGTTATGCAATTCAGGATTTCACACGGGCCGAAAAATATCTCGATGACATTGAAGCTGAAGGTGGAAAATTCCCTGACAATATTCGCGCCCTGGTCACCGATTCGAAATCCAGATGGGAGCGTGAAATCGGTATGCGCAGCATCGAAGAGGCTGCCAATGACTTGCCACAGGTAAAGTTCATAACCAGTGACGGAGAATTTACCGTCGAGCTGTTTGAAAATCAGGCCCCGCAAACGGTTGCCAATTTTATCAGTCTCGTCGAAGCAAAATTTTATGATGGACTAACGTTTCATCTCGTGCGTCCGGCTCAATTCGCGCAAACAGGTTGTCCCAAAGGGGATGGCAGCGGTCATCCCGGCTATCGAATCGCCAACGAAACTACGGGTACTGAATTGCGAAACTTTTTCGCCGGGACCTTGGGAATGAGCCAGAACGGTCCGGACACAGCGGGCTCACAATTTTTCATTTCCCACCAACCCAATGCCGAATACGATCCACAATTTGTCGCCTTTGGACGTGTGATTGATGGATTGAACGTTGTCTTTAGCCTGAAACGCGCTGACCAGACAGTCGCCAATCCCACGACCGACGATCCTTCCAAAATCATCACTGCGTCGGTGATTCGCAAACGGGATCACGTCTATGAACCAATTCGGTTGCCGAACCCTGAAACTACCTTGAACACCACGCCCGCAACCGAACCAGTTGCGGGGGGCAGCAATTCATCAATTCCAGATGTTGCGCCCAAAACAGATTCTGATCGATAACTTGCCCGTTTTGCTGGCCCCGCGCCCGGCTCAACCGTTCGCGGTTCCAGCAACCTCAAAACCCATACCCACATTTTCATACTCGGAAAAAAAAATGACGCTCGCTGATTTCTCGATTCGCCCGTTTGATTGTCGAAACTGTTGCCTGTTTTTCCTCCTGTTGCTGAACCAAGTCACCGGCTATGCCCAAGAGACGTCGTTGGCTGATTTGCAAAAACAATGGGCCGAAATGGAAATCAAGTTTGCGGAAAAACAAACGGCGATCGAGTTAAGCACCGGAGACAATTCAGCGTTAAGCGGCGAGTATCGTGATTTGGTCGATCAGGCCAATACCTTGGTCTCACAAATCAAAATGGCGTCGCTCAGCGTTTTGCAGGCAAGTCCGACCGATGCGGAAGCTCTTCGCGCGATCATGGGAGTGCTGTTGAATGCTGCTCAAAACGGTCGCGACAAGGAAGTTCTGTCCATTGGCGATGTCTTGATCGGCAAGTCGATCGATCCGCGCTATTTCGAGATTGCAGCCAAGGCCGATCGGCTGTCGATCGAAGCGCGTGAGATATTTGAAGAATTGCTGATTCGCCAACGGGAAACGACTGCCAACGATTTGCCGCAAGTCAAACTGAAAACCACCAAAGGTGACATCACGCTTGAGCTTTTCGAAAATCAAGCTCCCAACTCCGTGGAAAACTTCATCAGTTTGGTGGAGACTGGTCACTTTTCGGACTTGCTATTCCATCGCGTGATCGAAGGGTTCATGGCCCAAGCCGGCGAAAAGAAGTCCGACGGTCAGGATGCGCCGAAACTTAACTACACGATCGCCTGTGAGTGCTACAGCCCAGAAACCCGTCCCCATTTTTCCGATTGCATCAGCATGGCCCATAGCGGGAAGGACACCGGTGCCGGTCAATTCTTTTTGACCTTTTCGCGGACCAGCATGCTCGATGGGCGCCATACCTGTTTTGGCCGAATTATCGCTGGTAACGAGATCCTCGAAAAAATTGAGCGTACCCATCTGCTGATCAACAACGATGAGCAGCCCATCCCTAACGTCGAAAAAGACAAGATCATTAGTGCGGAAGTCATTCGCAAACGCGATCACGAATATCGCCCGACCAAACTCGGTGAATCCGATCCCGCCGCCCCGCTGCTCCAGGAAAAACCTCCAGCCGATCCGAATCTGACCCCGGCTGCCGATCCGGCACCGGAAGTAGAATTGGAACCGGCAGCATCATCGACCGGGGAACCAGAATCGTCGAACGAAAATTCGGCAACGCCACCGACCCAACCCGACGGTGCTGGAAAAACCGACGGTGCTGAAAAACCAGACGCCAACACAGCACCAGAAAAAAATGCGACTCCTGGCGACGGCGATTGAGCCGCCAATGAATAAGACCGATCGCGCCAAATTGATCTCCCAACGATTAGACGAGCTCTACCCGCACCCTGCCATACCGCTCAGTCATTCCAACGAGTTTACCCTGTTGGTGGCGGTGCTATTGAGTGCTCAATGCACTGATGCCAGGGTGAACCAAATCACGCCTGAACTTTTCCGATTGGCCGACGGACCAGATGAAATGGCTTCGTTGCCGGTCGAAAAAATTTGCGCGATCATTCGTCCCTGTGGACTTGCCCCGCAAAAATCCCGAGCGATCTCCGCGTTGGCAAAAATTCTGGTGGAACAATTCGACAGTCAAGTCCCCGCCAGTTTTCCGGCACTGGAGTCGCTGCCGGGAGTCGGCCATAAAACTGCCAGTGTCGTGATGGCGCAAGCTTTTGGTGTCCCCGCGTTCCCAGTCGATACGCATATCCATCGGCTGGCTCAGCGCTGGGGCTTAACCAGTGGCCGGAATGTCAAACGGACCGAAGCCGATTTGAAATTGTTGTTTCCTGAATCGCGGTGGAACCGGTTGCATTTGCAGATTATTTACTACGGACGCGAGCATTGCTCAGCGCGCGGTTGCGATGGAACTCGCTGTGAGCTTTGTCGAGCCTGCTTTCCACGGCGAAGAAATCCGCCAACAATTCTACAAGCTTGAGTATGCTATAACTTGCCTGTCGCGTCCCCGGAATGCCCAAAAGATATTCAATCGAGACCAGAGCCCAACCATGCCGGAAATTCTCGTCGAATGCCCCTTTTGCGAATCAACCGTGTTGATACCCCCGGATCAATCGTCGGATCAATTTGTTTGTTCGACTTGCCGCAGCACGTTCAAAATCGCTGACGCCATTTCGATCGATCCCCGCGCGGTGAATAATCCAGTTGCACATTCGGCACCCGAAGCGCAGGTTAGTTTTAAACCAGGCCCCGTCAAAAATTCCGCGAACTCGCCGGATCTCGCACCATCATCTTTGCCAGCCCCATCGCCGCCGGGTTTGGCCAATCTCCTCGTCGATAGCCCCACCGCGACCTCGAGCATTCGTCACCAATTGCAGCGCCGCAAAAAAACGCAAGGGCTCGTCTTTGCCGGGACGATGTTGGGGTTTACTTTGTTAATCGCAGTTTTTGGGACTTTGATTGTGATCCGGCTGCAATCTGGACCAACCGTACAACCCCCGGCAAGTACTCCGTTGGCCAATGTTTCAACCCCTGATCCGGCCACCGAAGCGGCGAGCGCAGTGCCTGGAATCGAGGCCGCAGCGAGCCATTCGCCGGACGCTTTGGTCGCGGAAGAACCAGTTGTTCCGCCGCCACCCAAGTTTATTTTTCTGTCCAAAAAACAGGCGTCGGACGTTTGGAAGACAACCAGGCCCCATCTTCTCAGTTTGGAAATCGAGGGGCCGTTGGGAAAACAGTTCGCCACCGGAACGCTGGTCGATTCGCGAGGTTGGGTATTAACCAGTTATCAAGCCATCAAAGACGCGTGGCAAATCGAAGCCATTGCGGCCGTTGATTCACTCGCCGAATCAACTGAAAATCCTCCCCTGCGTGACCTGGTTCGCGGTATTGTGGCGACGGATCCGGAACACGATCTTGCTTTGTTGTCCGTCAATCGCCGATTCGTCGTTAGCTTTGCCAGCCTCAATCTGGGAACCGATAACAAGCTTGTGCAAGGCGAATACCTGCTGGCCTGTGCACCTCCTTCGCGAGTCAATTATCACGGCATTGCGGAAGTAAAAATTGAAAGCCGGGGACTCGCGTCGGAACTCGCGGCCGACGCCCGGTCAAAAACAAAGGCACTTTCCCTCGACACTCCCGCGACGCTCTGGCTCACGATCAGTGGTGGCACGGGGATTTATCCAGGGACTCCAATTCTCAGTAGCGATGGAACAGTCAAAGCCCTGGTTTCATTTACGAAACAGGAGTTGGCGTATGCGTTACCAGTCGATCGCGTCCAGGATTTGATTCGACGAGGCACGGACGACCTTCAGCCATTACAAACTCCAACCGTTCGCCTTTCCTCGGGTGAACCAGTGGTCCTGACCACCGACCATCAAGCGCGCCAAATAATCGCCGAGCTCAATGAGACTGCGGTGACCTGCGAAGGATTCGGCTGGCTGCCAAGTGATTTGCCGCAATATCAATCTTTGCAAGAGTTCTCCCAGAAATTCTCCGTCGGGTTGAAATACGTTCGGGAACAAGCCGGGTTGATAAGGCCGTCGGCGGAACAACGGGCAGCGCGGGAGACGGTTCAAAAAGTGCTGGACCAATGGAATGACCTGCTAGCCATTCAAGTGGCGGACAACATTGCCAATGACCGAACCCGTATCAATCAAATCAACTTGCTTGCCATGGAATCGCTCAAAATGGGTGACAATAACCCAGTACCGTTTTTGGGGTCATTGCACGTTAGTGGATTGGAGACACCGCAATTGATTTTGAAATTCGAAGAATCCGAGACCTTTGTCAATGTGCCCTTTGATTCGGAGGGCCCGGTAATGCGACCCGGTACGCATTGGCTTTTTTTTGTTCAAACGCCGCCTCGCGCTCAGCAGCGACTTTATAAACTCCCCAGCGGAGGGGACGTTAAAACTCATACTGCCAGTTTCCAGTTTGCGATTGGACCGTTGGAGAATTTTTGAACGCTAACAACGCCCAGCGTCTTTTTCAAACCTCCGAACGTCTCTCGGAAATCAACCTTTCGCTGCGCTGAATTCCCTGTCAAAAACGGGGCGGTCGATTGCGTTTTGGGCGCGGGACTTCCAGGGTAGATCAGCGGATTGAATGCCAGCAAGGGCCGGCAGGCTGAACTGGCCGTGACCATCTGGTCGGTCAGGCTACTTGGGCAACCGGTTTGCAAGGCGGGCATCGTTAAACGGATCGCAGCTTCTAGGCAGCTCGTTTTATGACCTTGCGCAATTTGTCGGAACGAACCGGGGAATTGGGAACCTCGAACAGTTGTATTTGAGGCCCGACCAATCGTTGACGTTGCTGCTTCAACACGGCGATCAAACTGCGATGGTGATCGTCGGCGGATCGATGTTTCGCCGCACTCAAGCGTTGCCAGGCATGCAGCAAATTACTGCGGTGCCACGGCGAGACTGCTATCTCGGACGACATTGCCTGATACATTTTCATTTGTTGTTGCGACGACAACAGGCCCGAGTACCGAGCTACGGCTCGTTGCGCCGATCGTCCATGCGCCAATCCTGCTTCCTCAGTTATCGCGGTCGCGTCGGCCAGCGAAACGACGCAGTCCGGACAGAATTGGCAACCAAAATCTAAAGCTTTCAGACTCAAAGCCAAATCAAGATCCAGGTACATCGGGTCCAATTGCTCGTCAGCTTCGCCGATCGCTGTTAACAGTGAACGCCGATAAAACGCGGCCCACGAAGTCGGTCCAAGTGGCTTAAGAATCGCTACCCGGCGTGCATCAAATCGTTCGTTGGATCCGACCAGCTTTCGATTGTACGAACCGCCAGCCGTGATCCCGCCGGCAACAATCCGATTGGTCAAATTCCCAGCAACCAAGGCTGGAGCGACCGAGCCAACATTCGGATCGGAAAATGCCCGCGTGATCGAGCTATCCCAATTCTCACTGAGCTGCGCGCCCGGCCGAATCAATGCCACCAACTCGCCGCGGGCGACCCGCACAGCGGCATTGAACAGCTCGATTAATCCGACGGAACTACTAGCGGATGACGGCTTAACGGCGACAAAATCAACTTCTTTGCCCAAACCATAAGGGTCTTCGTACGCGTTGGCGTGGGCGACAATTATTTGGCTCGCCGGACAACGATATCGCAATACCGAAGCGAGCGTATCTTCGAATAACGACAGTTTACCCACCAAAGGGACCACGATGGAAAACCGGGACATCGGAAAAACCTCGCGATGTAGTAGGGTACAAGAAAGATGCGGTTGGGAACCGATGGGAAGCGTGTAATCGGTACTTAGTATATTTCGGTTCAGAACTTGGCGAACTGCATCATAACTGCATCATTTATCCGCCGAGCTTTCCAGGCCTTCAGCGACGGAAAATAGTTTTTAGGAAAATTTGAAGATTGATTAAAGTTCCGCTGTCGCTGCGCGGGATACGACGGGGCTTGATCATCGCTGGCCCAAGACCTAAAAATGAAGCCATGCAAGCCTACCACCAACTGCTTCAACATATTCTCGACCACGGCACCGACAAATCGGATCGCACTGGCGTTGGCACGCGCAGTGTATTCGGTTATCAGATGCGGTTTGACTTGACTCAGGGATTTCCGTTATTAACAACAAAGAAACTGCATGTTCCGAGCATTGTTCACGAACTGCTGTGGTTTCTTAGTGGCTCCACCAACATCCGGTATCTGCAACAACATGGTGTCAAGATTTGGGATCAATGGGCGGATGAACACGGTGAATTGGGGCCGGTTTATGGTTCCCAGTGGCGATCCTGGCAAGGAGCCGATGGCCAAACCATTGACCAGATTGCGCACGTGATCGAACAGATCAAATCCAATCCGGACTCACGGCGATTGATGGTCAGCGCCTGGAATGTCGCCGAAATTCCCAACATGAAGCTCCCTCCGTGCCATGCCTTATTTCAGTTTTATGTCGCCCACGGACGATTATCGTGCCAACTCTATCAACGCAGTGCGGATGTCTTCCTGGGAGTTCCTTTTAACATTGCGTCCTACGCACTCCTGTTGACGCTGGTCGCACAAGTCACTGGGCTGGTCCCATTTGAGTTCATCCATACTTTGGGCGATGCCCATTTGTATGCCAATCATTTCGAACAGGCCCAACTACAACTGTCGCGCGAACCGCGTTCGTTGCCGACGTTGAAACTCAATCGCGAAATAAAGTCAATTTTTGATTTTCGGTTTGAAGATTTCCAGTTGCTCGATTACGATCCTCATCCCCATATCAAAGCCTCCGTCGCGGTTTAGTTGCCAGCCAACCAACCAGGCAACCTCAGAGCTGCCGATTTTTTTACCATGCCCACTGACCAGAAATATTCTTTGATCGTCGCTGCCGCCGAAAATGGCGTGATTGGCGATTCGGGGAATCTGCCTTGGCGATTGTCCGCTGACCTTAAGCGGTTTAAGCAATTGACTCTAGGACACTATATTATCATGGGGCGCAAAACGTTTGAAACAATTGGACGATTGCTACCCGGCAGAACGACCGTCATCGTCACGCGTCAGCCAAACTATCAATTTCCTGGAGCGGTAATTGTCGACTCGATCGCCGCCACTTTGGCAACCACCCAATCTGATCCCAATCCATTTGTGATCGGCGGCGCCGAAATCTACCGCCTGTTTTTGCCGTTAGTGAACGAGTTGCATTTGACGCGAGTCCATGCTGAAATTTCTGGCGACACCCGTTTGCCGGAAATTGATTGGAATCAATGGACCCGAATCCAGGCCGAGCGGCATCCGGCCGATGACAAAAACCAATTTGATTTCTCCTTCGAGATCTTCCGACGTTCGACACGGAACCCAGCCGATTTCCCCGATAGCCGTACGACCGGCAATCAGGTGGGCAGGCGTTCGCCAGATCCTCATTGAATTTCTGTCGATAATTGAGCTGGGGTGGCACGAATGCCATTCCAGCCGCTTTTTTTGGAAAAAAAGGGGCGTAGTCGTCGACAATTCACCTCGGTAGCTGAATAATGGGCTCGCCCAGGTTTTGTCGGGTACTGTTTTGGATTTGTCCCGCCTTCCCCAAATCATTACAATCGATGAGACAGCCCCGTCTGAATTAGAACCGGTCAACATTCATTCCAGAAACTGGTTAGGTAAAAATACAGTGGAAATCAGAATCAACGCCAAAAACGGCGAATTGAGCGAAACGATACGAGAGACCATTCAAGCCAAAGTTGCGAATTTACCCAGGCTTTTCAATCGCACCACCGGAATCCAAGTCCTTGCCGACCTGAAAAACTCAGCCAATCCCAAGGTTGAGATCATCGTGTCGGCGGAAGAAACCAACGATTTTTTTGCTTCGAACACGGGCGCAAATGTGCTGGCCGCTTTGGACCTGACGATTTCCAAAATGGAACAGCAGTTACGAAAACATAAAGAAAAATTGACTGAGCATCGAGGCCATCCAAAAAACTCGCATGAGATCGAATGACGACTCATTCCAGTAGTCTGGTTCCCTCTCAGATGCTTTCTTGAAAAAACCTATACAAGGAATCTGTTTGATGAAGTTCTGTGATTTTGTAAAAACCAAAGCAATTAAGGCGGAATTGACGTCGACCGACAAAGAAGGCGTCATCCGTGAAATGGTAACCAGTTTGGTTATTTCCGGTCAGCTTGGCTCCGACGAACAAGAGAGTATCGTCGAAGCTATTCTGAAACGGGAAGAGTTGGGCAGTACCGGCATCGGCCGGGGTATTGCCGTTCCACACACCAAGCACCCGAGTGTCAGTTCCCCGGTGGGTGCCGTGGGAATCAGTTCCAAAGGAGTGGATTTTCAAAGCCTCGATGGCGAGCAAGTGCAGCTGTTTTTTATGCTGATTTCGCCACCGAATCAACCGAGTGATCACCTGCGAGCCTTGGAGAACATCTCCAAGCAACTACAGGACGAAACGTTTTGCCGATTCTTGAAGCAGTCCAAAACGGCTGCGGATGTTCAGCAAATTCTTGAAGAAGCGGACAATAACCAGTTCGTTTCCTAATTCATACTCGGAATTCAAAATTAATTCATGTCGCATTCCACTCGATCGCAGTTGGTTACGATTAACAATCCGCAGGGTCTGCATATGCGCCCCGCGTATTTGTTTGCCGAAACCGCATCGCGTTTCGAGTGTAAGGTTGAGTTGATCAAAAACGACATCCGCATCGATGGCAAGAGTGTCCTGTCTATTTTGACACTGGGAGCCGCACAAGGTGCAGAAGTTTTGATCGAAGCAACAGGTTCCGACGCTCAAGCCGCAATTTCTGTCTTGCAGGAATTATTATCGTCCGGTTTTCCCACAGGTGTGCAAAACGGATGAAGTCTCACCAGCCAGGCGACGGTGACAAAGCAAAGTCGCCAACTGACGACTGTTGTCGCTCAGCCTGACAGATGGTGCGACGGGGGCAGTAAGCGGGATGGTGACCGGCAACGTGAATTGATTTGGAGTTTGAGTTTGTACTTTCTGGAAAGATCGTTGCCGATGTCGATATCATCAACCAGCGGAATCCGACTCCCACTGTTTCAGGCGTGGCCTCAGCTGCGATCGCCGGGATTGTTGGGGCGGCAGCCATTGCGATCAAACGCCGGCAATCGGTCGGTGGCATTGGCAACCTTCGGCTGGCGAGTGGCCGACGTGGGTGGATTGACAGGCTGCCAGTGGTCCCGCTTGCCCATGAACGGTTCGTTTTCCAAATTGTCGACGCGTCCAATTTTGACTTGGGTCGGGCGATTGCCGGTAAGGTCGGCCACCAAACACAAATCTCCACTCTTCTTTGGCGATTTGAGTGATTCCTCACTCGATCGCCCACAACGTAAAAACACCCGTCCATTGAATTCGCGTTCGCTCCTCGCCATCGCTGAGGAACCGCGCACCCCACAGAAAAGAAATGATTATGAAGAAAGAAATGTTAATCAACGCTTCGCAATCCGAAGAATGCCGGATCGCGATCGTCGAAGACGGCCAACTGGAAGAATTGTACGTCGAGCGTGCCAGCCAGGATAATTACGTTGGCAACGTTTATAAAGGCAAAGTCGTAAACCTCGAACCGACAATTCAGGCGGTATTTGTCGACTTTGGTGTCGGCCGAAATGGTTTTTTACATATCAGCGACGTCGAACCGCGGTACTTCAAACAAGGAGGATACGATCCGGATGAGATGTTGCGGAAAGAAAAAGAAGCCGATGCCGCCAATAATCGGAACCGCAATCGTGGCCCGACAAACGGCGGATTCCGGCCGCGCGTGAAACCTCCCATCCAGGAGATTTTTCAGCGGGGCGACGAAGTCCTGGTGCAAGTGATCAAAGAGGGAATTGGCAACAAAGGTCCAACTCTCTCGACCTACATGAGTATTCCCGGTCGGTATCTAGTATTGATGCCGGCTCTGGGACGCGTGGGTGTCTCGCGAAAGATCGAGGACGAGGAAGAACGCCGTCGATTGAAGGGCATCCTCCATGAATTGAAGCCACCCAAAGGGCTCGGTTTTATTGTTCGTACCGCCGGTGCAGGTCGCACGCGACGCGAACTTTCCCGCGATCTCGCGTATTTGTTGCGACTCTGGAAAGTCATCGTCAAACGCGTGCAGAAAATGCCCGCTCCGGTCGATATCTACGAGGAAAGCGACATGATCATTCGCACCATCCGCGATATTTTGACCGCCGATATCGATCAAATCATTATCGACAATCAAGAAGCACATGATCGAGCCAAAGAGTTTCTACGGTTGGTCATGCCCCGCAATACGAGCAAGCTCCAACTGTACAGTGGAAAAGACCCGCTATTCCATCAATACAAGGTCGAGCAGGAAATCGCCAAAATTCATGCCCGTCAGGTCCCGTTGCCACATGGTGGTTCGATCGTTATTGATCAGACCGAAGCCTTGGTTGCAATTGATGTCAACAGTGGAAGTTTTCGGACCGACGACTCCGCGGAAGAATCGGCCTATCGCTTGAACATCGCGGCAGCCAAGGAAATTTCCCGCCAACTTCGTCTGCGTGATCTTGGCGGGGTGATCGTTAACGACTTCATCGATATGCGGCGGGACAAACATCGTCGCGGTGTCGAACGGACTTTGCGCGATGCCATGAAACGTGATCGAGCCCGGACCAAGATTCTGCGCATCAGCCCGTTTGGCCTGATCGAAATGACTCGTCAACGTATCAAACCGGGACTGAAACGGAGCTTCTATCAGGAATGCCCTTGTTGCAACGGACGGGGCAATGTGAAAACCGAGGAAAGCATGGCACTTGATGTCATCCGGATGCTGATGCTGGCCAGCGAACAATCGAATTGCGTGCAAGTCAAGATCCGCGTGAACGACAAAGTGGCCTCGTTCCTGAACAATCAAAAACGCAAAGAACTTGCGGCGCTCGAACTGCGGGGTGGCATGGAGATTGCCATCCTGGGCAGCGAAAATGTTTACCCGGAGTTTTTGGAATTGAAATGTTACGACGACCGCAAAGGCGAAGTTCATTTGCCCTATCAATCGTAATCTGGCTTCAACTCAATTGATGTTGAATTAAAAAAACGCGAGCCGCTGATGCTCGCGTTTTCTTGTTTTAAACCTTTAAATCCGCAGTACTGGCGGTCCCGTCCGGTTCCAAAACTAAAAACCTTCCATCCTCGTAAACAAGTCATCCAACAGGCTAAGTTTGGCCACAAAGGGCACTTTGGCGTTCGAGGCAATGAATGGATCGAAGTAGAACTTCCACGCGGCTGAAAAATCCTCGACCGGATTCGTGGTCGCCAGCGTTTCGGTAAACAAACCAGCGCGCAGGAACCACCATTTGTTGTCCAACGAAACGTCAAAGAACGTGATCACATTTTCGGCAGGACGGGTTTGAGTCCAACCACTCAGATTGGCAAAGCTGCTAAAGAATGAAGCCTGGTTTGCCAATACCGCGGTAATCGCTGCCGACGACGCCCAGTTGTGCGCCATCTCGCGCGGCACTTCTCGTAGATGCAAGTTATTCAATGCTACATCCGTTTCATCCCATTCACCAAATCGGATTTGATGTTCCAAACTGGTTATCGTTTCGACCAGGCCGGTCACTGGATTGAAGACTTGTTGGTTAATCGTCACCAACTCGTTCTGGCCCAAACGGTTCGACGCCAGCGCGAACTCCTTGATGAAGACTACCGGCTTTTGGGTCAATGTGCCTTTCAACAAACGGGTATTGTTCGTCCGAGCTTGCATCAGGTCCAAACCGTCGTCAATTACTTTCAATTCGGCATTGCTCCAATTTGCGGAACCATTGCGGAATTCCAGTCGCGCATCCTGTGATTCCAAATCGCGAATAACATCGGCACCAATGAATAGGAAGCGGTCTTTGCCGTCTCCACCAGTCATCGTGTCAGTTGCATCCACGCCGCCGACCAGGGCATCATTGCCAGCGTGGCCAAACAGCACATCGGTTCCCTGTTCGCCGAACAAACGATCGTTGCCATCATTGCCAAAAATTCGGTCGTCGTCGTTGCCGCCATACAAAATATCGTCGCCGGCATTTCCATAAACAATGTCCAAGCCGCCTTGGCCATTTGCCAGATCGTCACCGTCCCCACCGATGAGAAAATCGTCATGGTCGCCGCCCCAAATCTGGTCGTCACCGGCATTGCCATAAATCGCGTCGGCCTCGGTATCGCCAAACAATTGATCGTCACCATCTTCACCAGCAATGATATCTTTGCCGGATCCCCCCCGGATCACGTCATCACCAGTACCCCCATACAGTTGGTCGTCGCCATCGTTGCCGAAAATCTGATCATTGCCAGAATCGCCGAATTCTGTGTCATTGCCCTCGTTGCCATTAATGACATCTAGTCCCGCACCGCCGCGAATGAAGTCATTACCTAATCCGCCGATTAAAACGTCATCATCGAAGTCGCCAAACAACCGATCAGCACCGATACCACCCTCCAGTCGATCCGCTCCCACTCCACCGCGAATGACATCATCGCCGGCGTCTCCGATGAGAAAATCGTCGCCATCTGCGCCGCTGATGATGTCCAGTCCGTCACCGCCAGTGGCGAAATCGTCCCCCAAATTTCCGTAGATAAAGTCGTTTCCCTCGTCGCCGCGCAAATCGTCATTTCCATCGCCACCTAGCAACGTGTCAATGCCAGCTCCGCCGCGCAAGTCATCATTTCCGTCCTCTCCGTACAATATATCGGATCCGTCCGAGCCATTGAGAAAGTCGTTGTCTAACCCACCCCACATCGAATCTTGGCCCGCGTTGCCCAGCAAAATGTCGTCCCCCGCGCGACCATTGAGCACATCATCATCTTCCGCTCCGACCAGCACGTCTTTGCCGCCGCCGCCAATCAGTCGATCATTGCCCATACCGCCGATCGCTTCGGCATCAATGCTCGTGTCATTTCTGAAAAAATCATTCCCACCCAATCCACTAAAAACGACTTTCGACAATGCGGTAGTCGTAAACGTCTGGGCGACAAATCCCGTCAACGTTACTCGCGTCTCGGTCGGTGAAAAATTGGTTACGATTGAAATATCATCCATCTCGCTGCCCAACACCGAGACCACACCCGTACCGGAATCAAATGATATTCCGGCCAACAACTTTCGATCCTCCAAATTCTGGTAGCACAGGTCTCGAACCAGTCGCAACTTGCCAGGCGAACGCTTGATTTTCGCACGAAAAAAATAAGAAACATGGGCTACATAGTGAAGCATGGGAGGAATCCAAAAGAAAAAAAGGGGGCAAAGGGAAGGAAAGGGGAGTTAAATTCCTATCTTATGTTTTAGTTAGAGCCGCCGAGGGATGCAAACGTAGCACTCTAAAATTTCGGAATTTAACGGTAATTTCGCCTGTTCCGGCTAGAAATCTTGAGAGACGCCGCCACGCCGATGTTAGTTCCCGAAGACGTAAAACATCGTAGGGATTTTTGGTTTGGCAACCTGATCGCCCATTCCCCAAAATCGACCCGTAGGTTCCATCCGCATGAACCACTTACGTCTACCACAAACTCTTCGCGATGCGCTGCCTTTGTTTGTGAATCAGGTGTTTCATCGGTATCGCCCAAAAACGGATTCGGCCGAAGATTTCGAGGTTTTTGCCACCACTTTCAAACTTCTGTTGCCCGATTTAATGAAAACAGCTACCGTTCATTCAGACTTTTCAGCCGCCAACGAAATCGGGCGGTGCTTCATTGAATTGAGTTGATCAGGGACGATCGCAAAATGACCTTAAACCCGCTACTTTCAGATTTCCGTCAAAAATGCGTTGTCGTTCTCGTTTTATTTTTGGCCAATTGTTTACCAAACTTGGCAACCCATGCGCAACAGCCCGGTTGGATTTGGTCGCCCACAATGGACGCGGTGACAGTCGGCGATTCGCGGGGTGATTGTTATTACCGGAAAAAATTCACACTCATTCGACCGGAAAAAGCTGAACTGGAAGTCTTGGCCGGCGACGAATACGAAATCTACATCAATGGACAATTGGCGGGTCGCGGGCAGTCCTTTGGTGCTCCGAAAAACGTGAACGTTGCCGCCATGCTCAAACCTGGCGTAAACTTGATCGCCGCAAAAGTACATCACGATAGCAGCGCTCAAATTGGACTGAGCGCGAAACTTCGTATCAAGGAAAAAGGGGAAACGAAGTGGCGCGTGCTAGTGACCGATAGCTCATGGAAAACATATATCAACAGTGTTGACGGGTGGCAAAAAGGTTCGCTCAACGATTTGAGTTGGTTGAACGCGGTCGCCGTCGAGCCAATCTCCAATCCGATTGCGACAACGTCGCCGATTGCCGGTCCATCAGCAGTTCCAACAAACAGCGCTGCCACGACTTCCGCACAGTCCCCTGCCGAATCGAAAACCGCCTCGGCTGTTACGGCCCCCCAAGCTGCGCAATCAGTGGGGGATCGACGATTTGCCATCGATCCGGAATTCATCGTTCAAGAAGTGCTCAGCCCATCGGAAACAGGATCACTGATCGCGCTGGAATTCAATGAGTTTGGCGATTTACTGTTGTCTCGCGAAGGGGGTCCGCTGTTAATAGCTGATCCCAGCAAACCGGTCGGCCATCCCGACCGTGTGCGGGTTTATTGTCAGGAAGTCACCAGTTGTCAAGGTATTTTGCCACTCAATGGGTCGGTCTATGTGACCGGACAAGGACCCGATGGACTCGGACTTTATTTGCTGACGGATACCAACCACGATGGAACGATTGAGTCCATGAAACGAATTCTGAGCTTCGCCGGTGAGCTTGGCGAACATGGTCCCCATGGAATCCAACTGGGTCCCGACGGAATGCTGTATGTCATTCTTGGGAATGGAACTCAGCTGAACGAACCAGTCGCTGACACCAGCCCCTACAAACACTGGTATGAAGGCGATTTGGTTCCCCGCTATGAAGATCCAGGCGGCCATGCGGTCGGCGTAAAAGCTCCCGGCGGAACGATCATTCGTTTGACCATTGACGGTTCGAAAATCGAGCGCTTTGCCGGTGGCATTCGCAACGCCTACGACCTGGTCTTTGATGAAAACGGGGAGTTGTTTATCCACGACAGTGACATGGAATCGGATGAAGGCACCACCTGGTATCGTCCTACCAACGTCTACCATGTACCTGCTGGAGCCGAAATCGGCTGGCGCAGCGGATGGTCAAATTTTCCCAACCACTTCGTCGATCAAACACCCGCCATTTGCGAAACCGGCCGAGGTTCGCCCACCGGGGCTATGCTGTATCAACATTTGCAGTTTCCCGTCCGTTACCAGGAAACTCTGTTTTTGGCAGATTGGTCGGAAGGCCGAATTCTCGCGTTGCGAAAACAAAGTGACGGTGCCGGTTATGTGGCCAAAGCCGAGGTTTTCCTTTCCGGCAAACCCCTCAATGTTTGCGACTTGACGATTGCTGAAGATGGTGCTATGTACTTTTGTACAGGTGGACGGGGAACATCTGGGGGAGTCTATCGTGTCGTCTGGAACGGCGTGGTTCCCGACAACATGCTGGAATATGAATCGGACTTGGCGCGGGTCATTCGTCATCCACAACCCAGTTCCGCTTGGGCGCGACAGAGTATCGCGGAACTAAAAAACGCCATTGGCAATCAATGGGGCCCCGGATTGGAAGGTGTGGCGATAGAAACGCGCAACCCCAGCAAGTTCCGCCTGCGCGCAATGCAATTGTTGGTCCTGTATGGACCAGCCCCGTCCGATGAATTTTTGGAGAAACTAGCGACCGACTCAGCGCCGGAAATTCGAGCCGAAGCGGCGCGATTGTATGGCATCAAAGGGGGACCCAATGCCGAAACACAATTGGCGGTCTTAATCACTGATAAATCCTCCCTAGTCCGCCGCAGGACCTGTGAATCCTATCTTCGGTTAGGGCAGCAACCGGAATGGGCGTCGCTGTTGCCGTTGCTGTCGTCACTCGATCGGATCGAATCCGGGGTCGCCCGACGTTTGCTGGAATGCATCCCAACCGAACAATGGCCTGCCGAGATATTGAAATCGACAGACAAACGCATTTTTATCCAGGGAGCGATCGCCCTGATGACGGTCGACCCCACCCTCGAACGTGCCTATCAAGTGTTAGCGCAGAGTAGCAATTTGATGGACGGTTTTGTCAATGACCGGGATTTTGCCGACCTGATTCGAGTAATGCAAATCGCTTTGGTGCAAGGGAAAGTTGACCCTCAACGAGTGCCCGGTTTGACCGCCCGGATCGGCAATGAATTTCCGTGCAGCAACTCGATTATCAACCAGGAGTTAGCTCGATTGATGGCTTATTTGAAAATCGGCGATTTGGAAGGACGCATTGTTGAATATCTGGCGGCGCCAAACGTCCCCCTGCAGGATCGTGTACATGTGGCGATGAACCTGCAGTTTGTTGGCGCGGAATTGTCAGCCGACTCACGACTGGCCGTGATCGACTGCCTTGAATCCGCCCGAACCGCCGATCATGTTGGCGGCAGTTACACGTTGTACCTGAAACGGGCCGTTGAAGATGTTTCGAAAACGATGACAGCGGATCAAGTCAACGTGATTCTGAAAAACGGCAGTCGCTGGCCGAATGCCGTCCTGGCCGCGTTTTACAAAATGCCAGAACAACTGAGTCCCGAAGCCGTGCAACAAGTCATTGCCTTGGACCAAGCATTACAACAAAACCAGGACACCGCCTCCCAACAACTCCGCTTGGGCGTCATTGCCATTCTCGCGCGAAACAACGCAAACGCGTCGATGGAATATTTGCGACAGCTCTGGCAACGCGAGGAAAAACGGCGCGACGATATTGTGATTGGCCTGGCACAACAACCCGATGGCGATAACTGGCCCTATCTCGTCAATAGCTTGCCGATCCTCGACGATCTAACCGGCCGGGAGATCATACAAAAACTTTATTCCGTTCCCCGTCGCCCCCGGGAGCCTCAACACTATCGCGATGTCATCGAATTGGGCTATCGTTTGCGCAACGCGGGAGCAATGGATGCTGTGAAATTATTGGAATTCTGGTCGCAAGCGAGTCCGGTCTATGTCAACGACAACTGGCAATCTCGATTGGATAACTGGTCGCAATGGTTCCAGCAGAAATGGCCAGATCAAGCGAAAATTGAATTGCGACAACCTCAGGAATCGAGCAAGTATTCCGTCAATGAACTGCTGAGTCAGCTGGAACAGAGTGGCATTGGGGACCGTGAACGTGGGAAACATTTGTTCACTGCCACCCAATGTGCGACCTGCCATCAACTTGGTTCCGCCGGCCAAACCGTTGGACCGGACTTGAACAACCTGTCCCAGCGATTTTCCGTTCGAGAAGTCCTCGAAGCGACTTTGGAACCTTCCCACACCATCTCGGATCGTTACCAATCGAAAGTCATCGTGACGGTGGATGGTGATCAATTCAATGGCATGGCGATCAAGCAGGCCGATGGTGGTTACGTCATCTTGCGTAGTGATGGCAAACGAATTCGCGTCGCTGCCGACGACATCGAAGAAATCAAAGACAGTAAAATCTCGGCCATGCCAACCGGATTGTTGAATGAACTGGCACCCTCGGAAATTGCCGACCTCATGGCCTACTTGATGCAACCCAAAAACGAAATGGCCCAACAAGACAATTCGTTTGAAAGCCGATAGCATTCCCATCCGCCAAGCAAGATGAATCCACTCGACCCCGCTACCAGTCTCCAACACCTCCGGGACATCGTCCGGGAATTCGTCAACGAACGGGACTGGCAACAATTCCATTCGCCGAAGAACCTGAGTATGGCTTTGGCGATCGAAGCGGCCGAGTTAATGGAGCACTTCCAATGGATTACCGTCGAACAATCGCGCTGTTTCGATGAACCGGCCAAACAGGCCGCTGGTGAAGAATTGGCCGACGTACTCTGCTACGCGCTGGCCTTGGCGAATGAATTGGAGCTCGATATTGCTACGACGCTGTTACAAAAA
Organism: Mariniblastus sp.; assembly: GCA_031400405.1. Classification (GTDB taxonomy): domain Bacteria; phylum Planctomycetota; class Planctomycetia; order Pirellulales; family Pirellulaceae; genus Mariniblastus. The sequence continues at coordinate 28,187 of JANNPW010000116.1, forward strand.
ATGGAAAAGAATCGCCAAAAGTATCCGACAGCCAAGTTCCGCGGACGCTATGGAGCCGACGATCCCAATCCGCCCGCGTTGGACGGCGCCGGGCCGGACCAATAGAAATACCATCCGACACCAACGACTGTCGAACAACTCCGCCGATGGAATTCATTGCCCGGTAAATGAATGTCGACCCCCCAGCCCATCCAGGTCCTATTCATTTGCACGATGAATCGTTGGCGTAGTCCCACCGCCGAAAAAATGTTTGAGCGCCATCGGATCGTGATTCCACGTTCGCGCGGCACCAGCTCAAAAGCAAAACGAACCTTGTCAGCCGCTGACCTCCAATGGGCCGACCAGGTTTTCGCAATGGAACACAAGCATCGTCAGTTTGTGCTCTCCCGCTTCCCCCAGGAATCACGATTCCTGCCAATTCAGGTGCTGAACATTCCGGACGAGTATCGGTACTTGGACCCGGCGTTAGTGCAAGAACTCCGGTCGGCGCTGCGAGAGGCTGGCCTGATTGTTGAAAATCCATAGCCACCCCAGCGACAACGTCGTTACATTCGCATCGTCAATTGATTCCGCTATAATTCAACGTTCGTTTGGCGATTATGTGGTTAGCAACGATCGCACGAACAGTGGGTTGGGCTTCCAGTCTGTCAATCTTGCCGAGGCAGTCTGGCAGCCCATCCCGCGTTACGACTGAGACTTTTGTTATCCGCTCGATGCTTAATTAACTTTTTGTGACGAAACAGGTTTTGCCCATGCCAGTCCTTCTTACAATCGCTTTCGCCATCGCAATTCTCCTGTTGGTTGCCGGCGGAATTTATTACTCGATTCAACTCGAAAAAAAACGGCGCGAATCATTGGCACAAATTGCTACCGAACTGGGGCTCACTTTTTTTCCCACGGGCGATGACAATCTGATGCACCGATTGAGTGGTTTTCGACTGTTCAACCAGGGCCGCGGCAAAACCATGAGCAACTTGATTCAAGGCGACTCCGGTGAAGTGCAAATTGCGATTTTTGATTATCAGTACACTACCGGCAGCGGCAAACAAACTCATACCCATCGCATGTCGGTCGCCTCGCTGCAGTCCAGTGAATTGCGCTGTCCCGATTTCACCATGCGGCCCGAGAATTTTTTGGATAAAATCGGTGGAGCACTAGGATTTCAAGACGTTGACTTTGAAAGTCATCCGACGTTTTCCAAGCAGTTTGTGTTGCAAGGGTCGGACGAAAATGCCCTCCGACAATTCATGCAACCCAAGCTCTTGGAGTTCTTCGAAACAAGACCAGGCATCTCGGTCGAAACCCAACCTGCAATGATGTTTTTTTACCGGACCGGCAAACGCGTCAAGCCGGAAGAAATCAAAGACTTGCTGGCCAATGCCTATGAAGTGTTTGGCTACATGGTCGACAAATAGTCCCGACAAATAGTCCCGTAAGTTGGTCGATCACGAAAATCGGCTGCAATATCAACAAGACGAAGAATCAAATCCGCTTGCCCAAATCCCTTTGGGAGAAACAGGAATAGCGTCGCGCGCTCAATCCAATCCGAAACTGGTCCGCACGAGGGACTCCAGCTTTTCCAGTTTGGCCTTTGTCGAGTGTTGCACCAATTGTTGTACGAGTCGAACAATACTCTGTCCCACCGGCGAACGTAGCTCCGGCACTGGAAACTCCTGTACATATTGCGACATGAATCTTCGTCGCCCCGAGTAAAGTTTGTTATGAAACACTGTATCGTAGAACGTGGTGGCGATACTGGAATTGGCCACGGCCAGCATCAAATACAGCCAATCCGGGTCCACTCCCTCTCGTAGTCTCATCCAATAACAATCGCCGTTGACAATTGCACCGCTGTGATCCAGAAAAAATCTGGGTGCCGTGGAAATATCCGGCCAAACTATTTTGGGCAATTGCCACTTGGACGGTTGTTGGGGAACCCAGATTTCATACCAGTTCCGACCCGCATCGCTGACATACTGGCGGCCCGCCAAACGATCGTAATGCAAATTCAAGTAAGCGGCGGCCGCGGGAAAATCAGCGAGTTCGATGGGCATTCGCCCTTGCACGCCAGTTTGATAGGGATAGAGAACTTTTTTCTCCGTTCCCGTCGCTGCCGGCGCCGCGCTCCATGATCGGGCCACATGATGAGTCAACAGAGGACGAAGCAATTCCGGTTCAGGCCGTAGATCGGTGGGCAGTGAGTCCCAGTCATCTCGAATGAAAACTGCATCCGCCGTTGTTTTGATCCCGACCTTGATTTCTGCGAGTTCGCCAAATCGGGCACTGGATCGCGAGTTGACTTGCTTCAGCCAATTGCGGGTCGCGCCATTGGACAGGGACCAAACCGATTCGTTCTCTGGTTGCAGTAAATGTCCCCTTTCGATCATAAACTCCCCTTCGGAAGTGTGGACCGCGCCGCCAAGTGCGCCGCGGGACAACACCTCCAAAATTGAGTCTCGCGAACGGGAAATCTCCACGGCTGTCATCGCTCCCTCCGCCAAATAAACCCGTCGAAAGTTAGCTTGTTGCGAACCTGCGTCGGAATCGGTTGGCGCAATTCCCCCTCGCTTTACCGCAATTACAACTACCGGCAACACCGCAGCCGAAAAGAGCTTGGTATCACCGAGATCAAAAATTTCCTGAATGCTGAAATCCTGAACCAATCGCGCTCGTAATTTGGCGCCAGATTTGACTGTCAGAAAACGGTTGGAGGTCAACAACCCCAGCACGCCGCCTGGTCGGAGGATCTGCCCCATCGCGATGGAGAACGCCTGATACAAATCCACGCGACCCGTCAGTCCGAACCGTCGAGCTAATGCCTGAGCTTGTAACCCGCCGAGAACTTGCGTTCGCACATACGGTGGATTCGCAATCACGATGTCGAAATCTGACATCGCTGGTTCGACGGATTCAGGCTGTAGAAAATCAGCCGTAACTATGTCGATCGATTGAACTCCACTCAATGCAAGCCGATCGCGAGCCTTGTCTGCAGCCGCCGGATCCAATTCGAAACCAGTCACCGCCAGATGTTGAGCGGGGCAGGGCAGGGCGTTGATTAGCGCGATCAACAGTTCACCGTCGCCGCAGGCTGGGTCCAGAATACGCAACGGATTTTTTGCGGAGCAAACAAGTTCCGGCATCGACTTGACCTGCAACCCGATTTGACCGGCGAGAAAACAAGCTAATTTGACCGGAGTATAATGAACCCCGTGTTGTTTTCCTGCCGACACTGCCATGCGAAAAGTATACCGCATTCCGGACCGGAACCACCAGTCCCAGCCAATGGTGGGCTAGTTTCCGTCGAACATGTTTCCGATACCCCCCAGGACGGATCCTTCGTCTTTGCCACGGGAATTCGCATTGCCAACAATGCGTTGGGCCAATCGGCGCATCGGCAGACTTTGCAACCACACGCGACCAGTCCCCGATAGTGTCGCCAAAAACAACCCTTCGCCGCCAAAAAACATACTCTTGAGGTTTCCGGCCCGTTCAATGTTGTATTCAATATGCGGCTCAAACGCCACCAAACATCCGGTATCGACCCGTAACGTCTCACCGCGCAACTCCCGTTCAATGATCGTTCCGCCAGCGTGGATACAAGCCAGGCCATCGCCGACCAATTTCTGGAGGATGAACCCCTCGCCACCAAATAGTCCCACGCCAATTTTCTTATTGAATGTAATCGTAACTTTCGTGCCCAAAGCCGCGCACAAAAAAGCATCCTTCTGACAAATCAAATCATTACCTGGGATGGTCGACAAATCGATAGGAATAATCTTTCCGGGATAGGGTGCGGCAAATGCCACATGACTCTTGCCCGTCCCGCGATGGGTGAAATGCGTCATGAAGATCGATTCGCCCGTCATGACTCGTTTCCCAGCGCTCAACATTTTCCCAAAAAATCCCTGCTCTGGTTCGGAGCCGTCACCCATCTTGGTTTCGAATTGAATTCCCTCCTCCATATAAGTCATCGCTCCCGCTTCGGCGATCACAGTCTCTCCCGGATCCAATTCGATGATCACCATTTGCATATCGTCGCCAACAATCTGGAAGTCCAATTCATGGCAACGGCGATTGGTTTTTGTCGGGGGAGATCCAACCGGCGCCGTCTCGAAAACTTCTGCTGATAAAGGAACCTCCAGGATCTGTGAGCAATTGGGGCACTTGATTCGTTTGCCCGCATAAGTGCCGGCAATGGCCAGTTGCTTACCGCAGCCACAAAAAAGATCGATGCTCATAGTTACTAAACCTGTATGTTTGATACGGATTACCAATAACAATCGAGAATACGTCAGGTATACCGGACGCCTTGATGTGCGGTCTCAAAAAAGGGAGGCAACAATGCGTCAGCGTGCAAGAACCCTTTTCGCGTCAACTCGATTCGGGACGGCGAAATCGTCAGCATCCCATCGGCTTGATGTTGCCCGAATTCGTTGGCCCAATGCTCCGTAATATCCACCTGGTACTTTTCCCGGAAATAATCCACCTCGAGAAAACCGCGTTTCAACAACAAGATCATTTCGCGCACCAACAGCTGATGGGGGGTGGGTCGAAGTGCTCGGCCCAGGGGCAATTTTCCCTGCTCCATCAAATCGGCTTGATACTGTTTCATGTCGGCTTTGTTTTGATAGTGCACGCCGGAAATGTGACCAAAACTGGCTATCCCTGTGGCCAACAAATCCGACCCATGCCATAAATTATCACGGTAACTGAAATTGACCTTGTTGTTATTTTTTACCACCGTATAGGCACTGCTGATCTTATAGCCGGCCGCCACCAATTCGTCGAAAGCGTAGTTCAACCACTCTCGTTTTGATTCCCAATCGGCGACCGGCGTTTCAATCTTGTTGCCGAGAATATCCTGGGAATAGACCGTGTTAAATGGCAACTCCATTTGATAGATCGTCACGCTCTCGGGGGATAATTTGATCACTTCGCGAATATTGTATTTCCAGTTATCCCACGTCTCACCAACCATGCCGGAAATCAAGTCGATATTGACATTGGGAAAATCTGCGGCTTGGATCCAATCCCAGGCTTTGTAAACTTCCTGCGATAAATGCGCGCGGCCATTCTCTTCCAGCACCGAGTCCGTGAAATTCTCAACCCCCAAACTCAATCGTGTAACGCCCAATTCCTTCAAAGTCTTGATCTTGTTTTCCTGCAAGGTACCGGGCTCACATTCAAACGTGACCTCTTCGGCCTGATCCCAATTGATGTTGGCGCGCAAGCGGTCGACCAGTGACGTGAGTTGACGCGAACTGAGGAACGAAGGAGTCCCTCCCCCAAAGTAAACAAATCGAAATGGACGCGCACCCATCACCGGCAATTGTGAAACCAATTCGATCTCACGACACAACGCCGCCACGTAGGACTCAATCTCTTTCGCATTTTGATCAGTAAAGACTTTGAAGTAACAAAATTTGCATCGCTTGCGACAGAAAGGAATGTGCAAATACAATCCTAGCGGGGTGCCGGCCACCGGTGGCTGAGACAGCACTGCTTCGATTTCCGGCAATTGAGATTCGGTCCATTGCGAAAACGGTGGGTAGTTCGAAACGAAATAACTACCGACTTCAGTTTTAGTAGACTCAGTCATAAGAACAGTTTTCAGTTTTCAGTGGTCAGTGTTCAGTGTTCACCCGCCATCGCGGTCAATAAATTCCATTGCATCATTTGCCCGTTGGAACCGGCGGCTTCTCGCCTAAACAATAAACCACACCACGGTCGGTCGCAATCACAAGTTTGCCGAAGGCGACGGCCGGGGAACTGGTGATCCCACCCTGGAACTGTTTTTCCCACTCAATTGCGCCGTCTTTTAGCGACAAAGCCAGTAATCTCCCGTCGGTCGAGGCGACAAACACACGCTCGCCAACGATTACTGGCGACGCATCGATTTTCGCTTTCAGCGTTACTTTCCATTGGACCGCTCCTGTTTGGGGGTCCAATGAATAGACGACTCGATTCCGTCCCCCAAAGACCACATGTTGTTCATTGACGGCGGCCGAGCAACGGATCGAATTTCCCGATTGGGGTTCCGCAAAAACCCATTTGGTTTCGATCGTCTTCGAATCGATTGCAAAAAAATCACCTTGCTCATTGCCGAAAAAAACCAGTTCCCGCAGAGCTGCCGGCGTTGCGCCGGTGGGAGAACGAATATCGGTTTTACCGACCTCCGTGCCGGAATTGAGTTCAATAATATGAAAATAACCATCGCAGCCTGCCACGAAAGCGCGGTCTTCCGCAACCGTGACGGAACAACGAATTTGGTCCGGCGATTCATATTTCCAAACGGGAGCGCCGGTCTTTAAATTGATCGCATACAGTCGCGAGTCCTGTGATCCAACGAGCACGTTATCGCCGTGGAAATTGGCGCTCGAATTAATCTCGGCTTCGGCTGAAAAACTCCAGACCTTTTTGCCCGCTGAATTCAAACAATAAAACACGCCGTCGATATCACCAATGTAAATGGAACCATCCCGAACGGCAGGCGCCGTCACAAATCCAATTTCGCTGGCGAACTCCCAGATTTTTGCGCCCGTTGCCAAGTCGATCGCAAACAGTTTTCCGTCCAGATCGCCAATGTAAACCACTTGCTTGGCTGGATCAGTCGGGTCGGTGACGATCGCCGCAGTCCCCTCGAAGGCTCCTTTGGGAACTTTGAATTCCCACAACACATCCAGGTTGGTGAGGTCCATTGGCAATTTGGATTTCGCGACGCCGGTCGATTGAGTGTTTCCTCGAAAGAGTGGCCAGTCATCGCTGGGTTGTGATTTGGTCTGCACGGCAACCACAGTCGCGCAATACAGACTCAGGCACAAACTTAAACAGGAACGAACAATCGCGACTTTGGTCAAGCCTTGCATAGGGCTCCTTTTTTTCGAAATAAGCAATTAATACGCCTCTTGGTAGAGCGCCATCAACGATTGGGCATCGACCACGCGCGGATTGAAAGAACCCGTCCATTGTTGAGCGGCAGCCGACACTAACTCAGGAAACCGATTACGTTCAACGCCGATTTGACTTAGTTTAACCTTTAACCCCGCCGCAACAATCAACTCCGTGACAAAATCGGCTAGCCGGCGAGCACCCGCACCCGGAAGCGAATCAACGTGCGAATTTTCACTGACCTCCAGCAATTCCTGGTACCAGCGATCATGCACGGCACCATTGAATCGAATCACATGTGGCAACATCATCCCCACCGCTTGTCCGTGCGGCGTTCCAAACGTCGCGGTCAACGGATTGGCCAGGGCATGACTGGCTCCCAGCATCGAATTTTCAATCGCCAGACCCGCATAGGCTGCACCCAATTGCATCGACGCCCTGGCTTGAAGGTCCGTCGGATCAAGCAACACGCGGCGAAAACTGGCCGCCAACAATCTCCACGACTCGCGCGAATACATTAATGAAATTGGATTTCGCCGAGTGGTCACATACGTTTCAAGGGCATGTGAAATCGCGTCGATGCCGGTCAGAGCCGTCACCATCGTCGGTTGAGTCAACGTCAGTTTCGGATCGAGGATCGCAATTCGACAGGTCGCTTTCTTGTCACCGCAAGCCATCTTGATATGTGTTTTGGCGTCGGAGATCAACGCAAATGACTGCATTTCACTGCCGGTACCCGCCGTGGTTGGAACGGCAATCATCGGCAACATCGGCGCGGTCGCTTTGCCTACGCCGTGGTAATCGTGCATCGTACCGCCGCCGGTGTATACGAAGTTGATGCCCTTGGCGCAGTCCAACGAACTTCCCCCGCCCAATCCGATCAACAAATCGGGTTGAAACAGTTTGGCAATGGACAATCCATTTTCAATATCATCCGTCGTCGGATTTTCGTGTGCCCCGGCGAACAATTCCGTCTCAATTCCCGCGGTTGTAAGCGCCGCGATCCCGCGGCCCACATGCCCCGCTGCCACAATACCCGGGTCAGAAATCACCAACGCACGGCAGCAATTGAGCTCGGTCGCCAACTGGCCCAACCGATCGATTGAATCCTCACCGAAGATCAAGCGGGTTTTCAAACTAAAATCAAAAGGCTGCATGGGGTGTGATGTTCCCAACCTGGGGTTACGCGATCTGGTAGGCGCGGGAGCGGAAAAGAAAATCAATCAAATTTCCCTCATGCGGTTGCAACCAATTGAGTCGATTCGTGGCTATCGGACCAATATTCAACCGGTCGATATTCGTCGCATCGGTCAAGGCGTTGATCCAGTTCAAGTCTTCAGTAATCGCGGTTCCAACCAAAGTGTAGCCGGCCGAGGAAATCATTTTTTCCTGCGGACACTCCACGACCGTCACAAATGGAAACATGAATTCTTTTTTGGCTATTTCGCAGTTGGAGTTGGCAGCGTGGGCCACAATCGGTCGCAAGTAGGAACAGCGTTCTTGTTCCACCAGTCGCGAACCGTACTGCGCCGTGCAATCAGTTACTCCCTCGGCTTTCAAATCTTGTTGCACCATTTGATAAACAGCCTGTCCCAGTCCTTCCGTGGTGAACGCAGCCAGACCGGACTCGGGATGCTCCGGAGGCAACACCTCCACGGGTCCCAATCGGCTCGCAATCGCGGCCGCAATCTCCCGCGTGTGACGCGATGCATAGATTGCCGAGCAATTGATACAGCTGCGACCACCATTAACGTAGACGCTTTCGACCATGATATCGAGATACTGTTCCCAATTATCCACGCAATCATCACCCAAAAAGATTTTGGAAAAACCGGGCCCGTGAACTTGAACCTTGGGATTGCCGGCATATTGATCAATCGTTTTCTGGCTGCCGAAAATCATGCTCCGCGGGCAACTCGACAAAATTGCGGCACCCACATCATGCCCTCCCGGGTAGAGCGAAATAACTTCCGGTGGAATCCCGGCTTGGGCAAACGCCGAGGCGACGCGGTACGCGGTCCATGGCTCGGAGGAACCGGGCTTCAAAACCAGCCCCATCTGCAGCGCCACCACGGGCAACCACAACGTATGCACACCAGGCGAGTTCGAGGGCAACACGGCGCCGAGAACGGGCGATTGGGCTTGATAGCTGACCGTTACTCCCCGCGCTTCCACGCCATAGCCGCGAGTCAAAATATCCAACGGCAATCCGCGGGTCAGACAATCCAGAATCTGAGTCATGTTTCGCATCACAAAACAATTCTTTTGCATGTTCGACCGACACATGTGTTCCGGCAGCCCCGTGGAGGCGGATTGGTGATGCACAAACTCGTCCGGCGTTTGGGTTCCATTTCCCAGCGGCAAAGTCTCCGTTTCGAACAGATCCGCTGCGCGGCCCAGTTTCGCGATCAAATCTGCACAGGAAAATTCCTGCAGGATTCGGCGGGCCTTGCTTGCGTTGCGCATATCCCGTGAAACCAATCCGCCATTGGCCGAACTGACCGTCGCGATGGGCTGGCCGGTATTAAAGTGAACCACTGCGGTTTTTTCGAGCGATTCATAGGGTTGTCCCCAACGAATGACAGGGATGTCTAACACAGCGTAATGTACTCCAGACAAATGGGGGCGAGGATAATTGAAAACAGAGAACGAAACTCAAGTTTTTCGGCGAAGCAAAAACTTGACTGCCGCAAGAAAGCCGTTAGTAAACGCCCACCGTGGTGGAGGCAGCAGTTTCATGAAACGGTCGCACGCCACTGACACCATCCCAGGGATATTTTTCAAACGGCATTTCGCGTTCGCCTTCATCGCGCTCAAGGAAACCCGGCACGAAGAACTCATGGGTCAATGTCGTTAACTTGACTCGTCCCGTTTCCCCATAACCAACCAGAACTTTCGGGTCATCAAAGCTGACCACTTCCGTTACCGCACGTGGCTGGGGCGCATAATAGGAGATCTTGTACTTATCTGATGCGGTCACGGGCTTACTGCACGCCAACCCCATCAAGGTATTGCCGTAGGTCGGCGTCATGTAAATGCCGCTCTGCTCGGGAGGACCGCCAAATAATTCTTCCACACAATAGCGCGTCCATTGCGGCGTGAATTCCGTTCCCCCGGAAAAAATTCCGGTGATGCCGGTTTCCGCCAATGTCGTTCCGCGAGCTTCCAATCCAAGGCACAACGATTCGATCAGCTTCGGAGTGCCAAACATACACTTGATGTTGTGGTTCGCGGTGAGAATGGTAATCGCCTGCTCCACGCAATGGTTCTTGTAGGCTTCGAGATGCTCGAGCCAACCTTTTTTGATCAACTTTACAACCCAACGCGGGTCGAGATCGATGCAGAAACAAATGCCCGCGCGAAACTGAGCTAAATGTTCGACCGCCAATCGCAAGCGTCGCGGACCCGATGGGCCTAACATCAACCAATTCGCACCGCGTGGAAAATACTGATCGGGCAAGGTCGTGCTGAAAACCTCGTAGTCAATTCGAAAATCGTCCACGACCACGCGCGATTTCGGTATACCCGTCGTACCGCCCGTTTCGAAAACGTAAGTCGGCCGGTCGGCCATGTCCTTCATCCGCCAACGTTCGACCGGACCACCGCGCAGCCACTCATCTTCAAACAACGGAAACTTTTTCAGATCTTCGTAACACTTGATCTCGGTCAAGGGATCAAATTTCAATTCTTTCTTTTGGTTCAACCAGAACGGACAACCAGTGGAATGATGAAAATGACGCTGCATAATCTCCACGGTATGGGCATCAAGCTGTTGCCGCGCGGACTGCACTGCAGATGAAAGTTCGATGGCGATGGACGACATGGCGATTGAGTTGGATGGATGGATAAAGCGGGATTGGATTTCGTGGGGGCGCGAACGAGGTTTTGATTCAAGTCCGCTACGCCAACCTGGCGTGACCAATAGGATAGATTGAAATCCAGAGTCTGGCGACTGTGGTTAGATCCTAATTCACTTCTGCGTCGCGGCTGCCGGGTAGTTTTAGTTGGGAATGCAAATAATTGGCTCGCTCGATATTCCGCTGATCGGTACTCAAATTAGTTTGGCGAATTTTTTGCAAATGGGCCGGCTGCGTGCGGATAAACAATTGATTGATTTGGGGAATTCCCAAGTCCCCAATGAGACCCAAGTTGATTCCCATTCTAACCTGCGACAGTAAATACATGGTTTCTTCGCTGCTGATCTGTTGCGCCGTTTGCAATGTGCCATACGCTCGACTGACCTTGTCGAACAACTCGTTCTGTTTTTCCGCGACCAAAAAATCACGGGCTTTTCGCTCGTAATCAATAATCACAGGCACCACATCGCCGACCTGTGCCAACAGGTCTTCTTCGGTTTTTCCCAATGTAATCTGGTTACTGACTTGGTAGAAATCGCCCATGGCTTGAGTCCCTTCTCCATACAACCCGCGAACGACCAAATTAATTCTCTGCAGCGAGCGAAAAACTTTATCGATTTGTTGGGTAATAACCAGCGCCGGAAGGTGAACCATCACACTGACCCGCATCCCCGTCCCGACATTGGTGGGGCAGCCCGTCAGGTAACCATACTGTGGATGGAATGCATAGTTCACACGACTTTCGATCAAATCATCCAACTCGTTTATCTGTTCCCAGGCCGCATTCAAATCCAGTCCCGACTTCATCACTTGAATACGCAAGTGGTCTTCTTCATTGACCATCAGGCTCAATCGCTCTTGTTCGTCGATGGCCACAGCGCGCGCACCATCGGCATTAGCCAGTTCTCGCGAGATCAGTTGACGTTCGACCAAAAACTGTCGATCCACGGTTTCGAGGCTCGCGACATTAATAAAAGTCAGGTTGTTGAACCGTTCGTCGCGCGTCAATCGCTCGCGAACCGTCGATTCAATGTTGGCTCGATCGATGTCGGTACAACGGCGAATAAAGGGGTAATCGGCCAGATTGCGCGCCAGCCGAATGCGACTGCTCATCACAATATCCGACTCCGGGCCGCAGCCTCGCAGCCATTCGCCACAGCGATTAGCCAGCTCTTCAATCGTCATACCGATTCTCCTGATAGAAACTTGATTCGATCGCGGAACCGAGAGGCAGCCCCATAATCTTCCTGGGTGATGGCCGTCAGCAAACGCTCGCGCAATTGAATCAATTCAAACTTGCAAACGATCGATTCTGTTTGAGCCGTTGGCAGCAGCTCCAATTGCAGACCCAACCGGACGCGCGAGAGCAGCCGCGTCAGCTCGAACCGATTCTGATCGGTCGAGTCGGTGAGATCGAGCGCTCGTAATCGCTCCAGTGAACTTTGTACTTCGCGTTGGAGTCCGGCGCGATCGGTGGTCAACCAGTTCTCGCGGGCCTCACTTTCGGCTGCGACAATTTGCGGAATTATTTGCGCAACCTGTTCCACCAAAGTCGCTTCGTCGAAACCCAAGGTCGCTTGGTTGCTGAACCGGTAAAAATCTCCGCCGGCGGGGTCACCAAATACTTCGCGACCGACCACATTCGATCGGGCTAGCCGACGTTGCAGTTCGTGAATTCCACCCGAAACCATCAACGCCGGCACATGCACTACCACACTGGCCCGCAATCCAGTTCCGACGTTGGAGGGACACGCGGTCAAAAAGCCCCATCGCGGGCTGAACGCCAGATTGAGCCGCTGTTCGAGTTCATCATCAAGCTGATTGGCCGCGTCCCATACGCTGTGCAGCTCAGTATTGCGACTGGTGACTTGAATTCGAAAGTGATCCTCTTCATTGATGATCAGGCAACTGTTGAGGGACTCGTTACAAATACTGGGTTCGGCCGCAACCGTGGACGAAGCCCGACCGGACAGACCGACCACGGCCTCCAGCTCGGCGAGAAACTGGTGTTCCATCAATTCCAATTGTTGGCAATCGACAATGGTCAGGTCTTTGATTTGATTATTCCAACGCACACTGGCTCGTACCGCCGATTCAATCTCTGTCCGTTGGTCAACCGAACAAACATCAAGGAAGGGGAACTCCGCGATGTTGCGGGACAACCCGACGCGGCAACTCACGACAATCCCGCTGGCCAACGACAGCGCGGCCGTGGCGGTCGATACCGAGGGCGAATTGGCCGCAGCTGGCGCCGTTGGCATCCCATCCTCACCATTGAAACCGAAGTCGTCAGTCACTACGTTGACCTTCCTCTTCAATCCGGCGAATCCGGTCTCGCAACTGCGTGGCTTTTTCGTAGTCTTCTTTTTCGACAACTTCCTTCATTTCCCGTCGCAACCGAATCAGTTCGGTTTGCGATTCGGTATTGTGCCCGCCGCGTTTGGGGTGTTTACCCACATGTTTATTGTCGCCATGCACGTTTACCAGCAGCGGTTCAAGCTCACTGCCGAAAAAGACGTAATCGTGCGGACAACCCAAGCGGCCCGCCTGGCGAAACTCATAAAACGAAATGCCACAGACCGGACATTCCTTGGAATCAAGCTCCTTCAAGTCTTCGGCAGTCTGTTCGAGCTTCAATTGCTTTTGCAACAACCCGGTTACCAGCGGAGCTTCGACGACGGGCTCTTCGGTCTGTAAATATTGCTTCGCACAATCCGGACAAAGGTGTAACGCCAACAATTCATCACCGGTCAGGTCCGTGATGTGAAAGGTAGCGGGCTTTTCACATTTTTGACATTTCATGGGATTGATCTTTCGGCTGACCGATTCATGGTCAGGATTGACTTGAAATTGAGGCGCAGGACACAAATCAGATTGCCCCGCGCCGCCGAATTTTATCTGGTTAGCCATGCCGATACAAGGTTTGATTCCCGTGACGCTGGCATCCAACACGTGAATAATCCGTTGTTGATTGCGGAAATCAAGGTTAAGCTTGACACCTTACCACCTAACCCCAATCTCAGCAGCGAAACATTACATGCCTTGTTCTCCGGATTTTGCCACCTTCTGCCAACTCGCGCAAGCTCACGATGCCGTACCAATCTCGCGTCGCTTGCTGTGCGACTCTTTGACCCCGGTCTCGGCTTTTCGTCGAATTGACGACCGAAAGACGGCGTGCCTGTTCGAAAGTGTTATCGGCGGGGAGAACGTCGGCAGGTATAGCTTTCTCGCCGTTGATCCGCAATTGCAAGTTTCCGCGCGGGGCCGGCAAGTGACGGTGTCCACCCGGGAAAAGACCGAAACATTTACGTCGGACAATCCACTGCTCGAAGTCCGCCAACGAATTCAAGCCGTCTCAGTCGCGCAGCTGCCCGGGATGCCACCCTTTACCGGCGGCGCCGTCGGTTACGCCGGATATGACGTCGTGCGTTACGTCGAACATCTGCCGGATGCACCTCCCGACGATCGGGGGCTCAACGATATGTCGTTTGCCTTTTATGACTCCATGTTGGTCTTCGATAACATTACAAAAACATTGACGGTGCTGGCGCTGGCGTGGCCGGCTCGGCATAATTCCTTAGCCGAAGCTTATGATCACGCCACCAGACGACTGGATGAATTGATCAAACAATTGAATTCACCCACGGACGATTTGACATGCGTCGACGCCGCAATTCCCCTGGGTGATCCTCCGGTCTACGAATCGAATTTCACACAATCCGAATTTGAAAACGCCATCGGCAAGTGTATCGATTACATCCGCGCTGGAGATATTTTTCAGGTCGTCCTCAGTCAGCGACTGACATTACCGATACATTGCGATCCGTTTGAAATTTATCGCTCCTTGCGGGTGCTCAACCCCAGCCCGTTCATGTTTTTTTTGCGTACCGACGAAGCCACGTTGGTGGGCAGCTCACCCGAAATCATGTGTCGCGTCGTCAATCAGGAAATGACCGTCCGACCACTCGCCGGGACTCGACCGCGCGGCAAGACTCCGGCCGAAGATCTGGCACTCGAACATGAATTGCTGGCTGACGAGAAAGAACGAGCCGAACATGTGATGCTGGTTGACCTCGGCCGCAACGATGTCGGCCGAGTTGCCCAATATGGAACGATCAAGCTACCAGCGGTGATGGTCGTCGAGCGCTACAGTCATGTGATGCACATTTCTTCGACGGTCACTGGCCAATTGCGCGACGATTGCGATGCCTTCGATGCGCTGATGGCCAGCCTACCCGCCGGAACTGTATCGGGAGCACCCAAAGTGCGCGCGATGGAGATCATCGATGAACTCGAACCGCATCGCCGCGGCCCCTACGCGGGAGCCGTGGGTTATATCGATTACTCCAATAACATGGATACTTGCATTGCTCTGCGCACAATGGTGATCAAAGACCAAGTGGCCTACGTTCAAGCCGGTGCCGGGGTCGTCGCCGACAGCAATCCGACCAGTGAATACCAAGAGACTCTCAACAAAGCCTTGGGACTACTCCGCGCGATTCAAATGACCCACGATCGAGTCGGCCATGCACCCTCAAGTTGAAAGTCTTGAAGTTGCACTAATACAAGCCCGCAGCGCCAGCGAGTGAACCTTTTCCGAGACATAGTGAGTCACTCGCTAACGCTTTGGCCAAACGTTGCGCCTATCACTTGCTTCATCCGCTTAGCGATTCGTCTGCAGCGGCTCCGGCCGCTGGCACTCGATTTCACCCTGCAGCGCCTGGCGAGCCCATTTTAAATCGAAGTCCGGATGTCCAAGTTCAAATATAGTCAGGGCACCGTCGATGTAATTTTGATTCGTTTCCGTCGATTCTTTCATCACCGAAGCGTCCCGCCATTTTAGTCCCTCGAAGATGGCCCAAACACGGGTTCGGAAGGCCCACTGGCCAAGTTTGGGGTCGCCATTCATTAGCAGGTTGCAATCTTGCGCAGCCGTGTAAAATCCGCGCCAGGCCCCATCCCGATCATCCATCCGCGCACTGACTTCGCCAAAACGGATCAACTCGTCGATCACCCGCAGTCGAACTGGCACATCCGCCGCGTCGGTTTCGAGCAGGTCGACAAACAGTACGATCGCGCGGTTGATTTGGCTCCGCGCGGCAGGCAGATCTTTCTGTTCCAGCAACCAATCGGCAGTCAGCGCATGCAGCGCAGCCAGTTCCGCGCGCCAGATGCGATTCTGTGGATGTCGGTCGACAGCTTCTTGCTGGCTGGCCGCAGCCAGCTCGATGACGGCCAGCGCTTCGATGGGTTGGCCTGCGCGATACCGCCATTCGGCTTCACTCAAACGCAGCTGTGCCCGCAAGCGGTCGGACTCTAGCACAGTCAGCTCCTGATTCCGCAAGTTCTCGCGATACTCACTCACATGGACATCCAGTTCCGCGACCAGCTCCGGCACTCGCGACGCGTCTTCCAACTCGAGCAGCAAGCGGCCCGCCTGCACAGCCAGCCTCGCTCGTTCACAGTATGGCTGATAGTCATCCAATGAAAGTTCCCGCTCACTTAAGTTCCGATAGACCTCGCGCAGCAGTTGTTTCCTTGATTCGTCCGTTTCATGCGAGTACGAACCGGAATCCAGCGCGGCGGTTCTGGCTCGCATCGACTCCAGCCACCACTGAGTGCTGGCCGGCTCGAGTCCGACCGCCCGAGCAGCATCCGCGCACGAAGCTTCGATCAGTTGGCTCAACTGCGGATCGTCGCGGCCAGCTTCCGTTTTCGGCAATGCGATCCAAAGCAGCCGCGCTGCGCGGGACTGGTCAGCCAGGACGGCGGCCGATGCGGCCGGTTCGTTTTCCGTTCGGCGACGCAACCGTGCGAGAGCCCGTTCGGCTGCTTGAGCGGATTCCTGCCACTGACCGACCGAGGAGGCCGTTTCCGCGATTTCGAGGTAGCTGGTAGTCAGGTCGTCACCCAACCGTTGCGCTGAGAACGAAGCGTTTGCGCTGGCTGATAACAGGGATTCTTGTTGCGCGAACTCATCGAGAAAGCCGATCAAGTCGGTAAACATATCGGCGCGGAATTGGCTGCTCATCTGCCAGTGCAGCGACTCACCGGAGAACACGCGGCGCTGGAAACGCTGAACCGATTCGCGAATACGGTCGCGGCTGGACTCGAGGTCACCCGCCAACTTCAACGCGTCGCGCGCATGGCGGGCGCTGCTCAACCAAAGTGTCGACGTAGCGACCAGCCCGCCGACAAGACTGAACATCAGCAGCCCGATGGCAGTCGCGAGGCTCCGGTTGCGGCCACACCACATCGCGACCCGCGCAACGGAACTTATGGGCCGAGCCAGTACGGGGAGCCCGCGCTGATGCCGGTCCAGGTCATCACGCAAGGCAATTGCCGACTGATAGCGCCGCTCGGGATTTTTCGCCAGTGCCTTGAGACAGACCGTTTCCAGATCGCGCGGTACGTCGCGGTTTAGTCGCGCGGGCGCCACGGGATCGACGGTTCGATGCAGTTCCAGAACATCCAGCGGGCGGCCGCGAAATGGTGCCACGCCGGTCAGCAATTCGTAAAGTGTAATGCCGAGGCTATAGACATCGCCGCGCGGGTCGATCGAATGAGGGTCTTCCATTCGTTCAGGCGACATGTATTCGGGCGTTCCGCACAGCACATCGGCCTGGGTCAATGTCTGGCCTTCGGCACCGCGGACCAGGCCGAAATCGGTCAGTCGTGCCCGTTGGTCGCTTCGGTCGATCAGGATGTTAGCCGGTTTCACGTCGCGGTGAACCAGTCCGGCGGCATGAATGGCGCTCAGCCCATCGGCTATCTGGCGCGTCCATTCGGTCGCCTGGTGGACTTCGACCGGACCGCTACCAATCCGTTCCCGTAGCGATTCGCCTTCGATCAGTGGCATCACGAGGAACGGCGTTCCGCGTTTGGTCCTGCCGACGGCATGAACCGGCACGAGGTGGTCGTGGTTCAGCCCCGCTGCCGCTTGCGACTCACGCAGAAATCGAGCTTCGGCGTGATCGCCAATCGCGCCGCGTAAAACCTTCACGGCGACGGTTCGCCGCAATCGATCATCGCGCCCCCGGAACACGGCGCCCATGCCGCCCGATCCGATCAAAGCTTCGATCGCAAACTCACCGGCCGTTCCCAGATCGGCGGGTCGATGCGGCGGATCGAGCAATTGGGCACCCGACCAGTTAAGTTGCGCAGCCTGCCGCCATGAACTGAGTTCGCCGGAATTGGTCAGCCGTTCGAGGGACTTCTGGCAGAGCGGGCAACGGTCGACATGATCGGCCAGTTTGGTATTGGTCAGGCTCGTTTGCGAATCGATACCGCCTAACAACCCCCGCAACTCGTCGTCGCTTGGACAACCCTGGTCGGCAGAACCGTTCATGCTGTGTTCGTAGCGGCGGGACTGGCGATCAGCGATGCTTCCGCGTGCCGGCGTGACGCCTCGCCTAGTAGTGGCAGATCGTCGGCCAGCAAGCGAACTTCCAACTCCAATCGTTTGAGGACTCGCGATTTATTAACATAGACCGAATGGACTGGAACGCCGAGCGATGCCGCCACCTCGCCGGCTTCGCGGTTCGCCAGCCAAGTCGCCTCGAAGCATTGCCAAGTTTGAGAGTTGAACAATGGTCGCACCCGGTTACAGGCTGCTTCCAAGACATGCATCGAAAAGAGTTCGAGCCAGTCCGAGTCGGGATCTACAAGGTCTTCTTGCCAAGCCGGAGCACTGGTCGACACCGATTCAACTCGGGTTGCCCTTCCGAGCGCGTTCCGCCGAAGTTCTCGGGCGGCGACTGTTGCCAGCCAAGCACGAAAGCCGCCTTTTTCGCGCTGGTAGTCGAAGCGGTCGATTGTACGAGCGACGATTGCGAAAACTTCTTGCACAATATCGTCGGCATTGAAATCGTTGACGCCTTTTCGACGACACCAAGCGCGGAGAAACGGTCCGTAAACCGATTCGAATTCTCGCCAAGCTTCACTATCGGCCTGGTCGCGAATCCGCAGCAGTAAACTGGCCGAAGTAAGCGGTGCGCGGGGATGTGGATGACTCATTTTAACCTACGGGTTTATAACCATGTTTGTAAGGATAACCAACCAAATTCGCGCTGGCAATCAAATTGTTGATTGAGTCAGCGGTAAATCCAGACTGCCAAACTTTCTAAAATGGATGAAAACAAGCGTTCCAAAAAAAATCTTCATTTTCTGGTCTTTGGTGGAGAGAACTAATCTTCGGCTAACTAATAGCGATAGAGATTCTCGTAAAGCGAGAAAACACGTCGACGGATTTCCAAGCCCGTTCCAGCGAGAGTAATCGTTGATATTTTTGGAGTCAGACGGCGTCTATGGGATTTGGCGGCAATCCCTTCAAAAAAATTGCTTCCTTAGATTCACCTCACTCAGAGCCTGACCCAATCCTCGTCCCTCGCTAACGCTCCGGGGGTGAGTCTCAGTGGATTGGGAGAGGCTCTAAGATCACTTCCATAATTCACATCTTTGGGTAGAAAAATGCTAGTTCAAATGCCATATCGCTTAACGGTCTTTTTCGGGTTGCTGGCTGGGATCTTGATAAGTTACAGCCCGGTATCGGCTCAGCCGACCTGGACTGGAGGCAATGGCTTCTGGAACGACGCGTCGAACTGGAGCACGGGCTTTGTCCCCAGTTCCGGCAGCAATGTGTTCATCAACAGCAACGCGTCTAACGTCGTCGTGACTGCCAACGGCAATATCTCGATCACCAGCCTGACGCTCGACGCCGGGGATCAGCTCAATTATTTTGGCGGATTTGGCGTCAGCGGTTTCTCATTACAAAGCACTGGCGGCCTGACCAACAACGGCCTGATCCATCTGCGAAATGGCGGCAGTCCAACAACCGGCGCGCTTTTCCAACTGTCTGGAACGCATACCAACAGCGGTAACATTCTCGTTGGCGATGGGATCGCTGGCGATACCTCAATCATCTACGTTCGTGGCAATACGACATTGACGGGGGGTGGAACTGTCACGCTCAGTGGAATCAATAACGGCATCTACACGATGGCGGATGGTGGTGGCCTCAAGGTCCTGACGATCGCCAATCAATCGATCGACGGCCTCGGCCAATTGGGCGGTAACAATATTGGAATCGTCAATCAGGCCGGAGGTTTGATCGATGCCAATTCCAGCGGCAATGTGTTGGTGGTCGATCCAGGTACCACCACCGGGATGGTCAATCAGGGCATAATGCGGGCCTCGGGAGGTGGAATTCTGGAACTCTCCGGGTTTGGCGGCGGCGGATTCAACAACGTCGGTGGCGTGATTCGCGCGCAGGCCGGATCGGAAGTTCGCTTTGGTTTACTTACCGGGGAATTCGGAGAGTTTGTGTCCGGAGGGGTCGTCGAGTCGCAGGGAACAGGCGTTCTGAGAGCAAAGGGTAATATCAACACGTCGTTTAAAGACCTGACCATCAACGGAAACATGATCGTTGACACTGGCACCACTACTCTGGGACTGTCCGGATCGATTAACAACACGGGGAACATCTTCGTCAACCCAGGCGTGGCCACCCTCGTTTCGATTCAAGGCGATACGACTCTCACGGGGGGTGGTTCCATCACCCTTGGTGGCACGGGCGCCGCCATCGGCAGATCGCAAAACCTTCCGGTCTTGACGCTTGCCAATCAAACGATTCAGGGCCATGGCGCTTTCGGGCAAAACCAGCTTGGAATCATCAACCAGGCTTCCGGTATGATTGATGCCAATGTGGCCGGTGGTGTCCTGACTCTGGATCATCGGGTGAACAGCCAGTTGGTCAATCAAGGCACGTTGCGAGCCAGCAACGGCGGCACCCTGCTAATCACGGATTCTTTTTCGAACGATGGCGTGATGACGACCAACGGCGCTAACAGTCTGATCGATGTCAATGCAGCCTTGATCAACAACGCGCTGGGATCAATCCGGGGCAGTGGCGAGCTGGAGGTGACCTCCTTGCTCACCAACGACGGCTTGATCGCGCCCGGAAATTCCGCCGGTGCACTGGCCATCGATCTCGGCGGGACCGGCCTCGTTGATTTCAGTGCGTCGAGCGCACTGGAGATTGAACTGGCTTCCAGCGCGCTCTTTGACACGCTGTCGATCAACGGACTGGCCAGCCTCGACGGGAATCTGAATATCAGTTTGTTAGGGGGTTACGTGCCGGTAAACTCCGATTTATTCCAGTTCCTGACGGCGAGTAATGCCACGGGCGGGCCGACTTCGTTCGGGACTTTTGCCAACGTCGCCAACGGCGGGACACTGTTGACGGCTGGGGGCGAGGGTTTCTTCACGGTCAACTATGTAACGACCGGCTCTGGTAGTTTAGCCCGGTTGTCCAACTTCACCATTGCCATCCCGGAACCCGCGACAACCGGGCTGATGGCGATTGGCCTCTTGGCAGCAATGTTTGTCCGCCGCCCGAGGGTTTACCGAAAGGATTGAGCAACAGTCAGTCGCATCGTCCAGAAATAGATACGTATACCGCTCTATCACGTCTCACGCAGCGCTTTGACGATTGGCACCGTGGCGGCTTGGAGGGCAGGGGCAATTCCGGCTACGAAACCTACGATCAGGGAAACTGCTGCGCCTGTCAACGCCAGCCCCCACGATGGTCGAAACGCAATTGTGACTCCCTCGGCACCGATCGCAAATCCACCCAGTGTCAACACGAGGAGCGCGAGGCTGGTGCCAATCAAGCCCCCCAACAGACAAAGTATTGTGCTTTCCGCCAACACCAACCGCATCGCCTGCCCCGGTCGCACGCCGATCGTTTGCAATACCGCATACTCTTTGATCCGGTCCTGGACCGACATCAACGTCGTCGTCGCCACCAACGACAGCACCAATCCGACACAAGCGTACCCCAGCCAATGCGCAAACCCAATCAAGTCCACTAAATCCGACAACGTGCTGGTCTGGAACGCCCCTTTGCGTCGCGTTTTCGTGGCAACCGAACCGGCCCGCAGTTGTTCGTCGATGGCGGCTGCGACTCGATCTGGGTCGGCATCCGCAGTCAACAAAACCTCGTGTTGGGTTACCAACCCAACTGCATTCATTCCGGGTGTATTTTGTAAAAAAACCAAACTGGTGTAAATCAAATTCTCTTCGGACGGCACCGTCGACGCGAAGACTCCAACCACTTGAACCGACAGCTCGCCGATCGAAAACTGATCGCCAACTTTCAAACCGCGTCGTTGAGCAACATTGCGGCCAACAATCGCCGCATCGCGCCGTCCCGCGAACGCAGGCCAACTGCCACTGCTCAGGGTGAGCGGTCGAGTGGCTTGAATCTGTCGCGGATCAGCACCGTTGAAGACCACGATGTCCAGACTCGCCCGACAATTGTTCGTCCACACCTGGATCGGCATGACCTCGCGAACACCAGCGAGTTTTTTTATCTTCTCGGCATAGTCTTCCGGCAATCGACTGGACGTGGGACAGAATCGATTTTCCTGAAAGACAATCAAGCTCCGATCGGAATCCACTCCCGTCGTCAAACGCTGTAATCCTTCTTGGACGGAAACTACAAAACACAGCACGAACATCGCCACCGCGGCCCCGGTCACGGTCAGCAGCGTCCGAGTGTGATGTCGCCACAGCGTTTTGAAAACATAAATCAGCATCAGTGCACGTTTCCCGTTAAAGGCCTCTGTTGAGCGAGTGGCAGATGAACGCGTACATGCAGATGCTGGCAGCGGCTGCCACGCGGGCGACGCTGCCAGCGTCGCTGTTGGTATATTTCCATTTGCCGCTCGCCTTAAAACCAGTTTCGCAGTTTCTCACACTTTCTCTATCGTGGCCAATTTCGATTCGACAAATTTTCCTCGATCCAAAACCAATTGTCGCGTCGCAATTGTCGCGGTGTCGCGATCGTGAGTGACCATCAACATAGTGATGTTCAACTCTCGATTGAGCCGTTGCAACAGGATTTGTATTTGATCACTGGTTGCCACGTCCAGACTGCCCGTCGGTTCGTCCGCGACCACGATTTTAGGATGTGCCACAATCGCCCGCGCAATCCCGACGCGCTGTTCCTGACCACCAGAGAGTTGACGCGGATAGTGGTTAGCGCGATCAGCCAAACCAACAACATCCAATGCCAATTCCACTCGCTTTCGTCGCTCCAACGCGTTAAGTCTTAACAGCAATGTAGGCAGTTCAATATTCTCGTAAGCAGTCAACACCGGAATTAAATTGTGAGTCTGGAAAATATAGCCCAAGTTGGCAGCCCGCCAATCCGCCAGTTTGCTGCGGGAGAGGTTAGTGAGTTCAACACCGGCGACCGTGATGGTGCCTGCGTTCACGCGATCGATACCGGCGATGAGATTCAACAAAGTGCTTTTGCCAGTTCCACTGGGCCCCATCAACGACACAAACTCGCCACTTTCGATATCCAAATCCACGTTATCCAACGGCGTGATGGTCTCATCGCCTTTGCGGAAGCTCTTTGAAACGCCACGTAATTCTACCAAAGCCATTTTTTGTGTTCCTCGAATAAATGCGCGCATTGATGCGCATTGAGTATGGGCCTACTGCGACGATTCTATTCCCAGTGTTGGATCGTCGCCGGTTACTTTGACACGGCTGCCTGGTCGCAGTTCACCGGCTCCACTGGCAATCAGTTTGTCGGTCACGTGCAGTCCCCGTTTGATTTCGACTAAACCGCGATCACCGGGATTGCCGATTTCGACACGCGCTTGTGCAGCAAGTTCGTTTGCATCCACGATCCACACGAATTCACCGGCCTCGTCGGCGAGAACAAGTTGACGGGGAACAAACATTCGTTCCGATTCGGTCGTCGCGGCCTCCGCTGGCGAGTTTTCCAAGATCGGAGGTACCAGAAACGTCGTGGTGACGAGCATTTCTGGACTGACCGTTGGTGGTGGGTTGATCAATTCGATTTTGACCTGGAGCGTATTTTTTTGAGAGTTGGCGGCGCTAGTCAACTGGAGCACGCGCCCTGAAAGCACTCCTGCCGACGATGCCGTAACGATTTCGACGGGCTGACCGCGGGTCACCATCGGCACATCCTCCAGCCGCACGTCGGCTCGCACCTGCAATCGCTGAGGATCGTACATTTCAATGACCGCGCCCCCATCCAGGCGGTTTGTAGTATCCATTCCCATCACATGACTGCCAGGCATCGCCACCAACCGCAACACTCGTCCGTCCATGGGCGCGCGAATGGTATTTCGATCGAGCGTCAACTCCGCCTGCCGCAACTGCAATTTCGCTTCGTCCCGGAGGGCGCTGGCAGCTTGAATTTTTATTTCCGCGGCGCGCAGTTGCCGATGCTCGTCGACCAGCAATTCAAGTTGTTTTTGAAGGACTTCGACTTTGCCCTGCAGTGCATCGGATTCGCGTTGTAGAAACGGCTGGCGGTTTTGAAGCTCTTCCAAACGCGCCTGAGCGACGGCATATTCACTTGCTGATCGTTCGACGATTCGTCCGGAGATAGCCCCTTGAGCGGACTGTTTTCCCTGTAAATCGCTGAGTGCGAATTTAAGATTTGCCGCTGCGCTTTCGATCAAGTACGGAAGATTTGCCACTTCGGTGTGTACTTTCGCAATAGCGCTTTGCGAGTCGGCTAACTGCACTTGAAGGTGGACTGGGTTTTCTAATCGAAGCTTCGCGGCATCGTATTCTGCCTGAGCTCCGCTCAATTCGCCCTCGCGAATGGTCCACGCAATTTTGGCCTGTTCGACTTGGAGTTCGGCGTCGATCGCAATCAATCGCGCGACCGGTTCGTGTTTTTTGACATACTGTCCCTCTACGACCAACAGCTCTTCGATCACTCCCGGAGCCAAAGCGGCGACACTGATCGCCGTTGGCCGCGGTTCAATCCAGCCGGGAGCCTGAAACAATACGGTCCCGGCGGATTGCGCAGCAGCGCGGACCACCGTCACTGGAATGACGGTCACCGATTGTTGAGGTAGCCATCGTCGTCCCGCCGCCGTTCCCAACAAGGCCGCAAATCCGCATAGAATGCCAATGGGCAAAACGTAGCGGGACCACCAACGCCGCTGACCCGCTGGGCGGCCAGTGCGTGGCGAACGATCGAGTGCAAGTTGGCTGAGATCGAGAGTCGTGTTGGACATGGACTACTACTTCTGAGAACGGATATAGATCTTGTTGGCCGCGACGGTCAAGTTGCCTTGGTCGTCCCGTTTGGCGGTTCCCGACACCACGACGGTCGCGAGCTCTTTCAAATTTAGCCACTGCCGCGCATCCTCGGTGATCGGTTTGCCAGCGGCATCAACAAATTTCACGGTGGCAATGTTGTCTTTAACAGCCTCGAGTTGACAGCAATAATCCCAAGGTGTCGGACAACCTTCTTCGTCGGCACAATAGGGTACTTTGGCGTCGACGATGGTAAACGCGGCTAATCCGTCGACGAACGGTTTGGGGGAACCTCCAATTAACCCGACAACCGTCACCTGTGAATCATTCGTCACCGATGTTCTCGCTTCACCGACCGGAATCGCCCCGGTTGGTTCATGGTCGGCAAGATAGGGCGCACTGGCGACCATTGCAGCGGACTTGCTAGTCGTGTCTTTATTAGCCACAGGTGCTTGACTGCAACCTAACGCGAAACAACCAACGAAACAACCAAGACTGACCAATGTCATTAACAACTTCATCTCAAATCTCCTAAAATAAAAGTTACGCCCACCGGGCTGGAAAAAAAATTACAAACTGAGTTTGGTAGAACTATTTGAGAGACTCTTTAGAACTCGCTGGACTAAATTCCTAAATCGCCTTCAAGCTGGCTGCCACCTCCGCGCGCAGCGCCTTCAGGGCTGGGGGGATCGACCCGACGACTCCCAATAGCAAACCTACACCACAGCCAATTAAAATTGCCACACTATCAATTCGTAACGCGAAAGCGCCCATCGTAAATCGAACCGCCATGCCATTGAGTAAGGTGAGAGCGATGAATCCGGAAAATAGGGAACTGGCTGCCGCCAACAGCACCCCTTCCTGAACCAGACTGATCAGAATTGCACGGCGCCGATAACCGATTGCTTGCAACGTGGCAATCTCGCGAATCCGTCCGGCAACGGCACCGTACATCATATTCAGACCGGTAAAAATACCGGCGCCAGAAACCAGTGCAACCACAGTCCAGGCCAATAAGCGAACCGGTCGGTAATACTGTTGCAGCGACGCGTAATAGTCTGGTTCGCGAATCGCACGCAGCTCCAGATCCGTCCGCTCTTTGCAGAACAGTTCAATCTCGGCGGCGGAACTGCCCGGCGCCAATAAGATCGCGACCAAGCTCAAATCTTGCCGTTTGGTGGCAGTTTGAAATTCTCCCAATTGGCACCAGATTTCCGATTCATACGCGGCACCGGCGGCCACAAAGCGCCCGCTGATCGACCAGGATTGGCCTTCAAAATCAACCGGTTGCCCGACCGCCAGCGCGTGGTCCGGGCAGCCCAGTTTTGCTGCCGCCAGACGACCCACGATGACTTCGCCCGCACCAGGCCATTTGCCTTCGATCAGCTTGACCGATCGACGCACCAGCGGCGCAGTTAGACTCACACCTCGCACGAGCCCAAATCCCCCTTCGAATTGCTGGGGCTGAATACGCGTCCCCAAGTACAACTCGGGTGAAACATGCGTGACGCCAAATCGCTTGACCGCCACATCGAGGCTTGCCGTCAGCAACATCGGCGTTTGGGCAGCAATGGACGAGTTTTCAATGTTCTCTTCCGAGCTCACAGAATACACCAACACCACGTCCTCATCGCCGCTGACTGCTAACGATTGCTCCAAGCCACGAATAAATCCTACCACCACAAACACCAACATCACCACCGTCGCTAAAGCAGCGAATGTCAATACAGTCCGCACTGGCCGTCGAGCCAAATTGCGAACACCATATTCCCAAGGTAGTAACATCAGCAAATTGCCGTAGTGGGGGTTGGAGGGTCACGATGCGCACCGCGTGTTCAAATGATTCGACCAAGCGGATAATCCGACCCTGAGCCGAACGAATTTCGATTGAAGCAGGCTGGACGACCGAAGGCTAACCTGGGAAACGGCGGCTCTAAATCCGCCAAGTTTGGTGGGCAATGCGCGCAGCGCGGCCATTGAGATATCTTCCGCTCATCCTTTGAAAGCATGGCTTCAATAACTCAGTAGAGCTGCTTGAAGCGATCGCCACTAGCGGCATGGGGTACCGGCAAGCAACAATTTCAGTCGTTGACGAAGGCAACTCCAAACCGGTTTCCAGAACCGCACCGTCACAAAGACAGTCGTGACACCCACAATCGTCGATTGGAATATCGTCCTTCGGCAAGGAGGCAGGAACGGGATCGCTGTGAGAGCAACAACAACCTACGACTCGACAGGGAGCCTCGCTCATTGCCGCCTTCGTTGCAACCGAATTACAACGGAAGGGGCAGGCCAATAAATTGGCGATCAACAACAGTACAAGCAGAGGATGGCACATCCCCGCACTATAATTGGCGCCCATCCTCGGTGCAAGACCGCTGCGAATCGGGCTGCCCAAACGTGGCGGAACGATTACAATACGATTTTGCCCAATCGGAAAATTATTGCAGAACACGGCCCGTGAAAACTCTCTTAAGCGAACAACAGCTCCAGGACGGCGTCGCCCGGCTCGCCAACGAAATTAATACGCAGTATGGTGCTCGTCCGTTAACGATTGTGGGCGTACTGACCGGCAGCGTCGTGTTGATGGCGGACCTGATTCGAAAATTGCAAATGCCGCTGCGCGTCGGAGTCGTGTATACGAGCAGCTACCAGGGAACCGAACGGGGAGCGCTTACGATCAATTCGGAAATGATGCTCGACATCACAGGTCGTGACGTGTTGTTGATCGATGATATCTTTGACACCGGACATACGCTGGCACAGGTCACTGATTTGATGCATGGATTGGGACCGGCCAGTTTGAAGTCGGCGGTGTTGTTATTGAAAACGGGTCGGCAAGAAGTCGACTGGCGCCCCGAATTTGTGGCTTTTGATATTCCCGACGAATTCGTGGTCGGATATGGACTGGATTACAATGATGAATATCGCAATCTGCCGTTTCTAGCCTGTCTGGAACCGTCGGATCTCGAGAGTCCAAATTTGCTGTAGGTCAGCGAGGCCGGTCTCAACTGAAACCAAGCCCCAGTCTGGCTGATCGTACTAACGGAGTTGGCTGCGACTTCGACTTTGTGAAACTGGACCCCAAGACATGCAACCTGTGCGACTGGCAATCATCACGCGTCGATTCTGGCCGTACTGCGGCCCCTCCGAGACGTCGGTTGCGGAAGTCGCCGAAGCGATCGCCAAGACCGGTCAACATGTGGAGATTCTGACGATTCGTTGGGAAAAGGCCTGGCCCAGTTCGTTTCGTTTCCGCGAATTGGAAGTGACGCGAATCGGGCGCCTGGTTGGTGGACCGTGGGGGATGTTTCGCTATTTGCGGCGATTGCATCGACATGTTAAAGACGCAAGATTGGATGGTTTGATCGTGTTTGGATTGACGAATGAATCATGGGCCGTGATCAGGAATTTCGCTCAAATCTTGCCGGTCAGCATTCATGTCGATGGCCTCGATCTCAGCGGAATCCACCGACGTCCCTTGAACAATCGTCAACTGGCGATTCTGAAATACGTCAAACAGATTCTGGTCGATTCCGATGCGACGGCACAACATTTGATTCAGCAACGTGGGATCAGCGCTGAACTGATTTCAATTGTTCCGCCAGGCGTTCGCGTCGATCCCAACTTTCAACGATCATTGGCCCGTCAGAGCGCTGCCCGCAGTGGACTGTCCGATGCCCATCCGATCCTGGATATCAAACCGGCCCAACCGTTAGTCGTTTGTGCTTCGCCGCAGTTTGGCGATGCCGGAATGCTCGATTTGATCGATGCCTGGCTGCACGTGCTTGATCAATTTCCTTTTGCGCGTTTGTCTATTCTGGGAGACGGCTTCAAGGCCCGCGAGATTTGGGAGCGAATCTGCGATTTGAATTTGGCCAATTCAATTATTATGCCAGGCTTTTTCGACGAACTGGATGAAGTCCTGTTGGCCGCCGATGTTTACGTGCACCCACTCCAAAACGAAGTTAGTTGCCACGCCCTGGTCCGCGCGTTGGTGACAGGTACTTGTACGATTGCCACCGCCAATTCCGGTGCCCTGTCCTTAATTACCCATGATCAAGACGGGTTGATAGCGCCGGCTAAAAATCCAATCGCGTTGGCAGAGTCGATCGTGCACGCGATTGGCAACAGCGATTTGCGCGATCGGTTGGGCCGAGCCGCTCGCAAGCGGGCCATCGCCAGGTTTGATGTTGACCACTGGACGAGCAACTATTTGAGTCCATTTCTGCCAACTCCAACTCCAACTCAAACTCCAACGCATTAGTCGATTGCCGGCCGAAAATTCAAATCGATTGTTTAACCCACCAGCCTCTGACGTGAATCGCCTCCTATTTGTTATCGAATCGCTGTTTCCTTTGGGCCCCGCCCAACAATTGGTTCGCTTGGCACATGAATTGGCGGGTCAATCGTTCGATATACATGTGGCCGTAATGGGCCCCAACACGGTTCCGGATTGGCTGGCGCAATTGCCCCTTACAGTTCATCATTTGATGGTTCCGACGACCCGCCCGGCCGGCACGGTGAGGTTTCGAACAGCCCCGGTACTTTCGCGAGCCAATAGCGAAACTACTTTTCGGTTGAGGAACTTGATTCGCACTTTGAGTCCCGCTCTCGTACAGGCCTGGTGTGGAAATTCGGCGTTAATCACTTTGGCGGCGGCCCAGCTGCCGATTTCCGGGCGCCGCGCGGATCTGCCATTGTTCTATACGGAACTGTTTTTAAATCCTGAAAAAACATTAACACAACAATGGTATGAGAGCCGTTTTAGTCGCGGGTTTGCGGCGACGATGGTGTCGCATGCTGCGGTCAAGGCCCATTTGATCGAGACTGGTTTCGACGGTCGAATTGAAGTCGTGCCAAATCGAATCGGATTTGGAATTGCGCCCCCATCCGCGATAGAACGAGAAACCGCTCGTCAACAGTTGCGCGCCAACTTGAATTTGCCGGCCCGAGCACTGGTGGCGGGAACCGTCGCTCGACTGATTCCGCGGACACGATTGAAGGATTTGATTTGGGCGACTGATTTATTGACCTGCGTGCGGGACGATTTCCATTTCTTGATAATCGGTGAGGGAACTCAACGCATGCGTTTAGGCCAGTTTGCAGCTCTAACGGAATCCAATCAACACATTCATTTCCTGGGCGAGCCACCCGAGGCATTGCGAATTCTGCAGGGATTGGATTTTTATTGGCATTCGCATTTACTCGAGCCGTTGCCGGGCAACCTGCTGACAACGATGGCCTTGGGAATTCCGGCAATCTCGGTTTATGGTCCGGGAACGACGGAGATTATTCGACACCAGCAAACCGGATTCGCCACCAATTTCGGCGCCCGCGATGAGTTTGCCCGTTGGACAAAATATCTAATCGAACAGACTGAACCGGCAAAACAACTGGCCGCTCAAGGACAGACATTTGTCCAGCAGAATTTTGACAATGCTGGTTTAGCGGAAAACTACCTGGAAATCTGGCGCGATGTACGGGCGCTCTGATTCGGATGCGCCGGTGACTCAGCCAATTGATCCCGCGTCGAACGGCTTCAATTGTATTCTTGCGTACGCAGGCTCGGCCTTTCGCTTCGATTATTCGTCGACACAGCTTGACGATTGGCAAATCGGCGAACAATAATCGGAGACGAGTTCGATTCGTTCTGGAGCCGAAATGAAAACAACGACATCCAAAATTATCTTGGCCGTCCTGGCGATTGGCGCAGTGATTGGTTTTGCGATTTTCAATTTGCCGAAACCATCCGTCGGCCAGCCGCTGCTTTTTGGTCGCGCTTTGTTTGGCCCCGACCGGACCAATGATTCCGCAGTAGTGCATTTCATTGTACGCGGCGCAGAAATATTTGTTGACAAAAACAAAGACGACTTTCCACAGCCTGGAGAGTTGAATCAATCCCAGCAATTGGAAACGATCGGCGATGCTGCTGCGAGTTACCATGCGAGTCAAATTCGTTTGGCTGTTAATCCTCAATTTGTTTCAGAAAAATTGCCACAGCAATTGTCGATCAACGTCGATGTTCAAGGGCCGGTTCAATATCAACAAATGGGTACGATCAAACTCTCCAGCAACCCGCAAACACCCGACTGGATTCACTTTCATGGACCGACCCGGTTGATTTTCACCGAGCCCGAGTTGCCCTTGACGCGAGGGTCGAAGGGGGAGTTGCGAATTTGGGCCGGTAACAATGCGATTGGCACGGCGCTGGGATTGGGGTCCGCGCCCCAACTGACCGAAGTTTCGACTGTGAATTCAGCGGTACTCGATGAGACAGTGCGATTTGCTCATGTGGTCCCGGTGCCAGGCGAAATGGTACCGGAACTCCAAATCGAAATTCCGACCGACGGTGCGCCGTTCACCGAGACGTTGCTGATGAATGACTTTTGCTGAGGCCTTACTTATGGGGCCTCAGTTCGAGTGCCCACCAATGCGAAACTGGGATTAGCTAAAGTGACTTTTACATTTAGTCGCTGGACCGGCGACCCGATTGCTCCGTTGTCCGTCGAGCTGCCGATTGTCGCTCAAGAAGATGGATCGCAGTAAATCCCCAGGCATCGGTTTACGGACACAGG
The DNA here is from genome assembly GCA_031400405.1 of Mariniblastus sp. Classification (GTDB taxonomy): domain Bacteria; phylum Planctomycetota; class Planctomycetia; order Pirellulales; family Pirellulaceae; genus Mariniblastus. The sequence continues at coordinate 59,604 of JANNPW010000116.1, forward strand.
TCTGGCAAGCCGCTTTGGTGACTGCCTCGGACATTTGCTGCGCCCGGAATTCGTCACGTCAATCTATTTTTGTTCAGGTGCGTAAATTCGCTTCCTTCTCGGTCAAGCTCCCGGATGCTGCAACAATTGTTTTCTTCGTTGTGCTCCCCAATATCGCAGCACCAAACCCACAAGAATGCAGCCCCCGCCGGCTAATGTCGTGGCGGCCGGGAATTGATAGTCGGGCGCATTTCGCCACGCCACATACACCCACACCGGAACCAGTATCGGCTCCAACAACACTAGACCGGACGCCTCGTGGCTGGAAATCGATTTGACGCCAATGGCAAACAGGACATAGGGGATGCCGATTTGCAACATCCCAAAGCCGATCAAGTAAAACCACTGTTCGCCGTGGGGCAACACCTCCGCCGCCAACACGGCTGGCGCGAAAACCAAAGCCGTCACACCGTTGTTCAAAAAAACCAGCCAGGCTGCGTCGAACTCTCGATTCCAACGAATGGTCACAACCACCACAGCAAAACAAAAACCTGAGGCCAATCCGTATTTGATTCCTGCGGGTGACGCACCCCCCAGTTCAGCGGACAAAATAATTGCGACACCCAAGGTCGCCAATATCAGCATCAGCCAATCGCGGGGCAGGGGGCGTTCGCGAAACCACAGAAAACTGATCAAAAAAACCCACGCTGGCGCCGAGTATTGCAACCAGATGGCGACAGTCGGTTCCGACAACACCAGTGCGTTGAGATAGGTCCAGTTCATGACGGCATAGGCCAGCGTCATCGGAATCAAACGCACCGACCACTGCACCCGCCGAACCAGCAGTATCAGGATCAGCGAGGCGAACAGGGCGCGCCAAAAGGCCAACATCAGCCCCCGCGACTCCGGTGGCCAATCGCTGAAGATGGGAGCCTTGGCAAAAAACCCACCGGTGCTCCACAAAATCGCCGCTACCAATACCAACAATCTGCCGCGCCAGACGACTGCATCGGAGGGCTCGGGCATGGGCTAGCCAAGTTGGAAATGCAAACGGAATGGAAAACAGAAATTTCTAAACCACGAGGCGCAAGCACTCATTCGACCAGCTAAATTCGTGCCAGGTCGGTTTCGAAAATTCGACTATCGACGGAATTCGGGTCCGGAGAGGGGCTTGGCGGGGAGCGCGCAGCGACGAACGCAATACCATTTTAATTGAATAAGAACGACCCGATTACAATCTCAATAAAAATCGGGACAGCAAGAAATGTTGCCAAGAAATTTCTCGAAGAAAGTTCCCACAACAAAACCAGTTTCCAGGGAAACTATTTCTTGCGATGTCGAATCTTAGCCCGCATCCGACGTTTTCTACGACCGATTTTACGACGACCTTTGCCGGTCCGTTTGGTTCCCACGCGATAGAACTCCCATTCAAAAATGAATTATATTTAGCCCAGTTTATTGGAACCGCAGATTGTAGCCTAGAACCGGGTTGACTGGCAAGGCGAACGGAACCTCAATTCGTGCCGATCCAAAGGAACTTTGCCAAAAATTCTGTTCTCCTGCGATGTTCGTTGTTTTAACGATGATTCCCGGCGAGTTCCGCCATGGGTGCATTTTTTCCGATTGTTTCAGCACAACGACCCCCAATAATGGCCTGCCGGAACGGACGCGAATCCAGGAATCGACGAAAGTGACCAACCGGAAACTGTGTTGAAAATCCAAGCGTGCGTTGATAAGTAGGCGCCAGTTCACCGGCAATGTGGTACGGCTATCTCGCAAAGCGAAATCAACAGTATCTCGGCCTTCGGATGGCGATCCGTTTTGAATTGCCGTTGATCTTTGATGGCTGATGAATTTGCCGCGTAGGTCCTATTCAAACTGCGCGCGGTGGCCGGGGCGGACCAATTCGATCAAGGCCATGATCCCAAACGGCAGTCCGAACAAGACTCCAGGATGGAGGGGTATCACGGCGACGATCGCGACCGCCAAACACCAACCCCAATGGCGCAGGTTGAGCATCAACACCGCCGCCGCGATCATCAACGAACCCAACGGCATCCACAACGCAGCAGCAGGCACTAACAACCATCCAACGAACATCGCTTGAGGGCGACGTTCGCTGGCGCGGGACGGATTGGCGTCCGCGGTGATATGGATTTCCTGCGTCATCGCGTGATTGGGATCCGCAGCCGGACTTGCTGGTGCGGGACTGGCTGGTGCTGGTGGGCTGGCTACTGCGGGCGGCTGATTGATTTCCGCTTTCGACTGAATCGCCGCCGATTCCAGTTGGCTCGACGCCATATTCTTTTGGTTGGCAATGGCGGTTGCTGTCCCTGCGTCTGCTCGGGTTGCTTCTGCATCCGTTTGGCTTTCAACCACTTTTGATAATTTCATTTCCCATTTTTTAGCGAAGCTGGTCGACGTCCCAAATTCAACCGCCCTTGGGAGCAACAGCATCAGCGGCAACACCACCAGATTGATCGCTCCTGCGATCACCAATCCAATTGCTGGCCACCTCAATCGGCGTTGGACTCTCGCGCGGCTGTCCGCTGGCTTTTCAGCCTTTACCGGAATCAACGGTTGGCCAATCCACGCCCGAATGGAGTTGACCACGACTCTCGCTTGATCAACATCATCAAAGGCGATTGCCAGTTTTAGTTGACCCGGTTTTTCGCACCACAATCCGTCGTAGTCCATCGGACTATCCAGGCTGAGCACGATCGAGTGCGAATACCAGCCTTCGTTCAAATCCGCCTTCAAGATCGAATGATAAGGAAACCGATGTTGCCCCATGTTGCCCAACGGATTGTTGAACACGTTTTCTCGTTTCGAGTATTCGATTTGCAATCCGCCAGGACTGGCTTTCATCACGCCATGAGTCACAGTTAATCCGTGCCAAGGATTCTCAATCGAAAATTGTACACGAGAATGTTTTGGATCCGAATGGTGATCTGCGTCGTGCGTCATGCCAGGTTTCGGTTCAGTGAAGTTCGGTACCGCTTGAAGAGCCGCTCGGGCAGCAGCGACTTCCGATTGGAACGCAGTACTGTTCTTGGCAGTTTCTACTGCGGACTTGACTTCACTCGCCTGTTGGTATCGACGTTCGGGCGCTTTTTCCAAAGTCCGTTTGACAACATCGTCGAGCGCTGCGTGACCCGCATGTTTTTCGCCTGGCAATTGAAAGCGTCCCAGCGGAAGTTCACCGGTCAATAATTCATATAACACAACACCCAATGAATAGATGTCGGCTCGATGATCAACACTGGTCGGTCGTTCAATTTGTTCCGGAGCCATGTAGTTGGCGGTCCCCAAAATCTGCCGCGATCCGGTCAATGTCCATTGTTGCGGATCGTCCGAGGCGACCAATTTGGCGAGTCCGAAATCCGCAATTTTTACTCGTCCCTTGCGGTCGACCAAAATGTTCTCGGGCTTGATATCGCGGTGCACGATCCCTTCGTCATGGGCGAATTGTAGTGCTTCGCAAACTTGCGGGACAATCGCCACGGCTTGTTGGGCCGTCATGTCACCTTCGCGCATCGCCCAGCGCAAATTGACACCATCGACAAACTCCATCACCAGATAACACAGGCTGCCGGCCTGCCCGTAGTCATAAACATTCACAATGTTTTGATGATTCAACCGCGCCATCGTGCGGGCCTCGCGGGCAAATCGTTCGGCGAACGAGGGATCGTGAGCAAAGCGGGGCGCCATGATTTTGATGGCCACCGAACGCTCGAGGGAAGGCTGATAGGCCCGGTACACCGCGCCCATACCTCCTTGGCCGATTTGGCTTTCGACTCGATATTGCGGCAACAAGCGTCCCAATTCGGCTGGGCTGGGGTAATCTTCTCCGGCCGTTTTACCATGACCGCGCGTAACATCATGGTCTGTTTCAACCACCGGTCCGCGCGCCAGTCCAAGTAGACACGCCGGACAAATTCCGCCGACGGCATCGGTCGGCAACGGTCGGTGACACTGATTGCATTGGTTCATCGTGGGTCTCGATCGAATCGCATTCTTGATGGCGGATGGAAGATTCGCCCTGCTTCCATCAAAAAATTACGGCAGCACCTATTGATAACCGAATTCGACCTGCCGGTTACAAGAAAATAATAGAAAGCTGTTTATTCCGTCAACACCCGGAACAAATACTCCAACTCGACTTCGATTTCGGCTTCCTCAGCAACGGTTTGGCGGATTTCCTCGCGGATGATCTCGCGCAATTGCTCGCGCCAACGATGGACCGCGACCTTCACAGCCCCCAGCGACATTTTTCGTTGATCGGCAACGGCCTGATAACCCAGTTCCGACTCACCACCAATCAACACCGGCTTAATCAACCGAAACAGCTCCCCTCGGCCGCGCGCAACGCTGGCTGCTTCCAGTTGTTGCAGGCTCCTTTCGATCAACTGCAACGCCCATTTTCGATCGAACAAATGGTCGGGAGTCAAATCATGGCTCGGTTCCTGCTCCCAATTTTGCGCCGCCGTTGAAAAATCCAACGACAGATGCAGGACACCGCCGCCACGTTTGATGGCTTGCTTACCCCGAAACTGGTTGGCGCGAAAATTCTTCAAGCTGGCCAGCAAAAACGAACGAAAGCGGCCTCGTTCCGGGTCGGCCACCTCGATCCGACGATGCGCGATCAAGTCCAACAGAAACGACTGGACGAGGTCTTCCGCGTCGGCATGAGCACTGCCGCTGCGGCGCAACCACGCATACAACGGATACCAGTAGCGCGTACATAATTCCTCCAGAGCGGCGCGCGAACGGGCCACGTCATCGGCCCCCATGGCGGCAACCAAACTCCATTGCGTTGTCGCGAATTGACGATGATTGGAATCCGCTGGCGATGATCCGGAGGTCTTCATAATTTTCCAAGTTCAGCTTCTCGGAGACTTGAGGTTCAGCTTCTCGGAGACTCGAGGTTCAGCGTCTCGGAGAGACGCTGCTACGTAGGCGAGTCTCTCCGAGACTCGCACTCAATCATCTCAGCGAAACCAATGCTACTTGGAAGTTGTTTCCAAGTCGCTGGCCTTACGGCGGAACAACCAAACGAAATCACCCTCAGCGGTCGGATCGGTATCGTATTTTTCCAGAGCTGAATTTATCTCGCCCATTTGTTCGCTGAGCTTTTGAATCTCAAGCTGCAATTCCGCCGACTCTTGAGGTTCTTGTTTGGGTTCCTCGCTGCTATTCGCATCTTCATTTTCATCTTGGTCTTCGTTTTCATCTTCGTCTGAATCCGATTCACTTTCCGTCTCCGATTCTTGAATCGCTTGCAGTTGCTGATAGAGGCTTCCCAGTTCCTGACGACATTCGTCCATTTGGGACGCCAGTTTCTGTTGCTCGATCTCCTCGTCGTCGGTCAAAGTCCGAACCGGACCAGTACTCCAGGACGACCTCGCGCCCACCAACAGATCTTGATCTCCGTCACCGTCGTAATCCACCAGATCAATATGCAACGACGATCCCGGTTGAGTTGGTTGGCCATCGATGGCTGGGACCTTACGAATAAACGACTCGGCGGGATCATCCACCGGGGCGATTAGTGTTTCCAGTGTTGCAAACTTCGGCGCACTTTTATTTCCGGTATTCAACAGGCAATAGACGCCACCTTTGGAACCGCCGCACAAGATATCAAACAAACCGTCGCGATTAAAATCTGCCACGCGAGGTGCAGCCAAACCATGTTCGATCACCGCCGGGACGGCGCCGACCAATACCGGTTCGTTGGTTGTCGCAAATTTTGGTTCCGTGGAACTGCCTTCATTTCTTCGCCAAAACAGGCGGCCACCGTAGTAGTCTCCTAACAACAAATCCAGGTCTCCATCCGCGTCCCAATCCACAGCGGCAACCGATGTGCAATGGCCGGTGGATTTCGCTCGTTCCGTGGAATCCCATTTGTCCGTATCATCATTCCAGAAATCGGCGATCAAAACCGTATCACCGTTGGCATCCAAAATCCGCTCGGGATCGCGGTAACCATCAGCACTACCGGGAATCCAATAGGGAACGCCACTAAAACTACCCACCAAAATGTCATTGTGTTTGTCGCCGTTGAGGTCCACCAACTGTGAACTCATGCCGACACATCACCAATTGTGGACGCGAATCGGACTGGCCTCAACATTCATCAAAGCGGTGGGTTCCGACCAAACGGGCTCACCGCTGCCTGCTTCGTTTTCGTTTTCGTAAATTTGCAGTCCGCCAAAAATATCTCCTACCGCGAGCTCATTCTTCCCATCACCATCGACGTCGAATAACGCCGGGGAAGGATACATTTGTTTGGCTGTCGTGTTCATTGGAGCTGCGCCAACCATCAAGCGAACCGGAGCATCAAAGAATTTGTTTTCGAATACTGGCGGAGTCGTATTAGTTGCCGGGCCTGCCAAATCGCCTCGGGCAGTTCCCTCGTCCGCCAACGAGGGCAGTTCGATCATCAGGGTTTGGGTTTTCGGCGGCATGCACAATTTGTCATTGCAGGCTTGATAGCCCACTTTGAGCTCGATTTTCTCTCCAACGGCGCGGGAGTCAAGTTTAATCTTCTGCGAATAATTGACGAAGCCTTCGAGCAGTTTGATTTGAGGGTCTTGGGGGTCCGGCACTCCCAGCGGTCGATTCCATTGGCCCACGGCTTCGACACCGGCGGGTAGTTGCAGATCCAGCGTCGTAACGGGTGATGGGTTGTCGGCGGGCACGTCAGCATAAATATGCCAGCCCTCTTTGATTTCAAGCGAGACATCGATCAGAAAATGATTCGCTTCATTTTTGACTGGAGTTATTGCCGTCGAAATCACAACATTGCCGCTGTCTTGCGCAGCGACCGTTGTGGCGAACAAACACACCAACATGCAGGCGCACCAGTTAACGGGATGCATCCCAATCCGCGGTTTCAAAACGACTACCATAACACTTGCACCTAAATTCAAATAAACAGGATTGGTAACGGCGAATTCGCACAGAACTGGTAACTTGCCTAACGGTTTTCAATTATCCGTTTTCGTTTTTCTAACACAAGACTGAACACAACTCCAATTAAAACCCAACCGCCAATCAAAAAAGCGGGCAGCCACAATTTTTGTTCCCACAAATAATTCCAGGCCTGAACCATCATCAAGCCACAGGCAGTCACAAAAATCAGCGGTAATAGCGGATACAAGGGCGTGCGAAAACCAGTAAATTGCCCACGATACCGCACCCGACAAATCATCAAACTGATTACTGTCAACGACAAAAACAGCCAAAAATAGGGAGCGGTGGCCGCCACAATATTGTCGATCCCCTGTTCCTGCTGGCCAAACACCGCCACGAACACAATCGTCACAGCCCCCTGCAACAGCATGGCTCGCCACCAACCTTGGCGACTTTCGAACGACCCCGCCAACCAACGGAGTGATGGATAATCCAGCGCAGTTGCCCAGTAGATCCGCGGACTGGTGAAGATCATCGCGTTAATTGCTCCCAGACATGACATGCACACCAACACCGCGAACATGGCCAGTCCTTGTGGGCCCAGCCGTGTTTCAATCAAGGCCGACGTCGGGTTTTCCCATTTCGATCCCAACCGCGACATCTCAGTGAAGCCCAACCCGACAACCAACGCCAAGTTGACCAGCAAATAAATTACCAACACGACTGAGGTTCCCAAGATCAACGAACGCAGCAAATTTTTCTCCGGTTGTTGAACTTCGCTGGCGACGAACGCGATGTCATTCCAACCGCCGAACGTGAACATGACAAACACCATCGCCAGCCAGAACGAGGTCTGGGCGGAATCCGATTCGACCGTGGAAGTGGCCACGTTGGCCGCCGACTCAACAGGGCCATCACCGCCCAAGCCGTACATCAATGCCGCACTCAAGACCAACAGAATGCCGGTGACTTTGGCGATGGTAAGGAAATTTTGTACGGTCTTGCCAAACGTCACGCCCAGCAAATTGGTGGCGGTCATTACCACGACGCTGTAAATCGCAAACCATAACGGTGTTGCCAGCCAGGGAAACGCTTGCGAAGCAAACTTTCCAAAGATAATCGCCATGGCGCCAATGTTCCCGGGTCGGATCACCCAAAATGCGGCCCAAGAGAAGGCAAAGCCAACTTGCTTGTTATATCCTCGTTTCAAATACCCGTAGTCGCCGCCGCGATCGGGATAGGTTGTGGTCAGTTCGGCAAAACAAATGGCACCGATCAAGGCGATCGCACCACCAAAAACCCAGACGGCAAAGAACCATTGCACATCGGGCACATGCGTGGACACAACCGCCGGCATGACAAAGATCCCTGCGCCAATTATGGTTCCCACGATGATGCAAATACAGTCGAATAGTGTCAGGACTCGTCGCGGACTGGAATTTGATTCCACCTGTTGATCAATATTTTTTTCCGTCATGTCAATTAAGAACTTGATTGAGTTGGGTACGTTTGAGTTGGGTACGCGATCGGCGTCGCCGAATAGGGGAGCGCGAGATCAACCGCAACGGATCGACCCAATCCAGGCCACGGCTGACCGCAATCTTACCCTTGATTCCGTTGCTTTCGCCATGACAGTTCTGTTTTCGATTGCCTTCCCGGCGATTTACCATGGTTGAATTTGACTCGGAAACAGCAAAAAAACTGACAGTTCTCGCTGAACTCCACCAAAGTGGATATTCGTTTTCATGAATCCCGCAGGCTTGTCCTGCGGATCGTTAGGCTTTTCG
>JANNPW010000143.1:0-8616 GCA_031400405.1 Mariniblastus sp.
CGAAACCCCCGCCCAAGCACTCGATCGAATCGAGAACAGTCTAAGTACAGCCAACTACGAAACCATCATCAATGTGTTCGCTCATCGTGGCATACCACGCGAAGAAATCATCCCGCGTGAAAATGTTTTCACCTACAAAGCGTGGCAAGCCCTTGGCCGCCAAGTCCAGCGACGTCCCAACAACGTTCCGCGCGGACAGTGGGGAGTCAAAATTCCGACAATCAATGAGATCACTTGCAAGAAGACCAACAAGCCCAAGAAGGTCCGAACTTTTGCGACCGTTTTTCACGTCTCGCAAACTGACCCAATCGGGACAATAACGGAACCACAACCCAACCCGGTTAACCCCGTCCAATCGGAGCCAAATTCAGGCCCTCCCAAGTCCCAACCCGACCCTAGCCCTATATCGACACCCCCAACAAGTCGATCGAGTCAAATCGGAGGCAAATCAAGCCAAATCGGAGGTCACCCCGATTCCCGAATCGCCGTAAAACTTCGAAACAAGGCTGATTTTCTTGAGGATGCGATTCAATCGAAACTCAATCCAGCGATCGGCAAACAGAACAAAACACGCCGTCGAATTGGCATCGCCAACTCGATGCGCGATGATGGCCGACGATTGCAAAGCACTCAGAACGCCCTGCGGGTGATGGCCGATGCGATTGATGCTCAATGCCTGCCGGAGTCACTTCGGCGGGTGAAAACAACGGCTCTGGTCAGTGAGATCCTTCATCGCTACTTCTATGCGAATTCGAACGAACGCAAAGACCTGCTGGCCCTCATTGAAAATGGTCATTGCCATATCAAACTCGATCCAGTCGCCGACAAGATTCAGAAGCTGGAAGATCAGTTGGTCGGCCAGAAGATACCAGGCTTCTTCCCAACGCCAACAGCATTGGCCAATCACATGGCGCAACTCGCGATGATATCGGCGGGCGACGAAGTCTTGGAGCCATCCGCTGGGAAAGGTGATCTGGCTGATGCGATTCGCCAGCACGGGATCAAGAACGAGTTGAAAATCGACTTGACCTGCATCGAAATCAACTCGCAGCTGTGCGACCTGTTAACCCTCAAAGGCTTTGCGTCTCATCGAGCTGACTTCATGTCTGTTGAGGGCACCGTGGATCGGATCATTATGAATCCGCCCTACGAAGACGGAACCGATATCCGCCACGTGCTGCACGCTTACGAACTACTCAAGCCCGGTGGTAGGCTGGTCGCCCTGATGGGTGTCGGAGCTTTCATCGGACAAACCAAACTCCACAAGATATTCCACCAGACTGTTCGCGATTGGGTATGCACCAATCAAGTGCTGGTGAATATCAGGATTGACGATGCTTTCAAGGGCCCACAATCATTCCGCCAAACCGGAGTGGCGACGCGGCTAATCTCGGTTCGCAAGTCCGGTTTAACCTACAAGGAGGATGAGCAATGAGCGAAGCCCCCCTTCAACTCACCTGCCGCAGCTGCGGCATCGGGCACCTCGTGCTCAGTGCGTCCGGCATCCTCTGCCTCGACTGCAACGCCAAGATCATTCCAACGGGAGAAATCAACGACCATTTCGATGGCATCGCACCTTCAATGGTCGCTAGCCTCCCCATTCATGAATGTACCAACGTCACAGTCATCGCCAACGCGATCAATCGATTCCGAAAGATCACTGATCCATCATCATCCCCTCAGCAACGCGCCCAAGCCGCAACAGCCCAGGACAAAGCCACCAAACGAATGACACTCCAACGATTGAAAATCGAGAATGAAGCCCTACGCCAGAATCGAATTCTTTTCGAAGGGGATCAGCTGCAAGACATTCAGCTTCAACGGACTTTGTTTTAGCGTTCACTTCGTGCTTAACCAATAATCACGGAACAACGACTTCGACAATACATCTGCGTGAAACAACTACCGCAAGCCCCCAGAAAAAGCTCGTCAAACCATCGTGCCGAACAGTATTGGACCTGTCCCTGGTTCTTCCCCGGCGAATTCCAAAAATTAGTGCAATTAAAACATCTCAAATGGCTTGTGCTTTTGGAGTTGGATATAGAGATGGACAATGGAGAGTTGCCGAAGTTACCAAATTTAGAAGTATTGATATTGCGAAATGGAAGAAACCAAATCACAGATGCAAATCTGTGGACGGAATTCCAGTTTCCGAAGCTCAGATCGCTTGACATGGCCTCAACTAGAATCACTGATTCAGGCATCGAAAAGCTTGTTTCGGCATGTCCTGAGTTGCGGTTCCTTGACCTTCTTAACACTTCAGGCTTGTGGGGTAAGATGAATCTAGCTAGATTCCTGCCCCAACGGCAGTTGGGATATACGTCAAAATTGGAACCTCTTAAAAATTACATTAAGGACAAACTAATGAATCTCGAAAAGTTCAAAGTATTGATTGTTTTGGTAACGATGTCATTTTGCGGGAACTGTTATTGTCAGGAATCCGCGCACGACGAAGGATCCGAATTGGCCACTATTGTACCGGAGGTTTCCCCTCCAACGACGTACGACCTGCTTAACGAACCTGGCGTCCAGAAAGATCTCGAATTATCAGAAGATCAAACCAAACAGGTTTGGACTATTAATTCAGAGTTCGGTCATCAAATGATTGCCTCTAACAAGAGTCTCCATGAGGGCAATATGTCGGTCGAAGACTATAAGGTGCTCATCCTCGCGAGAAGAGCCGCGTACCAGAATCACTTAGATGGCCTATTGCTACCCCACCAGCTCAAACGAATTCAACAATTAGCTATCCAAACTCACATTAACCAAGTCGGGACATGCAATGCAATTTCTAGCAAGTTGGTTGTTGACGAGTTAAATATCTCTGAAGAACAAAAAAGAGAACTTATTGAACGTTCCAAAGCAATCGAAAAGACGCTGGCCGAAGAAATTGAAAGACTGAAAACGAAAGCGAAAGACGAACTTCTCTCAGTATTAAGCGATGAACAGCGCACCAAACTTACGGAACTGACCGGTGACAAATACAACCCTAAAAATACGGACTGGGAGGAGGGGCGTCAGGCGTACAACAGATTCATTCAGCAAAGAAAGTGAATTACAGTTGCCGGTACTTGGAAAGTGAAACAGGGGAAAGTGAAACAGGGACAGGTCCAATACTGCTCGGCATTTTTTCTGTTTTGGAACCGTCCCTGTTTCGCTTGTGCAACCCACCCAGTAATTCGTGTGAGCTAGTGAGTCGCTTTTACACAAGCTGAGCTTGAAAAGTTTGAAAAGTTCAACTTTTCACGAATTGGCGTTTATTACGAATTCGAGAGTCAACGTCTCTTGAGCCCCTCTGGCTAATCCGTTGCCCGTTTTTTTCTGCGTCATTTGCAGTACAATCAACCCACCCAGTCACCACGCGGGAAGTTTTCATCGGCATTAGCTATTCAATAGATTGTCGACAACCCCGAATGATGAGCAACTGGTTTCGTCGTATCTGGTTAAGCAACAGAACAATGAAACCCCAACCGCAGCCGAAACCAAAGCCTACCAGCGGGCCTTGGACGCGCGCGTTCTGAGGCAACTCAAATCGGTGACGCCCAGCTTCTTTAATCAGCTGTTTGGCATTCAGAACAAACAGCGATTCGACTGGGAAGTCCGCTACGAATTCCCCTGCGGACGATCCCGTAAAGCGATCGACGTGACGGCCGTCATCGAAGCCATCAAACATCTAATCGCCGTCAACCGTAAATCCATCGGCACCGGCCAAGCACCCGGCCAGCAAGTCGCCGACGACGACATCGACATCAACGAAGCCAAACGGCTCGAAGCGATCGAACGCCGCAAGAAGACCGAAGTCCAACGCGAGAAGATCCAGCTCGAGCTCGCCGTTCTGCGTCGCCAACAAATCCCGATCGAAGACGTGCGGGGATGTTTCGAGATGATCTGCAACGTCTGGATGCGAATCTCCAAACAACTTCAAAAAACCGGCCACGAAGACGCCTGGGAAATTGTCGAAGCCGGCCTGGAAGAATCTCGCGAGTCGTTTGAAAACGAGATGACAGCCACCGTTGATGATGACGTTGACAGAGCTGTCTCGCAACTTCAAAGCGAAATGAAGCAGGTTGCCGCCGATGACCCAGTCGACGAGGCCATCGAATGACCGTTCTCCGCCACTCACTGCTTCGGCAGCTCTATCGCAAGAACCTGACCAAGCCCCTCGATGAACAACGTCGAACGTATCTCGATTTCGCCTGCGAAGAAATCATCATTCCGCGCGGCAAGTACAAAGGCCAACCCTACAACCCACGTCGCAAGCCCGCTTCGGTCCTCTGGTTCCAGGAACTCGACTCCAAGCGCTGGCAGCTCCACAACTACACCGGCCCCACCCAGTCCGGCAAAACGCTGGATGCCTTCATCATTCCGCTTCTGTATTGCCTGTTCGAAAAAGAAGAAGACGTCATCATCGGCATCCCCAACATGAACATGTCGATGGCGAAATGGAAGAAAGACATTCTGCCGGTCCTCACACGGACACAATATGCGAAATACATTCCGAAAATCGGCAAAGGCTCACGCGGTGGCGAGGTTAATGAGATCGCTTTTACCAACGGCGTCTATCTCACGTTCATGTCCTTTGGCGGCGGTGACAAATCCCGCGCCGGCGACACTGCCCCGAATCTAATCATCACCGAGACCGATGGTGCCAACGAAGTATCCGGCAATTCAGAGGAAGGAACCGCGATCCAGCAGTTGATTGGCCGAACCCTGTCGTTCGACCTCGATGCCTTCATCGTCATGGAATGCACCGTGACCACTGATATCGGGATCACCTGGCAGCAGCACGTCAAAGGTTCCGAGTCAAAGATTGTTCGACCCTGCCACGCCTGCCAGGACTGGGTGACGCCGGAACGCGAACACTTCCAAGGCTGGCAGGACGCCACCGACGAGATTGAGGCGGGAGACAACGCCCATTTCCAATGCCCCAGCTGCAGCACACCCTGGACCGACGAGCAACGGTTCTTCGCCAATCGAAGTTCAAAGCTGCTGCACCGAGGCCAGTCGATTGATCGCGAAGGCAACATCATCGGCGACCCGCCCCGAACCAGCACGTTAGGATTCCGCTGTTCCGCGATCGACAATTTCCTCCGCAGTTCCATCTACCTCGGCCGCCTGCTCTGGAAAGCCGAACGCGATGAAGACCGCGAGGCTGCCGATCGAACGACCAAGCAACAGCAATTTGCCGAACCGGTCACGCAATCCGACGAAGAATTCCCCCCCCTTAACTTGTACGACACCGCCGCGCGAGTCGTGCGTGGAACTTCCGGAACGCAGCAAGGGATTGTCCCAGCCGGCTGCACTGCAATCACCGTCGGCACCGATCTGCGAGCCACGCAGCTCCATTGGGTGGCGATCGCCTGGGAACCCGACGCGACTTGCCGAGTCATCGACTACGGAATTTATGGTGTGCCGTCGCGCAAATACGGTCACGAGGTCGCTTTACGCTGGGCACTCCAGAAAATGCGAGACGATGTTTTCTCGCGCGGCTTCCAAACCGAAGATGGCCAGATCCGACACCTTGATCGTTGGTGGATCGATGCGGGCTGGCAACCCAACCCGATTTACAAATTCATCCGCGAATCCAAGCAAGACAGTTTTTGGAAAAAGCGGCTCTATCCCTACCTTGGCCGAGGCGCGGGCTCGCAGTACTTCGGTATTGGCACGCAAGGCAACTACAGCCATCCCGATAAACCAGGTGGTGTCGTCACGCGAATCATTGAGCAGGCCCACAAACGTTTCAACATCGAGCAGCGTTCGGCCTATTGGATGATTGACGCTGACCATTACAAGGTCTTTGTTCACAACCGTTTCCGCATTCCGGTTTATGTTCAGGAAACCGACGAACAAGGCAAGCTGATTCCGATCACCGACTTTGAGACTGCCGAACTCAGTCGCGGTGCGATCAGCCTGTTCATCCCCCGATCTGGGGACCATCTCGAATACATTCGACAAATCTTGGCCGAACGACAGCGCACGGAATTTGTTCCGGAGCGCGGGCCGGTCACCAAGATGGTGGTCGTATCGCAAGTCAATCACTTTTTGGACGCGACCTATGCGGCCTGCGCGGCGGCTGTCGACTGCGGCATTCACACCACCCCGCCGATAAAAAAGCCCGCTCAAATCCAGCACGTATCCCAAGCAAATCATCCCCTGGGAGGCCAGCTTGCCATGCCAGACGGAAGACATTTTGACTATTAAACCCAAACCCTTTTTCAAACTAATGGAGTAACGATGGCCAAGCGCACAAACACAACTAGCCCAACTGATTCTGGAAACCAACCCTCGAATCCGAAACCGTCCGACGATTGGTCGCAGGTTTCGGTTGACGTGCTGCAACTCAGCACCGACACCCGGTTGGCACTGAAAACCAATGGCATCAAAACGGCGGGAGACATCCTGCTACACGAAGACCTTGCAGCCCTCGGAATCACCGAATCCGAGGAGGCGATGATTCAAACGGCACTCGAATCGATTGTCCGACAGTTCGACAGTCTCCCACCGATTGCGGCACTTGCTGACAAACCCAAAGCCGATTCACTGGTTGCTGCCAATCAACCGACGACGGAACAACTTATTGAACGAACCGATCAGGAAATCCAGGCCGAGTTCCTGAATTCCGTCCGTGAGGCTGCGGCCCGCGAGACTGACGACAATCTGTGTCGCATGTTGACCAAAGCCAAGATGGAAAATCATTATGAAATCCAGCAGATCGTCAATCAGGAAATCGACCAACGATTTATGGCCAAACGGAAAACCCAACAGTCGCTGGAAATCGATTTGCAATTCTCGGATTTGCTCCCGCGCGGGTATAGCGCCTCCCAGGAATCCGTTTCCCGGTTCCTGCATCGACAACGCTTGAGTCACGAAGCCGGTGTCGCGCTGGCCCGCGTCCTGCTGGCCATGAAGGAAGGAGGCGTAAAACTACGATCTGGGACGCGAGTCACCACCAAATCGAATGTGGTCGAAAAAGTTTTTGAATTGGCCTACGAGAAAATGAAATCAAAAGACGGCCAAGCGTAAGCTGTCTGCCAACAGCAGGCATTAAAAAACAAGCTCGACCGAGCCCCGAGACAACCGTGAATAAACCAAAGCACGTTGATAGACCCTCGGTCTATCGTGTGGTTAGGCCACGAATGCCTTGATAATTTGTAACAAAATAAATGCAAGCATCACTCCTCCCATCCAAATACCCCACATAATCGTCAATAACATGTTTGGCGCGCGGCCGTTTAGGTTTGCCAAAACAGCGGGACCCCAAACGAGAACAAAGAATGCAAGGAAAACGGGAAACGGCACGTGGAAAATCTTCATTCCGACCGAGGCAACTGCTGGAAATACCGCCACGCCGATCAGATTTGGCCAATAGCAATGCAGTGCCTCGGAAAGACTCAGATTCGAACTCCGGTTGGGTTGCTGCATAGCGGCCTAAAGACACCGATTATGGGGCGACGACGATTGGCTTTCCAATTCAAATCCTCTCGTCTTCGCCGCACCAGGCGATCGGATCGTTCGGCTTCGTATCGGGACCAGTCTACCGCGCGGTGCTAGGGAAATACAAGCGGATTTGCTCCGGCGGGCCGGAATCGACCGAGTGCGATGGTGATATTTCGTTCGATCCTATCGGACGGTTGGTTGCGACCCAGCGCGTTGAAATTCGCCCGAAAGAAATCGCCAGACAACCGCTGGAGCTAAAGCGAAACCGAGAATCCACCCCGTGGGAAAATCAGTTCGCCAGAGTCAAAAAACGAACGCGAAAAAATAAAAGATTTTTACCGCGCTACCGGTACAGACTACTTGACTCAAAAGGCCATATAGATGTTATCCCACGCTATTGACAGCGAGGTGAGCCATCTGGGTGACGCATTGGGTAGAGGGTTACGGCCAACGAGCAGCCCACATCCAATACTGCAGCAACAACCTTGTGCGGGATTGAGTGCACGAATCCCCAAGTATCGCCACAATTAAATCCTATGTTGAACTCGCGCAAGTAGCAAGCATCGAATTCCGCCCTCGCCACTCTGGAAAGTTTTTTGATCGCATTAATAATAAGTAGGATGTCGAGTTCCGTTCCAGTTACCGTCAAGTCCCCATCGTGGCTAGATTCGAAACTGGCATGAAAGTTCCCATCTTTGCCTTTCCCATAGTGGAGTACGCAGCATTGCGATGAAAGCTCTCGGTGCAACACGTCGAATGATGTAGCGGATTTCAAATCGAAATCTGTATTGACGTACTCAGATTCCATTGAAGTCATCGAGAAAACTCAGCGGGATAACGAATAACAAACTATGCCGACTTTTTACCGAGGTATGGTTTGTGCGTTGGACTGAGACGCTTCGCTGGTGCGCGGTATGCGGAACCGAGGGGACGCGGCGTCTGAGCTACTATTTTAGCGGTGCGGGCAGTTCCGAGGCAAGCAGATTGGCGACCCCCAGGTGCGCTTTTTGTCGTACGATCGAGAGGGTCATACCCATGGAAACGGTCTGCTTTTCCTGTTTGGCAAGCCGCGATCAGACACGAGCAGAGTCGTGTTGTAAAAAGGGATCGAACGAATCGAGAAACTGGAAATCGAGAAACTGGATAGTCCTGTTTCGCGGAAGGGTTGGTCTGGCATCA
>JANNPW010000144.1:0-100344 GCA_031400405.1 Mariniblastus sp.
CCCGCAAAACAAGCCATGAACGGAACAAGATTGGCGCAATAGAAAATGCAGACAACCCCAAATTTTTAGCAGTCCAGCGTTAGCCTGCGGTTCTTTCCAAAGTAACCGGACGCTAGCGCGTTCCGGCTAATCCGAAATCCATGCAGTCACAATGTACTAGTTGTTTAAATCGAAGAGTGATCATATCCAACTCGCCTAAATCTTGACGACTTCGAATCCGGCGCGATACTCGCGCGACATCAATTGGTTTCCTCGTTCATGATTGGTAACTTGTTCCGTGGAGGGATCCATTTTCAAATCGATTCCCATCGTCAGGACATCCTTCGCGACATCGACCTGGTTGGCCGCTAGGTGTTCCACCAGGCGACCGACTGAGGCTTGAAACAAATCGCACTCGGTTGAAATGGCGGATCGAATGTCGGCCAGTGGCATCGCTTTGCCGAGTTGATGCGAAACATTCCCGGTGTGGCACAACGCACTCGACAAATGACCAGCGACGACGGGTGCGTTCAACAGGCTTGGATCATTCGCACGAACCGCGTCCAGGAAGTTGGCATAATGGTCTCCACCGCCACTCCAATTTTGGAGCGGTTGACCGTCGTTGTAATAGGCTGCCGCGTCAGTGTAACTTGGAATCAAGACGTATCCCTGTTCACATTGAATCACCACTCCGACTCTCGAACCTCGATAGTCATCCATCTGCCGATCCCATTGGTTCTCGTCGACACCCGTTTGAAATTCGAAGGCTTTGGGTAGACCACGTGTTTCGAAAATCAGCGGCGCAGCGGGATAATCATGGAACACAACTTGCGAGTTGGGCGTGTTTCCGGCATCGTCATATCCCAATCGGCCACCGACGCTCAGAACGCGGGGCGAAATGGATTCATAGCCCAAAAACCACCGCGCGATATCCATCTGATGAATGCCTTGATTGCCCATGTCGCCGCTGCCAGTATTAAAGTCCCAATGCCAATCATAGTGTAGGCTGGTTCGATAGATGGCCCGTTTTTCCGCCGGCCCACACCACAAGTCATAATCGATCGTCGCAGGAATCGGCAGCGGTTGCGGCAGCTTGCCAATGTTTTTGCGGGGCTTGAAACAGGTGCCGATGGCGTATTGAATCCGACCCAATTTTCCCGCCCTCACGAACTCGACAGCCTCTTTCAAGCTGGGGCTGGAACGAGATTGCGTGCCACACTGGACGACACGATTGTATTTGGTCTGCGCGGCAACCAGTTGACGACCTTCCCAGACGTTGTGAGAAACCGGCTTCTCGACGTAGACATGTTTGCCAGCCATCAGCGCCGTGATACCAATCAATGCATGCGAGTGATTTGGTGTGGCAATTGAGACCGCGTCGATCGATGGGTTCTCAAGTAACTTGCGATAGTCCTGATAGCGTTCGACTTCTTTACCTGCCGCCTGTTGATTCAACAGTACTTCGTCGCAATCGCACAGGGCAACTACATTTTCCTTGAGACCGGCGATGTGATCCAACCCGCGCGAACGGACGCCAATCACGGCACAACGAATTTTATCGTTCGCCCCAAGGATTCGACCGTAACCAATGGCCGGCAAAGAAATCGCAGCGCCTGCGGCGACGGCTGTTTTCAGAAAATCTCGGCGTTGAAACGTCATCTCAGTATTCCCCGTTATCGGCTTGGTAAGCGCCCATTAGCAACTCAATTGCAGACCATAAAAAAGCTGGAGTTTGCTGCCCTCAGTCTAGCAGAAATGGCTGGGAGCTGCCGAATGAGCGCAGCACCAAAACAACGACGGCAAGTCGAATAAACGATATTTTCTGTGTGATAGTCGCCGCGTTCCGCCACGGATGTCATGAATTGCGGTTTCAGGATTTACCTATCAGAGCTTTCAACTCCAACCAAGAGCGCGAATTGGCAACATCCGACGGGCTCAAACCACCTCGGCGAGCTTGTTTGATTCCATAACGCAGATCGTCCAACCCGGAAATGCGATGTGCGTCGGTGTTGACGACAATGGAAATGCCTCGCGATTTGGCGGCAATCAAATGTACATCGTTCAGGTCCAATCGCCGCGGATTGGCATTGAGTTCAAGCAATTTGCGATGCTCGACCGCCGCTTGAAAGACTGCGTCCAAGTCGACATCGTACGGTTCACGTTGATTGAGCAACCGTCCCGTGGGATGGGCCACCATGCTGACATGGAGGTTGGCGATAGCCCCCGTGATTCGATCGGTAATTTGCTGCCGAGTTTGGTTCTGACCGTAGTGCACGCTGGCGATCACCCAATCCGCTTGGGACAAAATGCTATCCGGCAAGTCCAGCGGGCCATTTTCGAGAATATCGCATTCGATCCCTTTGAGAATCAAGAAGTCATCGGTCGCATGTTCGTTAATAGCATCAATTTTTCGCCATTGGGCCAACAACCGTTCACCGTCCAAACCATTGGCCATCGCGACACGTTTTGAATGGTCGGTGATCGCAATGTAACGCAAGCCACGCGCGCGGGCGGCGTCAGCCATTTCCTCGATCGTTGCAGCTCCGTCAGTGGCTGTGGTGTGCATATGCAAGTCGCCGATGATGTCGGAGACTTCGATTAGCTTCGGCAACTGACCGGCGTCGGCCCACTCAAATTCTTGACGGGCCTCTCGCAGTTCCGGTTCGAAACAGGGGAGCCCCAAAGTTCGATAGACCTCGGCTTCTGTTTTACCCGCGATCCACGTGGCTTGCTCGCCGTCCAACTGATAGACACCCCACTCGTTGATGCGCAATCCTAACTGTTTGGCCCGGTTGCGAACGATGACATTATGATCCTTCGAACCCGTAAAATACTGCAATGCTGCGCCGAAAGATTCGTCGGGGACAACCCGCAGATCGACTTGAAAACCCTGCTTCAGCTGCACCGCCATTTTGGTTTCACCGCGGACGATATCGGCTGTAATTTCTGAAAAGGTTCCCAACTGGTCCATGACCGTTTCGGGATTAGCAGAGGACACCAGAATATCGATATCGCCAACAGTTTCTTTTCCTCGCCGATAACTGCCGGCGAATTCCAATTGCTCGATTGCCGGGCACTGGCGTAAATGCTCGCGTAGCCGGGCGACCCATTGATCAGCCACGGACCAAAACATCCGTTGATTGGCTGATTCGGCAATGGCAATTCCGTCGAGAATTGCCGACTCCGTCTTGACGCCGAAACCGGCCAGTTCACGGACGGCACCGGCTTGGCAGGCCGTCTTTAGTTGGTCCAGGTTCGCGATCCCCAATTCGTTGAACAGCACAGCTGCTTTTTTCGGTCCCAACTTGGGTACCTTCAACAGATCCAGTACGGTTTTGGGAACCGTCTCGAGAATTTCCTGGAGCTGTTTCAGTTGACCCGTTTGCACCAATTCACGACACTTGTCAGCCACCCCTTTGCCGATGCCGGGGATCAAGGTCAGGTCGGCCTTCGACTCGAGCAACGTTTCAATGGAATCGGGCAGTTCACGAATGATGCGCGCACCGTTGTGATAGGCCTTTAGACGAAACGCATTGGCCCCAGTGAATTCCAGCAAATCGGCCAGTTGATTCAGCGTGTTCGCAATCTGTTCATTGTTCATGAGGACCCTGTACTCGCCTCATCGGCTACGGGCAGATCCGGCAATTCTTGAATTGCCGGACTGCGATTGCGGCGAGTCTTGGCCGGAATCAGTTCACGCATCCATTCGAGTTTTCCAAAACAGAGCAGTCGATCATTGGCTTGCAAGACCCGATCGGAGCGCGGGTTGGGAATTACGGTTGTGCCACGATAGAGCGTCAAGATATTGATATCCTTCTCCTGCAAACCAGATTTCCCAATTTCGATCCCGATATAATCCGAACCAGCCGGAATAAAAATTTCGGCGACGCCGTAGCCGCGACTGACGGTGAGGCGCTGACGGACATCGATCTCGGGAAAATCGACTTGGGCTGCGATATAGTCGATGATGGAACCGGCAATGTCGAGTTGCGTGCAGCGTTCAATGCCTTCGAGACCGGGCGAAGAATTGACTTCCATGATTTGCGGTCCGTCGAGCGCTTCCAACATATCGACTCCGGCGACTCGCAATCCCATGATCTGAGCGGCGCGAACCGCCGTCGCACAATAATCTTCGTCCAATACAACCCGTTCGGTGACGCCACCCCGATGGAGGTTGCTGCGGAATTCTTGCCCCTGCGCGACACGACGCATCGCGGCAACGACTTGATCACCAACCACAAATGCGCGAATATCACGGCCTTTGCTCTCGGCGACAAATTTCTGAATCAAGACGTTTTGTTTTTGGCTTCGCAGCAACTCGATAATTGCCTCGGCTGATTTCACCGATTCGGCCAACAGCACTCCGATGCCCTGCGTCCCTTCCAATAGCTTGATCACGACCGGTGCGCCACCAACTCGTTCGATCGCCGGTAAAACATCTTTCTTGTCATGCACAAAAGTAGTTTGTGGTATGCCAATATGATGTCGGCTGATGATTTGCAAACTCCGCAATTTGTCGCGCGAGTTGGAAATCCCCGAGGACGAATTGGTGCAGAACACATCCATCTGTTCGAACTGCCGAACCACGGCCGTACCATAAAGAGTCACCGAAGCGCCAATTCGTGGCAACACCGCATCGTAGTGGGAAAGTTGTTTTCCCAAATAGAACAGGTCGGGATTTCCCTTTTGCAGGTCGATCGCAAACTTCAACGTATTCAGGACCTTGGCCTGGTGACCGCGTTGGGTTGCCGCTTCCAAGAGCCGTCGTGTGCTGTAACACTTGCGACTACATGAGAGTATTCCAAATTTCATTAAACTGCACCCGAAACTAAAAATTGATATGGATTCCGACTCAATCCTGCAAAGTGAATCTGAACACCGCTGCGGACATTTTCGATCACTGTCTCAAAAACTGAACCCCGTTCGAACTCTTCGCAGCTCACCGAGATGCGTTCCCTCAATGATCGCTGGTCTGGCAGAGGACGTTGGGGATAACTGCTAACTTTTCACTGTTTTGGCGATCTAGCCCGCGATCGTCAATACCTGCAGGAAAATTTGCGGGGCGATTTCGCGACCTGCCCGATTTCGTCCAGCCAATCAGCGGGAAGAGGAGGGGAGTAACGGTGGCGACGGCAAAAAATCCACCTCCAATCGTCCCATTGCTGGCACTCAGCCGGCTTTGGTTTCCGGCAGGCGTATGGAATTGCGTCGTCCAGCAACGACTCCCGCGGGCAGCGAGATTCCGTGTCGTTCAAATTCCAACGCCAATTTTTCGTTGATGCGAAGCTTGGTCTCTTCGAAATTAGATGACGACAGCACCAACAAGCGAATTTCAAACCGCAGTTCACTGGTTCTAAATTCGACAAATCGGACGTGCGGCGGTGGCTGCAAAACTACCGCGGGATCGCGTTGCACAACCAACAGCATTACCGCTTGAGCTTGATAGGCATCCGCATCTCTCGGCAATGAAACTTCGATCAACATCGGAATGGATTCCAGATCTCGAGTTTTGATTACGGCCTGCGCGATGATGGCCGAATTCGGCACAATATTCGTGGTACCGAGATTGTCCTCGATCGACGTCGTGAACCAATTCACGGCTGCCACGCGACCGTATCGGCCAGCAACTTCAATACTATCGCCAACGGTGACTCGCGAATCAAAAAGTAACACCGTTCCCGCAAATCCGTCGCTGACGAAGTTACGTGCCGCGTACAGCAGACTGATCGTCAACAAGGTGCCCAGCCACGGAATCACCGGAAATTCAAATTCAATGCTGCGGGCTGCCAACCAGATCCCGCCGTACACGATGGTGGCGCTAATTAACTTCGACGCCAAAACCGGATTGCCGATTTCTAATTTTGTTTGATGCCGGAAACACCATTGGGCGAAGGCGGGAAGTTCGCGGGCGACATAATAGGTTGTCAACCCAATCACCAGCAGCTTTCCCACAACTACCAACCCCGCCAGTGCTACTCCGCCAATCCGAATCTTCAACAACTCCGGGGGCAGACTAATCCAGTCTCGCCAGATCCAATAACTCGCTCCCAGAAAACAGAGCGTCGTTACAAATCCGACACCTCGGTTGGCGGTCTGGGAGTATCGTTGGACGAATTCCCGCACGCGCGGTGAACGAACCGAAATGGCACTATCAGCAGAGTGCCCAAGATCTTCGATCAAATTTTCTCGACGGATCAGCTCCGTCGCCTTCTGGCCGATGATCGTGCGCAAGGAAAATGCCAAGACACCGAGGAATAGTGTCAGCGTGGAATTTATCGAGAGTGTTTTGGCTAATTCAAACCATCCAGAAATCGTCAGCCCGACTGCCAAGAGAAAAATCGCCACACCGATTACGTAGGTGGCCACTCGGTGCCGAACCCAACCAGAATCAGACGAAGCAGCATCGAGTTCCAGGCGTTGATACAGCTTCGAACCAGGCCAACACAACTTTTGAAACTGGCTGAACAAGAGTACCGACATCAACAAGAAACTGAGTCGTCCGACCGAGTCATACCAATGTCCCTCGGCAAAACAACTAACAAACACAAAACTGAAAATCAACGGTGTCACCAGAAACACCGTCAATTCGATTTGGTTTAACACATAACGGGCGGTGGAATACTTCATTCCATAAATTGCCTCCGAAAGCCCACCTTGTGAGAAGAATTCTTGGACCAATCGAAACGTCACGGCGACTAAAAACACCGCGATCAGTCCGGCCCCAACCGAAAACTGAAAATCAGCCGAAATTGAATTGGCGGCGTTCCAGCGCAGGAAACACCCGATTGCCAACAAGGGAGACCAACAAAGGATCGACGCCATCAAAGTCGAAAGAAACAAACGGCTCGAATCAAGACTGGAAATATGCTCATCGCGAATCGCATGTTTGACCGTACGATCCGAAAACCACAACAACCGTTGGTAACAAACCGCTCCTAACAGAAACACCATTAGCCCAATCGCGGTCGCAAACAGATTGCCGAAGAAAGCGTTTTGAAGCGTATTCAGCAGGGACTGCCAATGCCGAGCCTGGGAAACTTCGATACCAAAAGCAGCGATTTCGCGAACAACGAAATTTTGAATTAACGTCTGACTGTCCCCAAGCATGATTCTTCCTTGAAATGCTGGCAGCTGGCGGGATGGTAGGCCGGTCGATCCAACTAGCCTATATTAATGGTGATTTAATTGCAATAAAACAAGCTGCTATCATTCTCTGAGAGGGGCATACGTGGTCCGTTATGCAACAACGATATTTCTGAGTGCTTTTCTCTTGTTTCAAATTCAGCCCCTGATTGCCAAGGCCATTTTGCCGTGGTTCGGCGGCACGGCGGCGGTGTGGACCACCTGCATGATGTTTTTTCAGCTTGTTTTGCTGTTGGGCTATATTTATTCACACCTCCTGCGTTACTCATTTTCACCCAAAACAGCTTGGTTAATTCACTCAGTAGTGCTTGGTACTGCGGCCTGTTTTGCCAACATCTTGCCGGCCGAAGCTCTGCAACCCGAGGGCGACGAAAATCCAACGGTGGCAATTTTGCGATTGTTGTTGCTCACCATTGGGCTACCTTTTTTCGCGCTCTCGACTACCGGACCGCTGGTACAGGCCTGGCAAAGCGCGTCTCATCCACAACGCTCCGCCTACAGGCTATACGCGTTGTCCAATCTCGGTTCCTTGTTGGCGCTGGCCAGTTTTCCATTTTTGTTCGAGCGATTTTTTTCGTTAGCAACCCAGGTCAACCTCTGGCGGATTTCGTTCTTGATCTTTTGCGGCGTATGTTGTTGGAGTGGCTGGCAGACGGTTCGTTTGCAACGGTGGGCTGAAGGAGTCGATTCAAATTTGGCCTTGCCGAATTCGGCCCGCGAAACAAATTTGCGCAAACAACTCGTTACGAAGGGCTTCTTCATGCCTATGATCTGGGCTTTGCTCGCGATGGCTGCGTCAATCATGTGTTTGGCCACGACAAATTTAATGTGCCAGGAGGTCGCATCGATCCCACTACTCTGGATTTTACCGCTCGGCCTGTATTTGTTGTCATTTATTATTTGCTTTGACCGTCCGGCGTGGTATCGACGCCGAATTTTTACACCGTTGCTGGCGGTAAGTTCGATTGTGGCGTTGTTGGTTTTGCATCTGAATGTCTATGCTGGGCTGTCATTGCAAATCGGAGGCTTGGCAACCGTTTGTTTTGCCGCCAGCATGACCTGTCACGGGGAATTGGAACGTCTCAAACCAGCACCACATCAATTGACCTGGTATTATTTGATGGTTGCGGTCGGTGGCGCGTTGGGTGGGATATTTGTGACCGTGGTTGCACCGCATTTATTTGTCGGATTCTTTGAATTTCAAGTTGGATTATTGGTCTGTTTGTCGATTCCATTGGCGGTCTTGTATTTTGATCGGCGACCATCGAGCGATTCGACCTTCAATCCAGCGGGCGGCTTGGCGACGGTTGTTTTGGTGTTTTTGGCGGGCACATTGGTGGTTTGCAGTTTGGTGATGGTTCTTGATCCCAACTTTCCGCCCGGCGTCGTCTATAAAGCTCGCAACGAGTACGGATTGGTGTCGGTTGAAAAAAACGATGACTACCTGCGGTTTATCAACGGCAGAATCGAACATGGAGGTCAACATCTCGGGGCCAACGCGAACCTGACTCATGGCTCGTACTATCAACCTGGATCCGGCGTGGCAGTGGCCATCGAAAGTTTCCGCAATTACTTGGCGACCCGTGAGCCAGAACGAGGATTGCGGATTGGCATTCTAGGCCTGGGTGCGGGCGGTATGCTGACCTGGGGCCAACCCAATGACTCGTTTGTGTTTTACGAAATCAACCCGGAAGTCGTAAGAATTGCCAATCAATATTTCAGTTTCCTGAAGGATTCACCCGCGCGATCCGAAATAGTCATGGGGGACGGAAGGTTGCAATTGGAGCGGCGCGCCAAGCGATCCCAACACCAAATTGAATCAGTTATCGGCAACGCTGCCACGCAACAGCAATCCGAGAGCCCTGTCGAAAAATTTGATCTGTTGTTTTTGGATGCGTTTTCCAGTGATTCGATTCCGATTCACCTGATGACAAGTGAGGCGTTTTTTGTGTACACCCGAAATTTATCCTCGGACGGCGTGTTGATCGCGCATATTTCAAACCGATTCGTCGATTTGCGAGCGGTGCTTTATCAACAGGCAGTCGATAAGGGATTGACTCCAATGCTCTTGAATTGCAAATCGCCGGATGGTCGGTTTCCCACTCGTTGGATTCTAATGACCAGCAATCCGGCGATTATCCATTCGCCGTTAGTACAACAGTTTCGCACCCCCTGGCCCTCCGACATGCAGCCGCTGCGGTGGACCGATGATCATGCCAGTGTGGCCGACGTGATTGATTGGTCGGGAACCATCGACTGGAAGGCGTTGAGTGAACTGAAGCGACCGAAAAAAAAATAGCTTTTTCCTCACGAGAACCGAGTGTTTAATTTGACCGAGCGTGAACAACAATTCGAGATTCAACGTATCGAAAACGGCAATCGAACGAACTGCCTGGATTTCGTTACGCGCGAAGAACCGCTGGAGATTCGCATTGTATTTGGTCCAAATGGCCAGCGCAAGACACGAGCCCTTTCGGTCACCATGCGAACCCCCGGGCATGATTTTGAACTTGCCGCGGGTTTTTTATTGTCGGAAGGAATCATCACCAACCGGTCTCAGATTGGCCAGCAGCGATATGTCGGTACCATCCCGGAAGGACAGTTGTCTTCGAACGAGGTTGAGATCGAAATTGATCCGCAAGTGGAATTTGAATTCAGCAAACTCCAGCGACATTTTTACACAACCTCGAGTTGTGGTGTATGCGGAAAGGCATCGCTGGCTGCGATTAAGGCGGACCAGGTGCGACCCATCCTGTCCGAGTTGCGAATCAATTCCGCGATCGTCCATCAATTACCAGAATTGCTCAAACAACTTCAAACCGGTTTCCAACGAACGGGGGGATTGCATGCGGCCGGCTTGGCACGAGTATCGGGTGACCTGATCTCGATTCGCGAAGATGTCGGGCGACACAATGCCGTCGATAAATTGATCGGGAGCCAATTGTTGACGGGAACGTTTCCAATCGTTGATGCGGTATTGGTACTGAGCGGTCGCGCCAGTTTTGAACTGATGCAAAAAGCACTTTTAGCCTCAATTCCGATCATCGTCGCTGTGGGGGCACCGTCGAGTTTGGCAGTTGAATTGGCTCAAGAATTCAAATTGACCTTGATTGGATTTACGTCGCAGCGAAAATTTAATGTTTATTCCGGCCAGGAACGGGTGACGATCTGAGACAACCCGTTTACAATTGATACAGCTGATGTATTTAGTCCCAGTGGTATTGCGACCCTATGCTCAAACCAAACGCACAACGCGAACGGATTTTGGAATTGCTGGAACATCAAGGTGGCGTCACCGAATCCTCAGTCCGCGCGGTTCATATTGAAACCGGCGTACCCGAAGCCGAAATCTGGGGCGCCGGGATGTTTTATACGCTGATCAACAAACCAGGTCGACGAGTCCGGGTTTGTGATGGATTGACGTGCCAGCTGGCGGGTGCCGATCAACTGGCAGCCGACCTCGCCAGCCAGGGAAAGTCCGTTGAACGAGTCAGTTGTCTGGCCCAATGCGACCGCGGCCCCGCGACGCTGGATGAAGATCTCGAGTTGATTACCTATCATGGCAAATCGGTCGGAGTGACACCCGACAATCCAGAACTACCCATGAATTTGGCGGGACCGATCGACAAAAGTTTTTCGGCGTTTGCAAAAGCCCAACAGATCGGTGCGGAAGCAGTCATCGAACAACTCAAGGCAGCCGGCCTGCAAGGTCGGGGTGGGGCGGGTTTTCCGGCGCACTTCAAGTGGTCAGCGGTTCGCTCGCAACGTGAAACGGAACGCTATGTCGTTTGCAATGCCGATGAAGGCGAACCTGGCACGTTCAAAGACCGCGAGATCATTCTGCGGCAACCGTTGAAGATGCTCGAGGGGTTGGCTATCGCGGCGTATTGTGCCGGTGCCAACGATATTTACATTTATATTCGTGGTGAATTCACCAATGAAATCCGTACGCTACAAGCAGCAATCGAAATCGCGGCTCCCCAAATCGCACCGATCAAGATTCACGTGGCCTATGGGCATGGGGCCTATATCTGCGGAGAGGAAACGGCTTTGATCGAGGCCCTCGAAGGGAAACGCGGCATGCCTCGTTTGAAGCCTCCGTTTCCAACCGAAATGGGTTTTCGCAACAAACCGACCTTAATGCACAATGTTGAAACTGCCTGTTGCGTGCCGGCGATTGTCACTCGGGGCGGTGCTTGGTTCAAAGCGCTCGGTAGAACCGAGGCCGGTTCGAAATTGTACTGTGTGTCGGGCCACATAAATCAACCAGGAGTCTACGAACTCCCGTTGGGCGCGACGCTCGATGAATTGGTAGTCGCGGCGGGGGGATATGAAGGAAAACCTCAGGCCTTCAGTCCCGGTGGAGCGTCGTCCGGTTTTTTGCCGATGAAGTATCGTGATTTGCCGTTGGATTACAAAAACCTCGCCAACGTGGGCTCGATGCTCGGTAGTGCTGGCTTGGTTGTACTCAATGACACGGTTGATCTGGCTCAGGCGGTCGCCTGGCAGTTGATTTTCTTTGAACGAGAAAGCTGCGGGCAATGTGCACCCTGTCGAATTGGCACACGTTATTTGCGCCGACAAGTCGATAAATACATCCAACTGGGTGACCAGCAAGCGCTCGATCACGCGGCGGATGTTGGCTGGGAAATGGAAGAGGGCTCAATCTGCGGTTTGGGGATGGTCGCCGCCAAACCATTGGAATCGGTGCGACAACATTTTCCTGATGCTTTTAAGTGAATTCAATCCGGAACGAACAATTATGAATTGGCCAAAAAAACCTACTGATTTTGATTTTACAGTCGAACTCAATGGACAGACATGTCCGGCTCGCGCGGGCGAAACGGTGCTGGATGTGGCCGGACGAGTGGGAATCGAAATTCCGACGCTGTGCCATGACCCACGACTCGAACCGGCCGGAGCCTGTCGTGTCTGTTTGGTCGAAGTCGCTGGCCAACGTCGTCTGCAACCTGGTTGCGCCTGGCGAGTTGCCGCAGGGATGCAAATCACTACCGAATCGGCTCGAATCGAACGACACCGTTCCGTGTTGTATGGCTTGTATTTGTCCGATCACGCACAAGACGAAACTGGATTGCCGATGGAAACCGGCAATGGGAATCAGCTGCGTCAATTGTGCCAACAAACGCTACCACTGCAATTGGAGCCCGTTGAGGCTCCCCGATTGGGACGTGAAGGGGATGGCAATCCCTACATCGAATTCAACCCTGATTTGTGCATTCTGTGCGCCCGTTGCACTCGTTATTGCGACGAGGTCGAGGCCGTCAACGCAATTACGTTGTCCAATCGAGGATCGGCCACTACCATCGCGACGGTGGCCGATCGATCGTTACTTGATACGACCTGTGAACTGTGCGGCGGTTGCATTGATGTTTGTCCAACAGGAGCCCTGATTGAGAAGAAAGCCCCTTTGGTAATGCCCTTGGCGACCCAAACGACGCGTACGACTTGCAACTTCTGTGGAGTCGGTTGTCAACTGAATTTGCATACGCATAACAATCGAGTCATCAAGGTCAGTAGTCCGCCCCCCGGCGAGACGCTCAACGATGGCAACCTCTGCATCAAAGGGCGTTTTGCCTATGACTTTATTCACCACGAAGATCGAATTACCGAACCGCTGATTCGCGAGCCGAATGGCGAATTACGCACCGCGTCGTGGGCCGAGGCGCTCCATTATGCCGCTGACGGAATGAACCGGGTGAAAGCCCAATACGGTGCTGATTCGCTTGGATTCGTGTCTTCGGCCCGTTGTACGGTCGAAGAAAACTATCTGATGCAAAAACTTTCCCGAGCGGTTTTTGGGACCAACAACGTGCACCAATGTGCCGCCACGTGACATGCTCCTACTGTCGCCGGTCTGGTGACTGCCTTTGGCGCGGGTGCGATGACGAACTCGATCGAAGAGATTCGTGACACCGATTTGATGTTTGTAATCGGCTCCAACACCACGGAAGCCCATCCCATCATCGCGATGGAAATGAAGCGGGCCCGACAGAAGGGGGCGAAACTGATCGTCGCCGACCCGCGTGAAATCTGGATGGCCGAACATGCCGATTTGCATTTGCAGTTGCGACCAGGTACCGACGTCTGGCTGTTGTCCGCAATGGCAAATGTAATCGTAACCGAGGGCTTGGTCGACCAGGATTACATCGATCGCCACACCGAGGGTTTTGCGGCCGTGCGTGCCCGCGTCCTGAATTACACTCCGGAGGCCGCCGAGCCGATCACGGGTGTGCCAGCCGCTGATATTCGAACCGCCGCACGAATGTATGCCACCACGAAAAAGGCCGGGATCTATTACACACTCGGAATTACGGAACATACACACGGCACCGAGAATGTATTTTCGTTGGCGAACCTCGTGATGATGACGGGGCATTTGGGGGCACCGTCAGCCGGCATGAATCCCTTGCGCGGGCAGAATAATGTGCAAGGTGCCAACGATGCGGGCGCTACGCCGACCTATTATCCCGGCTACCAACCGGCGGCTGATCCAGAAGTGCGCGCGAAATTCGAAGCCCTTTGGGGAGTCCCGTTGCCGACCGTTGTGGGATTGAATCTAAACGTGATGATGAAGGAACTAGCCAAAGGGAAAATGAAGGGCTTGTATGTGATGGGCGAAGATATCGTGATCTCCGAACCCAATGTTTCCCAGGTGGAACTGGGACTCAATCATTGCGAATTCCTGGTGTGTCAGGAAATTTTTCACAATGAAACGACTCGGTTTGCCAACGTCATTTTCCCAGCGAGTTGCTTTGCCGAGAAAGATGGCGTATTCACCAATACCGATCGCCGCGTTCAGTTAGTTCGCAAAGCGATCGATCCGCCCGGAAACGCCAGAGAAGATTGGCGGATCTTATGTGATTTTGCCCGGGCCGCTGGTTTCCCAATGCCGAATTATTCCAGTCCCAGTGAAATTTATAGCGAGATGGTATCTGTCTCGCCCAAGTTTGCGGGCCTCTCTCATGCCCGGTTGGAAAATCGCATCGCAGGCATGCAGTGGCCCTGTCCCGACGCAGATCATCCAGGCACTCCGACCCTCCACGTCAATGAGCCGCTCAATGGTAAGGCTAAGTTTGTGGCGGTCGATTACCGACCCAGTGATGAGCTGCCGGACAATGATTTTCCGTTGGTGATGTCAACCGGTCGCACGCTGTTTCACTATAATTCGGCCACTCAAACGCGGCGCGATCCTGGACCCGCGATCAAACAACGATCCAACTTCATTGAAGTCCATCGGCGGGATGCGAAAAAGTTGGGCATTGAACAAGGGGAAATCGTGCGTGTCGTTTCCCGACGCGGCGCGGTGGAAGCAGAAGTTTGGGTGACGCCGCGGGTGCGATTTGGCTGCATCTGGATGCCCATGCACTTTGCCGAATCCCGGGCGAATCTGTTGACTAACGATGCCGGTGACAACTATACCGGGACCGGCGAATACAAAGTCTGCGCAGTAAAAATCGAAAAAATTGGCGTTCCGGTCGGTTAAGTTTTTGGTAACCGTTCACGGGTCGAGCTTAGAGCGTAGGGTGTGTGCAGCAAGTCTCTGTTGGCTGGTGCGTTGCGTCGGCAATCGTTCGGCTTAGCGAGCGACATTGGCGTGAGGTTTTCCTGACTTGCGTAACACACCACTTGCACTATTCGGCCATCAAGATTGGAGAAAGTAATGATCCGTCGCTATTTTCAATTCCGTTTAAGATCCATGATGATCGCTTGCGTCGGCGTTGGCTTGATCGCGGGCTGGCTGGGTAATGCGCAACGCCAACACCAATTCGAGACCGCCTCGGTTAAACGGCTGTTCGAGAATCGGAGTAGCTATCGTTCCGTCAGATTGCGACATGACGGCGTCGTCGCGCCGACTTCGATTTACGCCATGGTGTTCACGTGAGAGCCATTGAAAAATTCCGTAACCGTGCGTTACGCTGGCCCCAAATTTATGGAACTGATTTGCGAGAAAACAGGCATCGTAATTTTTGACCGGGTCATTTCCATCATCATCAATCGGGACGATCGTCCGACTCGCGATCAACTTGATCAACTAACTCGATTTCCAAAATTGGAACTAGTACTTTTTTATCGCATGGACCCGGTGCAACTGGCACGAGAAATTAAGTCAACGACCCTCGACACGCTCTTCAAAACCGGGTTAGAAGATTCATCTTCCCAAATTACCGTTTTGACTCCCCGCAATTGAACGAACCCCAACGCCCGCTGCCCATCGTTGTTCCCGGAAACGCATCGGTCAAAACATTTGGAACTTACCGACGGGTTCAAACGCATTTTCGTAATGCACAATGTTGGGTCGCTGGCTGGTCGTCGGCCAGATGATTCCAATCACATCGAAACGCGCCCGACATTCCGTCAAGCGATGCCATTTCAGATAACCTTGCGCGGTTTTGGTGAGATGTTGCTGTTTCGTGTCATCGACAGCGTCGGCGGGATCTCCCGCCTGGTCGCTGGATCGCGTTTTGACTTCGACGAACACGACTGTTTTGCCATCCACGGCGATCAAATCGATTTCGCCGAATTTGTCTTGATAACCGCGTTCGATAATGACCATGCCCTTGCGAAGCAGGAATCGTTCCGCTGCCAACTCGCCCCGATTACCGAGCGACAGGTCTGGCAAAAAACGATCGTAGAAATCAGTTAGCGGACCGGCGAGGCTGACCTGATGAAACCATTTTCGAAGTTGTTGCTGCATGGGAAATTCATCGGCAACAAAATTTCGGCAAAATTATTGACCATCTGACTTTGGCTCTGACGAGGGGGCATCATCTTTGGGCAATTCGGAACCCGCTTCTTTTTCTGGCGCAGCAGCAGGTTCTGTGGTTGGAGTAACTGCCGGTTCCCCACCACTCGGCGCTACTTCCTTTGAGGCGTCGCCTGATTCCGGTTGATCGGCTGCCGGCTTGGGAGATTCGGGCACAATTTCTGGTGCAGCGTCAGGCTGAACGACCGGAGGCTTTGCGTCCGCCGAAGTTTTCGGCGCTTCTCCAAACTCGCCTCCCCCACCTGTTGGCACTGCGGGAGCGTTGAGATCCGGAAACGAAATATCCGGACGACTTGGAACAACGGGGCCCGGTGCATTGGCCATTGGATCTACCCAATCCTTGAATTTCCCATAGACGATTGCATAGGCCGGATCGGACGATCGCACGATGCCACGTCGAGCCGGGTCGGCTAACGCTGACTGGGGGGCCGAATCCACGATCTGTTGATAGATTGTTTTGGCATTCTCGAAATCACCCAAACTCTCGTAGGCATAAGCCAATGAAAAAGTGGAACAACGCTGCAACATCGTGGACTTGGATGCCGCCGGAGCGTCGACAATTTTCTTCAATGTATCACGTGCTTTTTCGATCAATTTGATACCGGCTGTTCGATCAACAGGCAATTGAGCATTGCCGTTCCTTAGATCGAGATCGCCGGCCAATTGCAGTCCCCACAGGCCAGCCGCACCATCCGGAAACTCTTCTGCAACCTCTTTCAATCCGCTGGTGTTTCCGGTCAAGCCGAATTCGGCGATCTTCTGATTCAAAGCCATCCAGGGGCGTTCTTGTTGATCAAAGCGGACCTTGATTAACCACGCGACGGCAATAAACGCCAGAAACAATAGCGCCACGCCCAAAGCGATGAAGGCACCATAGGGACGCAGCGAATCTGCCAGTCGTTCGGCTCCGGACAGGGTCTCTGTTGTCTGCTCGCCTGGAACTGGTTGAGGCAGCGATTTGTCTTTCATGGTTTGGCTCATAGCAACGATCGGTATCCAAGATTTTCAAGTTTTGGCATAAACCGTCTAGTATACGGGGCCGACGAAGATATGGTCAAGAGCGAGTCACAAAGGGAAAACTCTCGCTCTATTGCTCTGAATCGCTCCCACGAACGACTATTCCCTACTCGCCCTCAAACTGGATTTGGTCCAAATAAAAGGTCAGCGGTTCAGATTTTCCAGCAAGCGAAAACCAAAATCCTGACTTGATCCGCGAAAGATCAGCGGCGGTCAAATCAATGGTGAATTTCTGCCATTCCTTTGTGAGAGTAACTGCCAGTTCTTGTTTGGTTGTATCGAAAAATGGCTTATCTGTACCAATCAGACCCACGCCCAAGGTGAGACTCTCACCGCCAGCCCGACCTTTGGCGTGAAACGTCAGTTTCTTGGCAGTGGACAAATCGAAACCTCCGGGCTGGTCACCCCAATCATTGGCCGGACTCTGCCAAACCACGCCGCCCCAATCGGAAGTCAGGTTGTAATCGCATTGCAGACAAACTTTTCCGGCAAACGGTTCCATCGAACAATCGGCAGTCAATTTCATTGCTTTCGCGTTTCCCATCCATCCCGACGGAGTAAACGGGTCACCATTGCCCGCCTCGTCGAAGACCACAAACGGCAGCGATTCTTTCTCGACTTTGGTAACTTCGCCGGCAGCACCGTCGGCCTGATCGCCGGTCGTCATGGCGGTCTTTTTCGCATCGGTGCGGGCCGTCGGTTCATCAGCCCCTTTTACCTGTACGACCAGGTTCGCTACGGCGCTGGCTTGATTTCCATCATCCACGGTGACATAGATCCGATAGAGCCCTGGTTGTTCCGGTAGCGACACAGTGGTTTGTGGCTGATCGGTGGGTACGAATCGGTTGGCAAACTGTTCCGGCGTCTCTTGAAAAAAACCACCAGTCACATAACTGTTGGCCTCGGCCAGCATCGTCCATTGGACCGTGAGAGGATCATTTTCCGGATCGCTGGTCTTAAGCAGAAGTTCCAATTTAGCACCTGGTGCCACAATCGGTTGACCGGTAACGATGGACAGGCTCTTGATTACTGGACAACGATTGACGGGCGGCTTGCCCGACCAAGCTTCGACTAGCACATCCACTGGAGAGGTCTTGTTGCCATTGGGCAACAGTAACCCGAACCAGGTCGCTGTGCCTTCCTGTTTTTGGCCCCACAAAAAAGCGTAAGACCCTAGACACAATTCTTGATCGGCGGCAATTTTTTGATAAACGTTTCGATAAACAACTGCCTTCTCGGTACTGGTTGGTTCCGAAATCGCACCGAATGAATTCTTCGGAACTTCCCAAGTCCCGACCGGTCCAAACTCAGTCACGATATACGGCTTGGTCCCACCGGACTGTCGATAGCGCGCGGACAAACTGGCAGCGCCACCATAAGAGTTGATGCCCACAATATCGAGACTGGGGCAAAGTTTGTGGATGGCCTCGATTTTTTTCCCGCCCATTTCTGCAATGACGCTCATGGTCGGATGGTTCGGATCTTCATCTTCGATCAATCGCGCCAAATGCTCGACATGGCTCCAGACCGCTGGATTGTCACCGGCGGCACCTTCCATTTCGTTGCCGATGCCCCAGAGCAAAACCGCCGGATGATC
Organism: Mariniblastus sp.; assembly: GCA_031400405.1. Lineage (GTDB taxonomy): Bacteria > Planctomycetota > Planctomycetia > Pirellulales > Pirellulaceae > Mariniblastus. Next base: position 18,522 of record JANNPW010000144.1, read on the forward strand.
TTTGAAACGCCGGACCGCTGCCAGGACATTGTCAACTTGGGCCGCGACGTTTTCAAAATTGTTGTAATTGAATTTGGGACTGGTATGTTCCAACCAAATTCCCACAGCGACGCTCAGCCCGCGCTGATGTGCGTCGTCCAATTGTTGCCGAATCTCCTCATCAGCTCCCCAGGTTCGATTGGAATTGGCACCGCAGGCCGCCAACAACTCCAGCGACCCGGGGCCACCGGCGCCGCGAATGTAATAGGGTGCGCCGGCACGGAAAAGCTGCCAGCGCCCGTTCGACTGACGCAACTCGACTTTGATCGGAACGTTTTTTTCTTGCGCGTTCGCGGGTGTCGGCAATTCAAGCACGCCAATCATCCACGACAGGACCAGCAAACATCCAAGGACCGAGAAACTAGGGAGCCGTTTGATCATCATGTTCGCCTGATAAATTGTGATTCAATTGTCGGATGTGGTTGTGTTTTGCCAACTGATGAGTGACGATGTGAGCTTCGACTGGCGGAAACCCAACTTCAATTTTGAGCAAACTGCCGTCTCGATCGAACAAACCGCTCGTTTCATCAGCGGTCAACTGCGTGCCCGATCGCTCCGATGTTCCCTGATCGGTCAGGATCCGAATCCACTGGCTATCCGCTTGGTGGTAAACAATCGGAGTTTGACAAAACGTAAATGCAAACGAACCGGCCTCAACGGGCAACCGAATGGACTGCCCAGTTCGGTCGGTGAATTTCAGCTCCGTTGCTTGTTGCGTCCATTCTCGTGCCTCGAACAGAAACGGGTCGAATGACAATACACCCGCATGAATTCGAATGCCCAATTCACTGAACCGCGACAAGATGTCTTCTTTGACTTGACCCGTCATCCCGGGTTGTTGCGCCCCGGCATGCCGCGGAGTATGCGAATAGGGATCCGTTGGAAACGCACCGTACTCGGACGGCGATTTATCCAATGCAATCCCATCCCGCACACCTTGATAGTGAGCCACTAACCGTTCCACAATTTCGGGCGCGGCGGAACTGGCTTGAGCCGCAAGTACATTCTCATTGATCGCCAACGCCAGTTTGGAAACCATATGCCAATAGATTGAGCCGAGTCCCTCGTAACCAAAAAACGTGCCGGAACGACCCGTGAAACTCTGATGATCAAACACCTGTTCGTACAACTGTCGAACCAACCCGGTCTCTTGCGCGACCAAGTCGGCATAACGCGGCTGTCGCGCCAACAATTCCAAACGGGCCGTCACGTCAGCCGCATTTCGAAGTTGGCCATGAAAATGAAAATTGCCGTTCACATCTTTACGAATGAGCGAATCATCCTGGTCGCTGAGCAACTGCTGAAGCAACTGCGAACTTTGAATCAACTCGATCGGCAGTTGATTCTTGGTCAGGAACGTGGGAAGCTCGCGATCGGGATAAAGCAAATAGCTATTTTGATCCGCGCGATACAGAGCGCTGGCTCGCAATGCATCCAAGACCGTTAACGCTTCGACCGGCGATAACACACCCGAACTCAAAACGGCAACCTGACCTTCCAACATCTTGTAAAGATGTTGAACCGCCAATGATGGCCGCGACTCACTTCCAGCGGGGTTCCAATCCAGCAAATTATATGCGTGGTAGAGCCCATCGGCCCGGCGGTTCATCTGGATGGTTTGGTCCATTGCCGCCCGACAATGCTCGAGGAACTCGATGCACTTGAACATCGGCAGCGAAGACGTTTCTACACTTAGTCCGGAATCATAAATCATTCGGCGAAAACGGGAACCAGCCTGAGATAATTGATCCACAATCGAACGGCGGTTTTCATTGGTCAGTTTGTCACCAATCAATTGCTCGGCGTGATTTGTCAGCACTTGGCCGATTTCCGTCATCAAGGTGATGACTTCACGGGACATTGTGATTGAATCGAGTTCGCTGGATCGAAACCAGTTGGCCAAAAACTCAAAGTAGCGCCTCAAATGACAGACCGTGACTACCGACAATCCCTTACCCACCAAGGCGTTGTTCGCATCGTTCCACTCCGGACGTTGCGTGTTCAGCCAGATCCCGCCGCCCGGCACAAAATTGGTCATCTTGGCGAGAATCGGCACTAACAATTTTTCAACCAGCGTAACTCGGCAAAGTTCATCCCGCTCGTTTCGCAGCAATTTTCCGTCGGTACCGCAATTCTCCACCCGTTTGTCGATTCGGGCTGCCAATTCAAAATCGAAATCGATTGTCGACTGAGGATTTTGGACCATCTCTTCGTAAGGACGAATCCGATACGGAACTTGCGCATAAGTACAAACGGGAACGTTTAGCCATTGATTCAATCGCAGGGGCGTGAAATCGTGCGACCATTCCAACAGCTTCAACAAGTAAATGACCTGGTGATCCCCCCAGTAGCCAATGTTCGCCCAAGGATCAGCGGGATCCGGCGACTCCCACTCGAATCCGTCTTTCGTAATTCGATAGGGGTTGTAACCATCGACGGTTGACGCATTCAAAAACCGAAACACCATGCTTTCAACAAACCGGGGATAGGCCAGCGCCAACGCCTCCCAGTTTTGGAAAATGTCGCGCCAATTTCCTTGATAATCCAAATTCTCTGAACCATCGGCGCGGAGTGTCGAGATCGAAAAGAGATTCCAGGGCCGCGTCGGATCACCATGTCGGCGACTAAAGGTCAATGGCAGATAATCCAGCCCTAAACGAAGCAGGTCCGGATCATCGAGTTGTCGCAAGTGATTTAAGAGCTCATCCAGGCACAGGCCATCGGGCAAAGCAGTGAGAAAATCTTGCCGATTTGCGAAAACTCCCGCATTGAAAATCTTCACATGTCGCAGAAAGTCGGCTTTGTCCAACGCGTACCCGTCAACGGGAATCCCACCGCGCATGATGTTGAACAAAACATTCGATTGGTGCCGATTGCAGCGCAACAAATCTCCACCGATCTGTTTTCCGTCCGCCGCCGAAATCATCGCGGTCAATTTCGCTTCGCCTTCAGCCAGGTCCAAACGAACAGCTTCCATCGCTGGCGGGCCCGAGGCAATCAGTTGGTTCAAATTGATTACATCGGTTTGATCCAAATCAACGCTGGCTACTACGTCCCAGGCGATCGTTGCGCCCGACGCTAGTTGGAAGCGGCTAGCGACCAGATAGGCCCCGCGTTGGCCGCGCATATCATGCTCCGAGACCACTGGTTTCCCCGCGCGGAAAGCCGATAGTTGGCGCGTACTCAACAAGATTTGTGACGCTTCCAAGCCCGACTGCCAGACAACGTTGGCGCGCAGGCCCTCACTCGGTTCCGCTCGATCCGTCGGAATCGAATTCAAGTAAAACAATCCCAACCCGGTAAGCGGAAGTTGTTCAGTTCGTTTGTACGCATCCACCAAGTTGCTGAATCTTAACTGGAAATGGTGGTCGAGCGCCGGCGGCAAAACGTTCTGCAGTCCATCGAGCAATTCCAGCGCGCAGTCTTGAACGCCAAAATTCCGCAAGCGACAATTGCGAACCAAACCAAATTTGGCGCTCAGCGTCCATTGATACTCAAACGTCAAACCTAGATCCGAATTAATTTCCTCAAAAATCAATCTATTTCCTAGCGGATTCTTATAGAGGTTGCGTCGAATCGCGGAGGAGGGTTCGCAGGCTCCAGCCAATGGCGCCCAGGTCGACAACCCCTCACTCGATTCAATTCGAAAAATCGACAGCGGTCCCGTGACGTGACGCATGTCCAGCAGTTTGTCAGCCGAATAATAGGGAAACAGCGCCCCATTGGGATCTTTGCGTCCGGCCGTCAACGCGCCATAGCTCGAGACGAACATCCAATAGTCGCTGGCACTGGTCAAGCTCATCATGAACTCGGGCAGCAGCTGAATATTTTCGATGCAGTAGTACGACTCTCCCTCGCGCTCGACCAACATACCAGTCCGCTGCCTCTTCATGGAATGAACCGGACCTGAAAGTTGCGACGACACCTTCCTAACGCCTCCTGGAAAATCCGGATTCTCAACGAAACCGGATTCACCGGCGGGTAAAACTAAGCGATTTAGATTCATGATTTCAGCAGGATCGGGAACGAAAAATTCAGGTCGACGAAGAAATTGATTTGCGTTGTTTCAAATCGGCTTCAATCGTGTGAAGTAGTGGCTCATTGATGTTGTAGAACAATAACGCGACGACGGCCCCTAACAAAAAGACCGCCGGAATAAGACTCATCAATAGTATAATTCCATAAATCGTTGGTGCCGTTTGGAGCTGGTCAATTCCGCCGATTGGGGCAATAAAACCATAATAGCCCAATGTCCATCCTGGCACCGCTGCGCCCAAGGCCCCACCAAAATTTTGGGATAGTGTTGCGGATGAGAAAACCAAACCCGTCGCGCGGCGTTGATTTTTCCATTCGGAGTAATCAGCCACATCGGCATACATCGCCCACAATAAAATCGGCACGGGACCGGTAACAAACGCCGAAACGATGTGGAGTGTATACATCCAAGTGATCTGGTCAGGCTCCAGCAGAAAAAAAGCAGCCGTCAAAATTGCTTTGGCCAGATTCATCAAGATCATCAACAGTCGTTTGCCAAAGATGCTGGCCAACGTCTTCGTCATCAACATACCTAAAATTCCCGCCACCGTCCCGGCCACCAGGAAGCTGCCACACTCCGTCCCGACATGATATTTGAAATAAAACGCCACCACGCTGCCTCGCGTCCAATCGGCCAAAATTTGAAACAAACCGACAAATACCAACACCAACCAGGGTCGGTTCTTCATCAAGTCCCACAAGTCCAGCCGAAAACGCGTGTTTTCTGTTTGTTGGGGAACAACTCGTTCACGCGTCGTCCAGAAAGCAATCACAAACAGGATTGCGGCCGCGACGGCATAACAAACGACCGTCCAGAAAAATCCAGTTTGTTTGTCCGCGACTTGCGTGGCCACGCCATCGATAACCACTTCTTTCATGCCACCGAAATACTTCACCAAAGGCTCAGTGAATTTCTGGACCACCAAGCCACCAAGAAACGCTAAAACAAACCGGTAGGTCGAGACCGATGTTCGTTCGAGAGAATTCGACGAGATTACACCCATCAACGCCCCATAGGGAATGTTGATCGCAGTGTACACCGTAAACACCAGGGTGTACGTTATATAGGCATAGATCAACTTGCCCTGAGGCGAAAAATCGGGAGTGTAAAACGTCAAAATCCCGGTGACCGCAAACGGCACCGCCATCCAAATAAGATACGGACGAAATCGACCCCACGCGGTATTTGTCCGATCGGCAATGAATCCCATCATCGGGTCGTTGATCGCATCCCAGAGCTTGGTTACGAAAAACATCGTAGCGGCAGCGCTTGCCGAGATACCAAACACATCGGTGTAAAAAATCAACTGGAAATTCTCAAACAACTTCCAGTAAAAATTCGATGCCGTATCACCAAGACCATAGCCAATTTTTTCGCCGACTGAAAGTTTGTCCGGTTCGGAGGTGTCTACTGAAGTTTTAGTGTTTGACATGAATTTTCCAACGAACTTCCTAAAACCAAACAGGCCAAACTCCTCAATTCGAGAAGCGGCCCGTTACAATGTCTAAACCAAATCTAAACCCGGCGTCGATCGCCAGCATGCTTAATGTAACCTATTTAGTTTGAACAGGCATCTTCGTTCCGCCCACTGAGAAACCACGCGCAGTTCCAATTTCGCGTTGACCAACCAGCAACAAAAAACCGCTTCGGCAGAATTCAGTTTAGTCTGAATTCAGTTTGCAAGTCCATTTCGAACCGTACTACTACTTTTTGGGGTTCAACAAACTTTCGTACTCCTGATCCTCAACTTCTCGCTGAACCATGTTCAAAAATCCGACCATCCGCTTGCCTAACTTGCCTTTCGATTCAAAGATAACGGCTTCAGTCGAGCCCCGCGGCCCGGAAATCACTCCGTATCGAATCTTGAACGGCTCGCCATCGCGCTCACTAATAAACAGTTTATCGAGACCGCCCGCTGCGACACCCATCGATTCCAACACCTTGGTTGGGTCGGGGCCGGCCAAGTACTCGCGAAACATGGCTTCATCGGCCGGGCCTTTGAACTGGTTTTTGAACTGGTGCATTGAATACAGATTCGCCAATCGCTGAAGATTGGTGTTGTTCACCGACCTGATTGCCGCGTCCGAGCTCGAGGACGAACTACAGCCGACCGCACCAACCAAAACAATCAGCAACATTGCCAGCAGAGCGGAATTGAAAATTCGTGTCATGAAATCGGCTCATTTGAATTTGTAACAAAAAACCCCAATCAACTCCAGCAAACTCCAACCCCTGTTCGAGCACACGTGAACAAAATGGTTATTTTTTCGCCGACCACGCCAAGCCAAAAGCACTCAACACCTTGTTGAGTGCCGTGATTTCATCGCATGGCTTATCCAAAAATCCGCAACCTACAAATCACATCGTTTATAGGTCATTTTTCGAAAGAACAAATCCTTCAGCACGCTTGCCAAGGCCGTCCAGAACTCTTAATGATGCCGTATTGGGAACAAGATGGGTGGAACCATCGCCAAATACCGCCGTAAAACTTCCAGGGTGTGCCGAACCAAAACCAAACTCCTGCGTCCGACCAGCGCCATTGACAGGATAGCTGGCTGGGCGAATTGCTCCGTCCGACAAAATCGGGACTTCCCAAGCCCCAGAGGGGAACGTACCGGCGGGTGTCGAGACGCCAAAGATTCTCATCACTGGCCAATCGGCTCCAGTATAATATCCCATCAGCTCCCAGAAATCCCATGCCACCGCGTCAATCGTATAAAACTTGCCATCGACAGCTTTTTCAGCAATCAGGAAAGTGTTCGAACTACCATCGGTAACTGAACCAAATCCAATCTTGGCAAATTTGAAAACGTTGTTAGTACTGGTATTGACTTGACCACCTTTAGCTAAGATTCCTGTCCAGACTTCGGTCTCCTCAGTTGGTACCGGATTGACCTCTTGCCAAGCAAATCCAGGAAGCCAGCCCGGAGTCGACCAAGTTCCCATCACGCCGGCATAATCACCCAACGCAAAAGTGGCAAATCCCATGTTCGCTAGCCTGGCCGACCGATTGGGGCAGTTGAACGCAGAAATTGGATTTACGGAAATCCCATTGGGGCCGGTCATGCCAACCGTTTTCCGCAAATCGAACACAACGTTTTGCTCAATAAATGGAAGTATCTGAAACATCCAACTGGCATTTTCATAACCATATTTGGAAACGTTTTGTTCGTTCCAATATTGATTCACGGCACCCCCGGCCGATGGGTACGCCATGTTGGCCGATTCAAAATTATGGCAAGCCAACCCGATTTGCCTGAGCTTGTTCAGGCAAGTCGTGCGCCGAGCGGCTTCTCGCACTTGTTGAACGGCGGGGAGGAGCATGCCGATCAAGATGCCGATAATGGCGATCACGACTAACAACTCGACAAGCGTAAATCCAGTTTTAATTGGGCGAATGCGACGCATTTTGAACCCCTCGAAAAAAATTTGATAACGGTTTCATGACGACGCTTGATTATTTACATTTTTCAGCAAATAGTCAACTAAAAAATCAGGTTCTTGAAACCGTTTTCAAGCAAATTGGCCGCAAAGATTCAGCTTCTATGGATACTTTCCGTACCTTAAACGCTCTATTCGAATTTTAAAGGTAGACCCCGTACCATTGCGGAAGTCTCCAAAATATTTTAATATTTTTTATTCAACCCTTGCAATTGACTTCATCCCCAGTGATTGGTATTGGCAATCACCAATTGGCGGTTCGGCAAAACCGTTTTCAAGCTATAATCGGGAGTTGATTTCGAGAATTTAGTGTCGATTTTTGTGTTTTTTCACCCATCAATGTGACGTTTTGGCCCAGAAAATCTGACCTTGGACAACCGTGGAAACAGACAAAAAATCAACGATTGATGACATTGCCCGCTTTGCCAAGGTCTCGAAAAGTACGGTATCTCGTGTACTTAATGACACCACGCCAGTGGCCAAAGCAAAACGCAAAGCGGTTTTGGCAGCTGTCAAAAAACTGGACTTTAAACCCAACCAATTTGCCCGAGGCTTGGCGGGCGGTCAATCGATGACCATCGGGATTGTCACGCAAAACATTGGCAGCCCGTTCTATGACTCCGTAACCAGCGGTGTCATCAAAGGACTCGATGCCACGGGTTACACTCCTTTGATCGTCGATGGACAATGGGATGTTGACATTGAAAAGGCCGCCGTCCAAACGCTGCTCGGTCGGCAAGTAGACGGACTCGTAATTGTCGGCGGAAGCATAACCGAAACCGACTTGGATAAAATCCGATCGCAACGGCCGACCTTCATCGTTGCGCGCGAATTGGACGATTGGGGTGGTAGTTGTGCTTTTGTCAATAATTACCAAGCCGCCTATGACTTAACGCAATATCTACTGGAACAAGGGCATCGTGAGATCGCGCATATTACCGGTATCATGCGGCACCAAGATGCGATTAAGCGGTACGATGGTTATGCCGCTGCGCTAGCCGATGGCGGAATTCCATTGGACAAACAGCGAATTTTTGAAGGCAACTTCAGTGGTCAGTCCGGCATTTTGGCCATTGAGACTTTCCTGATTCGCGGAGCACGTTTCAGCGCCGTGTTTGCGGCCAACGACGAAATGGCCTTTGGGGCCAGACTGGCACTTAGTAGGCGCAATATTCGTGTTCCCGAGGACGTTTCATTAGTTGGTTTTGATGACCAACCCTTGTCCGCTTTTATGACGCCACCGCTGACAACGGTGGCACAACCTGCCCTTGAAATGGGAATCGCCGCGGCTCAGGCAATTGTTCAACGTCTAAAAAACAAGCCCTTCAATTTGCCGGATTTCCCCACTCGATTGGTTCTACGAGAGTCCGTCACGAGGCTCCGATAGTCGATCACTGCGACGTGTTTTTGGCTGTTACCCAAACAAAAAAAAACTCGGCTGCTGACGCACGCTGTTGTGATTTGAACCCTCGTCGAAATGCGATTAGAATTCGCCACAAAGTGGTGGAGTCGGGCGAAAACATCAAAGTAATCTTGATTGGTGTTTCTGCGCTCGAACCGGTCGGTGGTCTAAGATCAATGTCAGCTCGAATTGGCGTCCGGCTGTCAATTTTTGAACGTTTCGGTTACCTTGGCCTGTTGCGTACGGTTTCCATCGTAATAAATCGCACTTTGGCCGACAAATTGCCAAGGTTTCACTCGATTCAGCTCACCATGAACGAACTGCCACATTTTGATTCCGATGGAAAATCGCACATGGTTGATGTTGGCGACAAGCCGATCACACAACGAACCGCTGTCGCGAGTGGCAAAGTTCTGCTTGCCGCAACAACATTGGGGATGATCCGGGACCGTTCGGTCCGCAAGGGAGATGTGCTCGAGTTGGCGCGAGTGGCTGGCGTGATGGCAACGAAACGAACTGCTGATTTGATTCCATTATGCCACCCGTTGCGAATGAATTCGGTCGAAATCAAATTTGCCATCCCGGACGAGGTTTCGATCGAAATATCTGCCCGGGTTACAGCCACGGAAAGAACCGGGGTTGAGATGGAAGCTTTGATGGCCGTTTCAGTGGCGGCACTTACCATTTACGATATGTGCAAGAGCATCGATCGAGCAATTCAGATTACGGATATACAATTGGAACACAAGTCGGGCGGAAAAAGCGGCGCATTCAACCGCGAAAAACAAACCGACCTGGCCGGACCGCCAATTGCTTGAACGGATGTAGCTGCGGGCACGACCAGCCAAACACACAAAGTCTTAACTCTAAGGATGAAAATCAGTGAGTCAAACTGCCAGCCGCGAAGTGATCGTCGAAAGTTTGGCCCATCCAGTGCCGGAACAAGTGCCGCCAGCTTCGGTCGCCGGTCGTCGCTGGCAAAAAGATGATCTTGTTTCCGTCTATGAACCGATCGCGGTTGAATTGGGCTTGGTCGAGCAGATTTTACGAACCGAATTGCACCGTGACACTCCGTGGGTGGATCGGTTGCTGGAACACAATTGGATCGGCGGCGGGAAACGGATTCGCCCGGTGTTCTTGTTGCTCGCTGGTGCGGCCTGCGGCAAGTTGGGACCTGCACATCACCAATTGGCTGCCGCCGTCGAAATGATTCATGCGGCCACGCTTGTTCATGATGACGTCATCGACAAAGCTGAAACACGGCGCCATTTGCCGACCTTCAATGCCACTTGGGACAATCGAACGAGCGTTTTGCTGGGTGATTTTTTGTTTACCCATGCGTTCTACGTCGCCAGTCTGGCAAGTGATCCCCACGCTTTGAAAGTCCTTGCTCAATCGTCCAACAAAGTTTGCGAAGGTGAGATTCGACAAAACGCTTGGCAGGGTAATTTTGGACTAGTGGAGCTGGATTATTTGGCAATGATCGCCGATAAGACCGGCGAGCTATGCGGTTGCAGTTGCCGAATTGGCGCGATGTTGTCCGGCGCAGATCCGGCGACCAGCGAACAATTTGCCCGATTCGGTCTGAACCTTGGCATTGCGTTCCAAATCATCGACGATGTCCTGGATGTTGTTGGCCAGCAAGCGGAAGTCGGCAAAACATTGGGCACCGATTTATTGAACCAGAAACCAACTTTGCCAATCATCCATTGTTTGAAAAATTCCACGAACGTGGATCGCGAGCGTTTGTTGGACTTGCTTCAATCCAAGGCGGCAACAGTCGATGATGTCATGCCATTGTTAACGCACACCGATTCCATCACGTATTCGCGAGCGTTGGCTCAAGATCATGCCGGGCGGGCAGTTCAATTTGCCGAGAGCCTGTGCCCGAGTCCTTATTCAACCGCGCTACAGCACTTGGCCCGTTTCGTCCTGGCCCGCATGCACTAACTGGGACCTCAGCCTAAAAAACGGCTGCCGATTTTCGCGCGGACCTGGACGGGCTGCCCACGAAGCGGTCAACGACGCTGATTGGGTTTACGGCCGTCCTGGATTGACAGATTGTTGCGATCCAAAATCGGACGAACTTCTTCGACAAAATCATGGATGTCGGTAAACTGTCGATAAACACTCGCGAACCGGATATAGGCAACGTCATCGAGGTCCATTAGTTTATCCATTACCATCTCGCCGATCTCGTGGCTTTCGATTTCGGAATCATTGTGCTGGTACACCTGTTGCACGATTTCCAAAATAATCCGTTCCAGTTGATCCGTTGGGATTGGTCGCTTCCAACAAGCGCGTTCCAAGCCTCGACGAATTTTTTCGGGTCGAAACATTTCGCGAGCATTGTCTTTTTTGACGACCTTAATATCGAGCTCGGTCACCCGCTCGTAGGTCGTAAATCGCTTGTCACAGGAAACACAGATTCGACGGCGACGAATCGCAAATCCTTCTTCGCCCGATCGTGAATCAATGACTTTGTCGTTGTCTTCTTGGCAATAGGGACATTTCATGTTACGGCGACAGCAGTGTTGGGCGGAAAAACAATTTTCTGTATGATAACCTAATTCACAACGCTGCCAACAACCTATTTCCGACAATCCTACTCAAACATCCATCCGCGGCCGTCTTACCTGTGCAAGGATCAAACGTTGTCAAACAGTTCAATTCAACCGTCAATTTCCGGACGTACAATGTCTGACGAGTTGGGCGATCAGGAAAGAAAGTTGTGGCAGGGTCAATTTTCGGCTCGCAGCCTGATTGGAGATTGGCTCGGGGCCTTGTTGGTAACAGGCTTACTGTTGACCGCCACGTGGAATATTCCGGTATTGCAAAGTAGTCCCCTGGTTGCGCTGGTAACGGGTTTCATGATCGGACTGTTGTTGATCGCGTTGGTCGGCGTGACGCTGCTTCGAAAATTGAGCCACAGCTACGAGTTGACCAGTCAGCGGCTATTACATCGAAGCGGCATCTTGAACCGCAAACTGCACTGCCTCGATTTGATTGATATCGACGTTGTGAGTTTCTATCAGGGTCCATTGCAATCGTTATTGGACATTGGCCGAATCGAACTATCCACCAGTCATCAAGGCCAACCCCGTTTGATGTTGCCAGGTATCGCCGGTGTACGACAGGTCGCAGCGCTAATCGACCACGCCAGACGAATCGAACGGCAGACTCGAGGGCTTCCAGAGCCGTTCCTTTGAAACCAGCGCAACGCCGCATTCAGAAGTCCATGACCGCGCCCGGCGTCGGCTTGCCAGTCGAAAGGCGGAAGCGAATCTAGGTCTTGCAACTGCAGGGCTTCTGGCGTGAACAATTCTCATCGACTTTACAGCGCAGATCCTGAAACGCTCGTTGACAACCGACGCACTTGCACAGGTGCATGGCAATACTTGCTCGCAAGTCTTGGTCCGCAATTTGGTTTCCCACATAGGCCGCCAACTGCTGATGAACCTGCACACATCCGATCGCGGCAGGAAGATTTCGACGCGGATTTTTTTCGGGGGATCGCCAGGCAAACATCGAAACGCCTGCAACCAACACACCACCACCACAAATACCGGCGATGCGCAACAAAGCCGTTCGGCGAGTTTCCTTTAACTCATCAGCCAGCGAAGACTTGGCTCCAAAAATAAGGCCGGGTTTACAAGGCTGCCATTCATTGTCTGGAATACGGGCCGGTGATTTCATGAGGTGAAATTGAAAAACTGGATCGAGATGTTGCGAGGACTAATTGTAAGATGCGCATCGCGGCGTTTGAATGATGTGGGCTTTGATACAACCGTCCCAAAATATATCCAAATCCGTGCAATCCGGCGAGTCGGATGTACGCAAATTTACAACTTTCCAGTTCGACTGCAACTTAAGAACGGTTCGTGCTCGACTTCGCGATATCTTGAGGTCTTGATATCTCCCCGGCGGCAAGCCGGGTCAAATTCACTAGGGAATTGTCCCGAATTAACTTCCGGATCTTAGCGGAATGGCGCGAGCCGTCCGGTGACTTCCGGATCTTAGCGGAATGGCGCGAGCCGTCCGGTGTCTTCCGGATTTTAGCGGAATGGCGCGAGCCGTCCGGTGTCTTCCGGATCTTACCGGAATGGCGCCAGCCTTCCGGTGTCACAAAAACCGGAGGGCTCGCGCCCTTCCGCTACCATCTAACCGCAGAACTTATTTCGGGACAATTCCTAGGGTGTTTGGAAACCAGAGAACGAAACCGAAGTCGGGCTCGGGGACTTTACCGCTTGATGCGGCAGAGTCGGTGCTTTTTCGTTTACCTCGGCCGAGAGCTTACCGATGTCTTTCAAGACAATTTTACGGCGGGCGATCGTCAGAAAATTCTCTTTTTGCAGCTGTCCCAGCACAACCGTCACGGTCTCGCGTGTGCTGCCGATAACACAGGCCATCTCTTGGTGAGACAACCGGATATTTAGCAAGAAACCCTCGGGATTGGGTTCTGCATATTTTTCCGCAAGTTCCAATAGCAGATGAATGACTCGTTCACGGTTGGAGCGAAACAAGAGATTCCTCAATCGACGCTGAATTCGTTGTTGACGACAACCGATGATCTTGGTCACGCCCATCACGAGGTCCGGGTAGCGGTGGATGATCCTCTGAATGGCGGTCTTGGGAATCAAAACCAGCGTTGTTTTCTCGGTGGTTTCGACATATTCATCTCGATGTTCGCCTCCGACGAGAGCCAATTCGCCGAAGATTTCGCCCGCATCAATGAACCCAAGAATCGATTGTTTGCCGTCCGGGGTAGCATGGCAAATTTTGACGCGCCCCTGCGCTACCAACAAGACACCATCGGCCAATTGATGGGGGAGATAGACGGGCTCGCCCCGCTTGAGCTGTTTCATGCGGGACTGAGATTCGAGATCCTGGATGTCAACTTGCGAAAGTCGCGCAAACAAGTCGCAACTTTTTAGGTACCAAAAACTATCTCGCATATGATTAAATCCCTATTTTATCTGGACCGACTGAACCGGTTAGTAACTATGTATACGCAGTGTAGCGGCAATGGATCGAAAATTCCGAAAAATTTAGGGTCAATCAATTTGACGCCCAATCGTCCCGCCACTTACGTCAATCTCCGAAAATTAGACAACCTCGGGTACTTCGACCGATTTACTAGTTGCCGCGACCACCAAAGATCTGAGGTTGTCCGCCACCGCCACCAGGTTGTCCGCCACCGCCGCCTGGTTGGCCACCACCGCCGCCAGCTCCACCGCGACCGCCGCCGGCTCCCCCTCTGCCACCGCCGTCACCGCCCGGTCCTCCTCGACCACCGCCCTGTTGTTGCATCATGCGGCCAAACGCTTCGCGGGCTTGCTGCATTTGCTGTTGCTGTTGTTGTTGTGCTCGCGCGGTCGCATCGCTTCCCGTTGCAGTCGGCGATTTGCTTGTTCCGTCTGGCGAACTTGCGCTATTGTCTTCGACTGCGTCCGGCTCAATAATTTCAATATTGTCTGGCCAGACATTCTTGAGGGTGTCAAGCACTGCTTGATTGTTTGATTGGCGTTGCAGATACATCACAATCGGAGTTTCGCTCAATTGCGGAACATCCAAGTCTCGGACAATGGTCAAAATCTTTTGATACGTAGATTCGGGACCCGTGAACAATAATTGTTTGGTGGTTAAATCCACACTCAAGCGGGCTTTGGGTTTTTCCTGTTCTTCGGCGGCGGCTCCACCAGCTTTGCCACCCTGCAACTGCGCCAGTGCTTTCATCATTTGAGCGGCTTCGTTGTTTTGCGGAACACCCCCCTCACCCTTTGCCGTATCGAGGTAGTCGGGGATCAGTTCTTCGATTCTCATTTTCAATTCTTCCAGATCATGATGAAAAATTTTAATCGAACGGAATTCACCAATGGTGTCTGGATCATGAGGCGGGTCCGGTTTGTCGAGCAGTTCGATCAATTGGGAAATTTGATCCAGATCGCCACCTGTCGCACCGGCGACATAGATTGAATTGAATGAAGCGTCCATGCCGAAGCGTACATCGCCTTCAAGAATCCCGGCCCCCGAACCACTGGTTGCGCCGCCACCGCCACCCAACAATCCGCCGAGCAAGTCACCGGCACCGCCCCCCAACATATTATTCATCATGCCCCCCATCAATCCGCCTGCGCCGCCACCGCCTCCTCCGCCACTATCGGCTAATCCAAAAAACTCCTCAATAAACGGTTTCATGTTTTCGGCTTTGCGATATTGCAAGAAAAAAAACGTGGGCAGTTGAGTTTCGGCATCTTCATCCAATCGGCCTCGTATCGCTTGTTCCAGATCGTCCAGGGCATCTAAATCTTTGGAGTTCAAGACGATCCCATAATCCGTAAATCGAGCATCGATCGGTGCGCCCGGGACGGATGGAATAACGTCTACAGGACGATAGTCCGACGCATTTTGGCGCGCGAATTCATCACTGGTTTTCGCGCTCGACGCCTCATCCTGTGGGACCTGCAGCGACGCAGGGACCAACAAACCTGTTTGCAAACAGGAAGCCACGCCAAAATAATGCGCAAGTATAACTACACTTGGGGCGCCCAACAAACGACCTCGGTTGTTGGAGGAACCCCGCGAGTCTCGGGGCGAAGTATCTTGTTTTTCGGCTGGAGCAACACGCTTGGCGGGCGGCGGCACGACGCCTTCTCCTTGCATGAATTTTTCCAAATCCTCCAGCTCGGATGATTTTTCTGGCAAACCTCGCAAGCGAGAATTGAGATCCTTGCGTTGCTCTGGCAACACGACATTAAAAACATTGATACGCCCGGTTTCACTTAACAAATCCTGCAGCAACGATGGTGTCAAAGCGTCCATGTCACTGGCGTCCATGTTGATGATGCGGGTCCCAGTTCGCGGCCCTGTTTCCATCGGCAGCGAATTTTCATCCAGATCTGCCACCATTCGCGTCACTTCGCGAACCTCTTGGGGCTTCCCCCGCACCAGGATCTGGTTCAAGACCGAATTGGCCATCACAACTGGCCCGGAAACGGTTTCGGCAGTCGCTGTTTGACGTAACAGGCTTTGAACCGCCAGCATGATCTCAGACGCGTCCCCATTAACCAATTTGATAATTTCGAATGATTCTCCGCCTTCACCGGCAACTGCCGCGAGCGCCTCTTCGACTGCCAAATGGTCTTCATCTCGACCCAGAATCGTGATGTTCCCAGTCACCTCATCCTGTTGCATACGTGCTGGCGTTCCTTCGAGTACGGTTTGCAACAGGTCGTAACCCAATTTAGGATCAACCAAAATCGAATAGTTCTTGAATCGCAACTTGGCAATCTCGACTTCTCCTTCCGCGTCCAGCGGCACGTCCACAACTTTCGCCGTTTCGTCAAACATTTTTTGCATTTTGTCGGTGCCTCGGATAAACAACCGGTCACCAAAGGGCTCACGCGAAATTGTCAGGCTGCCATCTTCCGTAAAATCGCGACCGGGCTCCATTCGCAACAATCCTCGCGCGATCAACATAAACGTCTCGGCATCGACATTTTTTAACCGATACACATTCACCGATTGGTTATCACCAATCAGACGGCGTTTTGCCGTGTCGATCAAATTCCGAATGTCCCGCAATGTGCCCCCCGTTTCACGAACATGGATTTGGTTGGCAGCCGGAAACACGGCGAAGAAATCCTGATTATCCTTATCCACCATCGGTCGCAGCTCTTGGTACATCGTGTCCCCGCTCAAGTCGCCCAAATCGAAAACACAACTCAAGATTTCGTATTTGCCGCGGGAATCCAAATCGTCGGGACTCACGGTTTCAATTAGATCATTCGGCAATTTGGCATTTTCCAATTGGGTCATGATCAACATGTTGCGATTTCGAATCAAAGTAAACGCCGGGTTTCGCATGCGCAGCGCATGGTTCAATTGATCCAACGCTTCCATGGTCGTGTATTCGGAATCGTCCTTGAGATAAAACGTCCCCTCCGGCCAATCGTTGATGGGCTGCAAAGAAAATCCAGCTTGTTCCGCGAACCAGGGAATCACGTCTTTCCAGTCCGATTCCTGAAATTGAAACCGGATTTTCTGGGAACCCACACTTTGTTTTTTCAGTTCGTCGACCCCTTGGGCCGCATTAACCGCCGGATTACCGTCTCCTGCCGTTTGCCCAATGGCTCCAGCAAGTTGGAATATCGGCAGCCACGCTAACAAGCCAGTCAACGTGAAAATGGTGCTTCGTTTCATGTGAACTCGGTTCGAAAAATTAGCCATATTATTTCTTAGGGTCGAATGTTTAATTATGGTTAGCAGATAAGCCTACGGCCCCGGAATTGATCAATTTGCCTATCAAGATCGCCGCACCCGTACAAATTCAATTGAATATTCCGATTAATCGTCGCGAGCCGAAAAACGTCCATCAAATCCACGGGAAGGATTCGGAGAAATTCATCGCTCCACCGCGCCCATCAAAGTCGAATTCGGTACGGAGCCGGGACTTCGCTAAATTAAACTCCGGATCTGGTAGAATGTTTCGAATTAGACAAAATTTGCGACACGAAACGTGTAAATACTGGAAAACCTATTGAGAAACCGATGAAAATTCTGTGTCTGGAATCAACTTGCGATGAAACCGCCGCAGCCGTAATCACGGGAGATCTTTCGGTTTTAGGAAGTGTCGTGGCGTCGCAAGATCGGTTGCACGAACGATTTCAGGGCATCGTACCGGAAATTGCTGCCCGAGCGCATGTCGAAAGAATTCTGCCCGTTATCGATCAGACGCTGCGCTTGGCAAATACAACTCTGTCCGAACTCGACGCAATCGCGGTGGCCAACACCCCCGGTCTTTCAGGTTCGCTATTGGTCGGCCTCGTAGCCGCGAAAACGCTGTGCCTGGCTCTCGAAATTCCATTGATCGCCATAAATCATCTGCATGCCCACGTGTTCGCCTGCCAGCTAGATTCGCCAACTTCCGTTTTTCCCTGTGTGGGAATGATTGTCAGCGGAGGACATACCCATCTTTATCATTATGAGAACTCACTTACACCTCATTATCTCGGTGGTACGATCGACGATGCAGCGGGCGAAGCATTCGACAAAGTTGCCAACATGCTGGGACTTTCCTATCCAGGTGGGCCCGCCGTTTCAAAAGCCGCCGCCAACGGAGACCCGAAAGCCTACGCCTTCCCGCGCAGTTTCATCCACGAAAAACGACTTGATTTCAGCTTTAGCGGACTTAAAACTGCCGTTCGATATGCCATCACGGGACCCGGCAAAGTGGATCTGGCAACCGCTCAACTCTCGGCGACACAGATTGCGAATCTCGCGGCCAGTTTTCAACAAGCGGTGGTCGATTGCTTGGTCACGAAAGCGATCCAAGCAACTGAGCGTTGTCAATTGAAGACCCTCTGCGTCGGAGGTGGAGTCGCAGCCAATCGACTCTTTCGCGAACAACTGACGGCTGCCTGCGACGTCCAAAAAATCCGACTGCACATCGCGCCATTGCAATATTGCACCGACAATGCGGTGATGGGAGCGATCGCTGTTGAGCGATTCAAGGCAAACTTGTTCGAGACGCTGGAGCTGGATATCAACCCCGGCTTGGTTCGAATGTAGTTTTTTGAAAAAACGACCCACGCTTTATCGTGGACCAAAGAAACGTCGCAGCGCGAGCGGCTTATTGCGCGACCTGCAATTGGTTGTCGATTTTGTAGATCCCCGGCTGAAGCCGCAATTGTCGAACCAATCGATCGCTATCCGCTCGTGTGGGAACAAAGCCGGTAATCGTGGCCGTCCGATTATTGACCGACACTTGGTATTGACCACTCATTATGAGAGATTCTGGCAGACGCGCGAAACTGGCGTTAAAACGATCGGCGACCTCGGCGGACGATACGACTGGCGCGGAAAAACTTGGAACCAGTCTGGCCCGTAGACTCTGTCGGGTCACTGAAAATCCATTTTGCGTGCCAGCACCACCGAATCCCTGGCCAATTTGACCGCCACCGGCCGCGCCTCTTCCCCCGCCCGCACCACCGGCAGCTCCACCCGTGTTAACGCCTCCACCAAACGTAGCCCCCTCGGCCAATGGAGGACCGCTGGTTTCTGAACTTGCCCCCACAAAACCAAACTCCGTTACGCGCGTGGCCGTTGATCCAACAAATCCTTGATTTCGGGTGTCGTCCGAGGTTTCCAATTTGACAGCATCCACCGGATCCACGTCCCCATCGGGCTGAGCGCCAATATTTCCAGTTTGTTGTCCGCCAGATGTGTCGTTGGTGGTTGGGGTCTGAGTGGAGGTTTGTCCAGCCGTCTGTCCCGACGTGTCGAAAGCCGTTCCTCCACCTCCAGTTCCACCACCGGTGCCCTGTCCGAAAGAAGCAGTTGACCCGATGCATAACAAGCCGAAGGCAATTCCGCAGACGACAAAATTCTTCACGTATTGACGGGATTCAGTCATGATTTTCTCTTCCGTTTTGGACCAGCAGTGACGGACCAGACTCTTGACCCACGAATCCCGTCCTCCGATGGTCTTAATCGGCCCAAAAACCAACGGAATTCACTCTACCGTCGAATCACGCCGAATTTGACAGGATTGTATTTTCGCAACCCTTACAAATCATAAGCTTGATCATGGAAAGACGCGGATTTCTCGTGAATCTTACCGGGCTGACGAAACAATGCAATCCGCATCAGGGTTATATTCCGTACGTATATAACTGCCCAACAATTCTGCCGTAATTCGACCATTCAAATCCAAATAATGACCATGAACCAAATTTCACTTTCGCGACGTCATCCAATTCAGGCTGTTTTTCTATTAGGGCTGATCTTGGCGGGCGGTCTTTCGCCTCTCAATATTTTCGGCCAAACGGCTAAATCCGATCGTCCGCCCACCGAGGAATTGTTGCCGGAATCGACCGTCGTGTTTATCCAAATGGATAATATTCGAGAATTCATGACGAAGATGAATGACAGTTCAATTGGAAAAATGCTAGCAGACGAGTCGGTTGCTCCTTTGGCGGAGAGCCTGTGGGGCGAAGCAAAATCGGCCTATTCCGAAGTCCAGGACCAAGTCGGAGTTTCGCTGGAAGACCTGCAAGCGTTCCCAGCGGGCGAAATTACGTTTGCCGTGATTGCGCCGCGGCGCAAAGATCCGGAGTTCATGCTGATCATTCAAACCGATCCAGAATCGGAAGCCGTCGATCGTATTTTGGACCGTGGCCGTGAAGTCGTTGCAGAACAAGGCGAAGAGATTACAGCCGACGAAAGCGCAGACGGAATTAAATTTGAATCGTTTAACGTCGACGGTACAAAAATTACGTTTTTTCGTAAGGACGGATTAATGGTTGGTTCAACATCCCAGGATGAATTGGATCACTTCATTGACCGTTGGATGGGGCGCGAAGTGGAAAAAGTTCGCCCGCTCTCGGAGAACCGAAAATTCATCACTATTTTGAATCGCTGTCGCGGAACCAAAGATATCAAACCCGAAGCGCGTTTTTTCATTGATCCGATTGAATTGGCAAAGAGTGCGACTCGTGGTGATGCTGGCTCGCAACTCGCCATCAACTTTCTGCCGGTCTTCGGTCTCGATGGCTTGCTCGGTATTGGTGGCAGCATGCTCCTCAGCGAAGACGAATTTACGTCAGTCGTACACGCTCATGTCCTGTTGGCAGAACCGCGCAAGGGTGTCTTTGAAATGCTGGCTTTTCGTCCAACCAGCTACGAACCCGAACCTTGGCTTCCCAAAGACATTTCCAACTACTTCACTACGAGTTGGGATATCAATCAAATGATGGTCGAACTGACCAAGATCATTGAAACGTTTCAGGAACCGGGTACTGTCGAGAAGTTTTTCACGGAAACGGCCGACGAGGAACTTGGATTCAATGTTCGGGAAGAACTGATCGGCAATCTGACGGGACGGGTTACTTTCGTTCAATGGATTGAACCGCCAATGCGAGCCAATAGCCAGGTGCCCCTGTTTGCGCTGGAAGTCAAAGATCCAGCCGCGATGGAAAAGACCCTGGAGAAAATCTTTGCGCGGGCTAATCGCGACCAACCCGAAGACAGCGAGTTTCGTTGGTCGCCGACCGATCACAAAGGAATCCAGATTTACGGAATGGCCGAAGATGCAATCAAGAATCAAATGGAACGCGGGCGTGAGCGACGGCGGCAACGGCAGGAAGAACAGGGTCAAACTCCTTCCGACGAGCTCGATGTCGAAATGAACTCGATGCAACCCTCGATGGCCTTGGTGGGGAATTACCTGCTGTTTTCCCAGCAAAGTCGCAAAGTGATCGAACAGGTAATCGAAACGGATCAAGGCGATTCTGAATCGTTGGCCGAAAACAAGGACTATCAAAGAATTTCCTCGAAAATGACCCGTCTGTTGAAGACCGACATGCCCGCCGGGATCTTCTATGCGGATCCGCGAGTGACGTTTCGATGGATGTTTGAATTAGCAACCAGCGAAAACAGCCAGTCGTTGATGGCCGAGCAGGCCGTGGAAAACAAATATATCGGCGGCATTAAGAACGCCATGGATCAGAACCCGTTGCCTGAATTCAGCGAGCTGGAACATTACTTTCAACCTCAAGGTGGATTCATGACCTCCGACGAAACGGGTTTCCATTTTCTGATGTTTGAACTCAAAGAAGGCGACGAGGAGAAGTGATTCACGGCTGCAGAGATTCAAGTCAAAATATCGTTTACGACGTGTCCGTGCACGTCGGTCAAACGATAATAGCGACCTTGAAACTTGTAAGTTAGTCGCTCGTGATCGATCCCCAACAAATGCATCATTGTTGCATGGAGATCATGCACATGGACGGGGTTCTCGGTAATGTTGTAGCAAAACTCATCGGTTGACCCATACGATAATCCCTTTCGGATTCCCGCCCCGGCCAGCCACAATGAAAAACAACGAGGGTGGTGATCTCGGCCATAGGTCTGTGCATCGAGCGTTCCTTGACAATAGGAGGTCCGCCCGAATTCGCCGCCCCAAACGATGAGCGTGTCATCGAGCATGCCGCGTTGTTTCAAGTCATTGACTAAGGCGGCGGAGGGTTGATCGGTATCGCGACATTGGCCCGGCAGCTGTTCCGGCAACGTAAAATGTTGATCCCAACCCATATGAAATAACTGGATAAACCGCACATCACGTTCAGCCAACCGGCGGGCCAACAAGCAGTTATAGGCATAGGTTCCCCGGTTCAGGACATCCGGACCGTAAGCATCCAATACATGCTGGGGTTCATCTGAAAAATCGGTCAAATTGGGGACGGATGTTTGCATTCGATAAGCCAACTCATATTGTTGAATTCGAGTATTGATTTCCGGATCACCGTTTTCCTCCAATTTTTGTTGATTCAATTTTTCCAAATCGTCGAGCATCCGCCGGCGCGCTGACGCATTCAAGCCCGCCGGATTGCCCAAATACAAAACCGGATCACCGATACTCATCAATTTCACGCCCGCATAAGACGACGGTAAAAATCCGCTGCCCCAGAGTCGGTCGTACAGCGGTTGGCAATTCGGCCGACCCGTCCCACGCGATACCATCGCGATAAATGTCGGCAGGTTTTCATTCATGGAACCGAGACCATAATGCAACCAGGAACCAATACTCGGTCGTCCAGCCAACTGATGTCCCGTTTGAAAAAACGTAATTGCAGGATCGTGATTGATCGCTTCGGTATGCATCGAACGAATCAGGCAGATATCGTCGGCCAGCGTCGAAATGTGGGGTAACAATTCGCTTCCCAATTCCATCGCACAGGCGCCATGCTTGGCGAACTTGTAACGGGTACCGGCTAATGGAAACGAGCTTTGCCCTGCTGTCATGCTGGTAATCCGCTGATTCATGTCGACGAAATCTTTCAGCTCTTTTCGTTCATGTTGTTGCAACGCCGGTTTATAATCGAACAGCTCTTGTTGCGACGGAGCACCACTTTGAAACATGTAAATCACCCGCTTGGCTTTCGGTGGATGATGGTACTGCGTCAGGACTCCAGCGTCGCGCGGTTTGATTGCATCGTTGGGCTGGGCCCAACCGGAACGACTGGTCAGCGAGGCCAGTGCCGCTGTTCCGATTCCGACCGCCGAGCGACCAAAAAAGTGTCGGCGCGTCGGCAACAGACGGTACTCATCGCCGGGGCTGTGCAAGCCTGATTCAGTTGACATGTTGGTTGGTGCTCCGAGTTAAATGGTATCTACTCGATTGACATAAACTCGTCGAGATTCAAAATCAAATGAGCAGTCGCAGTTAGCGCGGCATGCTCGGTGGCATTGAGGTAATTGTCGCGCGGGCTGGTCCCGATCGACAGCAATTGTTCCGCTGCCGTGGGTTCGGTGGCAAAGTGTTCACGAAAAAAATTCAGATTGTCTTGCAAAATTACCATCATTGCGGCATCGCATTCGCGGGACAGTGCCAGTCGAACCAATTCGTTTATTCGTTGTTCATCCGATAAGCGAGGCAGTTTCAACACCCGTTCCGCCAACCGCCGAGCGCTTTCCACGAATGTCGGGTCGTTCATCAAAGCCAATGCTTGCAACGGAGTATTGGTCCGGCGCACGCGCACGTTGCAGACTTCGCGCCCGCCGGCATCAAAGATGGTCTGCTGCGGCGGATTGACGGCTCGTTTCCAATAGCCATACATGCTCTTCCGATACAAATCTGCGCCCTGACCAACCTGGTAGTCGATCGCAATATCGGCGGCAATCACTGCCCACAATCCATCCGGTTGATACGGCTTCACCGATGGACCACCGGGTTTCTCGACCAACAAGCCCGAAGCTTGCAGTGCCAAATCACGAATCACGAATCCATCCACGCGAAAACGTGGCCCATGTGACAACCAGCGGTTCTCCGGATCGATGGCCAACTGTCGATCCGTCGTCTGGGAGGCTTGACGATACGCAGCGCTGGTAACGATCAACTTTTGCAGGGCTTTCACATTCCATCCCGACTCGACGAACTCCACCGCCAACCAATCCAGCAGTTCTCGATGGCTCGGTTGTTCACCTTGCATTCCAAAGTCTTCAGTTGTTTTGACCAGTCCCGTTCCAAAATGCTCTTGCCAGATTCGATTAACGGTCACACGCGCGGTCAACGGATTGTTGCGGGAGACTAACCAACGGGCAAACTCCAATCGATTCCGGGGTTGCGTTTCTCCGTCCAACAATAAAGCCGTTGGAACGCCTCGCGGCAGAACTTCCGTCGTGACTGGCTGGTCGTATTGACCGCGTTGAAGTAAATAAGACGGCAGCGGGTCGCCATCACGCTCACGCATCACCATCACCGTGACCAAGGGAGAATTATGTTTCAGCAATTCTTGATTTGCGACGTCCAGCGCATCCTTCGCCACCTTTAACGGTTGATCGATCGTCTCATAGTGTTGACGCAACGTCTCGTGATCCTCGGACGTTCGTTTCCCGGAAGGTTTCGCAAAAATCGAGCCAATTCGCTGATCAAGTGTTACCTCGTCAACGATGGGTACAACTTTAAGGTCATCCGCCGAACTGGACGGCAAATCACTTGGTTGAGCGTCGCCCGCGTCGGACTTGGGGGCATCCTGTTCGGCGATCCAGTCTTGCAATCGCTGAGCCAATCCCTGTTTCGCGATTTCCAAATTCTGTTCAGCGGCGCGTGCGGTTGGCACCCATTGAGGCTCGACCGTCGATAATGGTGAAACGGTCTTGAGTGTCGGATTCGCATCCAGCCCCCGGCCAAATCCATTTTCGCCAATATTATTAAAGTAGCCAAACATCTGGTAAAATTCACGCTGGCTCAACGGATCATATTTGTGATCATGACAACGCGCACAACCTACCGTTAGACCCAGAAAGACTGTGGAAGTGGTTTCGACCCGGTCAATTACGTTCTCGACAAAAAACTCCTCCGGCAACGCGCCACCTTCCGCATTCTGCCGATGATTCCGATTGAAGGCAGACGCAAGTTGTTGCGACTCGGTTGCCCCGGGCAACATGTCACCCGCAATCTGTTCAATTGTGAATTGATCAAAGGGCATATTATTGAGATAGGCCTGAATGACCCAATCGCGCCATGGCCAGTTGGTTCGCTCGAAATCGACTTGATAGCCATCGGTATCAGCATAGCGCGCCGCGTCCAACCAGCGCAACGTCTGCCGCTCCGCATAGGCCATCGAATTTAGCAGTTCCTCGATGGCGAAATCGTAGGTTTCTTCCGTGGCATTCGCCGACCAGCGCTGCTGTAGTTCCGTCGATGGCAACAGTCCAGTCAAGGTCAAGGACGCTCGGCGGAGCATTGTCGCCGGAGCGGCCTCAGACGCCGGAGACAATTGTTGTTCCAATAATTTCTGCGCGACAAAAACATCGATCGGATTTTGCAACCAACGCGCCACCAACGCCGGATCCCAGCCCGCCGAAGTTGCCGCTTCACGGACCGCTGCGACGGGAACGTCAGGTCGAATTGGCAACTCGAATGACCAGTGACCTTGATACGAAGCGCCCTGTTCAATCCAACGATCGAGCAGTGTCTTTTCGGCTTCGGTCAGCGATCGTTGACTGTGGGGAGGCGGCATTTGCAGGTCGGGGTCAACACTGCGAATTCGTTTGTGAATCTCGCTGGCATTCAAATCACCCGGAACGACCGCCGAATATCCACCCAAGTCTGCGAAAAGACTCTCTTTTGAATCGGCCCGAAAGTTGGATTCCTGGTCAACCGCGTCGGGACCGTGACAATGAAAACAGCGATCCGAAAGAATGGGTGCAATCTGAGCATTGAAATCGATCGGTTCGTCGCTTTTTCCAGCCAATAGGGGCCGACTCGGCAATGTCAAGGCGATGACAAACGCCACCCCTGAAATCGCAATCCCGGTTCGACGAACGGTGCGAACAATCTTTGAGCATGGAATTTGAACAATCATTGGCGATTCACTAACAGTAATATATTCCGTAGCATCTGAGGGAATCGCCATTTATAAACACAGTACGCGACAATTTCGCTCGGACTTCAATTGTACGAGACGAGATCCCGGCCCGCAATTGACGCATTCATTGCACAGACCGAGTCAACTATTCTCCGGCTAAACAGCAGCCGAATCGCGGCCAGATGCCACAACAACCGCATTGCAGTCAGCCGCAGAATGGGCTGGCAGGTGGAATCCAATAGTTTGAGAATTGGCTTCACAATCGAAGCGATCGCATGATTTACGATGCCCAATCACGGAAGTTATTTCGGGACAATTTTAAGCGACACTTCGTATACCGGATTGACCAATCGACGATTGATAGAGCTGGATATATTTCTCCGATTGTTGGGAAATCTCAAATTCGGCTTCCATCATCGCCCTCGCTTGTCGGCCCAAACGGCGCCGGAAACTCGCATCCCGGGCGAGTTGCAGTATTTGCGCCGCCAATTGTGCTTCGTTTCCCAGTTCCGCCAGCAAACCGGTTTGATCGTGCCGAACATATTCAGGGATGCCGCCCGCTTTGAATCCAATGACGGGTGTGCCACAGGCCATGGCTTCCAATCCGACTTGGGGCTGATTGTCTTCCCGCGACGGAACGACCACCATATCGGCAGCCGAGTAAATCAATTGCTGTTTGTAAATCGAATCCACAAAACCCATTTGATGTAAGCGTGGCAGATCCGCGCAGTCCTCGATTTCTCCGGCCCCAAACAACAGTCCTTCGATGGCGTCAACGGATTGCCCGCTATCGGTCGAACGCGTCGCTGCTTGAGCTTGATCCGAAATTTCGCGGAACGCATTCAACAAATGTTGAACTCCCTTGCGGCGATTGTTCACGTCATCGGCGCCAAAGCCGACCAGGACAGCGTCGGAGTCAATGCCGAGTTGCTTTCGCGCGAAGGATTTGTCGATCGGTCGAAATTGATTTAGATCCAAACCGTATTTGATTGTTTGAAACGTCGTCGCCTCGGGCCATACTCGACTTTTTTGCGCTAGAGTCCCGAGCCAATCACTGGGCGTGACAACATGGATCGTTTTTTTGGCCAGCGCCGTTCGCTTGGCCTCAAATCCGGTTCTCGAAACGTCACCAATGCCGCGTTCTATAACTTGTTCACAATCACCGCAACCGAAGCGGAATTGTTGACACTGATTCGCATAGTGACAGCCACCCGTGAACGCGTTCATGTCATGCAGCGTCCAAACTAAGGGAACCGCATCCGGAATCGATCGAAAGAACGTCGGGTAATCGGCCAGATAGGAAATCCAATGCAAATGGACGATATCCGACGCCATGGCGGCCCAGTTCAATCGAGTCGGTTCCGGCAACTCCGCCATCGAAAACGTCTCGACTCCCGGCGGACGAGTGGCCAGATGCAAATTGAACTGGCGATAGATTTCCCGTTGGCGATTTTTTTGTTTCCGTCGCTCCAAGGCCCCGTTCAAAAAACCGGTCGGCAAGGGAAGAAACTCGATTTTTTGAAAACTTCGGTCGAGCTCAATATTTTTTTCGTTGCGATAAAACCAAAACTGACTGTGGAACGAATTTCGAGCGGCGGGTGCTTGGGCCAGCTGATTCAGCCCGGCGTGAATTCGAATCGCCGCCGTCGCCGCGCCACCGTAGGGAAACGTATTGAAGTGACTGATTTTCATGGATCGACTCTCAAACAGTCAGCCAGTGCAGAGTAAATTGCTCGCGGGACGATCAGATCAAGCAACCTTGCGGGACTCGGCGAGACTCCCTGGTTGAGTTGTCAATTGAGCGTCGAATTTCTTTTTTGCCAGAAACATGTTCTCGAGCATGGCCCGATTCCCTTTCCGCATGACTTTCACTCGAATTGCGCGACGAACGTGTTCCCATTGGTCCAACCAGGGATTCCAGGTCGCCATTCTTTTTTCGCCGACGGACAAGGGCTGCAAACAACCGTCAATGAATTTGTTTTTGTCCTGCATGAAACCGTGCAACAGAACTTTCGAGTCGTCCACCAGGTCCCGCCGTACTCGGGAGACAGTGGAAAAGGCGATCTGGTTTGTCGATCGAGCACGGCCCATCTTCTGTGCGTACTCAAACACTGCCATGTCAAACACACCCATCCGGGCTTCGTCGGGCATTTGCCGGGCGAAGTCCATGGCGTAACAGGCGCCGCCGTTGATATGCGGATTAAGAATCAGCTTCGGTTTTTTGAACCAACGATGGCGATAAACTTCGGGAACATAACAGCCCATCATGATGGGAGTCTGAGAATGGCTGAACCATTGTTGAGACAGCCGGTCGATCCAATCGGGCTTTATCGGTGCCATGTCCGATTCCAGCCATAGTCCAAAACCGCTTCGATCGCTGAAATATTTGGCCAGATATTCCATGCAATCCCAGAACATCGCGGTTGGTCCTTCCGGATAGCCAAAAATTTGCGTCGGACAAGCAAACGGAATCGCTTGGCCAATCTTGGAATACGCGGCCACCAACTGCGAGCTGGTCTGAGTTCGTGGACTCGATGCAAGCAAAAAATGATATCCTCCCGCCGGTTGAGGAAACGTCCGCAATCTGGCAGCAATTTTTAGATACCGCGTCACTTCTTCATCGCAGAAGTAAGGGAGGATTATGACATGTTGCGGGGGAGTCTTCATTATCGCGGAATCGGGAATGAGCGGAATGATTTGAGAAACTTGTACGAGATTGATGGATTCCGGTCAAACGCAGATGAAGCTAGCAAATCCCCTCGAATTGCTTGGCGCCCGGACGAGCTGTAGAATCGGTCGAGCTAGCATGCCACTTAAATGAGAGCCGGTGGCAAGCAATGTTTCCATCCATCGTCCAGGATTGCACACTATGAAATCCGCCCGTCTCGCAGTATTGATGCTGATGTTTCTAAGCGTGGCTGCGCGGGGGCAAGAGATCAAACAAGCGACTACGGCCCCAACTCAGCCTCTTCGTAGTCTCGACTCATTTTTTCCATTCGCGCCCCCCAACAAACTGGCGCTCTGGGAAGCCCGTAAATTGGAACTGCGACAACAGCTGTTGGTTGCCTTGGGATTGTGGCCGCAACCGGAAAAATGCGACCTCAAACCCATCATCCATGGTCAAATTCAACAGGACGGCTATGTCGTTAAGAAGGTTTTTTTTGAGAGCCTGCCAGGTTTTTTTGTGACCGGCAACTTGTACCTGCCAGACAAAATTGAAGGTCGATTGCCGGGAGTACTTTGCCCGCACGGCCATTTTCAAAACGGTCGATTCAATCGCGCCTCCGATCCGGCAATTGCCGAAGAAATTCAGCGAGGTGCGGAGACGTTTGTCAGCAACGCCCGCAGCATTTTACAATCGCGATGTGCTCATCTGGCAAAGATGGGTTGCATTGTATTTCACTACGACATGCTCGGTTACGCGGATTCGCAACAGATCAGTTACGATGTGGCACATGGTTTTGCCCGCCAGCGGGCCGAGATGAGCCACCGGGAAAAATGGGGATTGTTTAGCCCGCAAGCCGAATCAAATCTGCAATCCGTGATGGGGTTGCAAACTTGGAACTCGATCCGCGCACTCGATTTTCTGTGTTCGTTGCCCGAGGTCGATAGTTCCCGAATCGGTGTGACGGGAGCCAGCGGAGGCGGCACCCAGACATTCCTGTTGTGCGCGATTGACGACCGACCCACCGTTTCGTTTCCGGCGGTGATGGTTTCGACCGCGATGCAGGGTGGCTGCACGTGCGAAAATTGTTGTTACTTGCGAATTGGAACAGGTAACGTAGAAATCGCGGCGATGTTTGCACCCAAACCAATGGGGCTGACGGCCGCGGATGATTGGACCAAAGACATGCCCCAACAAGGCTTCCCCGAGTTGCAGGCGCTGTATCGGCTGTACGGTGTTCCCGAGCGTGTTCAACTTACGGCCCGAACCGAATTTGGCCACAACTACAATCAGGTCAGTCGCTTGGCGATGTACCAATGGTTCAAACAGCATCTCAACCTGCGCGGCTCAGTCGAAGAATCAGAACTCAATTTCATAGAACCCCAGGACTTATCCGTATTCGATGCGCAACATCCGGCGCCAGCGGGCGGCCCGGAGTTTGAAATTCAATTGACGAGCGAACTCAAACGCCAATCCGACGCAGCACTAGTGCAGATGTTTGCTGAAGCTGAAAAAGGGACAATTCCTTTCGTTAACCCCATCGAACAGTTTGTCGAAGTCGTGCGATCGACTGCGGAAATCGAGACGTCGCCACTCACTCCAGTTGTTGATGTCGGAACTGATGAGACGGTTTCTGAAGTGGTGGCCAATACGATCCGTTGGAAATCGGCTTCCGGTATTGAGCTGGCGTTTCGGGAACCGATGTCGGAGCGACCGCACCGCGGAGTGGTATTTATCATCGATTCCGCTGGCGATCAAATTTTTGACGAGAATCATCCACTGCAACCGTTGATCAAAAAATTACGAGACGAACATTTTTCGATTCGATCCTTCAACAGTAACTTCCCGCGCCCCGATCAAGAACATTCTCGGAGGGTCGAAAACGGTCGTGAAGCATTAGCGTATACCGTGGGATACAATCCTCCGGAACTCGCGATTCGCGCCAATCTTTGGTTGAGCGCTTTGGAACACGATTCGCTTGCCGATGATCGTCCACTGTTTGTTGTGGCCCTGGATCGATCGGCGTTGGAGGTTGCGCTCAACGGTCACTGGTTGCGCAAACTTAAAAATCTCAAGGGTATCATCGTGGCCACCAACGGTTTTCGATTTCAAGACGTGACCGACATTCGCCATCCTGATTTGCTACCTGGGGCCGCCAAGTATTTCGACCTGCCCGGACTGTTGTCGCTGGCTGCGCCCCTGCCGATGCTGATGTTTGCCGAAAACGAGGAGTCGGCAAGATTTGTGTTGGATGCGTATCGCAAAACAAACGAACGGGTCAATCTGCAATTGGAGGACGAACCAAACGAATCCGAAAAGTCCGACTTGATTGTCCAGTGGATCAAGAAGAACTTGTAACCGCTCGCTGCACGAATGCCCTCAATGAACAAAAAAACTGTTGCCAGAGGGTCAATTCTGGCAACAGTCGATATCTAAGACGGCAAGTAACACTTTCGATTGTTGCGTCGGTGACGTTTCTCTTTTCGGAGTCGTCAAAACCTGAACTCAGGTTATACCAATTCTTTCAACGAACCGATTAGCGTGCGAAGACGTTCAGCGAGCAAGCTTGCATCAAACGGCTTCTTAAACGTTTCATTGATTGCCGAACGGTCGAACGAAATAGGTTGTCCGTCGTCAGGCAGCAAAGCGATCAAAATGGTGTCCGCAAAATCTGGGTTTTTACGCAGATTTTGACAGATTTGCATCGACTCAACTTTACCGATCGAAAAATCGGTGATGATGCAATCGGGGTGGAAACTTTCAGCTTGGATACCAGCTTCGAATCCGCTGGCAGCGACAGCTACTTTGAACGCTCTTTCGGGAGGAAGTTCCCGTTTCAAATTTTCAATTAACACCTGATCTTGAGCAACGATCAAAATTTTGGCCATTGCTTCATCTTCTAGGTCCCCTAAAGGCATACCATGCTCTTTAAGAAATTTGATCAGGTATTCGCGTGGAATGCGACGGTCTTGCGAGCCGGGAATTCGGTAGCCTTTGAGGCGACCCGAATCGAACCACTTGCTAACCGTGCGCGGGGCCACTTTACAGATCTTGGCGACCTGTCCAGTTGTGAACACCTTCATCGCAGGCTCTCCATTTACACATTAAATCGTCTTTCGCTACCGCTGCCGGTTTCGTCCGCGAGAACGCCACCACCATCAGTAACTGTCTATCCCTATGTTCACATCGTGCGAACACCTGGGTCGAGATAGACCAATAATCGCTTGTCTCGGAATGATCGTTTTTCAACTCACAATCCCGTTACGACATCGGCTGTGCTTGAATCCACCCTTGGGAGAATCTGTCAAAATCAGTCCAAGACGAATCATCGCCCCGTCACAATCCGCAGACTCGTGGTAGTTTCACTCACAGCAGCGAAGACATCGCCTGGAAAGCAATTCAACCATCTAGTATCCAATTGGGTCGCGGATACAGACAGTTTTCAACCAAGCGAAATGCTCGGCTATTGATTTCCCCCCTACAGTCACCACTCTTCGTCCCGTGACAATCCGAACGTTGGTACGAGTCCTGCGTTCAAGAACGAATAATGATTTCCTGCCTTATGTTTCGTTTATTTGGAGGGGGATTCTTTAACATGATTCACCAATCGTAGGGCTAGCGACCAGTGCTAACGAAAAAAACGCCAGTACAACCGGCGCAAGTTGTCAGGTCCGACCGAGTCTGCAACGGCTCAACATCGAACGTTGTAAAATTTACCAGTTCGCTTATTGTCCATTGAGAAAATCAAACACCAAAACGCCGTCAATTTTGCCGTCAATCAATTGCACAAATTCCATATGGGCAGGATGGGTTAGATAAGTGTCTCGGTCAGCCGTCGTAGCAAAAGTAACGACAAAACAATGCGTATAGCCCTGTGCCAAATTTTCAGGACTGATGTTCTGTCCCATTTCAAACCCCGCAATGGTAGCAATCTTGGTTGGTAGCATGGCGAAAGATCTGACGACTTCCTGAACCTTTTCCTGTTCCAGTCCGTCTTTGAACTTGAACAATACGATATGCCGCACCAGCCCTTGGTCTGTTTCACCCATGCCCAAGGCTGCCAGCATTTGTTTTGCCACGAACAGGTTGCCGGCTGGATTGAGATGCACTCCGTCACTCGTCAAGATTCCCTCCGACTGATTTTCGGTGTTCCGTATTTTCAACTCATCCAGAAACGCCTGGCGCAATTCCACCATGGCTGACTTGGTTTCGGTAGCCACTTTGCGGCTGATCTCCGAATACTCTTCCAACATTGGGTCCATCTCGTTGCCCCCAGCGGTTTTCTCCCCAATCACGGTGGGAGTACACAGAATCACTCGCGCGCCAGCCGTCGTGATTCGTTTGACCAGTTCTTTCAGCCCGGATTCGAACTCCGCTTTCGGTGTTCCCAGATTGCGATTCCAGTGCCACACGTCGTTAATGCCGATGTAAATTACAACCAGTGTGGGCTTTTTGCTGAGCACATCCCGATCCAAACGGGCCAACAAGTCAGGAACTTTGTTTCCACTGACTCCCGCGCCAATCACTTCGACGGTATTGCTGGCAGATTTTTTTTCGATCGCAGCGCGAACCAGTGTCACGTAGCCATCGGGCTCAACGCCCGCTTCGGTAATGGAGTCTCCCAAAAAGACAATTCGCTCATTGCTCGATGATTCCTGAGAAAACGCGGGTGACAGCGATGCGGAAAACATAAGGCCCAGCAGAATAGCATAGGAAATTAACCGAAAATTGAAAAACGACATGGGTTGGTCCTTGGATTTTGAAATGGGAGTTGAGAATTTTGTAATTCTCTCCAATTGCGTTTAACAAACGACTGCGATTGATTATAACGAAAGATTCCATCCAAAAGTCGCTCGTGATTTCACAATCCGCCGGCCAGATTCACGAAACCGCAAACACAATGACTCGATTTCGTCCCTGTATTGACTTGCACGAGGGAAAAGTCAAGCAAATCGTCGGGGGCACGCTGTGCGATGAGGGTCCCGGATTGCACGAGAATTTTGTTTCCGAATTTCCCGCCGAGCATTTCGCCCGACTCTATGCCAATGATCGATTAACAGGCGGTCATGTTATTAAATTGGGACCGGGCAACGACTTGGCCGCAATGGTTGCCTTGGCGGCGTATCCCGGCGGACTACAAGTCGGCGGCGGCATCACGATCGACAATGCCCAACATTGGCTGGACGCCGGTGCCAGCCACGTGATTGTCACCAGTGGACTGTTCGATCAAACAGGACATTTTCAATTGCCGTGGTTGAAACAACTGGTCGCCGAAATCGGCGCGAAACATTTGGTGATTGATTTAAGTTGCCGTCGAATTGATCGCGGTTGGACCGTCGTCATGAATCGGTGGCAAACGCGTACCGACGTTCAGATCACACCCAATCAATTGGATCAATTGTCGGAATATTGCGCTGAAATTCTGATCCATGCGGCGGATGTCGAAGGGCTTTGCCGTGGGATCGATGTCGAACTGGTACAGCTACTGGGGGCCTGGGGTCAGACACCCATTACGTATGCCGGCGGTGCGGCCAGCCTCGACGATGTCCGGCACGTCGCGGAATTAAGCTTGGGCAAAGTCGACATCAGCATCGGCAGTGCGCTGGATATTTTTGGCGGTTCAAAAATTCGCTATGACGAGTTAGTTCGCTGGAATCAACTTAATGGCAATGTCTAGAAGTGTAGTTTTCGACCGTATTTATCCGATTCAGCCACGATAGCGGCGGCAGTTCGTAGCTGCGGGTGTAACCCGCAGTTCGAACAACGTCCAAAAACCTAGCCGCGTTAGCGGCGACAGTTCGTAGCTGCGGGTGTAACCCGCAGTTCGAACAACGTCCAAAAACCTAGCCGCGATAGCGGCGGCAGTTCGTAGCTGCGGGTGTAACCCGCAGTTCGAACAACGTCCAAAAACCTAGCCGCGATAGCGGCGACAGTAATTAGCGGCGGGTGTCAACCCGCAGTTCCACCAACCTCCAAAAACCAAGCCGCGTTAGCGGCGACAGTTCGTAGCTGCGGGTGTCAACCCGCAGTTCCACCAACCTCCAAAAACCAAGCCGCGTTAGCGGCGACAGATTGGCCACTGTTAAATGTCTGGCCGAATTGTTTTGCGACGACACCAGGATCGAACAACGACATGGTAATTCAATTGCGCTTAGCAACCGGTCGGAAACGCGCCTGAATGAAACCACTAATTTTGATGATCGAAAGTCGTAACACGACTTCGACTGACTGCCGCCGACTTCGCGGCTAAATATTTGAGGGCGATCGCAAACTGCGGGTTAACACCCGCAGCTAATAACTGCCGCCGACTTCGCGGCTGAAAATTTGGGGCGGACAGTAACTGCGGGTTGACAACAACAGCTACGAACTGACGCCGCCTTCGCAGGTGAAGGCAGCAGCGATGTTATCTCAATTGAGTGCGCTCGTCAGGTGTTCGCGCTTCCGGCTTGGGCTCGTCCGATGTTGTTCGCGCTTCCGGAATACGCTCGTCAGGCCGCATCGTCTTCGGAACGCTTAACGGCTTCCGTAGAAATTTCACCGTCGTCGCTGACATCTTCAAAACGAACACTGACCCGTTTTGAAACGCCTGATTCCTGCATGGTGATGCCGTATAACGTGGTGGCCGCGGTCATGGTTTTTTTGGAATGGGTGACAATGACAAACCGCGTCCAACCCAGGAAACTCTTCAACACGTCGATAAAGCGGCCAATGTTCGCTTCGTCAAATGGCGCGTCGACTTCGTCCAACACACAAAACGGACTGGGGCGGAATTGAAAAATGGCCATCAATAGCGAAACGGCCGTCAACGCTTTTTCACCACCGCTTAACAATGAATTGTTGAACTGGGATTTTCCGGGGGGCGTGG
This sequence comes from Mariniblastus sp., assembly GCA_031400405.1. Taxonomy (GTDB): domain Bacteria; phylum Planctomycetota; class Planctomycetia; order Pirellulales; family Pirellulaceae; genus Mariniblastus. The sequence continues at coordinate 53,841 of JANNPW010000144.1, forward strand.
CGATGATCTCGACCCCTGCTTCCAGGGGATCGACACCCTCTTCGAGCGTGATATCCGCGTGCCCTCCGCCGAACGTTTGCCGGAACAGTTTTTGAAAATTGATCCGAATCGCTTCCAACGTTTCGACAAACAACTTGCGACTGTCGGCATCGATCCGAGTAATGATTTTTTCCAACGTCGCTTTGGCTGCGACCAAATCCTGATACTGGGCGTCCATGGAATGATAGCGTGTTTCCAGCTCTTCCAATTCGCGCAACGCATCGAGGTTAACGGAGCCGATTTCGCCGATTTTTTTTCGGAGTGTAGAAATTTCTTCGTCGACGACATCACGGCGCTGTAGGTCGTCGTCCAGAGTTTGAACTTCAACGGCAGCGATATCAATTCCATAATCGTCCAACAATCGCTCGGCCAATTGATTCTGCTGCATCGTGACTTGTTCAATCCGCATCTGGGATTGGTGGATCTTGTCCTGAGCCCAACGCAGTTGATCACGCGATTCCGTTAGCAACGAATTCAGCTCTCGACGTTGACTATCGAGGTCCAGACGCGATTGCGAGACCTTCGTCAATAATTCGGTGATCTCAACCTGGTCGACTTTCAGGTTCGCTAGTTGTGTATTCCCCAATTCGACCTGTTCCTGCGCCGTCACGGAGGCCTGCTCATCGGTCTGCCTTTGAATTTCAATTTGTCGCGCAGATTGCTCATGCTCGTCGAATTCTTGACGATTTTGAGCGACTCGAGCTTGCAAACCGTCCAGCAATTGTTCCGCCTTGGCCAGTTTAACGCGTGCCAAGGTGGCGTCTTTCTCAATGCGCGCTCGCTGTCGGCTGGCATCGTGCGAGGTGGAATCATCTTCGGAAATCAGCGCATGGAGCGTGGAGACCTGCAATTCCTGAGTCACCAAGCGATCCCGTTCAGTCACCAATTGCAAATTTAGCTCAGTCCATCTCGCAGCGGCCGATTCCAGGTCCGCGCGGGTTTCCTGCAACTGCTTTTCTGCCTTGCGAATACTCTCTTGGACCGATCGAGCCTGCCGCCTTTGATCCAACAATTGGGCTGCCAGTTCGGTGTTGTCGCTGATCTGTTGTTGAACCAGCAGTTCCGCTTCAGATTCTTGCGCTGTCAAGCGTTGGATTTGGGTACGAGACTGATCAAGCTCGTTTTCCAATCGTTCAATTTCACGTTTTAGCGCTCGCAGCTCACTGCGTCGCGAAACCAGACCGGTCGTCAGAGACTTCGGTCCCGCCACCACGGTTCCATCGGATTCGACAATCTCGCCATCGAGTGTTACCAGCCGTACCGACTGTTCCACGCCGCGAGTGGCCTGCAAATGCAACGCTTCGGCGAGGGTTTTGACAACCCAAGTCCCACCCAGGACTTGCCGAATGAAGTTTTGAAACTCGGGCTGGACCTGAACCAACCGATCCGTTCGTCCAATCACACCCGCAGCGCCGTTCAAATTAACATTGGGATCGGCGCCCAGCGTCGGCGGATTTTTCAACTGAATCAAACCCACACGCCCGTTCAATTTGAAGGATTCGTCGGCGATTTGGTTGATCAGCTGGTCGCCATCGACAATGACATATTGGGCCAGTTCGCCGAGCGCAACATCGACGATTGCAGCGTGTTGGACGTTGACCGAGACCAAGTCTGCCACCAAGCCGATGACCTCAGTCAATGGCCCGTGCGTGGCGGTTTGGGCGGATTGCAAGATCTCTTTGGCGCCCGCGTTGATGCCTTCGAGACTTCGCTCAAGTTCCTCGATCACATCCGCGCGCTGGCTCAATCCGATATGCTGATTGCCCAGCTCACCCAGTCGCTCCCGGGCGGAAAAAAGTTCCGCTTTGCAGGCGTCGTGCCGGCGGCGGGAATCGGCCAGAGCCGAGTCGTTGGACTCCGCCTCGCGTTGCAAATGTTCTTGTTCGCGTTGCAAATTCGCCTGTTCCGCGTAATCGGCTTGCAATGAAGATTCGAGTTGAGCGACTAATCCGCCAAGCCGAACTTTTGACTCCCCAAGGTTCTCCACCTGGGTGTCAAACGTGCTGACTTGTCTGCCCAGTTGCGTAATCAGATTCAGCAATTGGGCATGTTGTAGACGACGTGATTCATTGGCTTGGCGAATCAACAAAATCTGGTCGTCCAGTGACGTCAATTCGGAATCCAGTTTTACCTGTTGATCTGCGGCGTCTCGAAAGTTGATCTCAGCAGTCTCAAAATCGTGATCTGACAGCTCAATCCGCGATCGCAATTCGGCGGTTCGTTTGGTCGCCCGTTCGTATTGGGAATCCAACTGCATTTTGCGTTGGTTCAAATCGGCCAGCCGCGATTGATTTAATGACACCCATGATTCAGCTTGCGCAATTTTTTCACGCAGCGTGCCGGCACTCTCCTGATGCTGGCTCAAGACGACGGAGATTTCGGCCAACTGAGACTCAAACCGTTTGGCACTCGCACTGCGCTCGGTAATTTCAGCCTCGAAACGAAATTCAGCTGCGCGAGCCTCAGCGACTTCGGCTTGGATTGTTTCGATTTTCTCCTGAAACACGCGCCAGTCTTTCCAGCCGACCTGAGTTCGCAATTGCTGCAAACGATCGGAGTACTCCTTGTACCGTGTCGCCTTCGAAGCCTGGGCTTTGACACTGCGATAGCGACTGCCGACTTCCTCGACAATATCAGCCAAGCGAATCAAGTTACCATCGACTCGAGCAAGTCGGCGTTGGGCTTCAATTTTTTTGGCCTTGAAGCGACTGATACCGGCGGCTTCCTCAAATATCGCCCTTCGATCTTTGGCATTGGTCGACAGCATACGTTCGACCTTGCCTTGTTCGATCAAACTATAGGCGTCCGTGCCGACGCCGGTGCCGCGAAACAAATCCTTGATGTCCTTGAGTCGGCAGGTCTCGCCGTTAATCAGATATTCCGATTCTCCGCTGCGATATACTCGCCGGCTGACGTGAACTTCATCGGCATCAAACGCAAATCGACGATCGGTATTTTCCAACACGATCGTGGCGGTTGCCGCATTGGCCGGACGTCGGGCATTGGCACCGCTGGAGCCTTTAAAGATGACATCGGACATGTCTTTGCCGCGCAGCGATTTAGCACTCTGCTCGCCCAGCACCCATTTGATCGCGTCGACAATGTTTGATTTGCCCGAACCATTAGGCCCGACTACGACGGTGATCCCGGCGGGAAATTCAAAGCGAGTTTTGTCAGCAAAGCTCTTAAAGCCATTGAGCTCGAGGGCTTTAAGCATCCAACGGTACCGTTATGAAATTGTGAGCAGGAAATTCATCATTTATCGCGAGTAAACCAGTCCTTCATTCTACCCAACGTAGTTGATTTTGAATCGGAGGTATCAGCCTGGGCGGCCGTTGCGGGAGTCGAAGTGGCGCTAGATTCTTCGGCGGCGATCGACAAATTGCCATGATCAATTGGTTCGACCAACATTTCAGCGGTAAGCGGTCCAGCCTCGTCGCTGGTCGGTTCGTCTTCCAACGATTGTCCGGGAACGTAGGCCCGGCCCAATCGAGGCACGGCATTGACGACTAATCGCGAACTCAACTGGCCGCGGTCTTTGGCCGTTCGAAACATCTTCAATAAATCGCCATATCCCATTCCAGCCCGCGTCAGTGTGTCGATCAACTCGCCGACTTGATTGGAACAGACTTTTCGTTCCTGCCCGCTGTCGGTGGAATACCGGGTAATGGAAACCGTTCCATTGCCAGTCGCCTTGATCGTCATCCGTGATTCTACGTGCAGGAACTCGTCACCTACCGTTTGATTCGCTCCGAACAATACAATTTCCGGCCGATTCTGATGCGAAAAATGAATCATGGGTGCCGACGTTTCCGACGGAATTTGGTGCAGGTAGAAGTCCCCCAACCAGGTACCCGTCACGACCGGATCTTCCGGCAGTCGGGCCAAGAGTGCGGTAAAGGCTCCGTACCGCGATTCAGCGGATTTCACATGCAACAGTTGCTTGAGCGCTTCACCCGCCGCTGGTTTGTTCAACGAAGTCAAAGCTTTCAAAGCGTGCCAACGAAAAGCGGGCTCTTTTTCGGCCACCAGACGCAAGTGGTCGACGCCATCGGCATGCCCCATGTACGCCAACGCTTCGGCTGCTCTAAATTTGACTTCCAATTCGGGATGCAACAAAACTCGTTTCAGAATCGGCACCCCATCGTTGCCGAGTGCTTCCAAACGCAGCGCCGACAAATCCGCTTGGCTCGGATCGACAATTTGTTTTTCCAACAATTCCATCCGCTCCAGTCTCTCGTCGCCGGTTTCTGAATGGACAATATTTGTCACGACGTTCAGATAGCGGCCGACGTTGTGGAGATATTCGGCCGGTATTACCAAGTCCACAAAGCGGTTGGTTTTGGGCTCGGCGACTCCCTGCCGTCCATCTTGGTCGACAAAGGTGAATCGCGAGTTGATTGCGCGGGCAATCATCGTGGTCGTCTTGGGGGTGAAGTTCTCGTGGCTAATTGTCAAACCGAGGCTGCGGTCCTCCAGTGCAATTCCACCACCCAATATGTATCCATGCATTTGATTGGGTTGGTCTTGTCTCGATTCAAACAACGCATCGACCAAAATTCGGCCTTTGCCCGTCGCCATGACCTGGCCTTGTTTAACGGCTCGATCAAGCTCTTCCATCGGCCGCAGCCGAGTCTGCATGACCATTCCATTTTCAATGCTGGTCGCATCGGTGGTTCCCAAAGTGCCAACTTCGATGTCGAATTTCTGTCCCTTGCGAACACCCGGCGGCAAGAGCCCCTTCATCAATACCAATTCGGTATCGGTTCCAGACAACAAAGACTCAATGTCGATATCCTGTTTCTTGCTGCTTAGTTCCTGGATCAAATATTCTCGCTGGGCACCCGGCTTGGGGTTGCTGCCCGTATCGCGCAAAGCCACTGCCAAGCCAATTCCTTCGACCTTCGCATATCCGAGTCCATACACCCGGCAGACGTCGCCGACATATCCGGACTTGTCTTGTTTGTTTGCATTCTGCAGCGGCAGTGAATAGTTATCAGGACTTTGGGAGCGTTGAACCAGGTTTTTACAACCGGTGACAATCACCAAAATCAAACCAGCCACCCATAAAGGCTGCGCCCAGCGAAACGAGTTGTGCGCATGAATTGAATTGCGAGTTTGGTGTCTCATCGCGGGCCTTCCCTGGCTGCCATGGATTGATTCAAAATGCACAATACTGTGCCGCGTCAAACGAGTTTTCGACAACACGGATTCAGGCACCCATTTCAGGGCCGGATCGGCAATCGATAATCTGTGGAAGGTTAGAATCGCCCGGTTTTACCGTCAATGCCACTCAAATTGCTAGCTTTACTACGTCCCGCGTTTTTGTTTGTAGTTTGGATGATCCGCCTTTCCAGTCAGTTCATACAGGAAACGACTGGGGACGGCATCGCGCGGTTTACCCCATTTCATACGGGTCAACGACATCGACAATGTCAAACGCTCTTCTGCCCGGGTTACGCCGACGTAACACAATCGCCGCTCTTCGGCGACACCCGCTTCGTCGTTCTCCAACGAGCGGTGATGCGGCAAAATGCCTTCCTCGAGACCAACCAGGTAAACCTCGGGAAACTCCAAACCTTTGGCACTGTGCATCGTCATCAGCGCGATAGCATTTTTTTTGAGCTGTTTTTCTTTTTCGTCGTCCGGATCCTGTTCGCCCAGCAGAAGTTTGTCCAGGAAATCACTCAGCGTTGGGGTCCGTTTGGATTGCTCGTATTCGCTCAGCGAATTGACAATTTGTTCGACGGTATTCCAGCGTGTTTCGCGATCGTCCGGATCGTCGTAATTCCGGTCAATCTCGTTGCGATAGCGAATCGCGGAAATCATGTAACGAGCCAACTCCACCAACGTACCGTTGGCAGCCTGAGTCTTGCCTTTGGCCGATAACAAACTCAGTTCTTCCAACCCACGAATCGCCGTAGCCGGCAATTTTGGCCGCTCGACTTCTCCGGTGACCACTTGCCACAACGGTACTTTTTGTTTGATCGAGTGATTGAGGATGGTCTCAATCGTTTGTTTACCAATCCCCCGCGCGGGAGTATTGATAATTCTCAATATCGAAATCTCGTCGGGCTCATTGTCCAGTAATCGTAAGTAGGCCAAGATGTCTTTGACCTCTTTGCGATCGAAAAACGACATTCCACCGACCAGAATATACGGAAGTTTCGCGGCGCGCAACTCCGTTTCGAATAATCGTGGCTGTTCATTAGTTCGGAACAGAATCGCGAAATCGCGTGGTTGACGATGTTGTTTTTGCATGCGGTCCGCAATGGAACGAACAACCTCCTGTGCCTCGGTCTGTTCGTCCGGGTATTGCACGATTTGTGGTCGTTCGCCACCCGGTCGAGCGGCAACCAACACTTTGTCGTTGCGAATTTTATTAAATTTGATCAACGAATTTGACATGCCAATGATGGCTGCCGTCGACCGATAGTTATCTTCCAAGCGGATGACCTTGGCGTCGGGCCAGTCTTTGCGAAACGACAAAATATGCTCGACCTCGGCTCCACGCCAGCCGTAAATCGATTGATCGTCATCGCCGACCACGAACAGGTTGCGATGGTGACCGGCCAATGCTTTGACAATGCGGTATTGCGATTGGTTGGTATCCTGATACTCATCGACCAGCAAATGATCGAACAGCGCCGCCTCTTCGGCTCGAATACATTCGTGTTCCTTAAACAGTTTTTCGGTCAGCAATAACAAATCATCAAAATCGACGCATCCAGACAACTTCAAAGCCGTTTGATACCGCCGATAGCCGATCGCGGCCAAATGTTGTGCGTCGGAATCGGCCGCCAAATTCGCTTGACTTGGCGACAGCGATTTGCATTTCCAATTTCCGATCCAAAACAACATCTGACTCGGTGCCAGCATCTTGTCGTTGACTTTGATTTCGCGCAGAACTTGTCGTGCGAGACTTTCCTGATCGCCACGATTGTAAATGGCAAACTTTCGTGGATAGCCCAACACCTCGATCCGACGCCGAAGAATTTTGACACACAACGAGTGAAAGGTCGAAATGTTGGGAAGTTTTTGATCGTCGGCGTCGTTCAGAGTCCCACGTTTGGGCGCAGCTCTGGATTTTTTGGTTTTGCCCAGCAACATTTCGCCAATCCGCAATTTCATTTCATTGGCGGCTTTGTTGGTAAACGTCATGCCGAGAATGCGGTTGGCAGGAGTGCCTGTGCCGATCAATTTGGCAATCCGATACGTAATCACTCGAGTTTTGCCGGTCCCCGCACCCGCCAAAACCAATAGAGGACCAGTTAGCGTATTGACGGCTTCGGATTGATTGAGATTGAGTCCATTCATTTCGTTTATGAGTTTTACTGCGACCAAGGGGCGATGCCGAGATTAAAAACGCGTAGAAACACGCTTGCTTTGCACTGATGGCCTGTCCCTCCCAGGGTCCGACGTTCGCCGTTTCCCAGGGATCTGACCGCGTGGGGGACCAGGCTAGAGCCAATCTCGCAAGACCATCTTAGGCAACTTTGGCAGTTCCGATGAGGGGGTCGTCAGCACGCTGCAAACGCAACTCCTGACCCTCAGTTCGTATTGACCCAAAATTGCCAATCATACTACTATCAACGGTGATCCTAAAATCCCGCCGGACGGAGCGCGCGATGGCTAATTTCTTTCTAATCGACCAATCCTTGCGAGACGCTGGCGGCCACCATTGTGACTACGTTCAATGTGTTGCCCGAGCTGCCAACCAGATGGGGTTTTTGACCACCATCGGCACGAATCGTCGCCTGCCAAAAAAATCAGCCGATCCGCTGGAAAACCTGAATTGCCTCGGTTTAGTTCGACGCGTGTTTAACCATACCGTTTATCATCGTGATAGTCATTTGGCCGGACTGCGGCGAATGAAAAATGGTCAAATCCCAATGGGAATGCCTCAAACCAGGCCGGGATTTCTGAAAAATCTCCGACATCGTATTGAAATATTTCAACATCGAAGGCGGCGCGAAAAAGTGGTCCGACAATTTGCCAAAGATTGTGAGATCTTTTTTCGCAATACGCTGTTTACACCGCAGGACCACGCATTTTTTGCGACCGCCTCGGAATTGGAATTAATGGGATTGGCAGTATTTTTGTCCAAACATCCGCGAGCGACTCAAGCTCGATGGCACATGCAGTTTCATTTCAATTTGTTCGAGGGTCGTCCGCCCGAATACGCGCGTCAATCGTCAACCGTGAAAGCCGTTCGTTCCTGTTTTCTAGCGGCACTTTCGCGGCTGTCGTATTTTTCTGTCAATTTCTATACGACTTCCCAAGAATTAGCGGAACAATACAACCACCTGGGTGTGGGTGAATTTTTTCCTTTGCCCTATCCAATTGCCCATGAATTTGCCCCCGTTCCTTCAATCTTCGATTCGTCACCAGTCGCGGCAACCCTATTGAACTTTGCGCAACAACAAAAAAAACAACAACAACCAGGTGCGGCCGATAGTTTTTCAACCGAATCGACCGCGTACTTCAGTGACCCAACTGAATTCACGCGCAGACCGATGTTTAAAACGCCGAAGCCGAATCACAACTCCATTTCGGGTTCTGATTCCTTTTTTGGCGATACGCCGATTCGAGTCACCTGTCCGGGTGGAATTCGACGGGAAAAGGGGCATGCCGAATACCTTCAACCACTAGTCGATGAAATCTATGCCCCCCTGTTGGCTACCGGGCAAGTTCAATTGGTGCTGCAGCGCCCGCCCCGAAAACTACTACATCCTGAGAAACTTGAACTGCAAGTACCGAAGTTCCCTGTTGGTTCCTCCGATTGCGATCCCATCGTTTACGTGACTCATCCACTGGCCCGGGCCAAGTATCATGAGCTGATCCGAACAACCGATATTGGATTGTTGTTTTACGATAGTCAGATTTATTACAGCCGACGGGCTGGCGTGCTGGGTGAGTTATTGTCAGCTGGTAAGCCGATAATCGTACCCGCCGGTTGTTGGTTGGCGGAGCAAATCCAGGAGCCCATCTTCCGCCATGCGGACCAACAATTTGTCGATCGAGAATTTCGCCGGACAGTATTGGCTGATTTACGCTGGGAAAGCCAGAACGTTCCAATGCCCGGCGGGACTTTGTCGTTTGACGATGGACGGCGACCATTTCGTTTTGAAATGGATGTCCTTCCGACGGAGACGCTGGTAGGCCTGCGATTTGATTGGCATTGGCCGAACGAACCGGGCGTTTATTGCCGGATTGAATTGACTCAAGTGGATGCCGCCGGAGAAATTCTGGAAAAAAGTTGTCAGGTCGTGGGTCATCGGCAATCAAACAAGCCGAACGTGCTAATGAACCTGGCGGCCGGAGCTGCGACACTCAAATTTTCGTTGAAAAATGCCTTTCACCATTCGACAGCCAGCGTCAAAAACGTGGAGATATTGACGACTCGCGGATTAGGCGTCAGCACTGAATCACGGCGAACACCTCAGGGAGCCGTCGGTGTCATTGCCGCAGACCATGAGCATTTGGCAAGTAGCTTAAAAGAAATTCTGGATCATCTCGAGCACTATCGCCGAACCGCGGAAGAATTTTCGCATCCATGGTATACTCGACATGATCCGTCGCGGACCGTGGCACATCTAATTAGCAGCGAACTATACGTCACCGATGTGGCCTAACATTCTGAATTCGATTGACATCTTCAGGACGCACGACAATCAACGCGACTCCCATGCCGACCGCGCTGCGGCTACCTAACAGCGCGCCAATCAAACCGAGCGGAAGTTGTGCATGAATGTTCTTGTAGTCGGCGGGGCAGGTTATATCGGTTCGCACATGGTACGGAAACTCGATCGAACGGGCCATCAAGTCGTCGTATTGGATAACTTGTCAACCGGTCACGCGGCGGCAGTCACCGCTGGCGAACTGATCGTGGGTGAAATGAGTGATCGGACATTGGTGGAAGCAATCCTGTCCGATCATCGGATCGATGCCGTCATGCACTTTGCGGCTTGTGCGCTGGTTGGTGAATCGGTAATCGAACCCGCCAAATACTATCGCAACAATGTGGTGGCTACTTTGGAATTATTGGAAGCGATGCGCCGGACGGCCGTCAAACAGATTGTCTTTTCCAGCACTTGTGCCACCTACGGAGTGCCTTCGTCCATTCCGATTTCCGAACTCGAGCGGCAATTGCCCGTTAATCCGTATGGATTCACCAAACTGGTGATTGAACGAGCGCTCGCTGATTACGCGGCGGCTTACAATTTCGGTTACGCGGCATTGCGATATTTTAATGCCGCAGGCGCAGCGCCGACCGGGGATATCGGCGAACATCATGATCCCGAGTCCCACTTGATTCCGATTGTTTTGCAGACCGCGTTGGGCCAGCGTAACAGCGTTATGGTGTACGGCGATGATTGGCCCACGCCGGATGGAACTTGCATCCGCGACTACATTCACGTCGATGACCTGGGGTCAGCCCATTTGGCCGCGCTGGAACGTCTGAAAAAAGGGCAGGGGATCGAAGTGAATTTGGGAACGGGCAACGGTTTTAGCGTGCGGCAAGTCATCGAAGCGTGCCGGGATGTTACCGGCCACGACATTGCCGAGACCATGGGCGCGCGGCGCGCCGGCGATCCGCCTGCGTTGGTCGCCGATGCAAAAAAAGCGAAATCGGTGTTGGGTTGGCAGCCCGAGTACGCAGAAGTGGTACCGATTATCCAGACCGCCTGGAAATGGCATCAATCGCATCCACACGGTTATCAATGAGTGGAAGGGTCGGATACGACGATCCCGATCATATCCCAAGGCCAGGCAATGACCAGCGGCACTTTGCGACGTTTCTCTCGAGCGATCTAGAAGTGATCCTGAGTAGGAGAATCAACATGTCGACCGTCGGGCACCGTCTCACGATCCTTGAACAAAGTTGATTCCGACGACGGAGAAAACGCGCGTTCCAATCTTTGCCGCGATTCTTGCATCATTTGTCGCACAAAAAACCACATGCCGACCGTGACGGCCAACAGGAACAACGAAGCCAATCCGGCGAGTCGTTCCAATTGATCACTTAGCTCATTCGCCGGTTTGACCACGCTCGCGAAATCTTCAACGGCTAACACAACGAAGCCCGTTTGCACTTTTTTGGCCTCTGTTTTTTCAGTCGCGACGGCATCCGCATCGACGAACCCGCTCATCTTAACCGGTGCACTCGCAACCAAGGACTCGCTGTTGTATTTCATGGCTTTCCCCAGTTCTGTATTCCCGACCGGATCAATAAACCGTTTGGTCTCTTTCACTTGACCAAGATCAACCGTGCAACGAGCCAACTCAGCCGGGATTTTACCTTGTTCCTGGAGGATTTTTTTAAACAGCGGATGTTCCAAAACAATGCCTTGGTTGTCGCCAGCACGCGAATCAACCATCATCGCATAGTGGCCCTTGACGTTTTCAAAATCGACGAAATTTCCCAAGTCGACTGTCACGGCCACGATACCCACAACTTTTTCGGCAATCAGCAACGGCGTCGAAAAAGCGACTTTCCAGGTATTGGACTGCTCGGAGATAAAAACCGCTGATAGGTGCGGACGATCGATGATTTGCCGCCGGCTAACACGCGCGACAACTTCCTCCGAATTGTTTGTATCGAGTTCTGGCGAATCAACGGAATTCGGTTTGAGGTCCTGGTCCAAACCGGTGAAATAGGTCCGGTAGGAATAGTTTTTTCCCAAGGTCGAGTTTTGAGTCCGAAAAGCGGACGCGAGCTGATTGCCATAGCGATCGCAAATAAACCAACTCGAGACCACCGGAAACTCGCCGGTGCGATCAAACAGCCGGCGCTCGAGAAACGGTTGCAGTTGTTGGCGCAGCGGATGTTCGCAGAAGTCTTGACGCGATTTGGCCAATTCCGCCCGCGCCGCGATGGAGTCCTGATAATTCAAGCCATTAGTCGCCGGGTCCGCAATGGCAATTCGCAGTTTCTGCAATTCGGCGTCGTTCAGCACTCGATCCAAGGTCGCCAAAAGTTCCGCGTCGCGAGACAATTGACGGACGATTCGAAAATACTCGTCGATCTGCTCCGCTGCGCTGCGCGCGGCCAAGCGGGCCGCAAATTTATTGGCGTCGTCAGCTTTATTCGTAATTGCGACTTGGGTCCGATCGACGGTTTGACGAAACGCCCACAATCCAAACAATGTCATCCCACCGATCAACAACAAAGGACCGAGCAAACCCAGGATCATCAAGGGGCGTCGCGCTTTGGCCAATTCTCGTTGTCGCAACGCCAACAGCACGCTCTGAATATTGCTGAATCGCTTGTTTGGATTGGCCGCGATACAACGGTCGATAATTTCCGCCAAGGCGCGATCGACGCCGGCAATCGCGCGATGTTCGGCTGGCTTGTTCGCCGCGAACAAACCGTCTCGATAACGCTGCAGTCGGCCATGGAGATCGTCAGCGGTTTCGATTTCGTGCGCGAGTTTGGCACAATAGTACGGCGGCTGGCCGGTCAACATACTAAACAACAGCGCGCCCAACCCATACACATCCCAACGAGCATCGGGTACGGCATCCAAATCGGCTTGTTCGGGAGCCATGTAAAAAAGTGTGCCCAGTGCCGCCGTGTCTTCTGTACTCAAACGAGACTGACCAAAATCCGCCACGCGCGGCTTGCCGTCCTGATCGAGCATGACGTTACCGGGCTTTAAATCGCAATGCAAAATTCCTTTGCCATGCAAGTGCAACATGCCATTGGCCAGTTCCTGGAACAACTCAATCGCTTCGGCCGATGGCATTCCAGCGGATGAGCTCAACCGATCTTCCAGGCTACCATGTTCCAAATAGTCCATCACATAATAGGGCGGATCGGCATCCCAACCGACGTTAAGCAATTGAACCACGTACCGGTCGGCCGCCAGCACCGCCAGTTTTGCGACCTCACTGGCAAGCAACTGAACATCCGCCGAGGTACGACGGGTATAAAATTTGATCGCCACCCGCCGACCCGTTTTCAAGTCGTTGGCCGACCAGACTTCACCATAGGCTCCGCTCCCAAGAAATTTCAGCAACTGGTACCCGGCAACCTGAGCCGGCGGCCGCGTCGGCTCGAGGCTCATATCACGAGCTTTTTCCAGCTCGTTGGAGGATTGCTGTTGGGTTCGATCGAGTGCCATGCTTACAAGTTCAGGTGTAACCAACCGTTTCCGAGAGTTGTCCCGAAAGTCTCCCGAGGATATCCAGCCCGGTCATGCTACTACGGTTATACTGGATTTTTCCAATTTCGCCATGCTGCGCCACCTCGTTAACAAATACGTCGTCCGGTAAAATCTGGTTCCCCGAAAATAGCTGTACCACTCCGAAATATTCACCGACGGTCGTTACGACATGAAAGCACTGGTAACCGGCGCAAACGGCTTTTTGGGCTCGTATCTGGTGCGCTTGTTGCTGGAACGGGGCCATGAAGTAACCGCCTTGACGCGTCGCAAAGACGAACTACTCAGCCACGCGGATATGCGCATCGTCCATGGCGATGTCCGCAGTTTCGAAAATATCAGTGAGGCCTGCCGGGGCCAGGAAGTGGTGTTTCATACGGCCAGCGTTTCCGGTATCTGGGGAACTTGGAAGCACTATCATGGCAACAATACAATTGGCACACGCAACGTTGTGGAAGCATGTCTCCAGTCCGATGTCGTCAAATTGGTGTATACCAGCAGCCCCAGTGTCACGTTTACCGGCGATCATCAGATTAATGTGAACGAATCGGTCGGCTATTCGAAAAAATGGCTTTGTCACTATCCCCATTCCAAAGCGTTGGCGGAGCAGTATGTGCTTCAAGCTGATGACGATCCCGATTTGATGACCTGTGCTTTGCGACCGCATTTGATTTGGGGGCCCGGTGATCGCCATCTGGTTCCCCGGTTATTCAAACGAGCGAAAGCCAAACAGCTGCGGCGTATCGGCGACGGTACCAATCAGGTCGATACGACTTATGTCGAAAACGCGGCGCTAGCCCATTTGCAAGCCGCCGACGCGATGAAATCAGGTTCGCCGGTTTGCGGGAGTGCTTATTTTATCTCGCAAGGCGATCCGGTGAACTGCTGGGGCTGGATTAACGAAGTGCTGGCACTGGGTGGTTTGCCACGTGTGAAACAATCCATTCCCTATCCGATGGCCTATCGATTGGGTTATGCCTTGGAAACGTATCACGAGTTGTTTAATTTGACCTCGGAACCAAGGATGACTCGATTTCTCGCGGCTCAATTGGCCAAAAACCACTACTTCGATATCTCGCGAGCGAAACGAGATTTCGGCTATCATCCGGTGGTCTCCATTGCCGAAGGGATGCGGCGGTTGGAAGAGTCTTTGCGAGTGGGCTAGACTTTCTGACGTTGCGAAACAACGATTGCAATTCGCGAAACCAACCGGTAGTTACGCGAGTATTAAGTTTCATCACTGGATTAATAATGGTCTCGTATCCAAAACCTCACGAATTACCTGAATCGCAACGCATCGTTATTACGGGCTTGGGACTAACGGCACCTAACGGCAATGACCTGGCAAGCTACCGAGCCGCGCTATTGGCCGGAAAAAGTGGTGTGCAAAATTATGAGATTCGCTATTTTGGAAAAACGCTGGCCGGAGTTTGCGATTTTGAAGTCCAACGCCATCAGACGCGAAAAGACGCGCGGCGTGGTACGCGCGCCGGCAGCATTGGTTGTTACTGCGCCCATGAAGCGATCCTGAGTGCCGGGATCGATTGGGCCAATACCGACACTTCTCGCGTAGGTGTCTACATTGGCATCACTGAACATGGGAATGTGGAAACAGAAACGGAAATTCACGAAATCCGGCAGTTTGATTACGACGTCAAGGTCTGGTCGCATCATCACAACCCGCGTACCGTAGCCAACAATCCCGCCGGAGAAATTGCGCTCAATTTAGGCATCACGGGGCCGCACTACACGATTGGGGCGGCCTGTGCCGCCGGAAATGCGGGCTTGATTCAGGGCTTGCAGATGTTGCGTTTGAATGAATGCGATTTAGCACTGGCGGGTGGAATTTCGGAATCGATTCATACGTTTGGAATCTTTGCCGGGTTTGCCAGTCAGGGCGCCCTGGCAACACACAGCGTCCCGGCGGCAGCCTCACGTCCGTTTGACAAAGATCGCAACGGCATCGTCGTGGCCGAAGGCGGATGTGTTTATACGTTGGAAAGAATGTCGGATGCCAAAGCCCGCAACGCGAAAATCTACGGCGAGATTGTCGGTTACGCAATTAATACCGACGCCACCGATTTCGTGTTGCCCAATCCTGAACGGCAAGCCCAGTGTATGGAAATGGCGCTCCGGCGCGCTGGAATTGCGGCGGAAACGGTGGATATTGTCAGCTCCCACGCCACCGGCACCGGACTTGGCGACGCCTTGGAGTGCGATGCAATACGCCGGGTCTTCGGTGCCAGCAACAAAACTTTCGTAAATAATACGAAAAGTTTTATCGGGCATTCAATGGGAGCGGCGGGTGCGATAGAATTGGCGGGTAACTTACCTTCGTTTGACGATCGCATCGTTCACGCGACAATCAATGTTGATCAACTCGATCCGGAATGTGAAATTCCTGGTTTGGTAATCAATGAGCCTCGTCAAGTTGGAAAAGTTGACTATATTTTGAACAACTCGTTTGGCATGTTGGGAATCAATTCGGCGACGGTGATTAAACGAGTTTAGGCATAGCGATCAAAAAAGGAGAACCGCCAAATGGCACCAACTGAAATCAAAGAAGTGATCCTGGACATTCTGTCCGATATTACGCCCGACGAAGACCTCTCCGGTCTGAAGGACGAAGTCGCGTTCCGAGAACAACTGGAATTGGACAGCATGGACTTCCTGGACATTGTTATGGAATTGCGCAAACGATATCGCATTCAAGTTCCCGAAGAGGATTATGTTCAATTGGCTTCGATGAGCTCAACCGTTTCGTATTTGACGCCCAAGATGACCGATTGCGTGCTGACGTAGTTTTTGTTGAATGTATGACACGATTATTATCGGCGCTGGAATGTCGGGACTCGCCGCTGGTATTCGGTTGGCCCACTACGATCAAAAAGTCTGCATCCTCGAACGCCACTACACGATTGGCGGCTTGAATTCGTTCTATCGGATGAATGGTCGCGATTACGACGTCGGCCTCCATGCCGTCACGAACTTCACGGAGAAAGGTGCAAAAAAAGGGCCCTTGGCGCGGATCTTGCGTCAACTCCGTTTCAAATGGGAAGACTTCGCGCTGGCTCCTCAGAAAGGCTCCCGGATTGTTTTTCCGGACGTGCAATTGAGGTTCGACAATCATTTCGAATTGTTGCGTTCGGAAATCCAACAGGCCTTCCCTCAACAGATTGACAATTTCAATCGCCTGGTCGACATGATCGTGGATTATGACGATTTAGATCAAGCGGCGTTCGGAGTTTCCGGTCGGCAAATTTTGAACGAGACGATTTCGGAACCACTGTTGATCGAAATGTTACTGTGCCCGTTGATGTGGTATGGCAATGCGGCCGAGCATGATATGGCCTGGGGACAATTCTGCATCATGTTTCGCAGCATCTTCATGGAAGGATTCGCTCGGCCGTACAAAGGTGTGCGTTTGATTCTCAAAAACCTGGTTCGCCGGTTTCGCGAATTGGGAGGCGAACTGAAATTGCGACAGGGTGTGAAACACATTCACGTGGAAAACGGCCGCGCGGTTTGTGTGGAACTGGATAATGGCGAACAAATCATTGGCCAGCGAATTTTGTCATCTGCCGGGCGCTTGGAAACGTTGAGATTGTGTTCGGACACAGTCGAACCCGATCCGCGTCAAGCAGGTCAGTTGACGTTTATTGAATCGATTTCGGTGCTTGATCGCGAGCCGGCGAAAATTGGCAACCATGATACCATTGTGTTCTATAACGATTCCGAGAAATTTCATTGGGAACGTCCGACAGCTGAATTGTGCGATACGCGGACTGGCGTGATCTGTTCGCCAAACAATTACGACTACGCGGTCAACGACGGTCAGTTGCCCGATGGGATCATTCGGATCACGACCATCGCCGATTTTGATCGCTGGAATGGTTTAACCGCGGAGCAATATCAGCGTGAAAAGCTGCGTTGGTACGACCGCAGCGTTGCTGCCAGCGTCCGTTTCACTCCTGATTTTCGACCCTACGTGATCGATACCGATCTATTTACTCCCACCACCATCAATCGATTCACCTGGCATGACAACGGAGCCGTCTATGGTGCACCGGATAAACAACTTGACGGTACTACGCATTTGGAAAATCTCTTCCTTTGCGGCACCGATCAAGGCTTCGTCGGCATTATTGGAGCGATGATGAGCGGTATTTCAATGGCTAATCTGCATTGTTTACGCGATTGAGTTATTAAGACTTCAATCGACCATTGACCTTTTTAGTAAAACCAGCAACTTTCCATTCAATCTGACAGCAGTTATGATCTGGCAAGATTGCACCACTGGTCCGTTCTCTTTTTTTGGAATCCAACCATGACCCGTTTTACGTCACTACTATCGTTCGCGTTACTTGTACTACTGACGGGTCAAGCGAATTCGCAGTTGCGAGTCGCGCAAATCTTCTCGGATAATATGGTTTTGCAGCGCGAGCAACCCATTATCGTTTGGGGCTGGGCTGACGCGGGCCAACAGATCACGGTCGAGATTGCCAAAAATTGCTCGGCGAAAACCACAACCGACGATCAAGGACGATGGCAAGTTCAACTTAAACCGATGGCGGCACAATCCACACCGTTTGAAATCCGCGTCCAAGCGGCAGCGGATGAAGTTGTGTTCAAAAATGTTGTCGCCGGAGATGTCTGGATTTGCAGCGGCCAATCGAATATGGAATGGCCCGTAAAAGACTGCGGCAATCCGGTCGAAGAAATTGCCAATGGCGATCACCCGTTGATTCGCCATATTAAAATTGGTAATCAAACGAGCCTGTTCCCGCAGGACACTGCGATGAATTCTGGCTGGCAAGTCTGTACTCCGCAACACGTTCCGGACTTTACTGCGACCGGATACTATTTCGGCCGCGAGTTAAATCGTGAACTTGACGTTCCCATTGGATTGTTAAATACCAGTTGGGGCGGCACGATCATTGAAGCGTGGATCAGCGGTGGCTCCCTGAAAACCCATCCGGATTTTAAGAACGCCATCGAAACGATTGAGGCGATGAATCAGAACGACAACGAACGTCAGTCGGTTGCTGCCAAGGCGGCTAAATGGCAGACCGATTTTCAAACCGCTCTGTCTGACCGCTCCGACGATTGGGCCCCGACTTCGCTCGACGATGCAAACTGGGAGGAGCATGAATTACCAGCAAATTGGGAATTGCAGGGCCACCCCGACCTCGACGGAGTTGCCTGGTATCGCCGCGAATTTGCCGTGCCTCAAGCTTGGGCGGGTCGCGAAATCACTCTATCGTTGGCCAAAATCGACGATGCCGATGAAACCTATATCAATGGAACAAAAATTGGCGGCATGGATTCGTGGAACGAGGCACGAAAATATACGATCGCCAAGGAACTGGTGACCGCCGGACCGATGACGATCGCCATCCGGGTCACCGACGGCAATGGCGGCGGCGGAATTCATGGCGAACCTGAATCCATGACCGCTACTGTTGTTGGTCAACCGCCCATTTCATTGGCTGGAAAATGGAAGTTTCGCGTTGGCTCGAAAACGGCGGCGCTCGGCCCCCGTCCACAAAATCGAGTGAGCGGACCGAATAATCCAATGGTGCTATACAACGCGATGGTGCATCCGCTGCATCCCTTTCAGTTCAAAGGTGCAATCTGGTATCAAGGGGAATCCAATGCGGAGCGGGCCTATCAGTACCGGACGCTGATGCCGTTGTTGATTAGCGATTGGCGTTCAAAATGGTCGACGCCGGATTCGAAAAACGAATTCCCTTTTTACTGGGTCCAGTTAGCTAATTTTACCGCGCCAACCACGGAACCTGGTCCAAGCGATTGGGCCGAATTGCGCGAAGCCCAATCGATGACTTTGTCGGTACCGAATACGGGACAGGCCGTCATCATTGATATTGGTGATGCTGCGGACATTCATCCGAAAAATAAACAGGAAGTCGGACGCCGTTTGGCACTGCTGGAATTGGCCCGACAATCTGACGGGAAAATAGAATCCTCTGGGCCGACCTATCAAGGAATGAAAACGGAGGGAAATCGAATTCGATTGACCTTCAATCATGCTGCCGGCATCAAGTCGCGGGATGGCGGTCCGCTCAAACGATTCGAGATTGCCGGCGCCGATCAAAAGTTTGTTTGGGCAGAAGCGCAGATCAACGGTGAAGAAGTTGTCGTGTGGAGCGACAGCGTTTCAGCCCCGGCGGCAGTTCGCTACGCCTGGGCCAATAATCCGGCGGGCTGCAATCTTTATAACGCTGCCGGATTGCCGGCCTCCCCGTTTCGGACGGACAGTTGGCCGGGAATGACCGCCGATAGCAAATAGAAAATCGCGGTCCGTCCGCTATTTTTCATGCGGTGCGTGATTCCTGAAAACTGCGACGATGTCTTCGGCGGGGACGACATACAATTGGTTGTCCGATTCGAAATCGACAGGAATCGCGTTTTTTGGGTGAAACAGCACTTTGTCATATTGTCGGAGCGGCAGGTCTTCGTCTCGGGCGATTGCTGCGGAAATCGTGACGATTCGTCCGGTGATGGTTGGAATTTCGGCCGAATCGGGCAGGGCGATTCCCCCTTTGGTTTCTTTTTTAGGTTCGTCTTTGCGGACCAATACGCGTAATCCGATCGGTTCCACGAATTCGAATTTTTGCGAGCGAGCGCCTTTATTGCTGGGCTCTTTTGCCATTCCGTTAACCTTTTTTAAAGCGACCAAATAACCCCAAGACTAATCTTCGACTCATTATGCCGAGAATTGAATTTTGGTCGAGGGACGACGGAAAACAGAATTTAGACGAAAAATCGAACTTGGGCTTGTAAAACTCGCTTTTTTTGGGAAAATCCTGAACTTGCAGACATTGTAGTTTTGGAATGATAAAAGGTTAAATACGTGACAGATTCCCTAAACGTGGCGGTGCGAACTGAAACTGGGTCGTTGAGAATGAAGCGACTGCGCCAATCCGGTCATATTCCTGCGGTTTTGTATGGACACGGCGAAGAAACGAAAATGCTCAGTGTGGCGACCAACGACCTTCACAAGATCCTCCAACACGGAGCGCATATCGTCGACCTCGTCGGTTCGGTAACCGATAGTGCATTGATCAAAGCGATTCAATGGGATGCCTTGGGTACCAGCATTGTGCATGTGGATTTGACACGAGTTAGTGCCACCGAAGAGGTCGAAGTGACATTGCCGATCGAGCTCAAAGGGGAAGCTCCCGGAACGCACGAGGGCGGTATTGTCAATTTCACGAAACACGAAATTGTGATTTCCTGCCCAGTTCGCAGTTTGCCCGATAAATTGATTTTAAGAATTAACGATCTACACTTGAACGGGATTTTGACAGCGAGCCACGTTCCGTTGCCCGAAGGTGCCCGTTTGGTAACGGCTGCCGAGACTCCGTTGGTCACTTGTGTTGCACCGGTAGCAGAGGCGGATGAAACTGCCACAGCCTAATTTGTTGTTGGTCGATCATCGGTTGGCCTGCCAGAAAAGTATTTGGATAAACAGTTGATATTATGAAGTTAGTGGTTGGCTTGGGAAATCCTGGCCAAAAATACAAAGGAACGCGACACAATATCGGTTTCGATGTGATTGCGATGTTGGCTCAGCGATACAATGTTGACCGCCCAAAGGGCAAGTTTAACGCGGAGGTCGCGGAAACCACCATCGCTGGTGAAAAAACAGTATTACTCAGTCCGCTGACGTTCATGAACTTAAGCGGTCAAAGCGTGCGGGCTGCGGTTGATTTTTACAAATTGGATCTGTCGGACTTGATTTTGGTTTGCGACGACTTGGCGTTGGATAACGGGCGGCTGAGACTCAGACCCTCGGGTTCGGGAGGCGGACAGAAGGGTTTGGCGGATACCATCCTCCGGCTCGGTTCGGATGGTTTCGCTCGACTTCGAATCGGGATCGGGCGAACACCGGAAAATTGGGACGCGGCCGATTACGTGCTTGGTCAATTTACCAAGGATGAAAGATTGGTTATGGACCAAGCGATCATTCGAGCGGCAAAAGCGATCGAAGTTTGGATTGGTGCGGGCCTGCAATCCGCGATGAACCAGTTCAATGCTGACCCCAATCCACCCCCATCCAACAATTAATTTAGAAATTTAGAAAAATTCAATAAGGAATAAAAAGTGGCTGAAACGGTTTACGAGTGCATGTTTTTGTTCAATGCCAATGTTTACGCGCGGAACCCGGCGGCTGCCGCGACGGCAGTGGAAGAAATCGTCAAGTCGATTGATGGCGAGATTCTGGTTAGTCGCTTGTGGAATGAGCAAAAACTGGCCTACGCCGTGCAGGGTCACCGCAAAGGTGCTTATTGGCTGGCCTATGTTAGAGCCGAAAGCACAAAACTGTCCAAACTAAATCGAGCTTGCAAGTTGAACGAGATGATCCTGCGTCATTTGGCGATCAAACTTGATCCGCGGTTGGTTGAGCCCATGGTTGCTGTTGCCAAAGGCGAAGCCCCACCGCGCGTCTTTACTGGCGACATCAAGATCGAAGAAGATATTGAAGAAATCGAAGCCGTCTCGTCCTAGTTTTGGCTGGTTGGGGAAAGTCGGGTTTTTTTCCAAAGACAATTGGTTCGATGACCTAACGTGTCCCCACCTGGTGCTACCATTCGATCACAGGAAGTAATTGTTAACATTTCCCAATTCGGTTTAGAAAGGACGCCAAGCCGACATTCGCAGAAATCACTCTTTGTGAGAAAAAACCATGGCCAGTTTCAATCGAGTCATTCTTGTCGGAAATTTAACACGCGACGTCGAGATTCGGCGCATCCCGTCCGGTACCGCCGTTACCGATATTTCCATGGCGGTCAATGAACGAGTGAAACGCAATGACCAATGGGTTGATGAAGTCAATTATTTCGATGTCACGCTGTGGGGTAGAACCGCTGAAATCGCCGGCGAGTATTTGTCCAAAGGCTCATCCGTTTTGATCGAAGGCCGGTTAAAACTGGACCGCTGGGAACAAGAGGACGGCCAAAAAAGGTCCAAAATCAAGATTATTGGCGATCGCATGCAGATGCTCGGCGCCAAAGCAGGGACAGCCGGTGGTCCCAACCAAAATTTCGGATCATCCGCCGAGTCGAACAGCGACTCCGAAGATGATCATGTCGGCGCGACTGCTTTTCGACAAAATGCTCCACCCGCCGACGAAGTACCCTTTTAACTTTATTTAGCTTCAAAAATACGAGATAGATCACGATGCCAAGCACAAAGATGAAAAAACAGAAGCGTACCCGGTCGCACCTGGCCAAACTGCCTCGCGGCGAACATCGGGGCGTGGAGTTGCTGCTGATTCAATCGGTCGACCATTTAGGCAAACAAGGCGAAGTCGTCGAAGTGAAAACCGGATATGCCAATAACTACCTGTTGCCGCAGGGACTGGCGACGATCGCGAGTGACCACCACAAACGAATGGTGGAAAAACATAAATCCAAGCTGCAGGAAATCGAACAATCCCGTTTGAAGGATCTGAAAGATCTTGCCAAATTGATCTCCAAACAGAGCATTACGATCGAGGCCAATGCCAACGAAGAAGGCCAATTGTATGGCAGCGTGGGCGCCGCTGAAATCGTTTCCGCGCTTAAGCAAAACGATATAACACTCACCATCGACCAGATTCGGTTGGAAGGTGTGTTGAAAGAACTCGGCTTGTATACCGTTAAAGTGCACTTGCATCAGGAAATTGAATCCGAACTCAAAGTTTGGGTAGTGCCGACCATCGACGGGAATTAGTATTCAGGCCGTCGGCCAAATCTTGAACAACTTATGAACAATCTTGCAAGCTTGGCGTTTTATGCCAAGCTTGTTTTTTTGGTGTGATATTTTTTTCAGCGAACCGGTTTGGAATGAACGACGGTTTGCCATAGAATCAAGAGCAGAAGTGTTGGCTGAGCGAACCAGCTGGAGTTTCCGGCCAGTTTGCCGCTCTTTTTGGACTGAATTCAAGTGCCAGCGGGATTTCGTTAGCGCCCATAAAGTCTCCCCCCAGCGCTTGCTGCGTTTCTTGACACCTAAATGGATTGACGGAAATAACGGAATGTCCAAAAAACCCTCACACGATAAGAAAAAAGATACCGCTGCATTTGAACGGCAACCGCCCTTCAATCTGGAAGCCGAGATGGGCGTTCTGGGCAGTTTGATGTTGATGCCCGAAACCTGCGACGAAATCGTCAACATTCTGCGGCCGGAAGATTTTTATGACGAAGCCAATCAGAAATTGTTTGGCCACATGATGGACATGCACGGCGCCGGCAAAAAAATTGATTTGGTCTTGTTGAGCGAACGCTTGATCAGCAGCGGCGACTTTGAATTGATCGGTGGGCGGGCCGGATTGGCGCAGATTTTCACCACGGTCCCACATGCCGCTCATGCCACGTATTATGCGAATATCGTTCGGAGCAAAGCGACGGCTCGAAATTTGATCGCGACCTGTGGCGATTTGTTGACCAATGCCTACCGACCCGAGCAGGACCCGGATGAGTTGCTCAATGATGCTGAGCAACAGGTGTTTGCGATTCGGGAAAGTCGCCAGTCCAATAACCTGTCCAAAATTGACGAGGTCCTGTCGGCCGCGATGGATCGGTTGGACGCGCGGGTTCGTGGTGAAGTCCAGGAAGGAACCGTCGAAACAGGTTTTGTGGACTTGGACCACATAACAGGCGGTTTGCACGGGTCGGAACTCGTAATTTTGGCCGCTCGGCCCAGTATGGGTAAAACGGCTTTCGCGATGAATATTGCCGAACATGTGGTTCTCAAAGCCCGTCAACCGACTTTGTTCATCAGCCTCGAAATGGCGGCGATTGAATTGATCGAACGGATGTTATGCTCGGTTGCTCGAGTCAATGGCCATCGTCTTCGCAACGGTACCCTCGCCGCGGATGATCGCAAACGACTGGTCAAAATTGCCGGTGACCTGAGTAGCGTACCACTATTTATTGACGATTCGCCGACTCGAAATGTGTCGGAAATTGCTGGTGCAGCGCGGCGCATTAAACGACGCGAGGGAAAATTGGGGCTGGTAGTGATTGATTATTTACAACTCATTCAACCGGATTCGGCGAATGATCCGCGACAGGAACAAGTCTCCAAAATCGCGCGACGATTGAAGGGTTTGGCGCGCGAACTGAAGACTCCCGTCCTGTGTCTATCGCAATTGAATCGTCAAGCCGAGGAATCTCGCGATCATCGCCCAAAACTTAGCCACCTCCGCGAATCGGGGGCGATTGAACAGGATGCGGATGTCGTGATGTTTGTTCACCGGGAAGGGTACTTCCAAAAAGGCAACCCCGATTCCGACGTGAACGAACATGAAGCTTTGATCATCGTCGAAAAGCAACGAAACGGTCCGACGGGCGACGTCGAATTGCATTGGGAGCCAAGTTTCACGCGATTCTCCAACCGCGCCCCCGAACGTTACTCCGAATTCGATGAATATCCGGAACCCGTCGCCTATTAGCCCGTTGTGAATTGCCCGGAAGCAATAACTTTCCTTGGCACCCGCCAGTAGCCTACAATAGGGACGATCATCAACGGCCCAGTTTGTTTCCACAGTTTTCATCGCCCGACTAACCCAGTTGCCATATTCATGACGGCCTCTGAATCGACTGATATCGTCATTATTGATGAGACCGAGCAGTGTCCCTATTTGGAGGGTCAAACTGCCCGCATGCCGTTGCGCATGCCCTTGGAGAAAATCACGCGCGAGGTTGCCGATCGTCGACTGGCCGAAGGCCATCGTCGAACAGGCGAGTTCATTTACCAAACCAACTGTCCCAACTGCAGTGCTTGCGAACCAATTCGCCTCGACACGGTCCGTTTTCAATTCAGCCGCAATCATCAACGCACACTCAAACGAGGGAATCGAAAATTTGAACAGGTGATCGGACCGTTGCAATCCGACGCACAACGTGTGGCCTTGTTTAACAAACATCGTCGCCTGCGAGGACTGGCGAAACGCGATACGGATATCGACGTAGAAGAGTACACATGGGGATTCGTTCGCAGCTGTCTCGATTCCTTTGAGATCGCCTATTGGCTGGAACAACGGTTGGTTGGTTTGGCAGTGTGCGACATCGGCCGCCAGAGCTTGTCGGCTGTGTACACGTTTTACGATCCTGATCTCAAGTCCGCTAGTTTGGGAACGTATTCAATTTTGAAACAGGTCGAGTATTGCCAACATCAAAAATTGCAATATCTGTACCTCGGCTATTACGTCGCCGGTTCCTCACACATGAAATATAAGTCCCGCTTCGTTCCCAATGAGCGATTGGTTAACGGTCGCTGGGAATTACATGACAGCCCCTAACGCCGATTCGGGTACCGTCAAAAGAATGCTGATCCACCTCGTGACGATCATGTTCCTCGGCATGATCGGTTTCATCATCTGGTCCGCCAATACCCAACAGAAATTTGGTTTCCTGCAGTTCGGTGTCGCGTTTCCCTATGCCGACAAATTGGCGCATTTTCTGTTGATCGGCAGTGCAACTTTTTTGTTGAATCTAAGTCTGAAAAATCGGACCATTGCCTGCGTGGGCCGGAAATGGCTGCTGGGTAGTCTGATTATCTTCGCCCTGATCACACTGGAAGAGTTCAGCCAGCGTTTTATCCCTGGGCGCAGTTTTGATTTGCTGGACCTGACTGCGAACTACGCCGGAATATTCTGCTTTGGCTTATTAGGCGCCAAACGCCGTTAATCGAATCTCAACGACGCCTCAGCAGCAGCGACACTCTGAGACGTCGCGCGACCCATCTAAGTTAGACTCGGTGCCAATCAATCAGCCGTACTCTCGTGCGCCGTTCGACTCATCAAGTCACCACATCCGCCATGATCGGCTTTTCAACCAAGCCAAAGATCTTTTGGTAAGCCATAAAATGTCCGGCGAATACGATCGGAATCGCGAAAATGATTGGGATAACGCACATCATGACCGCGATCATCAAGATCAATTGTCCAACAATTGCACATCCCAACAATTGCGAAAAATTCCCCCGCGTACCTTGGCAAGCCAACTTGAACGCTGGCCAACCATCCATGTTTCGATCGACGACTAACGCACAGGCGAAAATTATCGTGAACTGTAACGGCAATACGAACACAAACAATCCGACATAGTTTAGCGCAATCATGATTACACCGGCCGCCGCGATCGCATCATCTCCCAGATTGATCATCACAATCCCGCCGAGCAAGATCATAAAAAAAGGCATCATCGAAACCAACACGACTCCTGTGTAACACAACACCGCGATAAGGCCGGGGACGAAATAGTCGAATCCCTTGAACAGTTGATCAAACACTATTGGTTCGCCGCGCGACTTCTTCAGCAGACAAATCGTGATTCCGCACAGCATCGGCCCCATTAAGACCAACGGAACCAAACTACTGATCAGGCCGCCCACCACGGCGATCCCCAAAAACGTAAAATAGTCTGCTCCGAGAAATTCCCGCCCCTCGGTGTAACAGGCAATGGGTCCAATTCCGGTTTTCCGCCAGCCGGGATTCCGACCAACATTTGCATGCATTGTTTTAAGTCCCAAGATCTTGCCCCCACAACCAGACATTGCCCGACATCAGTCGCCAACCCGAGTCGCGATTTGCCAACGAAGTCACATCCAACGCAATTGTCGCTGGGGACCAAGCCCGAGTCAACGTGTTTCGAGCCGCGCGAGAAAAGGCCACGTTAATTGCTACCGAACTGGGCGCCACAATCAATGCCGTCAAAACAATTGGCATTCGCGGCTGGTCAAATTCATATCACCGCCAGCGTTGATGTCGTTTTCTATTTAGGCAACGCAAAAATGGACGACTGAGCACAACGTGCTTGCAGTTCAATGCCACGGAGGGGCAAGAATATCGCTACAGTGGATCCTTTAAAGAAGTCGCGCCCTGAAAGTGGGTATGAGGGGGCGTGTTCCGTGGCATCAATTCTTCCAAAGAACCAGACAATGCAATCGAGCGGACGGTACGAAAGAAATCTTACAACAAGATACTCGGCCGCCATTACTTAGAGGTCTTGCCCAATCAGTATCGCTCCAAATCAGGCGCTAGGAATACAGACCACAAAAGACTCCCCAAACGATTGTCGCGACCAAGAATCCAACGCCCAGACTCCGGAACTGTCGCCAAAAGTAGGTTGGAGCGCACGTCAACACACCGGTTCCGACCAGCAGCGCCCCAATCATTTTCATTGTTGCTGGTCGGGGACCTCCGAATCCTGGACCGAAAGACGGCACCCAGTCGGGATCGATAACGGCTGGCACGAAAGTGATGGCAAAAATGCCCAGCCCCGATCCAACAATGACTCCAACTAGCAGCAAAGCGGAATCAACGAGCCAGCGATACCTGGGGTAGAGGTAGCTTTCGGCTCGATGTTGAGTTGTTTTCTCTCCGCGATCTTGTAGTTGCGAGAAATTCGGTCCGGTCTCGCTCGACTGAGGTTGGATTGCCAATTCGTCTTGCTTGGCGACTCGCGGTGGACGGGTCACGATGAACCTGCCGAAGGCAATTCCTATGGCAACACCTGACCCGATCAATACAAACAGCACCGCGCTATTGGGCAACGCGCCCCAGGTAACCATTTCCAAAAATAACGCGATCATCCAAGCCACGATCAACGACAGATTAATGCTCCAGACATAAATCAAGGCGGGGTCTCGTTGTTCCCGCCGGACGAATAGACCGGCAATTCCCAGGACCAAACCGATGACGACAAAGCCATTGAGCAGTCGTCCGAAAGTGCGCCTGAAATCAACTTCGATATGAGCATCGGCTGTTACCGCTTTCCAGGGCCAGCGAACTTTCGCCGACATCAGCCCGCCAGGTCGAGGGGGATCCCAAACGGGCCACTGCCAGTTCGATTCTTGCAACCCAAATGAACCGCGTTGGGAGACTGTCGATTTTTCTCCCGCCAACTCAGGGAGATAGAGACGGCCTTGCCAATTCGGAAACAACGACGCGTATCCCATCCAGATCGTCAGTCCCGCGAGATAGAGAGTTCGTATGTACCGGGGGACGATTGGCGGATTGATTGTTTTCGAATTCGGCGAAAATGTGGCCTCGTTAGTCTCGTCATTGAGCCTGGATTTTCGCAATTTGCCCGTCCATCGCGCAACGCGTTTGAGGCCGGCTTTGCCAACTACCAACCCGAGCCCCAACCAACTCGCGATGAACACTCCGTACAACAGAATCATCGGCGAAAACGTCAAATCAAATCGTTCGCCCTCCGCTAGTGGCGCATTGGCAACGCTTTCGGTGATCGCGATCGCCGCCACCGCAGAACTGGCTCCAATAACCACGACCATCCAGACAACCAAACGTATCCAACGTCCGTTAAACAACCAGCCCGGGACCCAAGCGATTACCAGCCACAACGGCGCATATTGGAATCCTAAAACAATTTTCTCGACCAGCGATGGGCTCTCGTCCAAAAACGGTATTTGAAACTGGTTGCCAAAAAACAACCAACCTATCGCCACCGCGGTCGACAGACACAATAACGCCGCCAAGTGAGACATCCATCGGCGCCACGCCGCCAGCATAATCAGGATGGGAAACACAACCAAAAGAAAACTGCACACCAAGACGAATCCGATAAACATCGCCAAATTGCTGGGGCCAGCATAGGACCCCAAATCGCTATTAGCAGCGGCCCACGGTAAGGGTCTCAGCAACCGCCAGTCAGACGCATTCGATTTGTATCTCAAATCAATCGCCGACGTGGCGCTCCTTTCCGATTCGTTTCCATCCGGATCGGCGATTCGATGCGCTATCGCGACGCCATAGTATCCGTTAAAAACAACCACGGGGTTTTTAGCAATGACGTTGGGGTGGGCACTCCAGCCATTGTTCAATAGTTGCACGACCGGTAAGTCAGCATGGTATTTTCCGCCCGATTCATCTCCCTGGCATTTCCACAACTGCTTGCCTGATGATGCTTGAAACGCAGTTACCCAATACTGTCCGGCGTTGGACACCCAGACTTGCGCCTCACCATCCTCCGCATGCACGACCCGCACAGAAACGTCGAGTTCCACCGCGCGAACGCCAAAGCCTGCCAAACATTTCTGTTCGCCGAAAACTTGCAGCGCCTTCAATTCACCATCGTCAAGCAGCAGTTCTTCGTGGCCATCACCATTGCAGTCGCCAACCCAACAAGAAAAACCATCTTGCTGATATGACTCTCGGGCTTCCGACCGATACTCCCCCTGCAACGTTCCATTTCCGGTGACAATCGAAGTCACATCAATGTTGTCCGAGGCTCGCAGATTCAATGCCACGAGCGGAGGCATTGTTGTGGATCTCAAGACAATCGGGGCGACCAAGCCAGACGCACTCGACGACAGAAATCCTGGCGGCACCACTTGTTCGTATTTCCAAATCTCACCGCCATCGCGCACATCCATGGCTCGCAATACGGCCCAGCGACTGGAATTCACACCCTCCGCCCGGTTTTCGAAAGACAAGTAAAGTAGCTCGTCGCGACCGTCCTGATCGAGATCACCGGTGGCAAGCCGGTCACATGATGTCAGGGTGTGTTGATCGAATGACTTGACGTTCAGTGGATGCGACCATTTCTCGTTGCCATCTGCTCCCGAGACGGCGGTCAGGAAAAGTTCTGAACCGGCTGGATCGGCGCTTGTTTTTTCGGCAATCAAGACCAAATCGGTAATTTCATCATCATCCGATTTGATCAACCGGGCCTGTGGAAATTTTTGAAAGCCCTGGATCTGATCCAAGGACAAAATATTATCGCTACCGGCGGCAATGCCGATCGGCTTGGTCCATTCGGGATTCGCCTCTCCTACTTCCCAAAGTGATGCCCCCAACACGGATAGCTGGGAGCTGGAAGCCGGTTGCCTGCCAAAGGATTGTGATGGGTTGGATGGAGTGACTTGATCAATCGACAATATTTCCAACCGTCCATCGCCGTCCAGGTCGAGGCATTGCAGCGGAGGCCGGTACGTTCGTTGATTTGTTGGCGTTCCGCATTGCCACAAGCGTTTGCCAGATTTTCCGGACAGGACCAAAAATGGAACATGTTGGAAACCCACACTGCACCCCATTTGAACCACCACATCCGAAACACCGTCCTGGTCGACGTCCCAGGCGTCGAACGATGCGCGTCCTTTTTCAACTGAACTCCCCATGCTACCCGAGTTTGCCTCCGAAAAACCAGCGATTTCCCTTTGCAATTGGCAATCGTCGATACCGGTTTGTTTGGCAACTTGCTGCGGCGGCGAATGCACTCGATCAGAGTCCCAGGTATAGAATCGCCAATCGGAGAGACGCTGCTCTGTCGCATACTGCCAGATCAGTGTTCCGGAGTTACCGCTGATTGCCCGAATGTACGACTCCGATCCAACCAGCAAATCGGTGACTGAATCACCATCGAAATCGGACGCCGCATAAACCGGCTCACCCAGTACTCTCCATTGCTCCGTGGAGTTCCCGCGCGCGATGGTCAAGTTTTCTCTTGTCTCAGCGTCCTGCTTTGTTTTGCGAAACAGACACCAATCAAGTGTTCGATCTCCGTCGACGTCGGCAAAGACCAATCGCTCGAATTCGTCCACCGACTGTTTGAGCAGGCCGTTGCTGACGTCAAATTGTAAAGCCAACTTCGGTTTGTCGGGTGCACTCAAGAGCACTTGAAACCGTCGTGCATCCGCGAGGTATTCGACACTCTCGATGGAATCGACAGTATTCGCAGCCAGCGTCTCTTCCGATAGCCAAAGCAAATCGCCGCTGGCCCCGCATCGGCATTCCGACACCAGTTGCAACGGCGATCCCCACATCGATGCAATGAACACATCGTCTACCCAGTCACCATTAACATCCGCGCCAAAAGTGAACTGGTCGGTCCAGGAATCGCAATTCGCAATACGTTGCGACCAGACCGCGTCGCCTCGATCGGGACGCAAACATTCGACTGACGACCATGGCAACGACTCACCTTGGTAGCCGACGGCATGACTCATTCCATTGGGGACCAATAATGAATTCGCATTGGACTTCGAAACAACGGGCCAACTCAACCGACGCTCATCCGCATGAAAAATAGGCACGCGGGCTTCCAGCGTACGAGTCCAGACCGGCTTGCCGAGTCCTGTTGACCAAGCCACCAAACGGGACTGAGGCAAACTCGTCACAAACGCGCTGGCATTCGGATTCGGAATCTCCGCGAGCGACTCGATCATTAACAATTCGTCCGTACGATCTGCGTCGAGATCAATGGCGGCAAACGGAACGGCGCTGACAACGCCGGTATCAACGACTCCTTGACGACTGATTCCGGTTGCGACATCTAACAGCCTGAGTCGTGTTCCGGTTCGCACGACAATGCCACACTGCTGCTGAACATTAATCAACTCGACTTGTTGCGCTTCCACATACGGCGCGGTGATGTCAATTTTGCGATCCAATTGCCTCAAACTTCTTCCATTGCGGTTTAGCCACGCGGAGAATCCACTTGAACCCGATGACCAAGGATCCGTCAAATGCCACCGCAACGGTCCGCAAATTTCACTACCGTCCGGTAACTCAAAATCCGCATTAGCCAAATTGTGTCGCCAGATTTCATGACCATCAACGGCCGAAACCACGGAAACAAATCGCTGGACTAAACTTGCGTCGTAACGAGGCTCCCGTGGATTTTGTCCCACGCTAACAAGCAAGTCCTGTTTGCCGTCGCCATCCTGGTCGGGCACCAGCATGGGTGGCTGGAGAATTTCACCACGAATCCACGGAAATAGCTGGTCGTCGCGCTTCTCTGGAACCTCGGTTGGTGATTCGCCAAAAAGCTGATGCCACACAAATCCCTTGGACCGGGAAACGGTGCGCAAGGCAGATTGTTGCGATAGACAAAACAGTACTTCGTCGAATCCGTCGCCGTCCAAATCGCAACCCAGAGAACTAACAAACTTGATCGCCGGATTGAACCCGAGCGGTGTCAACGAGATCGCCGGCGTGTTATCCGCAATGGACGACAGATCGCTTGAATCCTTGAACCGTTCGATGCTTAATTCTGATTCACTCCAGGAGACGATGAGTGCCCGATCTTTTGCCGGCAACACACGATAACCCCGTTTAGGGAGCGTCGGAAAGTTCAGTCGTTGCCCGCTTACGTCCAATTCAATCGAACGGTGATCGCGTGGTTGAAGCGCGAGTGAATAATCCAGCGAGGGCCAGCCAGCAGTAGATGCGCGCAGTGTGTATGCTTGCGATGGCAACTCGATTGGAGCTTGGGTCGGCAAGGTCACCGGCAACCCCACTCGTCCGCCTTGACCATCTAGAAACGTCGTTACGACAGGAGCTTCCATCGATTTGATTTCCACGCGCGCCGTATGATATTGGCGATAGCCAGACCACGCCGCTCCTAAACCGATCAACACGAATGTGATCGCCGCTACGACCGCAGCTGAATAACGAACCGACTTTTGGTGCCGCTTGAGCCACTTGCCCGCGATTTCCAGTTTGCTGGTTCGGCGGGCGCGAATCGGTCGGCCCTCGCTGACGCTGCGCAGGTCTTGCGCCAGATCACGCGCCGATGAGTATCGGTCGGTGCGGTCTTTGTTTAAGCATTTCATGACAATTGTTGCCAAATCGCGCGGTACATTGGGTTGGACTTTGTCCAACGGCGGTGGTTCCTGCGACAGGATTTGCTGGATCACCGTCAACGGCGAGTCGCCATCGAACACTGGCCGGCCGGCCAACAACTCGTACAACGTCGCTCCCAAGCTGTAAATGTCGCTTCGATGGTCAATGTTGTGTGTCGCCGTGGAAGCCTGTTCCGGGCTCATGTATCGCGGCGTTCCCAACATCGCTCCAGCCAGACTCAATGTTTGGTCGGTACTGCTTTTGGCAAGTCCGAAATCTGTTAACCATAGTCGCCCGGATCGATCCAACATCAGATTGGAAGGCTTGATGTCGCGATGCACGATGCCGCGTTCGTGCGCATGAGTCAATGCTTCCGCGGCCTGCAATCCCCAATCGACCACACGATCGGCGTCAACCACAAAGGGCGACAGACTGGACAACTTGTCCAAACTATTGCCGTCAATCAGTTGCATGGCGTAGTAGTTCACCCCGCCCTGATTGCCCACGGCAAAAATCGGAACGATATTGGTATGGTGCAGGTTGGCGATGGTGGTCGCCTCGCGTGCGAAACGATTGATCGCTTCCTGATCACTGGACGCCGCAAACCACAGGACTTTGAGGGCCACGCGCCGATGCAGCGAAAGTTGCTCGGCCTCGAACACCGCTCCCATACCTCCGCGCCCGATTTGTCGGATGATTTGAAAATCGCCCAGTCGTTGCAGTTCGGCGCTACCGGCCGGATGAATTTGTCGCGCCGCACCCTTCAGGGTCTGCTCGAGAGTTTTGGCGATCTTCGCCTGTCGCGCCGACCAGTCAGCGAGGTCCGGAACAACACCTCCAGCCGAATCGGTTTCGAGTTGCTTAGCCAGTTCAAACAATTGCGCCGCCTGCTGGGCCGCAATCTTGATCGACAATGCATCCCATTCGGTTTCGATAGCTGTATCCGAAGTCGGCCCAAAAACCTGTTTGACGGCTTCTGCAAACTCAGGAAAACGAGCGCTGGTGGATTGTTCATCCCAGTCCAATCCTCGGCTGTCCCGATACTCGATTTCGACCTTCAAAAGTTCGCGAAACAATTCGGTCCGCAGTTTTGGATTCACTCGGTCCAGCCAAGCGATCAGTGACGGGGGTTGGTCGCCAGCGGAATGCCAGGCCTGATCGAATTCCATGCACTGGCGATCGATTTCGATGCGCTCGGCGATGGTCAATTTGGTTGAATCAGGTTGGTTGGACTCTTTCATTTTCCGCTTTACTCCAGATTTCCCGCACCAGTTTCATCCGGCGTTCGACGGTGGCCAACGAACACGAATTCATCTGTGCAATTTCCAAGTTTGAGTGCCCCTCCAGCCGCCGCAACACGACACTGCGAAGTTCATCAGGAAGCAACTCCATCAACCGTTGACATTCTTCGATGACAATCAACTCCATCACCGGTGTCGGCTGATCGCTGGCAATCCCGTCCAGCGGGCGTGGCGCGCCTGCTCCGGCCGGTTCAGTCTCGCACTCGGCATTCGCCATTAATGCCGATTCACCCATTACTTGTCGTTTTCGCCGACCGTAAAAGCGAATCCAATCAATGGCTTTGCGTTGTGTCATCCTGGAAAGCAATCGCCAAAGCTCGTCGCGGCCCCTCACGTCGGGAAATTTATTTTCTTGAGCGCCGGTAAAATAGCTATTCAGCACGCTTAGCGCGACATCTTCCTCGTCGCCAACCCGTTTTACGCCGCCATGCAATCGGAGTCGGGCCAACTCCAACAACTGGGGAAAAAATTGATCCCAAATTTCCTGCTGCGCATCCGGATCGCCTGCCTGAGCCCGAATGATAAACTGGTTGACCGACGAATCGGTATTTTTCATGTCGTTTAAGTCCGGAATTGTTTTGGGTCTATTGGGAAAATCTCAATCGTTTGGGACGCCTCCTCGATTGTAGCACGCAATGCATTGTTCATTGCAGAACAAAACGTCGCTGGGGAATCCACCTTAGAAGGCTCGACAATTGTTTAAGAACTGCATTTTTTGGATGGGCTACTTTGGTTGCCAGAAATTGAAGTGGCTGAAGTGGCGGTTGAAACACGTAGACGAGTCTCTCCGAGACTCGAATTTCAGCGTCTCGGAGAGACGCTGCTACGCAGAACTTGCCCAAGCAGTACGAGCCCACGCAGAACGAGCCCATATCGTAAGTGCTTGCTTGCCTACTGCTTTTTATGACACTTGAATTGTTGCCAATCCCCTAGCGGCCTAAAAAAGTGAGTTGGTTTCACCTTTAGACCTTTAGCAATCAGATGATTGGCTGAACACGCCTATCAACGCTCCAAGGCAAAAGGCGGTGGATGCTTGACAGATTTGTGGTGATTCAGGATTTGGAATCCAACAAAAGCGAACGAGCAACTGTGGAGAACGGACATCGCAAATGAATAAACTGATTTGTGCATTCAACTACCAACGACTTAACAAGCAGATATAATGGTCCAACACTGAACGAGCAATTTTCCTCGTCGGCTAGTTTGCTTTGTTTGTCCTCCGATTCCTGCCATCGCGTTCCGATCTTCAAATCTTAAATTCAACAATGAAACCTTGGATGACTCCACACGAAGAAATCCGCTTGCCGCCAGGCCCCAAAGGGCGCTGGAGGCCGACCCTGCGTTTGATCCGCGATCCACGATCGGCCATGGAGGACTGGGTAAAACAATATGGCGATCCATTCCTGCTTCACGCTTTGAACGGGCCCGTTGTGGTTACTGGTCGTGAGGACTTGATTCGGATAATTCACGGACAGGATCCCGATATTTACGAACCGTTTGCAATCCAGACCGCGGGCCCCATTCTTGGACTTGGATCCATGTTGGTGTTACAAGGGGATCGTCATCGCAAAGAGCGTCGGATGATGACGCCGATGTTTCACGGCGACCGTATGAAGGCTTATGGAAAGATCATGCAGGCCACGGCAATCGCACGAGTCGAACAACATGTTAAACAGGATGTCGTCGCCACCACCGACCTGATGACTGAAATTTCACTCGAAATTATCATTCGAACGATCTTTGGAGGGGATGACAACCAGCTGATTCAAAAGATGTTCGACGCCTGTCGCAAAGTGTTTGCTTGCGCGAACCCGTTGTTGTTTTTTTCCCGCCGCACGCATATTTCTTTTTTCGGCTGGACTCCCTGGGATCGTTGGCAAAAGGCCAAGACCCAACTGTGCGACTTGCTGGACGTGGCGATTGATCAACGACAGAAATCCAAAGCCGAGCGAGATGACATCTTGGCTTTGCTATGTACTGCCCGATATGAAGATGGACAGCCACTCAGCCGCGAAGACTTGCATGCCGAATTGATGACGTTTCTGTTTGCCGGCCACGAAACGACCGCCCTGTCGCTGTCTTGGGCGATTTATCATTTACACCGCGCACCGAAAATTTTGCAAACGCTGCGGACTGAATTAAATTCTTTGCCGGACGATTCGCTGAACGAACTGGCAACCGCCCCGTATTTGAAAGCCGTCATTCAAGAAACCTTGCGCATCAACCCGATCGTCACCGAGACGTTACGCAAACTGAAGTCACCGCTGAAATTCAGCGACTACTATTTGCCTGCTGGGATGGCGTTGGCACCGGCGACCGTCTTGGCCCATTACAACGCGGTCGTCTTTCCGGATCCGGACCTGTTTCGTCCGGAGAGATTTTTGGAGCGCAGCTTTACGCCGTTCGAATACATGCCGTTTGGGGGCGGTCACCGTCGCTGCATCGGTGCGGCGTTTGCTTCCTACGAAATGGCGATGGTGTTGGGAGCGTTACTCAAACGATATGAATTCGAGTTGGTGGATGCCGAACCCGTGATCGTCAAACGTCGAAACGTCACCATGGGTCCCTCGACAAAAATTCCTGTGCGCATTCGATTACGGTAGCTTCAAAAGATCCTGCATCGCGTCGCCCATCGCCTGGCCGATACGAGTAAACCAGATCGGGCTGCCGAAATAGTGATAGGGAAAATCTCCGCCGGTCAAATTCCATTGTTCCGGGTTCTCTTTCCAAGTTGGAAAAAGTTCTTCCGCCGCTTTATCAACCAGCACGTCGGTTCGAAATGCCCGAACATTTCCTTTGAACTCAGGCACTTCGTTCATCGACAATTGTGCGTCACGGACAATTAGCATCGGCCCTGCCGCAGCGATAGACCCGTTTTGGCCCATCGCCGCAATCACAAACGGCAGTTGGGGTGAGTTAAGATCTTTACGCACGTCATTGATGAAGTGTTTCATATTTGAGGCGTATTCATTCTCACCACCATATTGATCATTCCAACCTTGAAACCAGACAAAACCCGCCATTTCCAATTGCTTTCCTGCCAGTTCCGGAAACATTTCCGCATAGTTGTCCATCGTATCCTGCACTTCCTTCAACATCTCGCGATACGAAGAACCAAATTCCCGTTGAATGTCTTCCATCGTTGGCAGCGGAAGCTTGCGCTGATTTTTTTCGTTGTCTTGTTTAACTCGGGCTTGGGCCTGTTCCAGTTCTTTTTGCAACACTTCGGTGGCTGGGAACCCTGCCGAAGGAGAACGGAAGAGTTTACATAACGAGTGTCCGCCCCACGCCGCTTTGATGAGCAGCACTGGCTCTTCGAAATGATTGCCCATCATTGTACCGAATTCCAGCTCGGCACCTGTACGATCAGGTGAACCGTAACCCAACGTAAGAGGGCCTTTTCGATCGAGGAACTTGATGAACACGTCGTCGCGGACAATCCATTGATCGTCGTTTCGCAAATGCGCAAACAACTCTTTGGTTTTCGCATCGGTAGCCTGATGGTTAAACAGTGCGTTGGGGGCCTTGCCTTCCATATTCGACTGTCCAGCCAGAATAAACACTTTCACTGGCTGCTCGATCGCGCGCACGACAGAAGTGCATTGCAGAAAAACTATCACGCAAAACAGTATTAAACGAGCCATCGCGCACCTATTGCGGTTAAATGAAATCATCGACTGGTCAGTCGTTTTACCAAAACACCCGTCAGCAACCCAAAAAACAACGCTACCAATCCACACAACAACGCCATTTGGTAGTGACCAAAAATCAAATTGCCGATCCCGGGCAACACGGAATAGACAATTCCTGTCGCACAAATGGCCGCCACGATCGACAATCCCAAATCGCGATCGACCAATACCGCCGGATTGCGTTGGGCGACCGGTCCCCAGCCGTAACCACCGGGTCGAACTTTTTGAAAAAAGCGATCCAATGTCGCATCGTTCTCGGCGGGTGTCAGAAACGTCACCACTAACCATAACACGATTGTCGCCAAGGCCACTGCGAACATCTTTTCTTCCGGGCGTAACGTGCCGAATCCCACGGCACTGGCGATTGGTTCGGCGACCAAAAAGAACACCAGCGACCCGCCCATCGAAACAATTTCGCTCCAGGCATTAATGCGCCACCAAAACCAGCGCAGCATAAACACCGCGCCGGTTCCAGCGCCGAGGGCCAGCAATATTTGCCAGGCGGCATCGACCGAAACTCCGTACATCAGTACCGAGGCAATGGCGCCGGCAACCAACACCAACAGCGAAGCATATCGCGAGGCCGTGGTCAACTGTTTCGTCGACGCGTCAGGTCGCATGAATCGCTGATACACGTCCCGCACCAAATAGGATGCGCCCCAATTCATTTGGGTGCTGAGCGTCGACATGAAGGCAGCAAAAAATGCCACCGTTAACAATCCGCGCAATCCTGGTGGACTGAGCTCGCGCATCACCATCGGATATCCGACGCCCGAGTCGAAACTCGGATCGGCAATTTCTCCTTGACGTAACTCCGGATACATCGCCAGCGCCGCCAGCGCCACAATGATCCAAGGCCACGGACGCAAGCAATAATGAGCAATCTGAAACCACAATGTGGCCCATAACGAATGGCGTTCGTCTTTGCAGGCAGCCATGCGTTGAACCACATAACCACCACCGCCTGGTTCGGCACCTGGATACCAGGTCGCCCACCATTGCACCAACAACAACAACAGAAAAACATGTAGCGGCAGCCAAGCCCCAGCGCCACTGAAATCCGGAATCATGTCAAATGCGGCTCGTCCTCCCGAACCAAAATTCTCAATCACTTTCGCCTCCAGCTCAGCAGCGCCACCGAAATGATTGATTGCCACCCAGGCGAGCCCAATACAACCCGCCATCGCCAGGCAAAATTGCAGCGCATCGGTGACGACCACGCCCCACATGCCGGACATCATGCCGTACAGGCCCACCAAACCGAGAGTCCCAAAGATGATCAACCAGGGCCGGACCAATCTTGCGCGTTCACCGAATAGTGTCTGCTCAAAATTGGTTGCGGCTACGTTGTACAAGATCGTTTCATTCAACACCGTCACCATCGCCGTCGTAACCCAGCCGATGATAATTGGATTGACAATCATGGAGATATAGATCGCGCGCGTAAAACGCAGAGCAGCCGCTGGTTTGCCAGAATACCGCAGCTCAACCAATTCCACGTCCGTCATAACCTCGGCTCGTCGCCACAGCCTGGCGTAGACGAAAACCGTGATCATGCCGCCCAGCGCAAACGACCACCAGACCCAGTTGCCGGCTAAACCGTTTTGAATCGTCAGCCCCGTTACCGCCAGCGGAGTATCGGCCGCAAAGGTCGTCGCGACCATTGAAGTGCCGGCAATCCACCAGGGCAAATTTCGTCCCGACACGAAATATTCGGCAACCCCTTGGCTGGCCCGACTGCGATACCAAAACCCAATCCCCACGGTCACAATGAAATAGGCTGCGATGACCACGTAGTCAATTGTTGTCAAAATCATTGAGTTTGTTTTCCTGGTCGACAAGCGATAAATAATCAACTGTCGTATTTGAAACGTGGGATCTGCCTACCAGTCTGTCGTTTCCGTAGTGATAGGCTGGGAATCCTATCACACTCTCTTCCGCGTGCTGGCTGGCGGATGCTGGTGGTGCAAGGGATCGAAGGTGTACAACTTACCAAGCAAGGTGCTCCGATTGTATCCGCCGAGTTGTAATTGCCATATCAGCGGATGGCCCGGGACTGACGATCTCAGTGGACCATTCCACATTTACGGCTCCGTCCAGAAAAAAATCGCCAAACATCGGCGGCAATCGACCAACAACGGATTGACAGCCCATTTTCGACCAAGCAAACTCACACTTCACCTTTAGATGGTCAATTTCCGAATAGAACTTCATTATGAATCAAATCATCCGCTCGTTGTTGCTGTTTTGCGTGTTACTTAACGTCAGCTCGGCACAGGAAAAAGCCGTCGAAAAATCGGAAACGAAAATCAACTCGGGATTTCTGTCTGCCTTGAAACTTCGAGCCATCGGACCGGCATTTATGTCGGGGCGGATCGCGGATATCGCCGTCGATCGCCACAACCCCAACATTTGGTACATCGCTGCCGGCTCGGGAAACGTCTGGAAAACGACCAATGCCGGCACAACGTTTGAGCCGATCTTCGACAGTTACGAATCCTATTCAATTGGCTGCGTAACCATTGATCCGAGCAACAGCAATACGATTTGGGTCGGCACTGGCGAAAACGTCGCGGGGCGGCATATTGGTTTTGGCGATGGAGTCTATGTGAGCCACGATGGTGGCAAGAGTTTTACCAACATGGGTTTGAAGCAGTCCGAACACTTGTCGAAAGTCGTCGTGCATCCCGCGAATTCCAGTATTGTCTTTGTCGCCGCACAGGGCCCGCTGTGGTCACCCGGCGGTGAACGCGGTTTGTTCAAGACGATCGACGGTGGAAAAACCTGGAAGAATGTCTTGAGCTCAGGTGAATACACGGGTGTCACCGATGTTGTGCTGGATGAAAAAAATCCCAACATCCTGTATGCAGCAACCCATCAACGGCATCGCACGGTTTGGGCACTGCTGGACACCGGAACGGAATCGGGGATTCACAAATCGACCGACGGCGGTGAAACCTGGAGCGAATTGAAAACCGGTTTGCCGGGCGGGGCTAAAGGCAAAATCGGACTCCAAATCTCACCCCAAAAATCTAACGTAGTGTATGCCGCGATGGAGTTGCCCGATCGCCAAGGCGGTTTTTTTCGCAGTGAAGACTTCGGCAATAGCTGGACCAAGATGAGTGACTTTGTGGCCGGTGGTACGGGCCCGCATTACTATCAGGAAATCTATTGTGATCCCCACCGGTTTGATGTCGTGTATCACGCCGACGTGATGCTCGGCCGCACGACCGATGGCGGCAAGACTTGGGGAACCGTCGAGAAGGGCTCGAAACATGTCGATAATCATGCCGTCGCGTTTAGTCCCAACGATCCGGAATTTTTGTTGGTCGGTTGCGACGGTGGACTGTATCAATCGTTCGATTTTGGCCAAAACTACGAGTATTTTGCCAATCTGCCCTTGGCACAGTTTTACAAAGTCGACGTCGACTATGATTTCCCGTTCTATCATGTCGTCGGCGGTACGCAGGACAACAATACCCAATATGGACCAACGCAGACTGGGAATCAGCAGGGAATCCGAAACTCGGATTGGCAAATTACCATCGGCGGTGATGGACACGATAATGCCATCGATCCCACCGATCCCAATATTGTCTATTGCGAATCACAACAAGGTTATTT
Organism: Mariniblastus sp.; assembly: GCA_031400405.1. Classification (GTDB taxonomy): domain Bacteria; phylum Planctomycetota; class Planctomycetia; order Pirellulales; family Pirellulaceae; genus Mariniblastus. The sequence continues at coordinate 95,260 of JANNPW010000144.1, forward strand.
GCAACGGTATGATCGGCGCACGGGCGAATCAGTCAGTATTCGACCGCAACCCGGCAAAGGTGAAGTCGATTTTCGTTTCAATTGGGATTCGCCAATTTTGATCAGTCCGCATAATCACCAACGATTATATTTTGCCTCCAAGCATTTGCATCGGTCGGACGATCGAGGTGACAGTTGGAAAACCATCAGCCCCGACCTCTCCCGCAACAATAACCGGTTTGAATTAAAGGTCATGGGTCGGGTTAACGGAATCGACGCCGGTTTCGATTTGATGGCCATGTCGCAATATGGCAATATCACCTCAATCAGCGAATCGCCGTTGGTCGAAGGCTTGCTGTATGTCGGCACCGACGACGGCCTGATTCAGGTCAGCGAAGATGGTGGAAAAAACTGGCGTCGCGAGGAACGTTTTTTTGAGGTGCCAGAATACGCGTTTGTCAACGACATCAAAGCGGACAAACACGATCCGGATACGGTCTATGCGGCTCTCGATCATCACAAGTCAGGTGACTACCAACCTTGCTTGATCAAGAGCACTGATCGAGGCAAGACCTGGTCTTCCATGAAGGGCGACCTGCCAGCGCGGCATTTGTGTTGGCGGATCGAACAAGATCACGAAAACAAGAATCTGTTTTTTCTGGGGACAGAGTTTGGTTTATTTGTTTCGCTGAACGCCGGCGAAAATTGGATTAAGATCACCTCGGGAATTCCGACCATTCCTGTGCGCGATCTGGCGATTCAAAATCGTGAGAATGATCTGGTGTGTGCCACGTTTGGGCGGGGCTTTTATGTGCTCGATGACTACTCGACTCTGCGCCAACTAAGTGACGAGTTGTTGAAAGACAAAGAGTTCCAGCTGTTTCCCATTCGCGCGGCCCTGTGGTACCTACCCAATGACTATCTAGGTGGCCCGCAAGGCGCTCAGGGAGACAGTTTCTTCCGAACTCCCAATCCTGAATTTGGGGCCACGTTCACCTACTACGTTAAAGAATCAACCAAAACGAAAAAACAATTGCGTCAGGAAAAGGAAGCAGAAATTACAAAAACCGGCGGTGACTTGCCGATTCCGACGTGGGAAGAGTTGCGCGATGAGGAACAGGAAGAGGCCGCAAAAATTTACTTTGAAATTACCAACCAATCGGGCGAACGAGTGGCCCAAGTTGATGCGACGACCGAAGCTGGACTGCACCGAGCCAACTGGAACCTGCGACATACCGGATTCATCGGACTTGGTACCGGCCCGTTGGTAGTGCCTGGAAAATACGTCGTGCAAGCTTATCGACGACAAAACGGTGAAGCCACAAAACTTGGCGATTCGGAAAAACTGGAAATCATTTCCATTGTCGAGCCAAGTTTGAAGCAACAGGCCCACAATAAGACGATAGAGTTTCAAGCCGAAGTAGCCAAGCTGCAGGACAGTGTTTCTGCCACGACTCAATCTGTGGCGGAAGCGATCAAACAGATCGCAGCCGCGAAAACGGCAGTCAGCGCTAGCTCCAATAGCACACCAGAATTGCAAAAATCCGCGCGTGAGTTGGAGCTGGCTTTCGAAAACTTGAACATCCAACTCACCGGCGATCCACTGAAAGAAGCTCGCTTCGAACCGACCGTCCCTTCGATCGGCAGCCGATTGGGCGGGGCGCTGTATGGAACGCTTGGAAATACGTATGGGATCACCAAAGCCCAACGTGAACAAGTGGAAATCGCGCGCGAGGAATATACCGAAGTTTCCGAAACGGTTAACAAATTGCTGGGGAAAGAACTCAAATCGTTCTGGAAAAAACTTGACGACGCTGGTATTCCATGGACACCCGGTCGCGCCATTCCCAAATCGTAAGCACCGATGCATAAATTTTTAGAACAAAATGAATGAACATGGATGGACAAGATGTACAGGATGCTTTCAATTCGTTGATTGATGCACTGGTGTCGTGTGAATCGTTTGTATTCGAGTTTCGGATTGCCCAAATTGATCAGTCGGCCGACCTCGATTCCAGTTGCCTTTAAGTAGTTAATAATCTAGGCCTGGTGCTGGGTAGCGATCGCCTTGGCAGCCTTGAGCTCGACGATGACATTTCCTTCAACTTTTCCTTCAACGAAGAGGGTCGGCATAGAACTCGCCGACGATTCGTTGTCGAAAGTGAACATGGATCGGATGCTGGCATTGCACTTGCAATCCCGTGTTCTGGAGAGCGATTGCCAAGGCGTTCTCATCAACTGATTCCAGAAACCCGGTTCCCAACTCATGGATGACTACGAATGCACCACCGATGATTTTCTCAGTGATTTCTCCAAACTGCAAGTCGGATCGACGATCATCCTGTAAATCCTGAAAATCCATGTTCGTTTCTCCCGTTGTGTCGACCGGGTGAAGGTTATGCCAGTTTACTTATGTGCTGGTGCTTAGTTTGGCGGAATCGTGGAGTGTTTGCGATTGGTTTGCGACAATCGTGGGATCGGCAGCCAGGCTGTGAATTCCATTAGGACTGATTTTGTCACGACGCGCTGGAATCCGATCCCACGGATCTCCTCGTTGCAAAACCAGTGGGTTATCCGGTAGATTCGTGTCTGGATTGTGCGACTGCGAGTCAACCGGGTTTTTCCCTGAGACGGATTGTGAAACTACCAAAAATTCTGGCCGTCACGTTCGATATGGACGGACTGATGTTCAACACGGAAGATCTCTATGATCACGTCGGTTCGGTGCTGCTCGCCCGCCGCGGGCACCAATTTACCCAAGAGTTGAAACTAAAAACCATGGGGCTCCCCGGCCCTAAATCGTTTGAAGTCCTCCAACGTGAACTTGGTCTGACCGATACTTTTGAGTCATTTCAACGTGATACCGACGAAATTTTCGCCGAAATTTTGCCGACCGAATTACAGAAGATGGCCGGGCTCGATCGATTGCTGGACCTGTTGGAGTCTCAAAACATACCCAAAGCCCTGGCCACCAGTTCACATCGGGAGTTCGCCGAAACTGCTTTAGCTAAATTTGATCTCCAGCCACGATTCGAGTTCCTACTCACTCGGGATGACGTCGTTCATGGCAAACCTCATCCCGATATCTATTTGGCGGCCGCGGCCAAATTGAAAATCGAGCCGCGACAAATGTTGGCCTTGGAAGACAGCGTCATTGGAAGTACGTCGGCCGTCGCAGCTGGCGCTTACACCATTGCGATTCCCACCGTCCATAGCCAACACCAGGATTTCAGTCACGCCAACTGCGTCGCCCGTTCGTTGGAAGATCACCTGATCCTGAGCTTATTCGAGAGTCCGTAGAATTGTCCCTCTGATGGGGGTAGATTTTCCCACTAGTTTAGGCTTTGATAGAGCGACTTCGGCTCGGCCCAAATGTCTCGTTTTTTGAAACTGAAAACTTACAGGATTGATATTCATGGATGCGCCATTAGCAATCGTACTTGCCGCAGGAAAAGGAACCCGCATGAAATCAGAGCTACCCAAAGTTCTGTGCGAAGCCAACGGTCGACCGCTGGTCAGTTATGTCATCGACTCATTGCAGGCTGCCGGAGTAACCAGTTTTGTCGTCGTGGTCGGTTATCGCGCTGAACTTGTTGAAGCGGCTTTGACTGGGATTGGCCACCTCCGATTTGCCTTGCAAACGGAGCAATTGGGTACGGGCCACGCCGTGATGATGTGCCGATCGGCGATCGCCCATCACGATGGTCCGGTGGTCGTTGTGGCTGGGGACTCTCCCATGTTGCAAGCGGACTCCATTCGCCTGTTGCTCGATGAGTTCGCTGCCACGCGGCCCGCATGTATCCTCGGAACTTTGATTCACGACAATCCAACGGGACTGGGTCGAATTGTCCGCGATTCCGCTGGAGCCTTCATCGGAATTGTGGAACATAAAGACGCGACGCCCGAACAACTGGAGATTCGTGAGACCAATATGAGTACGTACGTTTTCGATTGTCAGAAAATGTTGCGCGCTTTGGGTCAGTTGACCGCTGACAACCGGCAGAAAGAGTATTACATTACTGATATTCCCGGGATCCTGCTTGGTGAAGGTGAAGACGTGCGGGCCTTGCCGGTGCTCAAGCCGATTGAGGCGTTGAGTGTCAACACCGTCGAACACTTGGCAGAAGTCGAAGCGGCTATGAAAGCCCGTCTCGGACACGATTAGCAGCACACGTTAGTCACGATGCAATTATCTGCGGCAATCAAATCAACTTTTTGTCAGACCCAAACATGCCTGAACTAAAGATCTTTAGCGGCCGCGCCAATCCCGAACTCTCGAAGAAAATAGCCGCGTTTTTGAATCTCGATTTGGCTCAGTGTGTTTTTTCGACGTTTCCCGACGGTGAGTTTCATTGTCGGATCGAAGACGTTCGCGGTCGAGATGTATTTTTGATTCAACCAACCTGTCCCCCGGTCAACGACAATTTGATGGAGTTGTTGATCATGATTGACACTTGCCTACGGGCCAGCGCCGAACGGATCACCGCGGTGATCCCGTATTTCGGATACGCCCGGCAGGACCGTAAGGACGCTGGGCGGGTGCCGATCACAGCGAAATTGGTCGCGAACATGATTACCCGAGCCGGTGCAGATCGGGTCCTGACGATGGACTTGCATGCGGCTCAGATACAAGGCTTCTTTGACGTTCCTGTCGATCACATGTACGCCGGCAGTGTACTCAACGAGTACTTCCAAACTTTGAATATTCCATCCGATAAACTGGTGATCGTCAGCCCGGACGAAGGCAGTATCAAGCGTGCCGTTGGCCATGCCAAACGACTCGGTGGCGAACTGGCGATTATTGATAAACGGCGGATGTCCGCCGAATCGGTGTCGCAAGAAAATATTATTGGTGGCTCAATCGAAGGCAAGACCGTGTTGATGTTTGACGACATGATCAGCACGGCCGGTTCGATTTGTGGAGCCGCAGAACTGGTCAAGAAAAAAGGAGCTCGCGAGATTCACGTCGCGGCGGCTCATGGAGTGTTTGCCGGTTCGGCGATCCAACGCTTGCGCCGAAGTGGAGCTGCGCCAGGACTTCGGCGCTGACGAACTGGAGCAGGTGTTCGCGCAGCGCTGCGCCCAGTTCGCAGGCTGGGCGCAGCA
>JANNPW010000081.1:0-20648 GCA_031400405.1 Mariniblastus sp.
CCCAAGGCGAATCCGGCTGAAGAACGAATCAATGGCCCAGCAAGTTTGTAGCAAAAAACACAACAATCCACCGGACAAGCCGGTGGTATTAAAAACGCGCCGTTCCTCGTAACTGGGCTAAACCACGGTTTGTCGATCAAACTTGTGTAGATACCACCGGAAAAGCCAGTGGGATTCTTAAACAAAATGGACTGCGTAGTCCGGCCAAACAACAACATTTTCATTAGGCCACGAAGGACCCACAGCGAGACGGACCGTGCAACTGGTTTTCTGGCAATTCTCCGATTAGACTGGGCCGATGACGGTTCGCCGATGTTGACCAACAGTCAATCAATATAGATTTCGGATTAGCCTGAACGCGCTAATGTCCGGTTACTTTGAAAAAAACCGTGCGCTATCGACTTTCGGCTGATTTCCCCTTGCCAATACATCTTGACCCCATTCAACTTTTTTTTTGGTGAACCATGCCAACGTGTTTTACTTTGAATCGCTACCTGCTGGCATTGTGTGTGAGCGGTTGTTTTTCGTCAGGAATCACTGATGCCCGGGGTCAACAGGATTCTGCTGAGCAGGACGCCGCGCCCCGTTCGACCGACGACGCGAAACCCGAAGCTACCCCAGCGTCCGGCAAGCATCAGCGGCTGGCGTGGTTCGATAGTCATCAAGAACTTCTCAAGAACTCAAAATACGCGACCAGCACCTGGCAAGCCGTCGGGCCGACGCAGATGTCAGGCCGCGGTGTCGATGTTGCAGTTCATCCCGCCCAGCCCCAAACGATATTCTTCGCGACCGCGGCCGGTGGTGTTTGGAAGTCGGTCGACGATGGCATCAATTGGAACCCGATCTTTGAGAATTACGCGACGGCCAGTATCGGCGACCTCGCCATCGCACCGTCCGATCCGAATCTTATTTGGGTCGGTACCGGCGAATCCAACATTCTCCGCAGCTCGATGGCTGGCGTCGGCGTGTTTAAGTCGGTCGATGGCGGCCAAACGTTTGAACACATGGGACTCACCGACACCCAGCACATCAGTCGGATTGTGATCCACCCGAAAAATCCAAACATCCTTTATGTCGCGTCGTCTGGGAACGAGTACACATCCAACCCAGAACGTGGTGTTTACAAAACGATCGATGGCGGTAAAACCTGGACGCAGGTCTTTTTCAAAAATGTCTCCATGTCGGTTACCGATCTGGTGCTCGATCCGCAACACCCTGACACACTTTACGTTGGTACTGCTCCGCGCCTGCGATACCGTTGGAACGATCCCGTCGGAGGACCCGAAACGGGTGTCTATAAATCCAACGATGGCGGGCGAACCTGGAAATCGCTTGCCACCAACGGCCTCCCCGATTTTTCGACCGGTCAATACGAGCGTGTCGGCATTGACTTGTGTGCGGCGCAACCTGAAACCGTCTATGTGCTGCTCAACCACGATGGCGCAACCGACAAAAAGGCCGGTGCGAAAGTTTACCGCAGCGATGACGCGGGCGAGAATTTCCGTATGATCGAAGGCAACGAGGGAGTTCGCGCAACTCACCCGAGTTATGGTTGGTTCTTCGGTCAAATTCGTGTCGACCCCAGTGATGCCGAAACTGTTTACGTGTTCGGTCTAAGCACGAAACGTACTCGCGATGGTGGCTACACGTGGGAAAATGTGCCCGGCAACCATAGCGACTACCATGGAGCCTGGATTAATCCGAATGATTCGAAACACATCGTCGTTATCAATGACGGCGGCATCATGATTTCGCGCGATGGTCTGGCGACCTACCGCAACCCGACCAATCTTCAAATTGCCCATAACTACAACTGCGGGATCTCACAGGAGCAAGGCAAATTCTGGATTTACGTATCGACTCAAGATACCGGCGCCTGGCGGGGTTTGGTCGACCTTAGCCGCGGACGGAAATCCATTGTCAGTCAAGTCTGGGAACGCGCCACCGGTGACGAATCCGGCCGACATGCCGTCGACCCCAATAATCCAAACCTGGTCTATTCGGTCAGCCGTTATGGAGGCGGGCCTCAACTAACCGACTACAGCGAACAACAGGTCGTCGAGCGGCGCGGTCGGCGTTTTGAAAGTTACAAAACCACGGATGTGGCTGTCAAATTTGACAAGGGCGATTTGAAGCGCGCCCAATGGGTCTCTCCGCTGATTATTTCGCCTCACGATTCTCAACGATTGTTTTACGGCGCGCAATACGTGTTCCGTACCGATGATGGTGGCAAGAACTGGCAAAAAATCAGCCCCGACCTTTCGAATTTTGATCCCGATAAACAAGGCAATGTAGCGCACGCGGTGGTCTTTGCCATTGCCGAATCGCCCGTGGAAAAAGGGGTAATTTATGCCGGCTCCGACGACGGAAACCTGCATGTGACACGCGACAACGGAGAATCCTGGACCGAAATCGGCAAACATATCCCCGACCTTCCGCCGGGCCTGTGCGTGGCGGGTCTGGAAACCTGTCATTTTGATGCCGGCACTATTTATGCCGCGTTCAATGGCATCCGTTACGATCAATTCGAATGCCGTTTGTATCGCTCGAAGGACTACGGGGCGACATGGGAAAGCATCACCGCAAATATTCCGGGCAGCAATGCGAATGTGATCAAGCAGGACCCGGCCAACAAGGATCTGTTATTCGCCGGAACCGACCGAGCGGTCTATGTTTCAGTGGACGGCGCCAAGAGTTGGGATGTACTGGGAAAGGGCTTGCCTACGGCGTACGTTCATGATCTCGCCATCCAAACCGCGGAAGACTACGCCGTGATTTCTACACACGGCCGCGGCTGTTTCGTACTGGACATTCGCAATTTACGCAAGCCACCGGCGCCGAGCTCGACGGTCGAAGCACCCGCTGAAGAAAGCGATCAAAAAGACGACAGCGAAAAAACACTTGCCAGTGAAGGCACTGGTCAAACTGGGCAGCAACCGAGATAAGCCGAGGCGTTGCCTAAATCAGCCGGCATGCGCTAGCATCCGGTTTCCACTGATATGTGTTGTCGGAATCAGCCGGAATGCGCTAGCATCCGGTTTCCTCGAAAGAGAATTGATTTTTGGGACGGGAACATGACGAGAGACGAGAGCATCCTGATACCAAAAACCGGACGCTAGCGCGTTCCGGCTGATATGTGTTATGGGAATCAGCCGGAGCGCGCTGTCATCGGGTTTCCACGAAATTGAATCAACCGTTCAACTGCACACTGCCACGAATAGTATTCGATTTGAAGGAAATTGTATTTGTGGCTCGACAGCAGTATTCTAAATTGAAACAATGGTGAGCGAGGATCCGTCCCGTTCGACAGGGATCCGACTAACAGCGCAATAGATTAGAACTTTTTACTGTTTCTGTGATGAACAACGACCAGCCTCTTGCTTATTTCAATACTTGGACTGTCTATGGAACTCATCTCCAAGGAGCGGACACCGGTTGGAGAAAGTACGGCAAAGGGGATATGCAGCCGGAACCGCTGTTGGAGGCTTGGCGTGCAGATCGCTTGAAGCATCCTATTCAATTGCTTGATGGAGTGTGTCGTGCCACTGTTGAATCGATGATTGGCAAACACTGCCTTGTTCGTTCGTGGCATCTTTGGATTGCGAACGCTCGTTCGAATCATGTTCATGTTGTGGTTACAGCGAATTCGCATCGCGGTGATATTGTTCGAGATCAGTTGAAGGCCAACAGCACAAAAGCGCTGCGTGAACACAGTGCGATTTTCCGCGATCGTCCCGTTTGGTCGGTCGGCGGTGACTGGCGGTGCGTTAACACCGAAGACGAATTGCAACGCGTAGTTGAGTATGTTCGCGACGCACAAGATCGAAAATTTCTCGAGTATCCTGATACGAAAACCGGACGCGAGTATCCTGATACAGCAACCGGACGCCAGTATCCTGACGTAAGAACCGGACGCTAGCGCGTTCCGGCTGATATGTGTCGCCGGAATCAGCCGGAATCCAGGCTGTCGCAAAGTACTAGTTTAACTCCAGCCATTGCTCCTCGGCGGACTGCAGTTCGGCGCCGATGGATTCAATTTGATGGTGCATTTCCAACGCTTTTTTCGCATTGGTTTCGGTCAGCAATTGCTGCTGCAACAGTTTCCGTTCATCGTCGAGTTTGGCGATTTTTCGTTCGATCGTCTTGATCAACTTTTGAGTTTTCCGATCATCGAGCGGTGCCGCCGTTTTGGTCGCTGAAGCTTTTCCGGGAGCTGTCGCGGTTTTTCCAGGAGGGGGTGAGCTCATTCGAGCCGCGTTGTTGACGCGTTCACCGTCGTCAATCTCCTTGTTAATCGAATAAAGATAGGCGTCATAATCGCCGAGATAATTTTTGGCACTGCCATCGCGAACTTCCACAATCGATGTAGCGATTCGCTTCATGAAGTGCCGATCGTGACTGGTGAAGATGACGGTCCCTTTGTAACGCAACAGGGCTTCCGCCAGAGCCTCCACGGTCTCCACGTCGAGGTGGTTCCCCGGTTCGTCCATGACCAGCACGTTGTAGTTGCCCAGCAGCAGTCCAGCCATGCACAAACGGGCTCGTTCGCCCCCCGATAGCACAGAGATTTTCTTCCGAACGTGGTCGTCACGAAACAACAGCGAACCGGCCACGGCCAGAACTTGTTGGTCAGTTGTGCCGGGTATTGCTTGATACTCCAGGTAGTCCAGCACCGTGTCATTGGGTGGCAGTGAAGCATACACGTGTTGTGCGTAAACACCGACCTCGATCCCATGTCCCCAGCGAACCGTGCCGGATTGTGGCTCTAACGAACCGACCAGTGTTCTCAACAACGTTGTTTTGCCTTGACCATTATCGCCGACGATCGCTGCGCGCTGTTGATGTTCGATCTCGACGTTGATCTTATCGGCCACTCGATGGGCACCATATCCGATCGCCACATCGTGGCAGCGGACAGCGGTTCCCTGCCGAGGAGTGACGACGGGAGCCTGGATATAAGCCGTTTTTTCGTCAGCGGCGATTTCATTCAATTGCAATCGATCCAATTGCTTCTGTTTGGAACGGGCTTGACTGGCCGTATTGGCACCCGCTTTGTTCTTGGCAATAAAACGTTCGAGTTGTTTTTGTTTTGCCACGACCGAAACGTTTTCACGCAGGGCTTGTTCGCGGCGTTCGTTCTGGTACTCCAGAAATTTTTCGATTCGCCCGGGATACATCGTCAGCGTGCCGCGAGTCAGATCGAGCGTGTGTTCACAGGTCGCCGACAGAAACGCGCGATCATGGGACACGATTAAACACGCTTCCCGAAATGATCTTAAGAAATGTTCCAACAAAATCTGGGTGCGCAAATCCAAAAAGTTGGTCGGTTCGTCGAGCAGCAACAGGTTGGGTTCGTGCAGTAGCAGCGCAGCCAACTTCACTCGAGTTTGCCAGCCCCCGGACAGCGCACTGACCGGCCCATTCAAATAGTCCCCTTTGATTTCGAATTGCGCGGCCACCTCACCGCATTTCCAATCGGGTTGATCGCTATCGCGCATCATGAAATCCATCGCCGACTCGCCCGCCTGAAACGGATCATGTTGCCGAAGGTAGCCGACGCGCAATCGAGGATGTTTGATCACTTCACCCGAATCGAGTTCTTCCTCGCCCAGCAAAATTCGCAGCAACGTCGATTTGCCGGCCCCATTGCGGCCGACGAAGCCAACTTTGACATCGTCGGTAATTGTTGCTTCCGCATCGTCCAGCAGGATTTGGTCGCCGTAGCTCTTGTAAGCATTTCGAATCTGAAACAGAACCGCCATAGTGAAATCAAGCCCGAAAAATGTGCGAAGGTTGAACGAGTCGGTAAGGTCTTAGGTGTTGCGTCAAAACATAAGATGTTAAAAAGAGCGGCCGTTTTGGTAAAGCCAAGAATCAAAATCGTTTTCTGCGGTTCCCCCCCTGACTATCCTTTTGAGCAACGAATTCCCCCCTTATCTCAGGTATTTTTTGGAAAATCCCGTCGATTGGCAGCGGTGAGGTCAAACAGCGTGGCAAAGATCCCGATTGGAAGATAGACCGATTTTTTTTCGACCAAGGGATCGAGCTGTCTTTTGTGTCGACGAGCTGATTTCGACCGATTGTTTCGAGCGGTGCAAGGGTCGGAAATCACGCAGCAGTCATTCGCCAAAAATGGCCGCAGAGTTGGAACGTTCGATGCAACCAACCAACTTTAGTCGAAAAAAAATGGATCGCGATTTTGGATTCGTTCAAGATCGCGATCCAGCTTAAGGTCCCCACTGGCGTTGATCTGGCACACTGCGGATAATGTGCGGTCGAGAAAGTTCGTTACCAGCCCGAAGTTTTAAATTACTCTCCAGAGCCAGGAAACCGATGAGCGCCGACCAACGATTGCAAGAACTGGGATTCGAATTGCCGCCGGCTCCCAAAGCCGTCGGCGTTTATAAACCGGCTTTGATTGTGGGCAATCTCTGCTTCACTTCCGGACATTTGCCGGTTCGAACAGATGGCACGTTGTGTTTGGGGAAGGTTGGCGGCGAGGTCGATCAACAAGCCGGTTACGACGCGGCCCGGCACGCCGGATTGACAATTTTGTCGACCCTGAAATTGCATTTGGGAACACTGGACCGGGTCAAACGAGTCGTTAAGTTGTTTGGAATGGTGCAATGCGTCGATGGATTTACTCAACAACCCGCCGTGATCAACGGCTGCAGCGAGTTGATGGCGAAAGTGTTTGGTGAAGACGCTGGCGTGGGAACGCGCAGTGCGATCGGAGTCAACGCCTTGCCGCTGGGAGTATCCGTGGAGATCGAAGGGATCTTCGAACTCCATTCGTAAATTGCCTTTTGTCGTCTCCGCATCGAGCCTTTTTTAGACCTGTCATGTCGATTTTTGATCACCAATATCCTATTCCGGCGACACTCTCGGAACGTCTACAAATTGCTTGGCGGCGAATCGAGTTTGCGAGAAACTACTCGTTGACTCTGTTGGAGGGGCTTTCGGACGACGATTGGTATCGGTCACCGGACCAGGTTACGACACACATTGCCTGGCAGGTTGGGCATTTGGCGATGTCCGAATATGGGCTGACACTGTTTCGCCAACGAGGACGCGCCGACGTGGATTCTGAATTGATGTCAGGCAAATTTCGCAAGCTATTCATGCGCGGTACCGAGCCGCAACGGCAACGGGAATTGTACCCCGAGCCGACGGAAATTTTGGCAGTACTGGAACGAGTTCATCAACAGATGCGGACCGAGCTCGTTGGATTCGATGGTCCTGAATTGGACCAGCCGCTGGACCCACCGCATGCGGCGTTTGCAACTCGTTACGGAGCGTTGCTGTTTGCGGGTGACCATGAAATGTTGCACGCCGGCCAGATTGGTTTGTTGCGCCGGTTGATTGGCAAGCCACCGCTTCGTTAGGAATTTCTGTGAGTCGATTTCTAATCATTACCGATCACTTGACGAAGTCATTTGGTCGCTTTACCGCACTGGACGATTGTTGTTTGTCGATTGCCCGCAGCGAAGTGTTCGGGTTGTTGGGCCCCAATGGTGCTGGAAAGTCGACTTGGATTCGACTGTTGTTAGGTTTTCTCAATCCGACCAGCGGCTCGGCAACGATTGATGGACTCGATTGTCACCGCGATCGAGTGGCGGTCCACAAATTGGTCTCGTATCTGCCGGCCGATGCTCGTTTGTTCCGCATGATGCGAGGAAAGAGCGTGCTAAAACTGTTTTCCGAGTTTCGTGAATCCGCAAATTTCGAAACGGGATTGCAGTTAGCGGAACGATTGGAGTTGGATTTGAATCGTTGGGTGGGTTTGATGTCGACCGGTATGCGGCAGAAATTGGCACTGGTGATTTGCTTTATGGCCGATACGCCGCTGTTGATATTGGACGAGCCGACGTCGAATCTGGATCCGACAGTCCGCGGTCGAATCATTGAACTGGTTGCCGAAGCGAAACAGGCGGGAAGAACGGTTGTGTTTTCGTCGCATGTCCTATCTGAAATCGAAGACGTCTGCGATCGAGTCGCAATTTTGCGTGCTGGCAAATTAGTCCATCTTGCGCCGATGTCAGAGATCAAACTCCAACATCGAATTCGCGCGCGTATTCGAGGCGTCTTTCCTGAAGTTCCTCCAGCGCTTCGAGATCTGGTAACGGTTCAACAAACGGATGACCACGTACAAATTGAAACGCCAGGAGAGTTGTCAGCGGTGTTGAAATGGTTGTCCGAGGCACCCTTGATTGGCATGCACGTACAACCGATCGGCTTGCGCTCCGTCTATGATCGTTTTCATGCCGAGCGGCTGCTCGACGATGGAGGTGCGGAGTGAATCGGGCTTTGCGAAAAAAATATCTGACCGAGTCATGTTTGTTGTGGGTTGCGTTGGCGATTGGGGTGTTTAGTTTCTGTTGGTTTCGCGTGTGGGTTGTCGGCGAGTTGGACACGGCGCAGTTCCGGCAGATCATCGATCTATTGCCTAAAGATTGGCGCAAATTTTCGCCCGTGGATTTCGATTGGCTGGTGTCCTATCTGGGACGCACATCACTGACGTTGGATGAACCGATGTTGGTGATGCTGATTACCGGTTGGGCCATGATCCGCGGTTCGGATGTGGTGTCCGGGGAACTTAGTCGCGGTTCCATGGAACTGTTGTTGTCACAGCCGATCAGTCGACGGGATTTTTATATCAGTCATGCCTTGTGGACGCTGGCGTTGCTGTTGATCTTGGTTGGTTTGGCGTGGTTGGGAATGTCGTTGGGGATTTGGTTTACCAGCGTCACCGAAACATCGTTTCCCGAATTGAAAATTCCGTTGGTCGACTATCGGATCCCGTTAAGATTTCTGGCCGCGCGTTCGGAGACGATTGCGATGGCTTCCGTCGTGAATCCATTGTCGTTTCTGCCCGGAGTGGTCAATCTGTTTTGTTTAGGCGTAATGTTTGGTGGATTGGCAGCGTGTTGTTCGGCGTGTGATCGATATCGCTGGCGGACATTGGGAATCGTGGCCGGATTTTACTTCGCCAACGCGGGTTTGAAGTTACTGGGGATGGCTTCGGAAAAATTTCATTGGGTCGTCAATTTTAGTGTGTTCGGTTTGTATTCGCCGGCTGCAGCGATTGAACGGGCACAAAATGACGTTGGGTCGATATGGTGGATTTGGAAGACGAATGCTGCCGGGGAGATTATCGCGGGCGGCACACTGTTGAATTGCGGTTTGCTGCTGGGACTCGGCATCGCATTCTATGTTGCGGGTGCCGTCGTTTTTGAGCGTCGTGATTTGCCAGCACCGGTATAAGTTCTGTTGCCGTGGTCGAAGTAAAATTTTTGAAGGTTGAACCATGATTGTAATATTGACACAGGATTTGATGATGAGCTCGAGCGCCAACGCTGTCGCGCGGGCCCAGGGAGTCCTGTTGAAGTCTGTTCCTTCCATGGAAAAATTGATGCAGTTAATTGCGGACGGGGAAGTAACGCTTGTATTGGTCGATTTGCAAATGCGCGGCTTTCAACTGGCCGAATTCCATGAGAACTGGCAAGCGCTTGATCCAGTGCACCGTCCGCGCAGTGTTGCCTATGCCCAACATGTAGAATTGGAATTGTTGAAAGCGGCCCGGGCGATGGGGTTTGATGAAGTTTTGACACGCGGACAGGTCAGTGGTGGACTACCCGCACTATTCGCATAGATTACTGCAGTCGACTCAGACCTCGACTCTCGCGCTCGCCGTTAAGCAGCTGCAATGCCGGGGGAAACGACTTCAAGAATTTAACGAGTTGCGACGCGGAGACTTTTAACCGTTCAGCTGCCAAAGTGACTTCGAAATCGGTGGCCGCCAGAAAATCGAGTGCTTCCGCCAGCAGCGCCGGAAAATCATGGTGTTCCAGGCTGACTGAAAACTGCTGGCCCTTGCGTCGTGACTGCCACAGCGCCGACGTTGGCTGGTCGGTGGTCACTGGCTCCCGAATCGCCAGCGATAGATTCAATCGCAAGCGTTCGATTGCGACGGCCCGATTCTCATGTTGACTGCGCCGCTCGCCGGCTTGGCCGATGATCTTGCTGGGACGATGCGTGATGACGATGGCCGATTCGACTTTATTGCGATGTTGTCCACCTGGTCCACCGCGTCGGGTTTTCTTGATGTCGCAATCGGTCAGCAACTGTTCGATCGCGATGGCAGCGGGATGAGTCATCAGGATTGTCCGGTGTCGGTCACGTCGTCGACCGACTCGGCCTCGATCTCTTCTGCATTTTTGCTAGAACGAAAATCAGCCAACGCCTCTTGCAACAATTCCGCGTTCTCAATCAGTTGATTTCTATTCGCCGAACTGAGAATTGCATGTTCCACCAGCATTGTCGTTTTGGTCTCTTGCTCACCTTTGTTGTTAAGCGAAATCGTAACGTTGGCAACCGAAAGATAGGCATCTTCAAGTTCCTGGCCGGGAATACTATTGACGGTGTACACCGCGAAGCGGTTGGATTGGTCTGTTTGGGGAATGGGGATGGTCAATAGATCGGCAACAGACGTCGCCGATTGGATTTTCGAAACCATCGCTGGATCGGTAACCGGTAGAGTCATTACGACTTGTGATTCATTGGCCCATTGGTGATTCTTTTCGCTGAATGGTTGACCCGCCGCCGTCCACGGCGCATTGACAGCGTAGTAATAAAAAATTCCAGCTTCAATCAACCAAATCAAGTACACAAAAATTCCGGCAATCGGCAACCCTCCCCCTTTTCCGATTTGCCAGCCTTGATCCGCACGTAGCCTAAGGTGTTCGCCGATCGTGAAGGCGGACTTGAATTCGGTAATCGCTTGCTGTCGATCGGCTTCAGGGATCGTGGGATCTTGCCTGATCATCGCCGTGGCAGTACGAAGCATGGACTGGTGCTGAAACCAATACTTGCCACCCAGGCCGGCGGTCGCCAATAGAATTCCAATCACCCCAGCCAGCAACAAATTTCGACATTGGCCTTTAGTGACTGCGAAGCTCCCGATCATCCCAAGTCCCATTCCCATACCAATGGAAGCCAGAAAGTTGAGGTATATGAAAGGAATCCACGACAAGCATAGGTGATAAACAAAGGCCATCAAAATGGCAAAGACGACCCCGATCAGTACGAGTGGATAGGTCAGTATTCCAACCGACCCGGAGGGCTTGTAAACGTCAAACATGTTTTCCCCAGTAAATAGCCTTCAGCAATCGAATCGAGGTCAACACTTTGTTGGCTTTCGGAATATAAGCGATGATTCAGCGCACGGGAAGTAACCGGAGATGTTGAGAACGTGGTGCGCAGAACAAGAAAAAAATTGTTTTCCATTTTTCAAAGTCGCGTGGACCTAACGTGTCAAACGCTGGAGATACCCTATAATTCTCAATTCGTTATTTCCACTGATCCCTCAAGCCGGGAAAACCATGAAATTGCCAGCCAATTTGACTACCGAATCGCGCATTTTCCTGGGATTGGAGCAACCCCCATTATGGTCGGCCATCGATTGGTTTCAGCGGGTCTTCGTCAGGGAGAAATCCGGCGTGAAGCAGTTGGATCTATCCGAATGTATCGTCGTCGTTCCATCCGCGCGAGCGCAGCTGCGGCTGTTGCAATTGCTGGTTGCTCGCACTGACCGCGACGGTATTGTTTTCACGCCTCCTGTCATCACGACGTTGGGACAGTTTCCCGAGTATCTCTATGTCGCCGAAAAATCTTTGGCGACCGAGTTGGCCCAACAAATGGCTTGGTCAATTGCCTTGAGTGAATCGACGCCCAACGAGATTCAACAATTGACTGGCCGAGACCCCCAGGACCAACCCCGGGACTGGCAACCGTTGGCCGCGATGATTGGCAAACTACACACGCGATTGGCCAACGATATCTGGAGCTTCAACAGTGTCGCACGGGAGGTCGCCGCCGATTCCGGTTTTCTAAAAGAAGAAGCAATTCGTTGGGAAGTTCTCAATGCGATTCAAAAGCGCTACTACAAAATCCTGTACGAAGTGGATCTATGGGACAAACAGGCATCACGCAATTACGCCGCCGCCGGTCTCTCCAAAGCCAATGAAGTTCGCTGTCAAACCGACAAAACGGTTGTGCTCCTGGCAACTGCGGATCTGAATCGTTCGGTATCGGAAATGCTTCGGCAAATCGCCACTACCAATCCCGACCAAATCAAAATACTTGTGGCCGCTCCGCCGGAACTGGCCGATCGGTTTGATTCATTTGGAAGTTTGATCACAGAACAATGGCTGGACGTTTCGATCAAAATTCCTGACCACAAGATACGGATCGTTGATCAACCGCCCGACCAGGCGTTTGCTGCCACGTGTTTTGTGAGTAATCTTGATAATGTCGCCACGGATGAGATCACCATTGGCGTGCCCGACGAAACGATCGTACCCCAGTTGAAACGTTGTTTGAGTTCTCTTGATATACCGCACCGCCATCTGGCGGGACTGAGCTTGAGTCAAACTGCACCGCTGCGATTGCTCGTCGCCTGTCGGGAGTATTTGAATTCCCATAGTTATGACGCGTTGGCGTCGTTGGTGCGGCACCCGGATCTGTTTGAGTGGCTATCGAAACGAGTCGAATCCGACGCGTGGCTACATGATTTGACAGTCTTTCAAAATTCCAGTTTGCCAGAAGTGATTCAACTTGATGTAACCAATCCATTCGGTGATCCGCAGCTAATTGCCCGTCAATATGATTCCACCGATGCCGGTTCGAAGAAACGCGCTCAGCGCAATGCGGAATCCGTTGCACGTTTGAATCGAGTGCATGAGTGCTTGGTCAAATTGTTGAAGCCCTTGGCTGGGCCACCCGAATTGATTGGCCAATGGGCCGACCGCTGGAGTCAGGTTGTGCTTGAAGTGTATGGAGAACGAGAGCTGGATCGAACTGATCCGATCGACCGACTAACGATCGTCGCGTGCGAAGGAATCAACGCGGCGCTCATTGAACAGCGACTGGTACCGGCAAAGTTCGCTCACCTGATGTCGGCAATTGAGGCTTTAGATTGGGTTTTACAGACCGCTTTTGAACGGCGAGTGGTTGATCGACCCATTTCCAACGCGATCGAATTGGCCGGTTGGCTCGACTTGCCGTTGGATGATGCGTCCGTCCTGGTTGTGACTGGCATGAATGATGAACACGTACCGACGTCGGAACACGGGCATCAGTTTCTGCCGAACGAGTTGTGCAAACAGTTGGGAATTCTGGACAACGATCGAAGACTTGCCAGAGACTGTTATGCCTTGCTGGTCATCACCTCGGTTCGAGAGCAGTATCAATTGATTGTCGGTCGACGAGACGACCAGGGAGAGCCGTTGAAACCGAGTCGATTATTGTTCGCCGCTGATGCTGCCGTGTCCGCGCGGCGGGCCAAAGCGTTTTTTGGCTTCGGTGGTAAGTCGGGTACCAGAATTTGGCTGGGCGACAGAGACAACACGACGACCAAACAACAATTGGAGATTCCGCGCCCCGTGGTTACCAAGCCAATTACGCAGATCTCAGTTACCAAGTTTCGTGAATACATCAAATGCCCTTACCGGTTTTATTTGCAACATGTCTTGGGACTGGAGTCGGTGTCTGACGATTGGCGCGAACTGGACGGTGGAAAATTTGGCGACCTGACACATTATTGCCTCGAAGCATTCGGGGTCGGCGATGTGCGAGAATCAACCGACGCGAAACGGATTTATGAATTCTTAAACGATCGTTTGAATACTTACGTGCATGAACAATTGGACGGCTTGCGTTTGCCGGCAGTCAAAATTCAGATCGAGCAGTTGCGATTGCGCTTTGAGAGACTGGCGACGAAGCAAGCCGAACATCGAGCCGCCGGTTGGCGCATTGTTTCTACGGAAGAAATGTTGGAACACGATTTCGAAGTCGATGGCTCCCCGTTTCGGATTCGCGGCAAAATTGATCGGGTGGACCAACATGAAATCACGAATCAAATCGCCGTGTGGGACTATAAGTCTTCGGACAAAGGTGCCCAGCCCGAAGAAGTGCACTACGCGAAACGAAAAAAAGAATGGAAAGACTTACAGTTGCCGCTCTATCGACATTTGGTGAAAGAGGTCGGTGCCGTCGCAGGTGGCGATTTTTCCAATGTCATCGTCGGCTACGTTTTGCTACCGAAGAAACTGGATGACGTCGGTTTTTTCGAGGCGAATTGGACCGCTGACGAATTATCGACAGCGGATGAGGCCGCCAAACAGATAATACGCAATTTGCGCAAGTCGGTGTTTTGGCCGCCGAATCCGAATCCGCCGTTGTATTCGGAAGAATTTGCGGCGATTTGCCAAGACTTTGTTTTTGAACAATCGACGACTTCGGCCGGCCAGCGCGCCGTCCTGGAAGTTGATTTCGAATCACTGGAGGCCAGTCATGGGTAATGAATCCGCCGTCCGGGAAATTGCCCGCGAGTTTCCCAACACGATCATTCGAGCCTCCGCAGGGACCGGCAAGACATTTGCGCTATCGAATCGGTATTTGAGACTATTGGCGTCCGGCGCCGAGTGTCAAACAATTCTTGCGACCACGTTCACCAAAAAAGGTGCGGGTGAGATTCTCGACCGCATCATGGATCGACTCTCCGATGCTGCGCTCGATAACAACGCGGCGACTCGATTATCGACTGAATTGGAATGGCAACTGACCCAATCACAAGCGGCCACGGCACTGCATCAATTGCTGAAAAATTTGCACCGCTTGGAAATCGGCACGCTGGATAGTTTTTTCAATCGGATCGCCAAATTGTTCAGTCTTGAATTGGGATTGCCCCCCACCTGGGAGATTGTCGAAGAGCAACAAATGGACCGGTTGCACGACCAGGCGATTCAGCAAGTGCTACAAGATGAGGCGGTAGTGAGTTTGCTGCACATGCTGTCCAAGGGAGAAGCGGCGCGCCGAGTGGCGACCTTGATTCATGACACGGTCGAACAGGTGTATCGGATCTATCGCGAATCAGGGCCCGCACCTTGGGATCGCTTGCCCAAAACCGGTCAATTTCTTACCGACGGGCAATTGGAAAACGTCCTTGCGAGAATGGAAAGTTTACAACTGCCGGGCATCAGTTTGCCCAAACAATGGAGTCAGGTGACGAAATTTGTCAGGACTGGCGATTGGGCACAGTTTGCGCTGACGACCTCGTTTCAAAATGTGCTGGATGGCATTTTGAAATTTGGCAGCGCCAAACTCACTCCAGAAATGATTGGGATCTTCGAGGAGTTGCGACCGCATTGCACGGCTTCGATTGAACAGCAATTGATTCAGCAGAATCATTCGACTCGTGATTTACTGATGGCATTTGACAACGTGTTGAAAACCGCCAAGGACGCTACTGGTGATTTGGGTTTCGACGACGTAACGGAACGACTGCAGGACTTTGTAAGAAAATGGGATGCCGACCGGTTTTCATTTCGATTGGATCACCAGATTCAACATTTGCTGTTGGACGAGTTTCAAGACACGTCGCTGGCTCAATGGAATGTGATTCGACCCTTTGCTCGCAAGGTAACTGAAAGTGGGTCGGCGCAACGATCGTTTTTCTGCGTTGGTGATATGAAGCAGGCGATTTTCGGTTGGCGTGGCGGCGTGGCCGAGATTTTTGATTTGGTAGATTCAGAGCTTCGACATTTACAAAAAACAGAAACACTGACTAAAAGCTACCGCAGCGCCCCGCCCGTCATTGATTTGGTGAACCAGGTTTTTCTCAACGTGGATAAATACTGCAGCGGGGATGTCGTTTGTGATACGGCGATTAAGGATTGGGCCCAATGGTTTTCCCAACACACGACGGCACGCCTGGAACTTGCCGGTTGTGTGACCATTGAAATGGCAGCCGATTGCGCAGAATTTTCCAAAAAAGAAGACCAAACCAAAGACTCGTCACGCAACGCTAACGTCATTCAAAAGACCATCGAGCGCGTGCAAACGCTGAAGCAAACTCTGCCCGCCGAAAGAACAATTGGTTTGATCGTCCGGACCAATGCGGAAGTCGGTCAGTTGATTTCGTATCTGCAACAAGCGGGCATTTCCGCCAGTGAAGAAGGTGGCAGTGCATTGACGGACTCAGCCGCCGTCGAATTGATTTTATCGGCCTTGTCGTTGGCCGATCAACCGGGAGACAGCCTCGCCAGGTTTCACGTTGCGCAGAGTCCGCTAGGAGCAATGCTTGGTTTAATAGCAGAAACGGATGCGAATCAATCCGAGTGTGCCGAGTCCGCGATGATGGCAGCAGCGCGTTTGCGTCGCCGATTGGTCACCGAGGGATATGGGCCGGTGGTTGAATCGTTGGCGCGAGTTCTGTTGGATCGTTGCACGCAACGAGAATTGAGTCGGTTGCAGCAGTTGGTTCAAGTCGCCTATTCGAGTTCCGCTAATAAGGACTTGTGGCAATTGCGACCTGGCAGGTTTGTGGGCTATGTACGCAATGATGTACGAGTCACCGATCAAAGTTCAGCGCAGGTTCGCGTGATGACGATTCACAAGGCCAAAGGACTGGAATTTGACGTGGTTGTTTTGCCAATTCCGGTGACCAGTTCCGGTTGGGCGGGATTGACTCCCAATGTTGTGGTCGGACGAGAGAGCCCAACCGCGCCGATTAATGTGGCAACGCGTTATGTCGGGGAAAAATTGCGCAAGTTGTTACCGGCTGGTTTTCAACGACTATTTGAACACGAGCGCCAACGAAATGTCCGCGAAGCGATGTGTGTCCTTTATGTCGCCCTGACGCGTGCCGCCCATGCGACGCACGTGATTGTCTCGCATGGTGCGAAGCCCGATCACAAATCGGCGGCAGGAATTTTGTTGGCTACCGTTTGTCCGGAAGTAGATCGGCAGGAAGGCTTGCTCTATGAACAGGGCGATCGCGACTGGTTCAAAGCTGGGATGGTCGAGCAAGTTGTTGAAAAGGCTGCGAAACAATCGACGAAATTACCGCGCAAAAACTCCGGCCGAAAAAAGTCCGTTGACGTCGCTTCGGGAGCGAAGAAACAGAATTCCGATCCTTACAATTTGAATCAATTTTACTTGGACGACGCCGCAGAATTGGGGTCTTCGATCATTCTAAACGAGACTCGGTCGGGACGCGGAGTTCCGCGAACCAGTCCATCGCTGTTGGAAGGTGGTGATCGAATTCAGCTAAAACGGATTTTCCAAAACGCGGGTGCCCAAGCTGCGATGGAGCGCGGAAGGCAATTGCATGCCTGTTTCGAGTTGGTCAAATGGTTGGATCAGTCGATTCCAACTCGTCAACAATTGCAAGATCATTTACATCGGTTCAGCCCGACCACCAAGGATTTCAGTTCGACAATTGCTGATTTCTATCGGGCCATTGAACATGTGCAGGTACAAAGTTTGTTAAATCTGAAAACGTACCAAGAGTTGTTCATGATGCATTTTCCTCCACCGGGGCCGATACTGCTCGAGGCCCAGCGGTTGGAAGTCGAAAACGAGCGACCGTTTGCCGTTCAATTGGAATCCGGGTTGTTGCAAGGCGTGATTGATCGTCTGGTTTTGATCTACGAAGGGGATCGGCTGGTCGCCGCTGACGTGATCGATTTCAAAACCGATTTCGTACCACAGACTGGGATTCAACAATTGATCGAATATTATCGTCCGCAACTCGCGGGCTATCGCGCAGCGGTGTCGAAATTCACGCGATTGCCATTGGAACAGATCGCGACTCGTTTGGTTTTCGTTGAATCGGGTCAACTGATAAATTTGGACTTGGTGGAAAGCGAATTTTCGCCCAATTTGACTGACCCGCCGCCATTCAGGCTGCCCCCAGGGTCAAATACGTCTGATCCGGAAATAGACGGACTGGATCGAACGACCCATTTTAAGAAAAAAGGCCAACGGGATACTTTCGTTCCCGCTGACCGTCAACAAACTTTTTGGCCCACAGATTAGGGCGGGAATCCGCTGCTTTCGCAGCTGGATTTATTCTTCGATCAACGTAACCGACTTGATCAGATCGAGATTGGGGAACTCTTTCAAAATATAAGCGTTGCCTTGCGTTTTGAAATCGCCTTGAATGTCTTTGCGACGATCGTTTTCGCCATATTCGGTGTTGATTTGCTTGATGACATCCATTCCTTCGATCACTTGACCGAACGGTGTAAAGCCCATGCTGTCCAGATTGGCATTGTTGCCGAGGTTAATAAACAGTTGCGTGGAACGACTATTGGGCGCTCCTGTTTTCGCAAAAGTAATAAAACCGGGCAGATTGGATTTACCGACCTCGGGATCATCGTTGAAATTGGCTTCCGACCAGACTTCATTGACAGCCGGATCGCGATGGATACCGAACTGAAACATGAAACCTTCAATCGCTCGGAAAATGGCAGTATCGTTGAAATAGCCGATGTCAACCATGTTATAGAACCGGTCGGCGCCATTAGGAGACCACTCACGAACCACCTCTAAGACAAATTCGCCTTGGGTCGTCACAAATTTCACCCGAAATTTTTCGGGGGCCTGCTTGTTGGCCAGCGCGGGGTCGGCCAATCCTGGACTGGGGCTGGTGGTTTCCTGATCGCCCGCAGTGGCAATGACGGGAGGCCTTCTCGTTGGAGTTTGGTCGACTTGGGTTCCTTGCGCGGCACAGCCATTGGTAAATGAAGCCGTGGCTGCCAGCAACGTTAACGCGGAAAATCGCTTTAAGGCGAGCATGGGGAAATACCTTATGTTTGGGTTAAACAAGATTTTGATTGTTTCGAAAGTCACCGTTAGCATAACGGTTAATAGTTACGTTGTCACCCATCGCCCGCCGGGCAATGTTGCCTGTGCATCGTGGGTTCGTGCTTGGGAATTACGTTGCCGGGAACTCTTGGTTCGTTGAATGCGCTTGCAACATTGGACTAGTTTTCCTCAAATAGCCTTTTCCATTACGAAATCGAGAACTATTTTATCAAAATTGAACCCCCCTCCGTCATCATGCCAAAATTCTCGCGCCGCGCTCACAGTTTGCCAGCTTCCCCAATCCGCAAACTTGTCCCATTTTCGGACGCTGCCAAAAAAAGGGGGATTAAAGTCTATCACTTGAACATCGGTCAGCCTGATATTGCGACCCCGATCGAATTCATGCGAGCGATCAATGCAGCCGACACGCGCGTCCTGGCCTATAGCCATTCGGCTGGCATGGAGCCGCTGCGACAACAAATTGCCGCGTATTACGGACGCTGGAATCACGTCATTACCAGCGAACAAGTGTTGGTGACGACGGGAGCTTCGGAAGCCTTGAATTTTGTAATGACAGCGACAATGGATCCCGGTGAGGAAATTATTATTCCAGAGCCGTTTTATGCCAACTACAATTCGTTTGCGTTGGGTACCGATTCAGTCGTCGTCCCGGTAACCACCCACATCGAAAATGATTTTGCCTTGCCGCCGATGGAAGATTTGGAGGCGAAGATAACTCCGCGAACGCGCGCGATCTTGATTTGCAATCCAGGTAATCCAACGGGCGTGTTGTACCCGAAACCAGCGTTGGAAAAATTGGCCTCGATTGTCAAGAAACATAACCTGTTTTTGATTGCTGACGAAGTGTATCGAGAGTTCAATTACGATCGGGAGCCGCATCATTCGACGCTGGGTTTGCCCGGAATCGAAGACCATGTGGTGGTCGTCGATTCCATCTCGAAACGTTTCTCGGCCTGTGGTGCGCGGATTGGTTGCATCGTTTCGCGCAATGCCGAACTGATGCAAATGGTTTTGAAAATGGCTCAAGCCAGACTTTCGCCACCGACATTGGGACAGATCGGTGCGACCGAAGTTTATCAATTGCCTCCCAAATTTTTTGATGGCATCGTACAGGAGTATGCGCGCCGACGGGATATTCTCAAATCGTCATTGGATCGACTCCCCGGCGTGCTTTGTCCGCAAGTCAACGGAGCGTTTTATGCGATGGTGCGCTTGCCAGTCGCCGACTCGGATGATTTTTGCCGTTGGATGCTGGAAGAATTTTCGTATCAAGGCGCCACCGTGATGATGGCACCGGGCGATGGTTTTTATGCAACTCCGGGCTTGGGACGCAATGAAGTGCGCATCGCCTATGTGTTGAATTGTGAGGACCTACAAGCCGCGATGGAGTGTCTCGCGAAGGGACTGGCAGCCTATCCGGGTCGCACCAACGTCTGATCGACTTGCCGATTACAGCAAGCTCCGCAGTTGCGTTCCACTGTTTGAACCCAGCTTACGCGGCACTCGCCGCTTTTTCGACGACATATTCATAGGGCACATCGACTGGAATTCCGAGCGGCAATCCCGACGACCAATAGACCAGCAGCACCGTGGTCCAAATAATCAAAAAGGTGATCGAGTAAGGAAGCATCATGGCACCGACGGTTCCGATACCCGAATTCTTAAGTCAGCAAAATGGACAATAGCCCCAGCTTCAGTCTGGCCTGATGAAAATGTTGTTGTTTGGGCATGCTACGCAGTTTAGTTTCTTGTGAATCCCACCGGCTTGTCCGGTGGATGGTTAGGCTTTTTGCTAGCCTGAATCACTTCAAAAAAACGTCCTCCCCCGCGATATGCCTACGGCAAATCGCGGGGGAGGACGTTGGATGTGATGTTGCCCTTGGTAGTCGACAGCGCAACCATCCGCAGGGCAAGCCCAATGGTATCTACACAACTTTGATCGACAAACCGTGGTTTAGCCCAGTTACGAGGAACGG
>JANNPW010000093.1:0-31658 GCA_031400405.1 Mariniblastus sp.
GGTGGGAACTATGCCGATCGACCAAGTTCAGCGGATTGGCACAATGACACCGAGGTCTTATTACCCTTGCTGGTTGCGGGTTGCATCGAGTCGCGATCGACGACAGCGGGACACGTTTTCTATCGCTCAACAGGACTGCCACTACCACGATGTGAGTTGATCGAAATTGAGCCAGCATCGGCATCGGTTCAGGAAATTTATTCGAAGTCGTTTGTATCGGCGGTGCAGTCACGAAAATTGCACGAGCCTATCAACGCTGACGAAGTTTATGTTTCATTGAGTGCGACACGGTAACAAATTCACAATGGAGAGATCAAATGAGTATTGTCACGGAGTTATTCGGAAAAATTCGGCAGCGTCAAGTTGAAACAGCGATTGACACGTTTAAGCCCTATCGGGAATTGTTGATCAGCTTGGCAACGGGCAAAAGTATCGATCCCGAGGAAGCGGAAATTATTCTTGATCAGCATTGCAAGTCACAGGCCGAACTAGAAGCCGATAGCGAAACCATGCGCCGTCGGTTGGTTTCGGCCAAGCAGTTGAATGATGGCATTGACGCGGCGGATATCATTCGCGAAACGTCAGCAAAAATTGCAACGCTGGTTCGGGAGCTGGATCAGTTGGTTCGGGATCGTCAGGTCAAGATAAACGAATTGCGAGCCCAGTGCGCCGAGGCGGAACAAAAAACGCTAAAGGAAATTTCAGCGGAAACCCAATTGCGACAGTCGATTTTAGATCCAAGTATTTTGCAAGAGGAAACAGAATTGAATTCACGGTTGAGACAATTGCAAGTCGAGCGGGCGCGGCATGCCGAAAACTTAACCCAAGGGGCATCGGGTTCATTGGCGTCAAATTTGATCGCGCAAAAAAAACTGTTTGCCGACTGGGAGCAGGAATCGAAACGGAACAGCACAGTAGACGGAAAAAAATACTATGCCGATCAAGTCGAGCGTCATCAGGCCGGCGTCGATCAATTGGAACAGGACATCCAGCGAGCCAGGCATCGACTGACGGAAATTGACAGCGAGTTGTTGGCATTGTCCAAAAGGCAAAAGGCGATCGAGCTGAAAAAACTGATTCCCTGAAATTGTCGACGCTGGCATCGATCACGGTTGGGTTAGATCCTATTCCCATTTACCCGTGCTCGATATGCGATCGGTGCAAACTGAGGCGCGACAATTTAAGCCACCCGAATGTTCTTCCGGGTGGTTTTTTCGTTTGGTGGAGGGACGGTTTTGCAAGGAACGAGCGAAACTAACAACCACATGCATTTTGTTGTAAAAACTTGCAAAGGGTGCAGAATCGAATAGAATCCCGGTCTCAGGCTACGAATAGTACGAATTGCCGGTTCAAAATACGGTAATGCAAAACGGCACACGGGTACAAGTTTCGATCCGTGGAATTTGGAAATCATCAAATTTGAAATGGAACCAGAATGAGTAAAACAGTATCGGGCAGCTTGTTTATTGGTGGAGCAATTTGGGCGCTGTTGTGTGCCGCTGCGGTGCGTAACGAGTTCGAAACGATGACAAGGGACGTGACATTAAACGGCACTTGGGTCAATGACATTCCGAAGTATTTGGCGATGGTTGCCGGCTTGGTTGGGGTGGGAGTTTGTTTTTTTGGTGCCATGCGGTTCAGCCGAGGTAGTTAGTTGTCGAAATATCAGGAATGCATCCTTGGCAGTCTGTCGCGCAGCTGTTGCGAAGCCAAAAAACAAAATGCATTTGCGGACTAGATTATTGATTGCCGAATTGGAAGCGAAGTATAAACCGGTAAATTGATTTGAAACTGAATGTACGTTAAAACAATTCAAACCAAAACATTCGAGACATTCCTATTCGGTTAGCGTTATGCATTGGACGTTTTACAAATCATCTTTTATCGGCGAAGAGCAAATCGGGCCAATTGCGAATGTTGCGTTTCTTGAGGAAATTCGTTCGGGCAACGTCACCTCAAAAACATTAGTCCACAGCCCAACGGCTACAAATGGACAATGGGTTTATGCATCAAGCGTTCCCATGATCCAAAACGTCTTGGAAAAAATCCAAAACGAAGAGTTAGTGGCGAAGGAAGCAAAGAAATATTCGGCAGCTGAGAAAAAAGCTGCGGCCGCACAGGGTCAAAAACTTGGAAACTCCAAGCTGATTTTAATTGCCGCTTGCTGTATCGGCCTGTTAATCACATACATCCCGATTGTGCGGGGATGCTATCCTGATAATGCAGAAAACGCTGAACCTTTTCAGGTAGACCGAAACAGGGCGGTAGAAAAGATTAAGGCAACCGAAGAAAAACCGATGGTCTTGGAGGGTGGTGCGCGTCATGCAGGCATGGAATTGGCCAAAAAATTCATCGGCGAGCAAGGTGTATTTCCAACACGTTCAATTTATCCTTGGTCAAGTGTTAAAGCTGAACTGTTACGAGACACTGGTCAATTCAAAATCTATAAGGTGACTGGAACTGTTGAGTCAGGATCTCGTTCGGCGAGTTGGACAGCTCTCCTTCTTTCAAACGGTGAATCTTTTGCGTGCACGGCCGTATATGTAGATGGGAATGAGATTTGGGCATTACCTGAAGAATGACGATCAAGCATCAGCGTGAAGAGATCCACGGTCCAAGTCCAGAGGCCGGAAATCCACGGTCTGAGATCCGAGGTTGGAGACCAGAGAGGCTAAGCGGGGATTGTCGCGCGATGCGGCAACGGTTGCGCCTTGGGATTGGCGGAAGGAGAGGTAGCATTCCGCGAATATCGAACAATGAAACAAGAAAAACTTTACGTCGATAGTAACGATATCAAGCGTGGATACTACGTCTATGTTCACCGAAACAAGCAAACGTCTGAGGTGTTCTACGTCGGCAAGGGCTGTTTATCTCGTGCGTGGGATACCGATAACCGAAACGGTCATTGGGAAGAATACGTCAGAGCTCTAACAGACGGTTGGTACGTAGAAATCATCAAAGAAGATCTTTCTGAAATCGAAGCCTTTGATTTGGAAGAAGCTTGCGTTGAAAAGTATGGTGGTCATAAAAGTAACGGTGGGAAGCTAACGAATTGGACTGCTGGTGGCGAAAGTCCATGTTCATTCAAATTTGAATTGTCCTTCAACGATTTTGGTTATTCGAAAGCCTACTGGGACGCAAGAAACTTTAAGAGTTTGAATCGAATAGAACTGGAAGCAACGGTCGGACCATTGCTGCAATCCTTCATAGAGATTAATGACGAACTGTCGAAGCTAGACGACGGCAATGAGAATGCTGAAGATGTTCAAGAAGACTCCGACTATGATCCCCAAGCCGAGTTGTCGGTTTATGGGATTATCAGTCTGGCCCGTGATTTGATTGGGAGGAGAATATCGTGGAAGGATTTTGCGATGAACCTCGAAAGCGAACTCGAAATAATTGAAAGTGATTTTAATGATCTCGAAATCGCATCGGAAAATAGAAAATTGCTGTTCGTAAAATCAATTAGGTTACTTAAAGAAGTGATGGAAAAAATTGATTCCGGTAACAAAGCTGAAGCGCAGAAAGCTGCATTGGAAACAGCTGAAAAAAAGCAACTAGAATCGAAGGATCGTTAAGCGTCCTGAATTTGCAAAGTTCGCGAAACATTCACCTCGGTTGGCAACGTGTAGGCTGAGGTGTTTTTGTTGTTAAACGTCAAGTCTCCGAAAGAAACGGGAGCGATGAAAGGCAAAAAAGGTACTGTATCTGGCGCAGTACCTTTCAACGACCACACAATTTCCGCCTATCGCAAGATGGCGAAACACGTTGACAAGATCGACGACTACTACGCCAGGCCGATAAGCTGGACGAAACTGCGCGCCTGTCCACTAGTTCAGCGGGATTCCGTACAGACTTGGTACAGACTTACTTTTGAAAAGTACAGAAATCATCGGTAATTCGTGCTTTTGTTTGCGCTTGTTTGCAACGTCATTGTGAGCTAAAATCTCGTGTATTCTTCGAGAAAACAATGATTTTTCGCTGATTCTTGAGTTGACTTCGGAACCGAGGGTTATAGGTTCGAATCCTATCGGGTGTACTTTCAGGTTTTATCGGTTTTTTCCGTCTGGAATGCTTCTTAAAAAGCGTTACCGTCATCGCGACGAGCAGGCCCGTTTTTGACTCGACTACCGAATAACTAATCGGCAGTCTCAATAACAGGAGTTTGTTCGATGGCACGTCCCAAAGTTAAAGCCCCCTCACGTCGCTACCACCTATCCGGTCAATCCGTTGTCACCATCGACGGGAAAGACTTCTACTTGGGGAAACATGACTCCCCCGAATCCATTGCTCGTTATGCGGTCCTGATTGCCCAATATCAGCAAAATGGGTGCAGACTACCCGAATCCTTCTCTATGGACGAAATTGTCCAGCGGGTGAATTTGATTCTTGGCACGGGGTTGGCATCGCAATATCAGGCCGATGAGCCGATTACCGTCAGGCACGTTACAGCGTCATTCCGTGAGTTTGCCAAAATACGATACGTCGATGGTTCGCAGGAGCTTCCTCGAATCAACCGACTATGCGATGAACTGGACGAACATGATGGAAGCCTAGAAGCGAATCAGTTCGGACCACTGGCGTTGCAACGTCAACGGGACCGTTGGGTTAAGTCTGGGATCAGCCGTCGCTACGTCAATCGGCAAGTGAATCTGGTAGTCCGGATCTTCAAGCGGGCAGTTTCGCAAGAACTGGTTGAATCATCCACATGGCAGCGACTGAAATCAATCGAGCCGTTACGACAGGGGCAAACCACAGCACCCGAAACCGAAGCCATTAAACCAGTCTCAATCGAACTGGTCAGGGCAACGGCAAAATATCTTTCCCCCGTGGTACGCTCCATGGTGCGAATCCAATTGGCGACTGGAATGCGACCAGGCGAAGTCTGTAACTTGCGTCCCTGCGATCTTGATCGGACAAATGAAGTTTGGATGTTCAGACCCGCGAAACACAAGACCGCCAATAAAGGAATCCGGAAAGCGGTACCGATATTGGGCGATGCACGGGAAGCCGTTATGGACTATCTGAATCGTGGTCCTGAAAGTTATTGTTTCAGTCCGATCGAAACTACTGCTTGGCTGAATGCTCAAAAGCGATCCAGCCGGCAGACCAAAGTTCAACCCAGTCAGTTGAATCGCAAGAAGGACAATCCACGGAAACAGCCGGGAGAACGATATGACTCCATGAGTTACCGTAAAGCGATTCAGACGGCAGCAATCAAAGCCGGTGTTAAACCATGGAATCCCTACCAAATGCGGCACTTGGCTGGAACCGTGGTCCGTGATGCTCTCACAGCAGAACATGCTCAAGCCCTGTTGGGACATTCGGAAATCAGCATGACGGAACACTACACGAAAACCGCCGAGAAGAAAGCGATCGAAGCCGCACAACACGCACCAAAACTGTAAACTCAAAACATCGTGAGCGGATTAGCTATCCGCGTTGGTCATCGGCAAACGGGAAATCTATTCGCCCAATTGCCGGTGGTCACACGATCCAACCACAGGAATAGAACTATGAATGCTAAAAAAACACTTCGCGACGAATTCTTGCATCGCGTGAAACAAGTACCACCCGGCGGAAAAACCGTGGGGGAGTCACCCTTGTCCGATCGGGAAATCGAACTGTTAACCAGCATGGCTAATCGATCGAAACAATTGAATCAAGAACTGTCAGGGGACACGGACGGAAGCTACGAGCGGTGTCTATTGGAAATGGTAGTCGAAACTGGACTCGATATCGCGACGCTGGACGCAATGGACGCGGGCGAGTTTCAATCGTTTCAGCTGGCAGCGATCAGGAAACGGAACACGAAACAGAGGTCGGCACCGGAATCCGAAATCGAAACCATCGCTCGACAATTGACCGGACGTGGTCCTGCAATCTTCCGTTACCTTAATTCGAAACCGAACGGAGTAACGTTCAATCAATTCATGGACTATCGAGAACCGGGAACCCAAAAGCCACTAGTAGATTCTGATAATTCAGAAAGCGTTGAAAAAGCGTTGCGTCGACTGGCTAATAAAATCTTAATTCACGAATACGAAATCTGCGTTGGTGAGTCGAGCAATTTGATAAAGATGCAAAAACTGAACAAAACGTAGCGGACAAAAAAAGGGACAAAACTGTCCCCCGGATTGTCCCCCGACAATAGATACACTCGTTGCGATATTGGTTTTCACCAACACAAGCAGGGAGTTTTTTTATGTCAATTCTTACAGAAGACGTTCTATCCGTTAACGATGCACGTGCCGAGTTAGCTGAGATCACTGGTCGACGGCCTGACATCAGCACCATGACCCGCTGGATTCATCGCGGAGTTGGGGGGACCAAGCTAGAAGCGGTCCGCATCGGTCGGCAACTAATTACCAGCCGTCAGGCGATCACTCGTTTCATCGCGGCACGGACTGCGGAATCAATCGGCTAACCAACAAAAAAACCGCATCGATCCGGTTGGCAGTTGGATCTAGCGGCGACGAAAGGACTCACAATCATGATATCGGAACGGACAACGAAAATCAATCAAATAATCGAAGCCACGTCGGCACGTCCAACTGGTGAGAATAAGTGGCAGGGATGTTGTCCAGCACACGAGGACAGTACAGCCAGTCTTTCTATTGCGGTAGCGTCCGATGGAAAAACGCTATTGCATTGTCACGCTGGTTGTGGAGTTGATGCAATTCTTGGCGTGATGCACATGACAATTTCCGACATTATGCCGAAGCAGTCAACGCCGAAGAAACCATTCGGAAAAATCGTAGCAACCTACGATTACCGCGATGATGAAGGTAATCTGCTTTATCAATCCGTCAGACTCGATCCCAAGGACTTCAGGCAACGCAAACCGAATCCTAACGGCGGTTGGACGTGGAGCGTCAAAGACGTTCAGCAAGTTCCATATCGGTTGGGCGAAATGCTGAGCAATGAACAGGTGTACCGCCGAATTTACATTCCAGAGGGCGAAAAAGATGTTGATCGGTTATTTGCTCTAGGACTGAACGCCACTACGAATGTCGGCGGTGCTGGAAAATGGCACCGAGAACTATCGCATTATTTGGCTGGTTGGGATGTTGTCATTTTGCCGGACAATGATTTACCCGGACACGATCACGCCAAAAAAGTAGCCAGTCTTTCGTTATCGAAAGCAGCGTCAATCAAGATTCTCGAATTGCCAAACCTACCACCCAAGGGTGACGTTTCGGATTGGCTTGACAACGGTGGCACCGTCGATGAGTTGGAACGATTGGCCGAGTCGGCAGCATATGTAAGCGACGATGAAATCATAGCAGAACTTAAAGAACGCCGTTCCGGTAATCTAAAACTAGAGCGGCGAACATTCTCACAATTCAGGCGGGACTACCCAGCATTGAGAGAGCCGATCATCGACGGAGTATGCCGGGTTGGCGAAACCGTCAACATCATCGCGGCATCCAAGGTCGGCAAGAGTTGGCTATCAATGGATCTTGCAATGAGCGTTGCCACAGGCCGACCATGGTTAGGGCATACCACAACACAAGGTCGGGTTCTGTTGATCGACAACGAGCTGCACGGCGAAACACTTTCCAGCCGGTTGGACTCAGTGCGGTTCGCTCGAAACTACGATGCCAGGGTATTAGATCAAAACTTCGATATCGTCAGTCTGCGGGGCGATAGCCAAGATCTAAACCGATTGGCGATAGCGTTGGAAGATATTGGCCGGGGCGTATACACCATGGTCATCATCGACGCATTTTATCGAACCATTCCCGGTGGACTTTCGGAAAATGACAACGCAGCGGTGATGGGACTTTACAACCGGCTTGATCAAATTGCGGGACGGCTGGAATGTTGCATCGTTGTTATTCACCATGCCAGCAAGGGCGATCAGTCCGGCAAATCGGTAACCGATGTTGGCAGCGGGGCGGGTTCGATGAGTCGAGCCACTGACAGCCATTTAATTATCAGGCCACACGCTGAGGAAGGGTATGCCGTCTTGGATGCCGTTGTCCGATCATTCCCGCCATTGCCATCTATCACGATCCGGTACGCCCATCCCTGTTGGGAACTGAGTGACATCACCCCCACATTAGCTACCCGACAAACTCCGGGTGAACGCAAACAGAAAAATAGTGATGTTCAGACTCAGGAAGCGATCTTGAAAGCACTGAAGGGTAAACGTCTATCAATTCGTCAGATCCGGACAGCTACAGGGTTCGGACCGGGGCGAATCGATCGAGGGCTGGCAATGATGGCCGATCAAGTCGAGGCCAACCGGATCAAACGAAAATCGACGGGGAAGCGATCAGAAGTTTATTCATTACTTGAACGAGGTGGAACAGACGGTGGAACAGACGGTGGAACAGACCATTGAGTGTTCCATCGTTTCGTCCAGTGGTGGAACGGACGCACCCTATAAGGGGCGTACCGTCCACAGTGGTCGAATGCCAAACCGAAATCAGAACTGAACAAAACGGAAACGAAACGGAAATGGAATCGAAGTTTGAAATTATTGTGGTCGGTCAATCGCAAGATCCCGACACGACGATTCAGGGGTTGAAACAACTGCTTAAACGATTAGGCCGGACGTTTAACCTGCGATGCGAGACGATCAAGCCGGTTGCCAACAACATCAACGCCACAGGATCGACGGAGACGAACGGAGACAATAATGCAGGGATTACTCGTTAAAGGAGAAAAAGCAAATGGATATCGAGAAGAAGATCGTAAAGGCACAACGCGAATTGGATCAGTTGGTTAAGCGGTTCGAGGAATGCCAACAGCAGGCTGAACAATTGAAGCAGCAAATGCGGGCAGATAAGGAGGCAGGATTGAAACTCAAGCAGGAGATTGATTTTCTCACTATCCGCAGGTTGGAGGGTGTACCTAATGGTGTCGTGATTCGGTTCAAGGGCCGCACCGGGGAACGGGTGGAGAATCTCAATAATTTGACTGGCACAGTGGTCAGCATTGCCAGAACGAAAGCGGTAGTTGATTTCGGCAATGCTGGTAAGTGGCGGTGGTCGGTGCTTGAGTTGCTGCCGGCAGAGCGGAAGCAGGAACAGGGCTATGAAATGCCGTACGGATTCAAATGATTCACAAAAAGCCACCTAATAAACAAACGTCTACTACCCTACCAAGACAGGGCTAAGCCACAAATAACGTCACACAAGCGATCCTACGCAACATCCAACGAAGTTTACCGTCCTTTAACCAAACGAAAGCGTCAAAATGAAAACAGCAACACGAAAACCAGAAGTTACCAGCTCCGTCGACATGAGTGCCGCTGACATACTGCGAGAACAGGGTGAGATCCAACGGCGGGCTATTGCCGAGTCGAATTTGTATCGGAACATTCTGAATTTGGTAGCAACGGGCGAGGCCAGCGAGGATCAGGTTCAAGCGGCAAGGATCGTCGGACAGAAATGGAATTGGTCCTTCGATAATGATCTGGCGGTGGTGAAAGAGCTAAACGGCTATGAGTCCAACTATCCAAATGGGTTTGACTTCCACCAGAAGGAAACATGGAATGAATTGACTTCCCAGGCGACGGCGATCAGGGACTTCCGAGAGGCGTTCGAGAAAAAGTCGCACGAAATGGAGTCGGAGCGTAGGCGATTAGAGTCGGCAAATTTGGCATGCTGTCGTGCAACGGAGCGGCCGGCAGTTATCAAACGTGAACACCCGCATTTATTCGGAGTCGGCTAACGATGCCTAAGATACCAAGGCTCTGTCAATGCGGACGAACGGTTGTCGGTCGGTGCGAGTGTCAGGGGATTAAACAGGCAAGCAGAGAGGACTATCAGACAAGACGAGAAAATTATCCGAGTGCGTTCAAAGCAATGTCGGTTCAATACCGATCAGAGAATCCACTATGCGAGCGATGTTTGGAACATGGCAGGACAACACCAGCGGTTGATTGTCATCACAAGATCAAGGTAACAGAGAGGCCCGATTTAGTTTTGAGTTGGGACAATCTTTTGAGCGTATGTCGTAAGTGTCACGTTGTATTAGATCGAGGGTTGAAAGGATCATTACCCAGGGGGGGGTGAAAATTTTGAGCGTTTAGGGAGTTTGGGTGACGTACCCGCAAAGATGTAGATTTTTACAGTTAGAATATGGCGTTTTTCGGAGTGGGCTGAGCAAGGTGGATTAAACTAGGCTTTTATCAAGGGAGTGCGGGAATGTATCTGTTTAATGAGTCGAGTCGGGAGATTTATATCAGTGGCGACATCGGACAAAGTGCTGATGAAATTTCAGCTTCCAATATCCGTTTGGCGTTGAGCAAGTTAGGTCGGGGTGATATCTCAGTCAAGGTAAACTCCTATGGTGGTTCTGTCGATCAAGGCCTTGAGATTTACGAAATGCTGCGAAACCATAATGGTCGGATTACCACCGAGATTGAAGGGGGATTGGCTGCATCGATTGCGAGCGTCATCTACCTGGCGGGTGAAAAACGGCGAATGTCACCGAGCTCTAGCCTGATGATTCACAATCCGTGGGGATTCGCGATGGGTGACGCTGATGAGTTCGACAAAACCGCCGAGGTCCTGCGGATGTACACGTCACGGATTGTCGGAGTTTATTCGGAAAGGACTTTAATGGACGAATCGGAAGTTCGCCCTGCCATGAAGGTCGAGACGTGGATGACAGCGACGCACGCGGTTGAGTATGGTTTCGCGAATGAGCTGATTGGCGTCGATTCGAATAGTCAATTGTCGAAAATGCGAGCCAAGATGACTGAATGCCAAGTTCGGTCAGGATGGCCGAGCGTCCGAGAAAAGCAGAAAGTCGCGATGAAACGACACGAAGCCGAACTTCGATCAGAATATCAAAAGAAAATGGTTGGCAAATCGCTCGATATTGTGGAGAAGAAATTCAGCAAATCTCCACGCATGGTCGCGGCTCATTTACAGATCTTACGGCACAAGCTAAATGGACACTGCCTGTATGGTACAAAGTGGGAACCGCTGTCGGGCAAATAGTTTACAGGGTTGCTAGTTGATTGAACCGTCGGTGCGAGAAATTGCGTCGGCGGTTTTTTCGCGGGTGTTAGTCTTGTCAACTTTTGACAACACTTTTGCCTGGTGCGGAAACGAGGTCCAAAAGCATCAGAGTCTAATTCGGCAACAGTTGCCGAAATAGTAGACGAATTAGGCGTTGCCGAACGAACAGCGAAACATCGGATGAGCCAAGCCGATAAACCCGCGGTCAGGTTGAACAGCAGTGCGTCAATTAGTTGACGAACAGAAAAAAGAAAACGCCAATCGAACCGATCACAAACGAGCCCAGTTGGTCGGCACAAACAGAACGTACATTGCAGCGGCTGACAAAATCGTGGTCGCGATATCCAATGGTCTCAAGTTCATTGTTGATACCCGACTAATACAGAACTACCGCAATTGAACGCAACTATTGCAATTCACGTTGCATTGTGTTAGCCTGAAAAACACGAAAAAGCGGGTGTTTATGCTGAAAAGCAGAACTCAAAAAATCGACTTCGGAACCGAGGGTTATAGGTTCGAATCCTATCGGGTGTACTTCAGCGGCCGGCGGTAATCGAGGTTGGGGTCGCTAAATCCTGGGCCAGTCCGGTGAAGAAAATTGTGGCTGTGTATCTGCGCTGTGTTGTCTTGTGAACCGCGCGGGCGGCAGGCAACTTCGCGATCAAATCTTTGATCGAATTGGTGTCGGTTTCTTTCGCTTTTATCTTAACTTGGCGCTACCCAAGAAAATTGAAATCAGCGCGGTCAGGCTGAGCCATTGTTTTCGGACCGATACCCATTAGCGTCAACCCAGTGCTTGTCGGGACCAAAGTTAAATCACGTCCCGCATTGAAAATCAATGTCGACGTGATACAACTACCGACCGAGGGCTGCATGGAGAATCATTTCGGCATTTTTCCCGCCGGCTCGATTGCCGATTTGGCTCGGATGGTTAAGGGACACCGAGTGAGTCGAAAGAAGTGATTTCGTGATTCGACCCACTTTCGCCGACGAACATGACTCGTGTTTGCAATGTCTGCACTACCTGATTGCAAGCCATGCATCGGGTTCGTCCCTACCCTGCCCGGTTTGTGGACGGGCCATTGCGGATGCTACGGATTCCGTCAACCGAATGAGCATTTTGACGACGATTCTGGACCGAATACCGGAATCGTTGGTTCGCCAATGCGGGCTTTCCGAATTTTATTACTTGCAAGTTGTTTTGGTCATTCTGACGGATGTGAATCAATCCATCGAACCAGAAAAAATTGAAAAACTACAGTTCATTTTCAATCGGCCAGTAAGATTCCTTCACGCAACTGCTGATTCAATCCGCGCTGCGATCGATCGTGGATCCAAGGCGGGCTGAAGCTTGCTCGGCGTTGGTGAGCGGATCGAATAACGGGCGTTCGATTTTCACAGTACCTAGCGAAACCAACAGCTGCAGCGCTTCGTTGACGGTCAACGTTGTGGATTGCACTTGATTCGCCGCCAGGTAGATCAGTCGACCATTGGTGGGTGCCGGTGCGTTCGGGACGAAAATCGCCAATTTGTCATCGGTATCAGCCGATGCCTCTTGCGTGACCAGACCAATTTCCAGTCGTTCCGGGACCGCTGTTGGTACCAAGACCACCCGTTGGAAAATTCCCGTCGGCCCCTCGCCATAGCCCAGAATCTGTTTTGTGGTCTGATACAAGTTTCCGAGAACTGGCAATTTGACCAGCAGTCGATCAAACCGATGCCAGATCCAACGACCGACGAACGTCGAAACTGTCAATCCAATCAAATAAATCAGCACGATCAAGATGATCAACCCAAGGCCAAAAAAGTAGAAGCCTTGGTTTTTTAGCCATGGTCCCGCGACTTGATTTTCAAAATAGACCACGGTCACGACTAAACCGGCGATCGGCAGAATCGCCACGATGCCCGCCACGAAACATTTGACGAGGTGATTACTTAAATAACTCATATTTAATTGAGACCGTTGGAGTCTATCCCGTCATGATTTGATGACACTTTGCGTTGGCAACGCCGCGTTCGGCGGAGATTGGGAAACTATCGTTTGGCCTGCCACTCCATTTCACGAATGTTGCCGTCGAAGTCCATTTCGGCGGTACCCAATATTTCATTGCCGGCGATCACTCCTGAATAGTGAATCTCAACCGGATTGCCATTGAATTCTCGTGTCACGGTAAAGCTGATTTTATCGCGTTCCAGTTTTATATCTTCAATCGTGATGGGATCAGAAAATCCGGGCGGAACTTCCCCAGCGCCGAAATCAGATTCGAGAATGCCTTGCCAATGATCGCCAGTTTTTTTCAATTCCAGGGTAAAGCTCGCGACATTGCCGCCAAGCTCGCGTTCCCACGTCCATGTTCCCGACGGATCACCCATGACATCATCGGCGGGGGTTGGTTGATCCGGGGAAACCAGCTTGGCGGCACCTTCTGAACCGGCTGTTTGCGATAACATCCACTGGTACAAGTCGGGGGTTTCATAGGCCGCAGACCAGCAATTGTGTCCGACATGTTCGAGCGAGGTAAATCGCACGGAAGTTCCGCCGGCCGCTTTGATCGCGTCGACCATCTTGACGGATTCTTCGATTTTGATGTCGCCATCCTGATCGCCATGAAAAACCCAGACAGGGACGTCTTTCAATTTCGCAGCGTCGGCTGGATCACCACCACCGCAAATCGGAACCACGGCTGCAAAAAGTTTCGGGTGATTTGCCGCCAGGGCCCAAGAACCGTAACCTCCCATGCTCAACCCGGTCAAAAAAATCTTCTGTTGGTCGATTCGATTGCTCTGGATCACGTGATCCAGTAATTCTGTCAGACGAATCTGCTGTTTTTCCGAAGTCCATGAATCGTCCGTCGGACATTGGGGAGAGACAATTACCACTGGAAAATCATCGCCACGCGCGGCCATCATGGGTGGTCCCCATTGGGCTACCAACGAGAGCGGTCCGTTACTTTCTCCGCGACCATGCAAAAAAAGGATCAACGGAAACTTGTCGCCTTCCACTGCGGAAAAATTCTTGGGTCGGTACAACAAGTAATCCACTTCGGTCCCGTCTTTGGTCGTGAACCTCTGTTCGGTTTGTTCGCCGGCTGTGCCCGGAACGGGTTGAGTCTGAGCCAACAAGCAAGGCGCAAAAGAAACAGTCAAAGCAACGAGAACACAGAACGCGAAAATATTTTTTTCAAGCGTTTTCATGTAGCACCCTCAAAGGAAGATAATCAAATTGGCGTCTTGGGCAATCGGCGGACGCCAATCATTTCGACCGGCCAACGAAACCGACCTGCCCAGCAAGATTAATGTAACCGAATTCGGACTGTACTTCGATCCGCCGACAGCCAATCGAAGAATTGCGAACATGCTAGAATTTGTCGGCCGACCGAAAACGAGTCGATCCTGGTTTCACCGGAGAGCCCCAGTTCAACGTGATCGGTGCTGCGCGAAACGGGACACGGAACCTCGTTGTTGATAGGACACGGATCGTGATCCGGGAGCGGCCCTCTTCCAGCCGCCCAACCGATCGACGTTTCTCAACAAGGATTGGATCTCCCGGTGAATGGTATAGGTTTGTGCAATCAATACCAGCCGGCGCCCTCGAACATATGTACGGACGATTGTTCCGTTTCCTCCATTCTCCAGCCAACTATCGTTGTAGACGGTATTGCAGACCGCTTGAATAAAACTAACCGGATCGACGTTTAGGTCTGTCAGATCGTACGTGATTGTTACCAGGAATTTGGGGTCAGTCTCATTGTCCAAACTAACGATGGCAATACAATCGTCGCGGAAAGTTATCGTGGCATTGTAGGCCGCCAACGCGGCAATCAGCCGGGTTCTGATCGAGGAATCGGGCAACGGAATTTGTATTGCTTGATCTTCATCCAGCGAGTCATCGATGGCCGATTGGTCAAGTAAAACCGGCAGGCCCAAATCATTCAACTCGCGTATCAGTTCGCCGACAGTCAACGTTTTGTCAAACTGATAGGGGGCGGTTCGATCTAATATTATCTCCCAATATTGCCAGTTGAGAGACAATCCGTTGCGTGGCCACGGGCAATTATTGTTCGGCAACGAATCAACTTGAGCGAGTCTCGGCGTGGCAACCGATTGGGCCAGATTGTGTTCGACAGAAACCAACATCAAAGTCAGGCCGACTAGAAACGCAACTCCACAAGGGCGGCAAACATAGCTCATTGTCCAAATCCAGTTCGTTGGTAACCGTTGCCCACCGGTTAGTGCTGGGGCCATCATAGGCGCGCAACCAACATTTGGCAAACTTGATTGGAGCTACTGCTTGGTAACGATTTGTGTTTGCCGCATTTCGCCACCGGTTGGAATAGGAAACAGGCCTGACATCCGAGCCTGATTTGTTCACCAATAAACCGGAAAGGAAAACGTCCGATTCGTTGACGAGATTCCCTTCCGGTCGATTTTGCCCTCGAACTAGTGGATTCCGGGAGTCTAGTGACCTGAGTTAGCTGAATGGCAGTGTCGACGATCCTGCATCAAACGTGGAGGATTTCGTAAAATTATGGTAATTTTTCGTACGTTTGTACTCTTTTAGTGCAGTTCTAGAGATTTTCCCTTAAAAAGCAGGTTTTGAGTGACTGGATTTCATTGATTTTTGCAGTTTATTGCGTACAGTGGTTGCAGAGGTTTCGTTTCTAAATACGATGTCAAGCCCCAGTGCGGCTTGTGAGAAACGAATTGGGGTTCCTGTGGGGAGCCATCTCAGCAACAAAGGAATGCGAGAATGTTAGTTCTCTCCCGAAAAAAAAACGAAAGCATTGTGATTAACGACGATATTCGAATTGTCGTGGTGGAGATTCGCGGCGACAAGGTTCGGTTAGGGGTGGAAGCTCCAGCGGAAGTACCGGTCCATCGCCGCGAGGTTTATGATGCGATAAAACGCGCTGAGGGTCTGCAAAACGGCACGCTCGGCAATTCCGATGGCACGGCCACCACCGGAGAAAATCAAGCATCACCTTCTGGCGCAGAATAAGATTCGGGACTACTTGGTTTCCGCGATAAATCCTCTTGCCTGCCCTTGACGCAAACGGCATCCAGCGTTTACTTTAGTGCTTCTCAATTAGCGAATCCAACCGGTTTGGGCACGTTAGTTTTGGGTAAAAACGCGGCCCCATCGTCTAGTGGTTAGGACTCCGGCCTTTCACGCCGGCAACACGGGTTCGAATCCCGTTGGGGTCACTAGGTCCGCGATCAGCAACCCTCGGAAAGCATCATTATCAATGTTTTCCGGGGGTTTGTTTGTTTCGTGATTCTTGCCGATGGGGCCTGATTGACCACTGATGGGGGGACGTACGGGGGGACAGGATTCAACAGCCGCCGCCCAATGATCATCGGTCACTAGCAGATAGTGTTTCTCGGCAACCTCGGTGGATTGACCCAGCCAACTATTGATCACATGGGATGGAAAACGTTCTTGTAAATCCGTTCGGCACGACGCCCGCAGATTGTTGAAAAGTTTGGGCCACGGCACAACGCCCGCAGCTTGAATGGTGCGACCAAATTGAGTCCGCAGGTTTACACCCCCTCGATATCTTCCAACCACGTAGATCGCACGATCAGGGGCAACCTCGAAAGCCTCAGACAACGCCTCTCGGATTTCAGGAAACATCGGGCAAAATCTCAAACCGGTTTTGGGCGATTCAATCCGCAGCCGGCCACCATCCCAATCAACATCAGACCAACGTAACCCCAATACCTCGGACGGGCAACGCAAGCCGCCGAATCGTGAAAGCGTAAAGACCGAACGCCAATCGGCATCAGGACAGGCCGCTAAAATTCTTGCAGACATCGACCGATCAATAAACCGTTGCCGACTTGGGTTTGCATCGTCACCCGCTTTGATTTTGGCAAATGGGGATGAACTCAACAGCCGATCATCGACCGCGAAAGCAAATAGCGTTTTGGCTCGCTTGATATGCTTGCAGGCCGTCGCAATCGCCAACCGGTCCAATAACCAACGTTTCCACCGCTCGGCATCGGCAACCGTAATGGATTGCAGGGCCTTGGATTCGCCGAAATACTCGACCAACAGCCGCCGAGTTTGCTTGTAGTTCGTGATTTTTCCGACCTTGATATCGGATCGTGAATCGAGATAGGAATCAATGAACGCCCCCAACAGACGCGCGGAATCATCCAACCGCCTTTGAACCACCGGATCAGCCAACCCCCAAGCAATGAGATTTTCTCTCAACGATCCATCGGTTCCATTGACCCACGCAACCGACGCGGGATCAGCAGCAACATTTTTTCCTTTTGATCGTGTTAGGTTCTCAACATGACCGGCAATTTTTTTGGCCATCGACTCACCACGCTTGCCCCCGACCGCCAAATAAATTTCCCGCCGACGATCGTCGGCATAGAACCGAATCCGCCAACCAATCCGCCCAACTTTGGTTTCTCTTAAAACACTGGCCATTGAATCAACCTTCCAATGATTTATTTTCAGTCCTAGCAATCGTACTCAATATACTCAAAACTACTTCGCTTCCATCCTACGGCATCCGGGAACATCAGGAAACTTCATTGGCCACAAACTCGGCAACCCTTGGGATGGACATCAAACAACATCGAAGGACGGCCAATCCGTTTTTCGACATCAGCCGACCGCAACCATCCGTAATCAATCAACCGATCCAAACAACAATCAAGCCGCTTGGGATCACCATCGAACCGGGATCGACCATGTTGGCCAATATCCCGCCGGGACAATTGGGTTTTGCTCCCGGATCGAATGAACCGCAGGACATAGGCCGCATCGTCCAACGATCCATCATCCGCCGCCATCAAGCCGATAGCCGCCACAGCATGATCGATACCCCAACGGCCAATCTCGATGGCTGATTGGATTATTTTGGCGTCGATTGGGACGTTCCACGGCTCGAACGATTCACAACGGGCACAATGGAGCACCGCAGCCAACCGGGCAGTCAGTCCGCAGAGTTTGCCGCCCCAATCCCGCATCGACGTTAACCGGCCATCATTGGCCAACATCAACTCGACCTCTCGTTGCCAGTCCCTAAAAACAGAATCGGCATGTTCCGACAAACTCAATAGATGGGGGCCATCCTCACCGGGGACGATTTCCGATAGCCGCCGAATCAACCGATCGTATTGATCGACAACCCTGGACGGAATCGGCTCGGGATCAATTGCACGATTGCCAAGGTTGTTTTCCGGCAACGCATACAAGAACCGGCCAATCAGGCCCCGACCGCGAAACGATGGTTTCCCGGCCAATCCTCGGATCACTTCCGGTTGAACGGCATAGCAAAGGGTCAAACAACATCGTTCAACCACCAATGAACCCCGGCTCACTCGATCAACCCGCAAATCATCGCCGGCATGACCTTTGAGGAAACAATCGAAATTGCCAACGCCGGATGAGTAACGCCCGGCCATCGTATCGAACAGACCACCTTCAGCGCCGGCAACGATCATCCGACCACCTTGGCCCGCCAATTGGATTTCGACCGCTTCCGACGTTGCGTCATCCATCAAGAGTTCTGGTAATTGCGCGATTGGATTGCTTGCGATTTCAACGGCCAGATCACCCGCCTCACGGATTGCATCAACATCACCCGACGCCGCTTTTCCTTCCAGTTTGGTCAATTGTTTTTCTTGGCACCGCCGATCAGATTGTTGGCGAGCAATCTCGGGGGCCTCACGTTCGATCAATTCACGCTCGATTACTTGAATCGGTTTGAACGCCGCGCGAAACACCGCAGACTTTCGATTCGCTGGTTCCAACAAACAACAAACGTAAAGATTCGCCGGTTCCCGCCAACCTCGACCGGCCACGATTTCCACCCGCCGGGCAAGCATCCCGGACACCGCCGACAATGCCAACAATCCGGGTAATTCGATGGGAACTTGGAACGCATTGGCCGCAGCCGCCACCCAATGACCAACAGCACCCGATAGGCAATCCAATGGAAACTCGGGCAACTCGCGCCGCTCGATATCAGCTGGTTCATCCCAATCTCGGGCAACATCGGTACAATTAGAATGAATCAACTCGGGGGGTGATTGGTGATGGGTCATTGGTCACCCCCTTTATTTTTGCCGATCAGATCACCCCGCCGGAACCGCCGCAGCCGTCCAACCTTGATGGATGGGATTTCGTTTCGACTCACCAACCGCTCGACCGTAGGCACCGAACATCCCAACAATTCCGCCGCTTCATATTTTTCAATCAGCCGATCATCATCGGGCACCCAACCGGCCA
Organism: Mariniblastus sp.; assembly: GCA_031400405.1. Taxonomy (GTDB): domain Bacteria; phylum Planctomycetota; class Planctomycetia; order Pirellulales; family Pirellulaceae; genus Mariniblastus. Next base: position 19,234 of record JANNPW010000093.1, read on the forward strand.
ACCTTTCAGCGATAGCATCGGCCAACATTTCGATTTCGTGTGGGGTCATCATTGATCACCCCCTTTGGATTTTTTCGGGGGAGTCATGTTGGCTAAATCAATTGGATCGACCAACGCAAGATCAACGCCATATTTCGACTTCAATTCGTCGAAAGCAGATTGACGCAAGCCATCATCGCCCGATTGAACAGCCGCTCGATAAACCCTCAGCAATGTTGCGATTTTATCCGCCGACGCAACTCGGCCAACTTTCCTAGGCATCTCGGAAACCTCTCAGCAGAAAACATGGGGCAGACAAAATATCTTGCCCTCTAAGGTTCCCTGTCACGGTTTCCTAGATCAGTTAGATTTTCCTATTGGAAACTCATTTCATCCGGATTTTTCCGCATCGAAACTATTTTCTAGTTTTCTTTGAAACTAGGATCGGAAACTTTCACGGATTTTTTGTTGTCATTTCGCCAACCAAGCACTTGCTTCCAAGCAGCAGTTTTGATGATCGTTTTTTTACCCCTGCACAAATGGCTTGCCCATTGATCAACGGTCCAATCGTAATAGCCTGAATCCTTTTTAAGCATATCGGACATGGTAGCCGACGCCTTATCAACAGCAGAACAGGAATCAGCCTGATTCAGCACGCCGGACAATCCGCCATCCACCACGGCACGCAATGCAGCTCGTCGGATTGTTTCGCCGACATTTTCTTTTACGTCGCCCCGCAAAAACCGAATCCATTGATTCAGTATCGCAACCGCTTTGGTTTGATTTTCCGTCAAATTGTACATGCGCTCAGAAACTTGACATTGTTCCACAACTGATTGAACGCCAGTGTGGTCGGTCATGGTAACGTTTTTTCGGCCGACGATTTCATTGAACCATAATACGCCGGTTTCGCACTGTGTACCGATTCGAAACGGGTCGGTGAAATAATATTGCCATGATTCGGCGACGTACGATTGCAATCGTTTCGCTTGGTCTGCAATGTATGCTCGCGTCGGATTCGCCCGCAAAATTTCCGCCCAAAATTCCGCATGGGGTTCAGCAACCGTGCCACGGCGAACCTGATAAATCAAAAACGGTATCGACCCCCGTTTGACATCGACCGGAATTGACTCGCAAAACTCAATAGACAATTCGGCAACACTTTGAAACGCCTGTTTTGTCGCCCCCGCTTCCAGCCGTGAAACCATTTCGTTGGCGAGTTCGATAGCCCGGTCGTTCATGCTTGCCCTGCTTTCTGCCCCGCAGCGAATCAGAAAATGCGGCTTGCTGAATTGCAGGGCAGCGTTCCAGCCCGGTGCCCCGGTGCCGCTATTAGATTGTAGCCGATTGCGATTTTAGGCAACTCGCCCCCCTCCCCCACGTATTAAAAAACGTCGGACTGTATGTTTGAGACTTGGGCTGGTTTTCAACCGCGCAAAACTTGGCGACAATCCGGAAGTACCTTAAAAGGGTGGGCGTCCCAAAGAGTAATTTGCCTCGCCTGTTTCTGTGTGACTACCGGTAGGTCAGATCTTTTGCAAACCGCCGAATTGTACCACTACTGAGGAACATAGGCCTGCCTTGCCAGTTTTACGTCGGCCAGATAGTCAAGGAATGGATCGCTTTCGCCAGTGGGTATCTCCATTCGCATTGCAGATCGACACCTTGGACTTAACCCAAACATTGCGGAAAGTTTTGCCACCCGATCGCAAACTGCAAGATAAAGCCTCTGACTCCCTCCATCGGTAGCGTCGGCCCTGACAAGCAAAGCCAAGGCCTCAGATTGTGTCAGCAGCTCCACCAATAATGTCAGTTGATGCGAGTCGATACTTCGCAAAGCGTCGTTTGGTATTTGCTCCAGCAGTTCATTCCAAATTACCGTTTGCCTCGCCGGCAAATTCTCTGGCTTTGTCGGCATTGACTGCGGAAAGTTATCGACACCCAAGCTCCGATCGCCCCCGCTTTTTGATCGTGCTCCAGTCATTTTGTTATGCTCCTTGGAAAAGTGATTTGTGCATAAAGTTTATTCACTCGGTCCATGGGGTCACGGTGCACTGAAACAACTGAAATTTCACTGCCCCCCCCATAAAAAACGCCATATTCTAACTAGAAATATCTACAAGCCTGCGGGTACGGTCCTCAGTGCGGCAGCATGTATTGTTGTACACCCCGGCCATCAACAGCCATCAGCGATTTTGTTTTGAGGATATTGAGGACGATGTCAACGGGACAAAACAAGTGGCGTGTACAAAAAAAGGGACGCGTTTGCGTCCCTCGATTCGAGATCAAAGTCAAAGCCCTCTCAGTTCGTGGACTTTGTCATTAGCGACCGACGTCTCCGCACGCCACCCATTCCGACCAGGGTCAAGCCCACCATAACCAACGATGTGGGTTCGGGAACGGCCGTAAGGAAATTGTCTGGTAGCGACCCATACGTAATTCTCACGTTTCCGAACTGATTCAGATTTGTCAATGAGTTCGGTCTAGGAATCCAGAATTTTGCTGAGTCTTTAATTAGCGGCAGAGCACCACTGACGCTGCTTGCCGAGAGGCCCGAAACGGCACCGCCGAAAATGCCGTAATCATCGCCATTGACATCCGCTCCATTGAAACCATTTAGACCCATGCCGACAGTTGCGATTCCGTATTCGAACGCGGCATAACTACCGCCGCTGTTTGCGGTGCCAAACGCGCCATTTGAAAGCTGCCAAGTGCCGTCCGTGGCGGTGTTTTTCACAGCAGGTGAGATATCGACATTCGAAGTTGTGGCTCCCGAACTGTTCGTGTAAACGCTCGCCGCCAGACCATTAAATCCGGTTGCGGTGGTTGACAGCGAACCCGCATTACCATCGATGTTCCAAAACAAACCGGTAATCAAGTTGCCGCGTTGTGTCGTTGCGGCTGCCGTGTTCGAAAGCGTAATCTGAATAGCGTTCACCGAACCCGAACCGAAATTATGCGTCACAAAATCAAACTCAGCGGTTCCGGAGATGGCATGGCCTGATGTGCCGGTACCGGAAGCGGTAAATATGAGCCCCGCATGTGCTGGGACATGTGAGAGCAAGAGTATCAATCCAACAGCCAGGATATTGAAATGATCCCGCACAGAACGCAAGATGAAAGATTGAATTACCATAGGTTGCTTTCTAGAAAACGAGTTTTGGAAGTGAAGCTGTGGGCTCAAATTTGCAACGCACTCTTGCCCACCCATCTTGCTGCATTGAACCATATTACCAGAACAGTTCAGTGCGCGGAATTTAGTTTGATTAGGTGATCCGCAATTGCAAGATATTTAGCTAAAAACGGAAAAAAGTCCCGGAATTGAAGATATGCTTGGGAACGAGACTGGAACCCCTAATGGGCGATCAGACCGGTTTTAGGCCCGACTTTTTTGAGACTCCCAACCCGAGAACTAATGTTTTTTCGAGGATTTTCAGTAGTTTTGGTCAACCTCAAACCGTTGAACGGGATCGCGCATAGCCCAACAGATCAACCCGTTCCGATTCATCCAAGGATTCCCACGCTTTCAACAGCTCGATCAAATCGGGGGTGATGGGAACCGGTGGGGTGACGTATGGGGGGACAAACGCCAAGCCTCTTGTTTTTCCGCGGGTTTTTTCGTTTTGTTCGAATCCCGTTGGGGTCATTTTTTAACCGACGAATACCCGGCGTTCAAGCAATTGAATACCGGGTTTTTTTATGAAAATGGAGCAGCAGAGAATCGGCTGTCGACCCTGGATTGGGACCCGCGAACTCCGAAAATTGGACGGTGCTAAATTTGGATTTTTTCCAATTGCTTGTCTAAACGCGCCGCGGAGATTGTCAAACTGGTACCCAATGTTTGGGCGAACAAAGAAACGCGGAACTCTTCAATCATCCAGCGAAACTGGTCGAGTTCCGGATCGACGATCGCCTGTTTCGATTGATAGTCCGCCGCCTGTTCATACCGTTTCCAATACTTGTCGACCTGCTCCGTCGATTCGCGATCTTTGGCGGGATCCGTCGATGTACATTTGTCGATTCGATATTTCATCGCATCCAGGAACCGTGGAAACTGTTGCAACCAATTCCATGGCGAGCGAACCAGAAAATCGCCCGCCATCAATTGCTCCAGTTGTTTTCGCAAATCCTCCTGCGGGCTCGAAAAACGGGACGGCAATTCGTCCAAGGCCAATTGGACTTGATGCAGCGAAGTCGCCAATTTCGGCAACCATTTCGCGACGTCCTGAGTCGCAATTCCAATGCGTTCGATGGCCCTGGATTGCAAAGCCATAAATTCGGATTCGAGGCGTGGAATTTTTTCGCGCTCGACAAAGGCCACGCGCGCGATCAAGTCCCCCAATTGTGGCTTGATTTTGGCAACGGGGACACAACGGGAAATGGCGATGGAATGACGATCCAGGTCGGGGAGCCAACTGATTTGTGACTTGATCGATTTGCGATTGAGCAGCTGAAACAAACGTACCAGCCCAACTCGTGTTTGCCGGTCGGCAGCGGCTCGAGAATCGGTCAGTCGCAGACCGATGCACTCGGTTTGATCCACAATGGCGGGAAAGGCGTCCAATTGTGTTCCTCCCCGTGTGATACTGACTTTTAACGGCAGTTCACCCCAGCACCACTCGTGCAAGCTGTCCCGTTGCCAGGCCTGGTCTTCGACCTCAACGATATTCGAAACATGTACCGAGCCCAATTGGTTTCGAATTTGGCTGACCGAACGACCCTGCGCAATTACGGTTCCGGATTCATCGACCACTTGCAAATTGATTTGCAAATGTTCATCAATTTTCGAGGTGTCGAAGTTCGCTGCGACAATCGGTTCGCCACCGATTCGAGTCAAGTGGCGCGATACTGCCTCCACGAAATTGCCCCGACCGAATTCGATTTCCGCGGCCACCCGCGCGGCCGTTTCCGGTGCGGGAACCAGGTTGCGGCGAAGTCCCTTGGGTAAACTGCGAATCAACGCCAGAATGCGGGACTCAATCAGGCCGGGAACCAACCAGCCTGATTGAACGTCGTCCAGCTGACCAATGCCGGCCAGGGGAAGTCGGATCGTGGCTCCGTCATCGACTGCTCCTGGAGCGAATCGGTATTGCATCGGGATGTTCATCGAACCGATTTTGACTTGGTCCGGAAACATCGATGCTGCATCGGCGCTGGCTGGTTGGGGTAGCAAATCGGCGCGGGTCATCCGCAGCTGGGTATCGAGCTCGGCCGATTTTTTGAGCGCCTGCGCGAGCGAGACTTTGTCGTATATATCGGCGGGCAGGTGCTCCAAATAAAACGTCTCGATCGTGTGGGAGTCAATAATCAAATCCCGTCGTCGGGTCTTGGAAGCCTCGTTGCTAATCTGCTCGATCACCCAGCGGTTGTGCGCGAGAAAGTCAAAATTGTCCACCAATCCGTCATGGGCAAGTCCTTCCTGGATGAAAATTTGGCGCGCTACGGTGGAATCGATCCGACCATAGTTTACCGTTCGGCCGTTAACGATCGGCAATCCCCAGAGCGATACATGTTCGGATGCCTGCACCGATTGTTGTTTCTTGCTCCAATGGGGATCACTGTAGCGTGATTTGACCAGGTGTTGCGCCAGTGGTTCAATCCACTCCGGGGCGATTTTGGCAACGGTTCGTCCATACCGTCGCGACGTCTCGACAACTTCCGCAGCGACAATCCATTGAGGTTTGGATTCAAAAATTCCCGATCCCGGCCACAAATGAAATTGAATTCCACCGGCTCCCGAGTATTCGTGTCGATCGCCGAGCAACGCGATGCCCGATAATAACCCGGCCAGCAAACTGCGATGGATCGCGCCATAATCATTTTGTCGCCGATGAGGTTTCAATCCCTGTTCGCCAATCATCGCACCGAGTTGACGATGTATGTCTTGCCATTGGATCAACAGCGAGTAGGACAAAAAGTTTTTTTCGCAGGCCAGCCGCAATTTGCTTTTCGACAACTCGGATTTCAGTTGATGAAAAAAATCCCAAACATTTAAGAGTGTCAAAAAATCCGATTTGTCATGGACAAATTTTTCGTGAGCGGCGTCGGCTGATTTTTTCTTTTCGGCGGGACGAACTCGCGGGTCTTGAATCTCCAGACCGGAGGCAATGATCAAGATTTCTGTCAGGCAATTTTCCTGGTCAGCAGCGAACAACATGCGGCCAATTCGCGGGTCGACGGGCAAGCGGGATAATTGTTTGCCCGAGTTCGTCAGGCGCCGATGAGAATCGACCGCATTCAATTCAAACAGGGTCTTGAACCCGTCCCGAATCGACTCGGGGCGAGGAGGATCCAGAAATGGAAACTCGTCAATGTTCCCCAGTTTCATCGACAACGTTTGCAAGATTACCGAAGCCAGATTGGTGCGGCGAATTTCCGGCGTAGTAAACTGCGGGCGGGCGGCGAAATCCTCGGAACTATATAAACGGACACAAACACCCGGTCCGACGCGACCACAACGGCCAGCGCGTTGGTCAGCTGATGCACGAGAGATCGCCTGAATAGGCAGGCGTTGTACTTTGCTGCGAGGGGAATAATGACTAATCCGCGCGGTGCCAGTGTCGATCACAAAACGAATCCGCGGGACGGTCAACGAGGATTCGGCCACGTTGGTCGCAAGTACGATGCGGCGCCGCGAACTGGGGGAAAAGATCTCGCTTTGCTGCGCCGTAGAAAGCCGGGCGTAGAGTGGCAAAATTTCTGACTGGCGGCGCGGCAATTGAATCGACCGCAGTCGTTTGTGAACCGAACGAATGTCGTTTTCTGTGGGTAGAAAAACCAACATGTCGCCATCGTCGGTTGCCGCCAGGCTGCGAATGGTGTCGATCACGTGATCTTCGAGATCGATTGGGGATTGGTCGTCCAGCGTAATCGGTGGCGGATGGTATTGAATATCGACCGGATACGAGCGACCCTCAACGTCGATAATCGGCACTTGCGATGTGGGCGTTGAGAAATGTTCGGCAAAGCGTTGGGTATCAATGGTGGCCGAGGTGATCACCAATCGCAGATGTTTTCGCTGCGGCAAAATTCGTTTCAAATACCCAAGCAAAAAATCAATATTCAACGATCGTTCATGCGCTTCATCGACAATGATTAATTCGTATTGTTCAAGGAATCGATCGGTCTGGGTTTCCGCCAACAAGATTCCATCGGTCATCAATTTAACGTAGGTCCGTGCACTGGTTTGATCCGCGAACCGAATTTTGAAACCGACGTCGGTCCCCAACGGACTGCCGATTTGCTCGGCGATGCGACTGGCCACACTGCGCGCTGCGATGCGCCGCGGTTGCGTGTGGCCAATCAGGCCCCCGGTTCCAAAACCAGCTTGCAAAGCGATCAGGGGAAGCTGAGTCGATTTTCCACTGCCGGTTGCCCCGCTGACCAGCACGACTTGGTGATCTTGCAGCGCCTGGCAAATTTCCTGTTGGCGCGCAAAGATGGGCAGCTCAGTATCAACGCCGGGCTTCGGGAGCTGAGCTATGCGTTGTTGTCTGGCGCGTGTTGATTGCGCTAGTCCATGAGTCAAGCTGGCAAGTTGTTCCGCGTAATCGGCAGCGGTGGGCGACGTTTTTTTCAAGCGTTGCAGACGCTGCGTCAACCGAAACTGATCGCGAGTCAGGGACAGCGCGAGTTGTTTTTCAAGTTCAATGAGTTCGGCGGACAACGGTGGGCTCTGCTCATCTAGTTGCAATTAGGTAATCGTCTCGGTTTCCCTGTAGATCGTACCGCGTTAACCAACGTAGCGAATGATCATGGACGGGTTGATTCGGACACAGCGACGGGACAGACAGTTTACCACAGCCGATGTTCGCGGGTCAGGCATATTTACTGGCAAAACGCAGCCGACAGCGTGAAATCGTCCAACTCCAGGGATGGAATGATCTACTCGTTGAATGAGGCCAGGCTGGCGTCCGAATCCGAGAAATGGTGAACCGTTCGGCTCAGCGTGGCCGGTTGAACGATGCGGGTCGGCAAATCGGTTTGAGCCATCAATTCGCCGGCCATGGCGACGATGACGTGTTGAACTTTTTCGCCCGGCTGGGAAGAGCGAGCCAAATAGCGGATTGACTCGCGTTGTTGTGATGGCAGTTGCGAAATTTCCCATGTGATGACTTGTGTTCGTTGATCCAGCCAGGCAACTCGATCCAACTGACAAATTTCCAGGCCGTCCGGAATTCGCAGTTGTACAATCAGACCGCGACAATCCACGGGCGAATCGTTATGCAATGCAATTTCAAATTCGACCTGTTCACCCGAGTCGAGATTTCTCGGACCAGCCATGGAAAGTTTGACCGTATTGCGCGGCGGGTTGCTTACGGCCGTATCTGTTTTGCTGCCTGGCAATTGAACGGCGTCGCCAAGCGTCAGGGACGCAGTCTCATGGGAACGCGGCGGCTTTGCGGCAACGTACGGATTGCCGGCAAAAAACGGCGATGCTGAGCCCAGTGGATTCGCAGTTCGAAAGTGGGGATTTTTCACAACCTGACGGCCATTCGTCAACGGCAATGGATCATGGAGTGATGTCAAAGGACTCGTCGACGGCAGTAATGGTGCGACAGGAGTAGACACCGGTTCCAACAAATCAGATCCCTGTTCGATCACGACTCGCGTGCGACGGCGATTGTCGTGGTGTGCCTGGGGCAGGATTTCGATCTCGCGCACGGATTGCGGAAGCACCAGTTTCAGCCGGTATTGATTTTCATTTTCGCCGCTCATCGGTTCGAATTCGATTTGACAATCAACGGCTGGCATTGCTGGATTGGAGGTGGGTCGCACGACGATGGATGGTGGCGAATTCGATTCGGTCAGCCCGCTGTTGGATGCATGGCCCAGCGGACTGGCAACTTGAACGTCAGGTTTTGCAGCATCGGGCTGCGCAGGAATTTGGCAAGCGAGTCCATTGGCATTCAAGCCGACAACCAAGCTGAAACTCAATACCGAGTGGATTTTTAATAATCGTAGCATGACATAAAACTTCCGGGTTTCCTGGTGTGACGGCACGCGTCTGTTGATCAAGATCCGCGTGACGTGTTTTGCAAATCCAAGTCGCAAGGTGTGCACTTCCTCAGTTGATTCTGATTTCTTAGTCGCCCGCTGTGATTTCCGTTTGGTGTTCCACAATACTCTGAAATTGGTCGTTCATTCCGACGGCAATTTTTTGGATCTGCATTCCCCGACTCAAACTCTTGACCCGGTATTGAATCGTCTCCGATGCACCGGGCGGTAGCGAAACCACTCTCCACGAAACGGTTCTGGCCTGCTCGTCCAGCCAAGCCTGACGATCGAGATTGAGAATCATCAAGCCAGTGGGCAGGGTCAATTGAACGATTATGTCATTTGCCAAATAATCCGACGGATTTTTGATCTCAATCTGGAAGTTCTCTTCCGTCCCAATTGCCAAGACCTGGGAACCGGTCAGGGAAGTCGTCAGGATCGAGTTGATCGTCAATACCGAACGAGAGGTCGTTGGACCCTTTGTTTTGGAAGCCAAGGCGTTCGAAGCGGACCGCGATTGCTCCAACAGCGAATTGTTAGCAAGCTTGGGATCGGTTGGCAATCCAGACGAAGCCAGCCGAAATGGGGTAGTCGAGCGTTGTGACCGTTCACTCAGCAATGGTTTAGCATTCTGATCGACACCACGGGGTGTTTCCGGCGATGGCCGATTTACGCTGCTTTCGCGATTGCCCTGAGTATTGCTTTCGGTAGTCGCTGGAAAATACATCACCGTCCCGAACCAGGACCAGTCTTCGGCACGTTGTGGCGTGGTCGTCGTCGGTTCGGGACTCAGCTTCGACGTGCGGTAGACCGTTCCACTACGTTGGTTGCTCTTTAGTCGGGTCTGTTTGGCTGGCGGTTGCAAGGCGTCCTCCAACCGCGAGGGAAACGGACCAACGGTTTGAAAGGCGGTTGCCTTCGTTGGAATAATGCATCCAACCGCCACAGCCAAGAGTCCGGCGGGTAGCCACCGTCCCAGAGTATTTCGTCGAGTCATATTCTTTCCAAACCGGATAACAACATTTTGTACGAGTTTTTCAGGGTAAACGTTTGACCCCAACGTCAGCGTCGGGTCCTATTTACCCTACAACTACGAAAATCGGAAAACGTGACACCGTTCATTCGGAAAAAATCGCATAACCGTTGAAACCGGAAAAGTCGCGCCCGACCAATCCGGACAATCGGAATTCTTTACCAGATGTTGCTAGCAGTTTGTGCGGTGGCAACGTGTCACAAGCCGAAAAAAATGCCAATTGGGGAGCATTTATCGGTGAGCTGGCTGGTCCGATTCTGGTTTGCCAAAAAATTTCCTCAAGATTTTTCGGAGTCGTGACCAGCTGTGTCCCGGTTGTCGCGAAAATTAATAACAGAAAAGGAAATCCATCCTGCGATGAACCAGTCTTCGGTGAACATGCAAGATACACACCACAAACCAAGGAACTAAAAAATGTTGGTACTAACACGACGAATTGACGAAACGATTTTGATCGACGGACAAATCGAAATACAAATTTTGAAGGTCAAAGGCAATACAGTCCGACTGGGAATCAAAGCCCCGCGCGATGTCAAAGTCTTGCGCGGCGAACTTGCTCCGTTCGGAATCGCCGAGATGACTGTGGAGCTGGCATCAGTAATCAGTCCCACCCCCGCCAGTTTTGTAGCGCAGGCTGGATAGTCGCCAGGTGCTCAATCAACTTTCGACGAACAAAAAGCGAGCCCGGGCGGTTCGCTTTTTTTATTGTGAATCACGAAACTGGATTGGAGCCGACGTGTTGAAAGGCAATTTCCGGAATTGGCAGCATTAGAGTCCGATCGATTTGTGGGCTTGTTGATAGTGGATTTATTCGGTTCAGTTCCGGGATTCCCAGCCAGTCCTGCGAGAACGAGGGCCACAGGAATCTGGATTGAGAGGGTTCGAGGCATGCAACTCAGCACAAAAAAAGGGCGACTCGAAAGCGAGTCGCCCAATGTTCAATTAATTATCGGTTTTAGCCGTCATTCAACTCGCTTAGACGCGACGACGACGAACCAAGCCGACCAAACCAAAAACCGAAAGGACTACCAAGCTGCCGGGTTCAGGAATCGCTGTCAGCGTGATATTCATCGACCAATCACCAACAACGCCCACATCTCCGCCTGCGCTGTCCTGACCGAACAGGGTCCATGTGCCGTTCACAACTTGGCCGGCGAAACTGGCGTAAGTGTTTGGGTTGATGGCTGGGACAAGTGTGGTGCTGGCTGGATTGTTAGAGCGATTCCATGTTGTACCGCCGGCCATATTGGTAGAGCCGTTCACGAACGGCATGTTGCTGCCAGATCCATCATCAACAAACGTGTGCAAGCCGACTTGCAGGTCACCAGAGTTCCCTGCTCCGCTGGCACCCTGCCGACGCATGATCTGTACTTGCGTTCCAGTCGGTGATTGCAGAGTAAACGTAATGTCGCCCAGCCATGTATGCTGAGTTGTCATGTTGATAATCAAGTTATCAAACGAGGCAATGGTACCGGTTGGTACGACGGTTAAAGTACCTGAGTTGGTAGTATTATCCGCAAGGTTCATTCCACCACCGCCAGTGAACAAGTCCGCCGAGGCATTACCAGCCAGTAACAGGCTGCATAGCAGGATCAAAAAGCTCTTTTTCATGCTGTGTCTCCAGAAAAAAAAATGAAAGTGATTCAAAAACAAAACAGTAGGAGTTCGCCAAAATGGGAAAGCCAAAACGTTCAAATGGTTAAAGTGTGTTGAATGTTCCCGTGAAAGTTAGGTGACATACATTCCCTAATGCAATCGTTTAATTTAATCGTTTCAATTGGCATGTCAAGGAAATATTAAATTTTCCGATATTTTTCTTCAGATTCGGGCCGGACGGGTGGCCTGGGCTCGGCAAAGACGAAACAACTGGAATTCAAACCAAGAATTCTCCCGTTCCGGGCTTCATTTCGGGGCAAGCCAAACTGCCAGGACCGGCTCGAAACCAATTAAATCCTTGCACGTCCGATGGTCTTTTCAGGCCAAACGCACAGTTAAGTTTCTTAGCCCGGGCCACCGGGCTGCTCGTCCGACACAAGTCGTTTGTCGCGTTTGCCCAGGTGGGCCGCAAGCCTCACCGCCGATTGGCGGGAGAATTTGTGTGGCGAGGGGGCCGGGGTGGCCTGACGAAAATGTTTTAACATGAAATGACGAACAGACCGGAAATCCCACAGGCTTGCCCATTGGTATCTACACAAGTTTGTTTCGTGGGTAGTGAACCGTTTTGGAATCCCGCTGGCTTGTCCAGCGGAAGCTTCGGCTTTGAGCTACACCCAAGGATCCCCCCCATTCACCTCGTTCTTCAGCCGGATTCGCCCAAGGCGAATCCGGCTGAAGAACGAATCAATGGCCCAGCAAGTTTGTAGCAAAAAACACAACAATCCACCGGACAAGCCGGTGGTATTAAAAACGCGCCGTT
>JANNPW010000094.1:0-45313 GCA_031400405.1 Mariniblastus sp.
GAATAACTCGCCATGGTGGCGATTGCGAAGTTCCAGTGAACGTCCCCTCTCCGCCCAGCACGGCAACAACCCATTCGCGACAAAAACATATTTTCACAATCACGCAAACAAACACTAACTCAACAGGCCGCTAGCGCCAAAACGGCTAATCTTCTCAACACCGCCTCCAAAATCTTTGACGGCGTAGCCTGTGTACCCCAGCGTTCCTCAAGGAAATATGCGGAACCAGGCTTCCGCGTTTCGATCCATTTGATCGCAGAGAACTCGGAACGCTGGTTTTTTGAACCGCTGATTTGCAAACGAAGTCCGATCGTATAAGCTGCTAACCGCGACCGGCAATTCAAGCCGACAAAAACGTGTCACCTTGCGTAACATGGATTTGTCTCGCCTGGGTTACCCAGGCGGATTGCGTGATCTCTCCAATGCATTGATGAGGTGCTGTGCGACTACCGTCGCACCTCACCTCATCGCAAACCAGATTCGTTGGATTGTCGGTCGTTGATTTTCTCGGGAGGCACTTTGAATCGAATTACCAAAGCGCAATTGCTCGCGCAAACGATTATTGATTCGCGGTGGGTCGAAACCGAAGTTGTCGATTTGTTGCAATCATGCTCCTTCCCGGCAACGGTCGGATTGGAAGAATCATGTCAACGAATGCTGGCGCGTTTTCCCAGTCCACCCGCTCGACGCCTGCTGGAAGCGTATCTACTAAGTGAATTTTGTCCGTTATTGTCGGGAATTTCTCCGCGATTGCTGAACCGATTGCGGAAGCAAAGCCGGGCGCGCCCCTCCTCCATGCGGGCGGGATTGGCGGTTACCCCAACCTGGTCGCTGCCCCAAATCAACTCCATCAGGGAGTTGGCTGCGTTGGTCGACACTCCCATCAGATGGCTCGATTGGTTGTCCGCTCAGCATCGCCGACACTACCGGATTACCGCGGTGCGCAAAAGATCGACTGGCATACGAATTCTGGAGGCACCCAAGTATCGACTCAAGACGGTGCAGCGACGACTGTTGTCGGAACTGCTAAACTGCGTTCCGTGTCACACTTCGGCGCATGGTTTTGTGGCGGGTCGCTCCGCCTTGAGTTATGTGCAGGCCCATGTCGGGAAGCCATTTGTGATGCGCATGGACCTGCAAGATTTTTTTCCGACAATCGACGCCGCGCGTATTTTCGGGCTCTTTCGCAGTCTGGGCTATCCTTATGACGTTATTCAGACATTGACGAACCTGTGTACGTGTTCGACCACCCCGGCGACATTGTTTGAGTTGACCAACGGGATCGCCAATGGAGAGGAACGAAACCGGATCCTGTCGCTGTATCACCGCATGCATTTGCCGCAAGGCGCTCCCACATCACCCGCACTGGCCAATCTGATAGCCTATCGATTGGATTGCCGATTGGACGGATTATCCGTTGCGACCGACATCGTTTATTCTCGCTATGCCGATGATTTATTGTTTTCGGGGGGAACGTCGTTCGCCCGCCAAGCCGTTCCGTTCGCAAGTCAAGTCGCCGCGATTGCCTTAGAGGAAGGCTTTCGCGTCCATCATCGCAAGACTCGCCGGATGCGGAAATCGACTCGACAATCGGCTGCCGGAATTGTTATCAATCGATCAACCAACCTGCTCCGGACGGAGTTTGATCAACTGAAAGCGATTTTGTTCAACTGTGTCCGACAGGGACCGGCCACTCAAAACCGCGATCGGCATCCTCACTTTCGCGAGCACCTGATTGGAAGAATCAACTGGGTCAACCAACTCAACCCCCAACGCGGAGCAAGGCTTCGAATAGTGTTTGATAAGATCGCTTGGACCTTATAAATGGTTTTGCGGCGAATGGTTGGCGAGTCAAATTCAGCGTGCCAGGATTTTGTTTCGAGTCACGATTGGGTGAGGTTTGAATTCCGCTGTGCCGTCGAAATATTTTTGGATCTTGGGCCAGGCGAAATTCGAAATGTCTCGCCCCAGCTTTAGTCCTGCAACATTGTCGGCTTGAATGTGATAGCCACCCATCACGCGCGAAATGCCAGCCATTTCGGCAGCAGCAGTAAACGTGGGGATCGGCAATTGAATTTCGCAACTGATTTGCTGGCCGTCCGAATTTTCCCCGGGCAATTTGCCATCGCGCTGCTGCATTTGTTGACAGGTAAAACCTGGCTCGGTCAATTCGCCGGCATGCCGGGGTTCGACAAAACCACATTCGTCGCTGCCTGTGAACAGCTTGAGAACTTCGGCACAGGCTCCACTAATACAACTGTGACCGGAAACGTATCCGGGAAACGGCGGTGTGACAAACGTGGAAGGGGAATACGGGCGCCATTGATCGGCGGGCAAATCGACCACTCCTTGTCCCGGCCCACCCCAGCCGGAGATCGTTGTGCCGGCATAGTAATGCCGAACCAGGGTCCACGGTCGCGAACTATCGTAGTATCGCTTTGTATCCCACGCAGCAATAAACGCGTCCAGCGAAATGTTACCAACCGTAAAGAACAATTTCACATCGCGATCCAGATTATTCTTGTCGCGGCGCGAAACGACTTGGGCAAACTTCAGCCAGTGCCCAGATTGGCCTGTCGATCGTGGGCCGTCCCGCATGAATTCGACAATCGCCTTTTGTTCCGGAGTCAAGGTTGCATTGAACGCAACACATTGGTCGACCTCTCGCTGCAATTTGGGATCGCCGACCAAGGGTGGTGGTCCCGGTCGAAACTGATCAGCACGCTCCAACGCAAATGGCTGCACACGATACCAGTGCGGAGTCAAAAATCCAATCGTAACCGATCCTCCCTTGCCGTCATCAAACGGAATCGGTTGCCAGCGGTCCGGATCAATGATTTTGTCAACCGAATTGACCGGTCGATACATGGTGTAGTCGCTAAAAGGGCCGCCGCCGGAGCCCAGCTCGTTTCCCAACTGGTTTGCTCCGTCATTGTGCCGAAATTCGATTATGACCCTTGCGACATGGTTTCCGATGCCGATGGGAGATGATAAATTCTCCGACTCGTCGGTCGGATCGTATCCCATGCGTTGCATTTCCTTAGTCAAGTACTGCTGGAAATCTGGATATTGATCCAAACAGGTTCGGTACATCGCATGGGCGATGGCAGTTTCTTTATTTTTTTGAGTTCGCTCGATTTCTGGTCGGCGGAGCGCACCGCCGAGGATTGAACCCACGGCTTTGTCGTCATAGGCCGCCCAAGCATCAAACATCGCCGTTAACGGAATCGCCATTTGCCGCGAGAGAATCGTCGGTCGCGCTCCAATCCGTTGCACATCTCGGGCGGCAGTCTCCAACATGATGTCAACCCATTGATAGCTGGCCGAACGTTCGTGTCCATCGTCTGGAAACACTTGAGCTCCGGCGCTGCCCGAAAAAGGCAAAGCGGCCAACAAAAAAAACCTAATTAACCCCAACCGCAACATATCTGACTCCAATGACGAGGATTGCTAGAAACTCGAATCGAACGATGAACGCCTGCCACGGACAAATTCCGCCGAAAGACTTATGATATTCAAATTGGCAACGATGGCCACGCCAGAAATTTTTTCGATTCGTTACTTTTGATCCAAGCAAGTGCATCCAAACCAATACCACCACGCCAATATCACCAACCAATCTTACCAATATGGCAGCAAGCAAATTACCTATAAAACGGACGTCCATGTCCGCTTACCTTGGTTGAGGTGCACGGCGAACAAGGGTGCCCATCGTACGATTGGTAGATTTCCAACTGCCGCTCGCCCAATTCCCCGGGGCCTCCAACTTCAAGCTTGAAATCAAACCGGCCGGATTCGTCCCCAGGTAAACTCCCCAATGCAACCTTTTTCGGCAAACTTCCAAGAACGGGTCGGTTGTTCGGCAAAATGGCGGTTTACCCAAAAACTTCCGCCAGACCGAGATTTTTCGGCCAAGGCCGACGCGGAAGCTCCAAAAACGCCACTAAACAAGACAAATAGCATCATTTTGCAAATATTGGACCGCTGATAAGGTGATTTTCTTTACCCCTAGACGATTATTTGGTCTAGATTAGTTGACATTCGCAATCGACGAATTTAAACTGGAGGCAGGCAGGCATTCTTGAAACCGTTTTCACAGCAAGACGGGAGACTGTTCGTCTTCAATCGAACTATTTTTTGACACGTTTTTTTCAATGAGGAACAACAAGATGAAACTAAACAAATTTGGAACGATGTGCGTGGCAGTGCTGGCCATCGTAACAACCGTTACCGCAGTCCGAGCGGATGAGTTGGGCGGAAATCTCGGTTTTGAAAGTCCGATGGGACCAGTGAACGGGGTGCCAACGGACAACAATTGGTTTGGATTTACTGGACCAGGTGCGACCGGAGTTGGACAAAATACGATTGATCCACTTAGCGGAGCCCAACATGCAGAAATCGTGATTGCCAACGCCGGAAATTCTTTTGCTGGAATTCAACAAATCGAGAACGCGATCACGGTTGGTAGCGCGTATTCGTTTAGTTTCTTCGCTAAGACCGCTCCGGGTACCTTCAATGTCGCGAACGAATATCGTATCGAATGGATCAACAGCGGTGGTGCAGAAATCAGTCGCGTTCAATTGACCAATGCATTTACCAACGCCTATGCGCAATATACCGTTGGTGGCATTGCACCAACCGGTGCTGTGCAATTGCGAGCAGTGATTGCCTTGCAGTCGTTCCAAGGTGGCAACACGGGGACCGCACGGATCGACGATACTTCGATTCAGGGTCCCGCCGTAATTCCAGAACCGGGCAGCATTGTGTTGCTGGGTTTGGGCATGGTCGGTATGGTAGCGCGACGACGTCGCAGCTAGGCGATCGAAGATTATTATTTTAGCAACTAATTGGGAAGGCTGGGCGAATGTCGCTCAGCCTTTTTACAATTCAGGTGGTGTCAACGGCCAATGGAAATTGGATTTTTAACAAGTGTATTGCGATGAATACTCACGATTTCAAAACAAACCACAAGCTGCAAATCCTGATTGTCGTTTTATTGAGTGTTGCCTTTTTGGGTTTCAACCTTTGGTCGTCCTATTTGCGTCATCGGCAACAAGCCAGCGACGAGGCTGCAAAAACAGCACAAAACGATCGGGTTGTTCAGCAACTGGTAAGTTCCGAAGAATTGTTGTTGGAATTGACTCCGCAACTGAGACCTTTATCGAACAGCGTACTTAACCTGCAACTTCCCGACTCCCATGGAAAAGGGGTGTTTGCCGACCAAGTCGAATTGTCTGATTCCATTGAGCTTGCCGATAAGACTCCAGTGGCTCAAACCGGATCATTCCGTCGCCGCTGGACAATCCAGCCCAAGACGGAGTCGGTCGATTCTAACGAACTCCAACTTTGGCGAGTTTTCCTGGCAGAAACCCAGTACTGGGAAAACGCGGGCTTCTATTTCATCCGAGGGGAATTTCTTCCCGATTCGTTGGACGAATTCAATTCACTCGTTGGTTTCGATGGGCTGGCGATCTATGGTGATGGGAGTCAAGCAGGAATTCATATTGAAATGGCAGTCACTTGGGCACGGCGATCAACAGCCGAGAATCCGTCGGAGTGGAAAATCACTGCTTGGAAACATGTTGTACTAAAAGCACTGGACTCGTCAGGTCCACTATTCCGTGACGTGCTGAAAGACGCTCTACACGACCGGACACTTTTTCAGCGGGCTACGGTCTCACGCCACAGTCAAATCACGGCGGATGTATTAGCCGGCAAAGATTACTTTTTGCCAGTTGGCGAGACGTACCCGTTTTTTTTCCCGGATGTGACGCTGGAGCATCCCGGCGTCGCGGTCGTTGATATCGATAACGATGGTTTCGACGATCTCTACGTTGCGATGCAACATGGCAACAATTTACTGTTGCGAAATATCGGCGATGGGACATTCGAAGAAGTCGCCGCCCAATTCGGATTGGACTTCGCTGATGATTCGACCAGTGCTATTTTTGCTGATTTCGACAATGACGGAGACGCCGACTTGTTTCTCGGTC
The DNA here is from genome assembly GCA_031400405.1 of Mariniblastus sp. Lineage (GTDB taxonomy): Bacteria > Planctomycetota > Planctomycetia > Pirellulales > Pirellulaceae > Mariniblastus. Next base: position 5,994 of record JANNPW010000094.1, read on the forward strand.
GCGCTCGCCACCGTTCGAGGTATCTCGTCAATGATAATGGTCGGTTTGTTGACCAGTCGTCACAAAAAATAAACTGTGAGTTGCCGGCTTTGGTTTCCTCAATTTCTTCGGCAGACTACAACGGCGACGGTTTGCTGGACATCTATTTCTCGACCTACAGTCCGATCGAAGAAGCCAATCGGTTTGCCGAACAGAGCTTGCCCTTGTGGCTGGAACATTTCATGACCAAGGCTCAAGCGGCTGAATTTCAGCAGCGCAACCGCGGAGCCCATCGCTTTACCAATCGTTCCGGTCCACCGAACTTGTTACTTAAAAACGTTGGCGGTGGAAAATTTGAATTGGCTAAAGAAAGCACCCAATTGGAATTATGGCGCATGTCATTCCAAGCCTCGTGGAGCGATTTTGACGGAGACGGCGATCCGGATGTGTATGTTGCCAATGACTATGCTCCCGATAATCTTTTGCGCAATGACGGAGCTGCCGGATTCACTGACATTACCATCGAAGCCGGTTTGACGGGAATGGGATTTGGGATGGGAGTCTCCTGGGACGATTATGATAACGACGGGCAGGTCGATATATACGTCTCAAATATGTACAGCAAGGCTGGCCAACGGATCATTAGCCAAATCTCGGATATTGATCCGCGCATTCGCGAAATGGCTGGGGGCAATTTTCTGTATCGTGGCGACAAGGGAAAATTTTCAATGGTATCGGGGTCGGCGGATTCGGACATGAAGGTCGCTAAAGCTGGTTGGTCATGGGGGGGGCAGTTTTTCGATTTTGATAACGATGGCTTTCGCGACATCTATGCCCTGAGCGGATACTACACGGCTCCTGCCAATGTCGCGATCGACCTGGATTTGTGAAGCAATTACTGGCGCACGGTCGTGCAGTCTGACAAATCTCTCGATGATTCATTTCGATCAACCAAAGCTTGGGAAAAAGAACCCGTTACCGGGAAAAGTAGTGTCGACGTCAAACGTTTTGAATTGCCAAGTTTGGAACGTGGTAAATTGTCGTTTAGCGGAAACGAGCGGAACCATTTGTTCCAAAATAATTCTGGACGCGAATTTCAAGATATCTCCAGCATTTCGGGGCTTGATTCTCCGCAAGACGGTCGAGCATTTGCCATCTGGGATTTTGATCGCGACGGCTGGCAAGATATTGCCCTATTGAATATCAACACCCCGGTATTGAGCATTTACCGCAATCAGCTGGGATCAATTTCTGACAGTACGCAAGCGAATCGAAAAATGATTGCGCTGCAGTTCGTTGGCGGCAACACAACGGATCAACCATCCACACAATTCAGCAGCCGCGACGGATTCGGCGTCAAAGCGACCATCAAGCTTGAAAGTCAATCGTTTACTCGCGAACTTCGCTGTGGTGAAGGATTGGCCACCCAAAACTCAAACACCATGATGTTTGGTATCGGAGACCATGATCAGGTGAACTCAATTGTAATTCAGTGGCCGTCGGGCATTACTCAGCACTTGGAAAATGTGCCGGCCGGTCAATTGATCAAAATTTTCGAGAATGCAGCAGATTCAGCCGATGGGAGTGGTTTCACACAATCCCGCTACATGATCGAAGGCCGCACCGCTCAAGACATTAAAGTCAATCCGGATCAACACGAGCAACTTTTTTCGCCAGTCATCCCGCAGGCAAAAATGGCAATTTACACTTCCATGGCAACCTGGTGCCCGAATTGCAAGAATCAGCTTCCGCAGTTTCGACGCCTTCGAGAACTCTTTGCGGAGGGAGATCTGGAAATAATTGGGGTACCCATTGATGAATCGGAATCAGACGAGCAATTAGCAGAGTATCTGGAAAAAAATCGACCGCCCTACAAACTTGATGGTCAATGGAGTTCCAAGCCGCGAGAAGATTTCAAACGAATTGTCTTAGATCACTTGGATCAAAATGTGCTTCCGGCGACGATCATTACGAGTCAGCAGGGAGCGGTAATCGCCGTACTTCCTGGCGTGCCGACAGTTTCGGAAGTCGCCCGACAACTGCATTCGCTCTCGCTATCAAAGACAGACGATTCGAAGTAATAATTGGCACTGCTCAATCACTGCCTGTCAGAATCTTTCATGACAAAAGGTAGGATTAATTCCTGGTTTTTCTGCTTGCAGCGCAGCTTCGATAATGGGAGTTAATAACTTCCTGCCGCGTACCGTTCGATCCGGCGCGATCGTCAGCACCGACGAACTCGCTCTCATCCGACAGCAATCGAAACGATTTTTCGCTCACGACAATAGTTGACAATCAGACGGTCCGTCATAAGCAGGGCGAACATTGGGCGCGAACAGCGGAGCCACACGAAGACATTTTTCGATTCGTGTCTTGTAATCAGAGTATTTTTGTCCACCCGATGTCTGTTCCACACGATGTTTCTCTATGTCCGCTGGGGCAAACCAATCGTGTCACATCAATCAACCCCAGAGGATTACCCGGGGCCTTCTTTCAGAAGGGTGCGCAAAAAAATAGCCCAGCGATTCGACGCTGGGCTATTTCCAATACACACTACTACCACGAGCGTTCCAATCAATCCCGCGAACCGAATTTAGAGTGACCTATTCATCGGGACGCAAATTTTCGCCGTTGGCCGGCGTTTCACCAGCCGACCAGGCTGGATCGGAAACGCCGGAGTTTGCAGCGCGAACTGATCCGTCGGCCATGGCCATGTGCACGAGATTAGCGGACAGACTTTGTGATTTCAGCGGATGCGCAGCGGTGGGCGACACGCCGAATTCGGGCCGCAATAAACAACGGCAACGCCAAGGTGTGGTACCGGCCCAGGACGTAGGCACGGGGCCGCCGCGATTCACAAATCCGCTACGGGCCCAATAACCATTGGCATACAAATGAGTCTCCGGCAAGGTCACGGAATAATCGTAAGGCAGCGTCGGAGGGAAAACGCCGTAACCCCATAGGTTGGCTCCCTTCAGCGGGTACCCTGACGGTCGTGACGAGACCGCATATTTTTCGTTAAACAGAATCGTGTTCGAAGTACCGTCTTGAATGCCGGATAAATTGGTTCCTTCGTCGCCAAACACTTGCCAATTCGCGGCGTAACTACTGAGCCCCCATTGGTTATTGCTGGCACTGGCCCACGGCGGTACATCCACATCCAAAGTATAAACGCCTTGATCATAAGACGGGTCGGCGGGGGCATGCAACACTTCCAATCGGGCCGAGCGCGATCCATCGGGCCCCAAGGCATACAGGTTGGGTTGCTCCAGGAAGGGCAACAAGTGAAAGAAAATCGTGCCCAACGGCGGAGTTTGTGACCGCGCAGGATAACTACCATACATCGGCGGTGAGATCATCTTTGCGTCGTGAGCAGTGTGCAGCGCCAAGCTTAGTTGTTTTAAATTGTTCAACGAAGTGGTACGTCGCGCGGCATCGCGTACCGATTGCACAGCAGGCAACAACATACCAATCAAAATTCCAATGATGGCGATGACCACCAACAGTTCGACCAGCGTAAAAGCACGCCGGATAGAAGGGTGTAACATTTCGGCTCTCCAAAAAAAGTAAGGTTCTAAACAGTCACAAATATCTCAGTTCTCTATCTGGTCAGTCGCGATCAACATCTCCCGCTCAAATGATTACGACATCGGGTCGCGGGCCACGGCGACAGCGGGTTCGGCGACGATTTGATACGCGCAACGCACTTGCCGAGGCGGTTTATTTCCGTATTGCACTTGGAGCAAGACACTGCACCGGGCGGTTCCATCCGACGGCTCAGTGAACGACTCCTGGATCGTGTAACCAATGAGTTTGGCCGATTGATTCCAGTCGTCGTCAAAGAAGTCGATGGGAGCCGCGGCGGATTTCAGATCGGCTGGTTTCTTGCCAGCCTTCCAGGCTTCCAGTCCACGCTCCACCGTCTGTTGTCCGAATTCAAGTTTCTGTTTCGCACCGTCATCCGAACAGCCACCGGCAAGTAACAAAAACAGTCCGGCCATGATCCAACCGAGTGAATACCAGCGGAAACTCCCATCGGCAGGTCGCAATCGCTTCATAAAAACATCTCGCGGGGGACAACTGCAATCAATACTCAAAACCAGTTAACCACATGAATTACGAAAGAGGTTCGACGAGTCAGCATCGAGGTCCCGCCAGATAATGGTCAATCGCAATCGATGAGTGCGAATCCCACCAGGGCACGGGCAACGGACACGCCGCCGAAAGAATTAACGCAGTCAGCCAAAGCCGGAAGCGAAAGACAACTGCGGGGCGCGGGTCGCCAGCGGTTGAAGTCGATTGAGATGTGGTAAACGTTGGTCCATGACCTGCCCGCAGAGTTTTGTTCGATTTCCAAGTAACTCGGTGTTCGCGGGATCATAGGTGATTTTTTTACGGTTGGCAAGCGACTGGGCTTTCATCTGCGAACTGTTTCACCAAACGGACTTGCCAAAGAACATCCGTGATCTAAAATCGCCGTCATGAGCGCCGCCAACGATTCCCAATCAGCCCGATTTTCCGATGCGAACGACTTTTACGATGCGGGTGACATGGGCTGCGGCGAACTGATTTTGAAACTCAAGTTGCGAATGCTAAAACTGGCTCCGCAACAAATTCTGCATTTGATCGCGCTCGATACGGGTGCGATCGAAGACTTGCCCGCCTGGTGCTCGATGACCGGACATTCTCTATTACAATCACAACACCCTCATTACTGGATCGCCCGAAGGATAGACTGAACCATGTCTGGAAAATTTTGCCTGAATCTGAGTCAAGCCAAAAACGATGCTGATAAGGCCACGGTTGGATTTGTAATCGCCAACGCCGCGGTCGGATGCGATAAGGAGACCATGGTGTTTCTTAGCACCGAAGGTGTGCGATTGGCTGAACGCGGATACGCGGACGATATTCATGAACCGGGCTTTGCACCCTTGAAGGAGTTGATTGCCAACTATCTGGAAGCGGGTGGAAAAGTCTACGTCTGCTCGCCCTGTTTCAAAAAGCGTGGTTTGGAAGAAGCCAATCTGGTGCCGGGGATGACCATTGTGGGTGGTGCGAAGTTAATTGAGTTTTTATCTGACAACGCTCCCTGCGTTTCGTTTTAGGTTCCACCCGCCGGACAGGTTTTTAGCCGCTCATTTTGACCATGACTACATCGCCGCCCGAGCATCCGTATCAACCCCAAATCTCGTTTGATGGGGGTGACCTCGATTGTGGCAATGGCCTATTGTTGTTGATCCGAAAAAATATCGATCCGCTCCCCACCGGGGGCTTGATGGAAATTCGCTCGCGAGAAATTTCCGTTCGAGAAGACTTGCCCGCCTGGTGCCGGATGACTGGGAATGACCTGGTCCATACGATGGGTATCGACAACGAACTGCGGTTCCTCGTTTGCAAGGGGAGCTTCGTGCCACCCGAAAACCGGGCTGCTTCACAGCCTGGGCCGAGTCTGACCGGGCTCAGCGCGGAACCCGACCGGAAATTGAACCCCGCCGAATCGACAGCTTCATCACGGACGCGGGATCACGAAAAAAACAGCATGCCGGTGACGCAGCCGATTCGCGCGATCGAGATCCCGATTCAACTGCCGTCACCGATTCCCGGGATTTTGATCCCACCCCTGGCAGTGATGGGCATCGGCAGTTGGCCTCGTCCGCGCTGGATGTTGTCGGCGATTCACGAACATCTCGAAGGCCGCCTTGATGAGCGTGCATTTCAATCGACGGCGGATGATGCGGTGCGTTTGATTTGGCAACATCAACAAGCGGCCGGTGTCGATGTATTCACCGATGGTGAGCAACGTCGAGACAGTTATTCCAGTTTCGTCGGTGGCCGATTGGACAATTGTCAACTGATTCCGCTGATCGATTTGTTGCCGTATGTTGACGATCCGGAAAAATTTGAGCGCGAGATGCGGGCGTTGGATATTCCGGCCAAAGAAGTTCGGCATCCGGCGGTATTTGGACCACTGGGGCGGTCAAAACCGTTGGCCGTGCATGAATATGAGTTTCTCGCGACGTTGACCAACCAACCGATCAAAGTCGCGTTGCCCGGGCCGTATTTGTTAACACGAACGATGTGGATGGAGTGTATTTCGGATCGCGCCTACGATTCGCGAGCGGACCTGGCGACCGATATTGTGCGCGTCTTGCGGGAGGAATTGCATGCGTTGTTGCATGCGGGCGTTACGCTGGTCCAGTTTGACGAACCGGTGTTGTCCGAAGTCGCTTTCGCGCGCCCCGCCGGCGGACGCTCGTTTATGTGTGGTGCGTTGGGCGAACGGTTGCCAGTCGCCGAAGAATTGGCGTTTGCGGCCGATTTGTTTCGCCAATTAACCGCCGATCTGCCTCGCGAGCGGATCGGCATGCATATCTGTCGAGGCAATTGGTCGAAAGATGAAACGGTCGCGCTGTCGGGAAGCTATTCGCCGTTGATCGATTTCTTGAACAACTTGCCGGTCGGGAATTTATTCTTGGAATTATGCACACCCCGCGCTGGCGAAATGGAAATTTTGGCGGACCTGCCGGACGGAATTCGCATCGGCGTGGGTGTGGTCAACCAGAAGCATGATACGATTGAAACCGAATCGGAAATCCGGGCCAAGGTCCTGCGCGCCATGGAATTGTTTGGCGAACATCGTGTACTGCTGACTCCCGATTGTGGATTTGCCACCTTCGCTGACAACGCGATCGCCAGCGCGCAAGTGGCGGCGGCGAAACTGGCTGCCATGGCGAACGTGCGCCGGGAAATTCTCGGTTATTCGCCGCTGCGATAGCCAATATTTGTCGGAAAAATTGCCTTCAAGATCGGCGCCGCGCCGCGCGTTGATGGGCCAGCAAGCCCTCCAGCTCCGCCAGGCGCGCCGAATCTTCGATCAGCGATTGTGGCACCGCATCCAGTTTCAGCCACGTCCGAATTCGCAAGTAGTTAAACACGTTCAGGCCGGCGCTCCAGCGCGCTGTACCGCCCGTCGGCAAAGTATGATTTGGACCAACACCATAGTCGCCAAAAACTTCGGCCGATTTTTCGCCGATAAAAATACAACCCGCGTGTGAGATTTCTAGTGCCAACGCGGTCGCATTTTCGCAATGTAGTTCCAAATGTTCGGGAGCCAGATCGTTGACAATTTCAATCGTCTGCTCAAGGGAATCGACGATGATGGCCGCTCCATTGCGCAGTGCCAAGCGCGCGATATCCGAATTGGGCAAGTCTTTGAGTTGAATTTCAAGGGCATTGGCCACCGCTTGGGCAAAGGGCTTGCTGATCGTCACCAGGAACGGTCGCGCGTCGCTGTCATGTTCCGCTTGAGCCAGCAAATCGGCGGCAACCGTGTGTGGATTGGCCGATTCATCAGCCACCACCACCAATTCGGAAGGGCCCGCCAACATGTCGATTCCACAATCGCCGCTGACAATTTTCTTGGCTGCCGTGACCCACCGATTTCCCGGTCCCACAATCAGGTCGCAGCGTTCCAAATCATCGAAGCCGTAGGCCATGGTCGCGATGGCGTGAGCACCGCCGATGGCCAGCACGCGATTTGCACCGGCGACCGCCGCGGCGGCCAACATCAAATCCGAAGGGTTCGGCGTCGCTACCGTGACGGATGTACATCCGGCGCAGAGCGCTGGTACGACGGTCATCAAAACCGACGAAGGGAGCGCAAAACGGCCTGCCGGGGCGTAACACCCAATGCGTTGGATCGGTTCGATCGTATGGCCCGCCGTGCCACCCGGGACCTCGACCGTCAACTCTTGCAGGCACTCCATTTGGGAATCTGCAAAATCTCCAATCCGATGAGCTACGCGGCGCAACAATTCAATATCGGCGGGGGCAATCCGTTTCGCCGCCGCTTCCATCTGCTCCGGTCCAATCAACAACGGCTGTTCATCCAGTCGTTCACCGAACTGTCGCGCAAACTTTCGAATGGTCGGTTCACCACCATAGCGAACCTCCGTCACAATTCCCTCCGCCGCTTGCAACGTCGCGGCGTCCAGCGATCGGGTCAGATGTTCTGGTTCGAAGGAGGCAGCATCGATGATTCGCAAGACGGCTGACTGAGTGGTCGCAGGCATGGTGTTCTCGATTCAGGTTAGTGGGAGGAAAATCATACGATCGACTAGGGTTCCAATTTATTCTTGCGCCGCACGATGCGCGTCATTCGTCGGGCCAGCTCTTGGTGAATCGTTTCCAGTCTAACGCCGGCGGATAACATTTTCACCAAAGAAAAATATAAAACATCGGCCGCTTCAAACGCGATCTGCTCGCGCGTCGTGGCGTCAGCCAGTTCGCCCGCTTCTTCGAGCAATTTGATTCGCAACATGGCCGGATCATTGGCCAATTTGCGAGTGAAAGACTGCTCCTCGGCGGATTGGACACGTTGCCGTAACCGTTCAATCACGGTGACGATCGTTCGTTCGGCACCAAAACACGAATGCGTCTGGTGGTGACAAAAACCCGGCGGATCTTGTGTGACCTGAAACCTCAGACAGTCGCGATCGCAGTCGATCCGCAGCCCTAACAAATTCTGAGTCGCTCCGCTGGTGGCACCCTTGATCCACAATTCGCCTCGCGACCGCGACCAGTACGTCCCGCGGCGATGGGTAATTGCGTCCAGCAAACTTTCGTAGTTCGAATAAACCAATCCCAGCGCCAGTCCCAACGGATCGACAATCACCGTGGGCCACAATCCGTCGGCTCGATCCGAAAGCAGAATTTGCTGAAAGAAATCAGCGATCAGGTTCGGTTGGGATTCCAAATGTTGAACCGCAACCAAAACATCCACGCGCAAATGTTCCAACCGAGCCAGTTGGTCTGCGGTTGGCTGTGCGAGTTCGACTTGTGCACCCGTTGCGAACGAGATTGCGTCCGGCGAACCGACTTGAATTCGGCAATGCTCCGGAATCGAATCGAGTATTTCGAATTCCGCCGCCGTGCCGAGGATTTTGCTGGCTCCCGCATTTAACCACGCCAACGCAGTTTCCGCGCTCTGTCCAGCCAGTTCGATTTCCACGTCGACGGAGCCACCAACGGCTTGCAGGACGGCTTCCAGTGGCGCCACTGGCCAGGACTCCGTATTTCCAATCGCCACGACGCCGAACAAACTCCAACGCCGCAAGCATTCGATCAATTGTTGTTGTCCGCTGGCAGCAGTGGAAAATTCGGCGACAGAAATTTTCGGAATGATCATTGTCGCACCTCAATTCCAGCAGCGGCCAACTGCCGTTTGACTTCCGCAACCGTTAGATTGCCATCATGGAAAATAGATGCCGCCAGGACAGCGTGTGCTCCATGCTCAAACGCCGCGACCATATGCGCGACCGAGTTGGCCCCGCCGGACGCAATCACAGGCAGGGAACAATGAGCAGTTACCGCCTCGAGCATGGGCAGATCATAGCCCAAGCGCGTTCCATCTCGATCAAAACTGGTTAGTAAAATTTCGCCGGCTCCTCGTTGTTGTACTTCCATGGCCCAGGCAATCGCGTTAATCGTTTCAGCCGTTGTGCCACTCCGCGTTAGAACTTGAAAGACGCCCTGGTCCATTTTCGCATCGATCGCCACAACTGTACATTGAGCTCCAAACCGCTGGGACATCTCGTTGATCAGTTGTGGGTTTCGGACTGCCGCCGAATTGATGCTGACCTTGTCCGCACCGGCATTCAGCAATCGCAGTGCGTCGTCAATCGAACCGACACCTCCGCCAACCGTTAAGGGAATCGACAACTGTCGCCGAACGTCTTCGATTGTCTGCAACGTTGCCAAACGTGCTTCGCGGGTCGCCGCGACGTCCAAGATCACCAACTCATCCGCCCCTTGTTGCTGGTAAAGGCTGGCCAATTCAACCGGACTACCAGCGTCTCGAAGGTGCTGAAATTTGACGCCCTTGACCACGCGCCCGTTATTCACGTCGAGGCAAGGAATGATACGGGATTTGAGCATAGGATTCGCGGAAGTAAAGTTTGGATCAAAAAGCAGCAGGGCACGAAACGGGGTCGATTACGTTTCCAGCCAGTTTTGTAGCAACTGTTGGCCCCAGGCGCCGGACAGTTCGGGATGAAATTGACAAGCCAGTGTTCGGTCGCGCCAAATGCTGCTGATAAATGGGCCGTCATAATCGGTTTCCGAATAACCCCAACCGGTTGGCGGCTCCAACAGGCGAAATGAATTTGCGAAATAGGCAGCGCCCGTTTTGAATGGTCCCGCAGCGGCGGTCCGAACTTCGTTCCAGCCCAGTTGTGGGACTTTGACGGCGGTGGAAAATCGGCGGATCTGATGCGGTAGGACGGCCAACCCCCGAGCGTTCGGCGATTCTTCGGACGATTCCCCCAACAATTGCAGGCCCAAACAAATGCACAGCAGAGGTCGACCCAATTCGATTCGATCAATAATGGCTTGGCGAATCTCCAGGCGATCCAGCGCGTCGGCGGCCGCCGCAAACGATCCTACGCCCGGCAACACGACATGCGTCGCCGAAACGATTTGATCGGCACGCTCGGTCAATTGCCACGGCGTGTGCAATCGATCAAAGGCGGCTTGTAAGGAGCGAATATTGGCCACGCTCGTATTGATGATCTGGACCCGCTTCATAAGACCCCTTTCGTACTGGGGATCGCGCCGGATGTTTTTGTCAAAGACTGTCGCAAGGCCATTGCGAGTGATTTAAACGCCGCCTCGGCGCGATGGTGATCGTTCTCACCCCGCAGGACATCGACGTGCAATGAGCATCTCAGTGTCATAGCCAACGAACGGAAGAAATGGACGATATTTTCGCAGGCCCATTGTCCGATTCTTTCTCGTTCGAGGTGCAAGTGAATTTCCGGCCACGGACGACCACTGAGATCGATCACTGTCCGGGCGAGGGCTTCATCCAACGGTGCAAAGGCACAACCAAACCGTTGAATGCCACTTCGATTACCCAGTGCTACATCAATCGCCGAGCCTAGCGCGAGCGCGCAATCTTCGGCAGTGTGGTGATCGTCAACATGGAGATCGCCCACACACTTCAGTTTCAAATCCATTCGACTATGGAACGTCAGTGCCGTAAGCATGTGATCGAGAAACCCGATGCCGGTTTCGATTGCCGATTTTCCGGTGCCATACAAATTCAATTCGAGTTCAATCGAAGTCTCTTTAGTTTGACGATTGAGTTGGGTTGGGGTAACGGAAACGGTTGGCGCGTTCAAGGGAAGTGGGGCGTTACCATCAGCAATGGTCAGTAGCGTCTGGCTCAACGCATCCTTCTGGACTTCAAAATCCAAACCATGAATACGGCACAGCGATTGGGCGAGCTGGAGATACTCAGTTGCCGAAACAGGGCACGTGATCCGCAAATGGTTGATCAGCGACGGCGCTCCGGGAAACTTTCGTACTCCCACACCATCCGCCGCGAGTTCCTGCCAGATTGTTTTCGCGTCAACAAATTTTGCCAGGACAAAATTGCCTTGGGAGGGAAGTGGTTGGGCCCCACACAGCTCCAACAAATCAGCCAGCAGTTTCCGCATGGTTTTCACTAATGCGAGGTTGGTTTGGAGTTGACCTTGGTATCCGACCAAACAGCGCCGGGCAATTTCCAACGAAACAGCACTCACCGGAAATGGTCCGGCAGCCTGGCGGATCAGGTTCGCCGCGGCGGCATTGGGCGCCAACAAATATCCGACTCGCAGACCGGCCAATCCCCACGCCTTGGAAAACGTGCGCACCAGCATGACGTGGTCTTGAGAAATCAAATCCAGCGTGGGATTAATGTCGGCAAATTCCACGTAAGCGAAGTCGACCAACAATTGACAGCCCGCCAATTTCGCGGACGAGGCAATGGCCAGAATTTGATCAACCGACAGTACGCTTCCGGTTGGATTATTCGGGGAGGTGACCACGACCAAGGCAGTCGTCGAGTCAATTTTAGCCGTTAACGCGTCGAGCGGGAAATCGCCCGACAGCCATGGCACTGCGTCCAGTTTTCCTCCGTAATTGGCCGCATAAATTTCGACCATTTCAAACGAGGGCACATGAGTCACGATGGACTTGCGATCACCGGTCAGTGCAATTCGCATGATCCGATCAATCGCCTCGTCGCCGCCCGCAGTCACCACGACCCGCGCTGGATCGATGCCAATTGATTGTCCAATCAACGATTGCAATTCCTGCTGTGATGGATAACGCGCAATGAAATCTGTGCCCAGGCTGGCTAGTTGTTGACCAGGATCGTCCATCACACAAGCCGCTTCATTGCGGTTGAGCGGCAGCGTGATGGTATGTTGAAATTTGGGCGGATCGTAAGACATGGGTGTTCTGCCGAGTGGGCTTCGTGGGAGGGAAAACTCAGGGGATCAATTGTTCGGCCGCCGTGATCACGAGATCACAAGCTCCCATGGCCTTTAGCCGAGGAATCATTTCAGCCAGCTGTTTGCGCGGCACGGCCGCCCGCACGGCCACCCAACCGCGATCGGACAACGGAGAAATGGTCGGGGTGTGCATCGAAGGCAGCTGCTGCACAACGTTGGCCAGATTTTCTTCCGAAACGTTCAAGTCCATCATGACCCGTTCGCGGGCCTTGAGGACTGATTGCAGCAACATGATCAGCACGTCCAGTTGCGGTTTGATTTGATCGTTGGTCACGGCGGAATGCGAAGCATAAAGGCGCGTCGTCGAGTGCATGATGTCGTCAATGATTCGCAACCCATTGGCGCGCAAGGTGGAACCGGTAGCGGTGTTGTCGACGATGCAATCGGCATCTTCCGGCGGGAAAACCTCGGTTGCACCATAGGTCGTCAACACTTCGGCATCGAGGCCCTGTTGCGAAATCCAACGTCGCGTCAGTTCCGGATATTCCGAGGCAATTACCAAATGACGTTTGGGCAATTGGCCACCTACCAAAATTTCCGTAGGCGCGGCAACAACCAACCGAACGGGATTGAGCCCAGTATCGAGCAATTCTGGCAAATTGGATTTGGTTTCGGCGATCCAATCAGCGCCGGCAAATCCAAGATCCCGTGCCCCCGCGTTCAACATGCTGATGACATTGCGCGGATTGAGAATTTTCGCATCGTAATTCGGCAACGAAATCGTCGGCCGATAACCCCGTTCGGATTGCTGGATGGAAATCCCAGCTCCCTTAAGCAGGTCAACGACTTGTTCGAACATCCGGCCCTTGGGGAGTGCCAAACGAACATTTTGCGGATCAAGTACAGGGGACATGGTTATTTTTTTCAGGATGGAGGTATGAAATTTTGGCCGATGGGCAAAAAAAAACGCTGACCGTCGGGCCAGCGTGGGAATTTCAAAAGCGGTTTTTCGAAATCAGAACGTTCCACGACCGGGCACCACCGCATGGTGTGCCAGATGGTGATGATGGATGGAGGTTGATTTCATAAACGCCATGGTAGACGCTCGCTGCCAAGTGTCAATAGCGCGAACGGCCGCCGCCGAAAACATTAAACTGGCGAATGTGGGACCAGCCACAATAAACGGATCGGATCGTCGCAAAATTTGGGCAGCAGTAGGGCGTTGGTCGGATTTCGTTGCGCATCGGGTATCAACACCGCAGTCTGCGTCTCAGAAAAGACACCGGCGAACTGACATGTATGTCCCGCGCCGTACCAGCGAAAGCGTTGCCAGGGATAAGCTGCCAACCGGGCCAGGTTATTTTTTGCGTTTTCAATTTCGGATGGTGTCGCTTGACCGTCCAATTCGATTGCCAGTTCGATGCGGCGAAACTGTCGAGAGTCAGTCTCGGACAATTCGATCATCGGCTGAGGGCACATCGACATGGCGACGGTCGCTAACAGATGCCGAGTGGAGGTGGCATAGTGAACCAAACCGCGCGGCGGAAAATGGCTGCCAGCGATCGTAAAATAATTCGGCTCGATTTTGGTACCGCTCGGATCGCGAAATAAATGTTGCTCGTACGCGGTCAACAATTCCGCACGGAGCTCGACAAACGGATCTGGCGGACGGGAAAACATCGACCAGAACTCTGCCGCTCGGTCAATCCGTTGTTGCAGTCGCGGATGGTCGGGCATCGGCGAACAAAGCGGGCCTTCGGCGGCACATTCGGCGGCGTATCCGTGAAACCCATCGATTCCGCTCCAGGGCGGAATGACAGCCAACGTAATGGGTCGATCCGCCGGCCTCGATTCCGGTGTGGTTTCGATCAACGCTGCACCGTTGCCTTCTTCGAACCAGACAATTTGCAGATTTTCCGGACTGGGCAGACGCCCCGGTGCCGGTGATTTCATGTGGGTTCGCGGCAACATCGCCGGCCGGCCAGCTTGCAGGTCCGCTTCGTTAATGACATACGGCCCCAACTGTAGATTTCGAACCCAACATGCTTTGGTCGAAAAGAACGGTTCGGAGGGTGTCGAACTGGCTGGTAGTTCGGCTGTAAATGCCCGACCATTCAAGTAAAAGTAGATCGCTCGGCCATCGTGTTGAACGATGGCGTCGACATTGCCGTAGGGCGATGTCTCGAATAACAACGCTTCCAAGCCGTCGTTGTTCTCCATTGCAGCGCCCCAAGGTTCGGCGTTTGGTGGGGTGGGGCTCTCAGCCATAAATGTTGCGCTGCGGTTTGGGCGGTTTAGTTCAAACGGCCGGTTTGTCGAAACATCATCGAACGATTTGGAGTACATTTAACCATGGCCCGGGTTATCCCCCAACAGGGTCCTGACTTATAATCGGGACGGTACTTTTGACAACCGAGTTTTCAGCAACATAATCATGTTCCAACGGGATCGGCGTCTGGTTGGTCCAATCTATCGCCTGTGCACCTCTATCCAACCCCTCGAGTTTCATGATTCAGGATTCTTCCACTATTCCCACGGCCAGTCGGGTTGGGAATCGTACAACGCCGGCGATTTCCGCCACCTCGTTGAGCAAGGTTTATTCGGAGGGCCTGTTTTCGTCCAAGAAATTCGCGGCCCTCACCGACGTTTCGTTCGAAGTCCAACAAGGAGAAATCTTCGGCTTGTTGGGACCTAACGGGGCGGGCAAAACAACGTTCATCAAAATATTGTTGGGTATTATCAGCCAGACCAAAGGGCGGGCTTCGATGATGGGCCAGCCAGCCGGAAGTCGAGCCGGGCGCCGTTTGGTCGGTTATTTGCCGGAACACCTGCGCATTCCACCTCATCTCAACGCCTACACCGCACTCGAATGCTATGGCAATTTAAGCAACGTCCCGAATTCAGTTGTGCGACAGAAACGAGACCATCTGCTGGAGTTGGTCGGGCTGGCTAGTCGCGCCAAGGACCGTTGTAAAAAATACTCCAAAGGCATGCTGCAACGGTTGGGTTTGGCACAAGCGTTGTTGCACGATCCACAATTGCTGATTCTCGATGAGCCTACCGACGGACTGGATCCACAAGCCCGTGCGGAAATGCGACAAATCATTCGCCGCCTGAAAGAGCAGGGGGTCACGATTTTTCTCAATAGCCACCTGTTGCAAGAAGTTGAAATGATCTGTCAGCGCGTGGCGATTCTGGATCGCGGGCAGTTGCGTTACAGCGGCGAGGTTAACGAGATCGGCGATTTCGTCAAAGCCGCAGCCGGCACAGTGACCAGTGGAATCTTGATTGCCATCGAGGTTGCCGGACCTGCTGACGCGGTCAACGATGGTTTCGCCGGACAGCGTTTCGAAATTACATCTCGAACCGCCGACGGCACCTATTCCGTTAAATTGACGGTTACCGATCAAGCGGCAATTGACGTCCTCGTCGACCGATTACGCGCCAAAGCGATCAGTATTCGGGCCTTGACGCGACAACAAGTCTCGTTGGAAGACGCTTTCTTGCAACTGGTGGCCAACCAGTCTTCCGAGGCAATTGTCGGTGCGCGAATGGACAAATTGCGATAGCGCTCCAGCGGCTCCGCGAAAACGGGACTTGCGAAAAAATTCGGATTCACTTTCAGGAACATTGTTCATGCGACCCTACCTTGCCATTATCAAAGACTCGTTTCGCGCCGCGATGGCGTCGCGGGTCCTCTATGTGCTATTGCTGCTGATCACGATTCTGTTGATCGCACTGGCGCCGTTCCATTTGCGTGAGACTTTGGATTGGAAACTCCAAAGAGATGTCAACGTTCGACAACCGGATCAATTGGTGACTCGCATCGTCCAACGGCGCGAGAAAGACAAACCAGTGGCTCGGATCTGGGAACTGCTGCCGGAAAAACTCCAGAAACGGATGTTGAAGCTGGATGACGTTGACGCGGAAACGGTACAGGAAAAAAGTGATCCAGAGGAACCGAGCGATCGATCGGAATCGAAACGACGCCGTGATGGGCCACCGAAATTTGTCGAGCAAATTGGAATCCAGGAAGATCTCGTCGACGAACTCAACGAAATTATTGGGAACCGCGATTTCTATCGGGCTACCGATTGGGAGAATCGGATGTTGTCGACGGAAGCGGAAGGCCTTGTCGACCAAGGCGTCGCGACTTTATCGGAGATCCGGGTCAAGCGGTTGAATCGCTTGTTGATCACGACCGCCGTCACGCCCACGATCGATACGGGCAACTCCACAGCGCTGGATTTTTATTACGCAATTTGGAAATTCCCGTTTACGGCCAGTATCACTCATCAACAGTTTGCGCAAGGATTGACGGCCGAGTTACCGGTCTATTTCGATAAATTTGTAATGTCCATCGGTCTGCTAATCGCGATTATTGTGACGGCCAATATGGTTCCAGAAACATTTGAATCGGGCTCGTTGAATTTGTTATTGAGCAAGCCGATTACGCGTTGGGGGTTGTATACGTCGAAGTTTGTGGGCGGTTGCGTGTTCATTGCGCTCTGCGCTTGTTACCTGTTTGTCGGCGTCTGGCTGTGGATGGGGCTGGGAATGCAAGTTTGGGACCGTTCGATGTTGTTAAGTATCCCGCTCTATATCGTTGTGTTTGCGATTTACTTTTCCGTCTCGGTATTCGTTGGTTTGCTGTATCGCAGCCCAATTGTGTCGGTGATCCTGACGCTGTTGTTCTGGGCGGTTTGTTTTACCGTCGGCTCGGTGTACGGCGCCGTCAAAACAAAAATGAACAATAGCGAGTGGATTGGGTTATTGCCGATGGGGAAAGCGGTAGCGGCCAGCGATGTGTTGCATCAGTTTTCAATTTGGGACGATACCAAAAATCAATGGGACCAACGTCTGTCCGCTGAATTGGGAACCGAAGGTGCCATGGCGATGAACATTCAAGCCTATATGATTCCGATTCGCGACGTGCCCGCTATTCCCGGAGTGGCCGATTTTCTCCCGCCGATTTTTGATCAACCCAGCAACCGGATCATTGCCAGTCGCTATGAATTCGGCCAGTTTTCTTCGAGCGGTTCGAAGGAGATGTTTGTTTCCGCGGCGGACAAAATCCAGTTCAAGACAGTCGGCAAATTTCCCAATGACACGGTCAAGTTGTTTCAGACCAAACATGGCATTGTGGCCGCAAACGGAAGTGGCAAGTTCTATCGATTGGATTCGGAAAAATTCAACACCGCGGTCCGAAACGTCGAGGAAAAAGAGCCATTGGCCCCGGCGGTTCCTCCCGCTGACGAGAGGACTTCCTCGACGCCGACAGTCGCCGAGGAACCGCAGCCAACTTCGCCAGCAGTTGCCGCACCGACGAAGAAAACGGTCGCTCCTCCAACCATCCAACTCTTTGACAATTTTGGTCCGCTCAAAACAGTTCCCGTGCGGAATCTACATCAGATCGATTACTCGGTCGCTCGCGATGAATTCGCAATTTACCAGAACGGCACGATCAACATTTTTCGAGGGGCGGCAGACGGCTATCAGTTTCATGCTTCGCTCGAAATGGCGCTTGGTTTTGACAAGGGCATGACGGCATTCCTGGCTTACACCGGCCAGCAAATTTTGGTCGCGTTTGGCAATGGAAAAATCATCACGATCGATGCGGAAACTTTGCAGGAACGAAATGAATTCCAACCGGAATCCCGTTCAGCCGTTCGCCAGGTCGCGGGTTCGCCAGATGGCCGGTACTTGTGTACGTTGTATCGCAACGGGAATTTGTGGTTGCTCGATACCGAAAACGGGGACCAAATGCAAAAAGCGAAAGTATCCGGTCAGGGTCAAATCGGTACTTTCGCATTTGGTGATCAGAATCAATTATGGGTGTCCGACAACACCGATCGCGCCACACAATACGATCTGGCAACTGGCACCCGCGTGTTACGGCACTCGCCATCGGGGGATTGGATTGCCAATACGTATCGCTATGTTTTGCGACCGTTTTATCGAGTTTGTCCCAAGCCGGGTGAGTTTTACAAAGTCGTGACGCATCTGTCGGCGGCCGGCGATACGTCGTCGAATGAAAATGTTGATCTCAATCGGACATTGCAAGCCAGCGATCCCTGGCAGCCGTTAATCAGCGGCGCGGCATTCATGTTTGCGATGTTGGCCTTGGGTTGTCTGGTGTTTCAGTTCAAAGACTACTAACCCAAGCTGGACTATTTCCAATGGCACTTACTTTGTAGCGGTACGGCGCGAGCTGTCCGGTGATTGCGTGGGAATTACCGATGAAAACCGGGCGGCTTGCGCCGACTCCGCTAACAATTACTCGAATGTAAGTGCCATTGGGATTGTCAAGCCGGAGGCACTGGCCAAAGTCCTCGTCTCCATGTCAGGCCATCGGCCTGGGTTACCTCATTTGATTTTCGAGATCGTCTTACCAACCGATCTTGTGACATCGGTCGAGGATGTGGCTTGGGTAGCGTGTTCGATGGCCGATCGAATCAGTTTTTCGACTTTGCTATTGCGGTAGTCGGCCGGTGAATCAATCGGGATATGCCGGATCAGTTTTCCGGTACCTGTTAGCAAATGGTGAGGGTCAGCGATCAAAGTACCTTGATTGAATCCCAAATTGAAATGGTTGGAATAGATTGGAATCATGCAGAATGCATCCGCCAGTTTTTCCGAAATCGAATATATCGAAGTCAAGGCGTGAGTGTGGTAGAGGATCTCATTGCTGGCCGGATGAATCGTCAGGATAAAAGTTCTTAAATCCAGGTAGAGTTCAATCAACTCGGCGTCCTTTTTTTTGAGGAGCCGAAAAAAATCTGGATGGATGTCGCGGATGGAACTCATGGCGGATGATTGGATTGTGGGGGCGGAGGAATTTGAAAAAATTCTGGAATCCCAATGGAGCGGTTTTCAAGAATACCTGGGGCAGCCTGTCCAATATGTTGGCTGGCCGACAAATCTTACCTGTTCGTCAGGTGGCTGTAAAATCCGAACAAGCCGTTCGAGCGGTACCTGATTTGTCGGTTCTGGGCTTGAATTTTGACGCTGCCAGCAAGTTCAGTGGTAAGCTTCATTCGAGACGAGCTTCAATGGATTGTGTTCGCGCGATGGGCGTGAAGTGGGTGATGGACCGTCAACCAAGTCACAAAAACAGCGTCGAATTCACAAATTTACCAAATCTTTCGGGCGTTGGACCAGCCGTGTCCCAACGTCTGCGATAAAAAAAGTGTAACAGCAATCAAGCACTTTTTTGGAGACCCATTGATGGCAAAATTTTATGTTCAGTCCGGCCGCGTATCTTACATTGTGTGTGCGTTGGACTTGGAAGGTGCTGCACTTTGGGTAATGCACCGGGTGATGGACGACAAGATTTGCGAGTTCGAGGCTGCCCAAGCCGACTGGCGCGACTCCCACGATGAGGATTCGAGCGACGATCCGACGGCCGATCCGTTTTATGAAGATCATTTGTTGATGGGCGTGCCGCAAGCGATTCCGTACGACGCGATGTTGGAAGGGTTAGCTCAATTTGACGGGACGATTTCGCTCAGCGAACTCGGATTCGGTCGCAGTGAAGCGGGTGAATTGGAAACCGAAAACATCTTCCATCAATGGCGTCAATTGATGTTGGCCGTCGATCGCCTGCACGATGAAGGCAATAGCTAACTGGAAATCAATCGGCTGATTTCGCAACTCGGCTCAGTCGCCGACCCCCGTGTCCTGGTTGCACTTGCGCATCATCAAATCCATCTCGAGTTGTTCGTGATTCGCCAAAGCCAGACAGAATAAATCCAGTTGTTCGGCCAATTGTTTGACCGTAACCTTGGCCGAACATTCGTGATAAACAATTTGCTCGCTGGTTTCAACGATTTTATGAAACTGCAAAAACAATTCCCGGTGTTCCGCTCTCAATGTTGCCGCCTGTCGTGATAGCGTCGGATTCGTCTCGATGGCATTTCGAGCATAGCCATAGAATTCTTCCAAGGCAAAATAGGTCTCCAATTGGTCTCGCAATCCAGCCAGCATTTCGGTGGCTGCCCTCGGCGTGGGGGATGGAATCGCATTGAGGAGCTGGTACACAGCGGTCAATAACTGGCGGAATTCGGAATCCTGTTTGATCTCTTTCAGAAACGGGACGTTTATCGTCACGCCGATTTCTTCAGCGCCCGCTTGGCGCCATTCCTTTTCGGACATCCAGGTGCTCATGACGATTCCTCGCTAATAAGAAAGTCACACGAATGGTTTTAGGCGACCGGTTGTTAGATCATGAGGCATACCGCTACGATGGCGACGGACGTTCGGGGTCAGTCGTCACCCTGCAGCGACAAATTCTAGCGGTATTCGGACCGCGAGCCAAACTTATTTTGAACTATTTGGGGAATCGAATTCGAGTTTATGAAAAAACACGGCCCCTGGTCAATCAAACAATCGGCAAGCGTATACGTCGATCCGTTCATTGATGTTACGCTCGATCAAGTCGTTCGGCCCGATGGTCGGGATGGACAACATGTGGTAGTTCGACTGAAGCCGGGCGTTTGTGTGCTGGCACTCGATGAACATGGTTGCGTTCAACTGACCAAAGAATTTCACTACGGCGTTGGCCGGGATTCGCTGGAGGCGGTGAGCGGAGGGATCGAACCGGGCGAAGACCCACTCCTGACGGCTCAGCGAGAATTGCAGGAAGAAATCGGGTTGATAGCAGACAGTTGGGAACTCATGTCGACGATCGACCCATTTACAACGGTGGTTGTTTCACCGACTCGATTGTACCTGGCGCGCGGATTGTCTGTGGTCGATACCGCGCCCGAAGGAACGGAACAAATCGAAAAGGTGGCGCTTCCTTTGGCGCACGCGGTGGCGAAAGTGCTATCGGGAGAAATCACACACGCCCCGACTTGTGTGTTACTATTGCTGGCCGCGCGACAATCAGACGGCGCGTTTCAGCGAACGTAATTCCGGTCGCCAGGTCATGAATTCATGGCGCTGGAAAAAATGTTCTGATTATCGAGCTGCCGTCGCATTGTCGCGAGTCAATTTTCCAGAAACAGATTTTGTTGATCTAAATTTGGTGAATTCTTTTTTGACTTCTTGGGTCGGGGTGTTCGCGGTGGGTTGGTGGCCGGGGCGCTGACGGTCGGTTCTGTCGCTCCGTCGAGTTTGTCTCCAACGGAAATTTTTTCCAATCGCTGTGTTCCCAGCCGCACGTATTCTTCCGAAAGTTCAAACGAAAAAAAACGGCGTCCCAGTTTTTTGGCGACAGCGACGGTCGTCGAACTTCCGGAAAATGGATCGAGCACAATATCGCCCTGGTTGCTGCAGGCCCGCAGAATTCGCCCCAACAGTTGCTCGGGCATTTGACAGCCATGAAATCCAGCCCGTTCTTTGAACGTACCGGCGACGCGAGGAAAGTACCAAGTATCTTCCGAAGCTTGAAAACTTTCGGGCAGATCCTGGGGTCTCAAAATCCAGGTGTCGTCGGGCAGGCGGCCCAGCGGATTGGCTCGGGAGTCGTTGTACACCAGCTGTCGGGCGGACGGAACCCGCAGATTCGTATCGTTGAAATTGAATACGAAATTGGATTCGTCTTTGACAAAATGAAACAGGTGTGCATGCGAGCGGGTGAACTTCATTTTGCAATGGACGCCGAACGTGTAGTACCAAATGACCCAACTACGGCAATGAAAACCTAATTTTTTCGCCTCGATTTTCAGCTCGGCGGCGTACTCATCACCAATCGCCAACCAGAAAGCGCCGTGGCTCGCCAACACACGGTGAATTTCCGCCATCCATTTGCGCGACCAGTCGAGATACTGATCGTCAGCGAGTCGATCGTCATATTGATCGTAATCGAACCCAATGTTAAAGGGCGGATCCGCAAATACCAAATCAATCGCCGAGTCGGGAACCCGTTTTAGTCCGGCGATGCAGTCGCCTTGATGAATTTTACCCAAGAAGGTCCAGATTTCGTCGGTCAACTGTCGTCTCCGCGCAGGCAATGAGTGGTTATCGGTTGGTTGAATCTACCAATTTGACCCGTATTGAGCGAGTCGCCAGCGGCAAGGGAAATCGCAACTCCGACTGCGACAACTCGACCGTCAAATATCTCTTCGCCAACAAAAGTTCGCCACGAGTATTGGCGCCGGACTATTGACCAAACTCCAAGCCAACGATCTGAGCGGTTTCCAGTTTCGCCCGCAATTGCCGCACTCCGGTTGCATCGTAAGGGTTTAATGGGTGCCGACCCCAGATCGGTGCTGGCCAGGCGGCGTCGGTTCGGTAGCGGATGATGTGGTGGATATGCAATTGCGGCGTCACATTTCCCAGGGCCGCGACATTCAGCTTATCACCCCCCCAGACTTGTTTGATTCCCCGACTGAACTCGCGCGACTCAGCCCACATCACGGCATGGTCGTCGGCCGACAAATCGATGGTATCCCGGACATCCGTACGCCGAGGAACCAACACGAACCAGGGGTACGTTTGATCGTTAATTAAAAGCACCAGGCACAACGGAAACTGACCCATCAAGATTCCGTCCCGCTGCAAATCAGGATGTAGTTCAAAATGCATGGTTCTCGCGTTTCGGAAGAGGCTGTTTGGGGAACGTGTTATTTCCGATTGCGTGGTCTGAAACGGGCAATTTCCCGATCAATTTCGGGGCTTTTTGACCAAACCGGGTTAGCCCTTGGTCGCCGCCTGCGGTAAGCACTAAAATCGTTACAGCCTGCCAACCGATGGTCGCGATCACATTCGCCAGTATCCCAGCCGAAGATTCTAACAGCACATTTGATTTACGTATCACGAATTTGTTCATTCCATATTCTTCTGTTGGAATTCGAAAGCCCTGCTATGACCGAACGTACCAATTACCAAAAAAACATCATTCGGAATTATTACGACAACCGGGAAAATATCTCGCTGCAACGAGCCCAGGAAATTATCACGGATTTGTATCTTTCCGAAGGCAAGAAACGCCAAAAACATTGGGAGAGTTTAGCCAACTACTTGCAGAAATTGGGAGTCAAACCAGAAGCGATCGATCAGTTGGTAAAACAGGACGATCCTCAAGCGGCGGCCCAACTGGTCACGAATCTCGGCAAAGACTAAAACGGTGCCGGCGGACCGGTCGCTCCGCAGCCAGCCACCCCCTCAGATCCAATCACTTATGTTTTCGCCATCTCAACTTGATCGAATCGCCATTAAATTGCGCACGATCCAAATTATTGCAGTCGCGATTATCAGCAGTACGTTGATGTTTGGGATCGTTATTGGGGCGCTGGTTGATTGGAATGCCGTTACAGGCCAAGTAAAAATGATGACGTTGTTTGGCGCAGTGACGGGCTTCATGATGTACGGTATGTCGATGATCCTGCCTCGACTGGCCACCGGCTCCGCAACACAGATCGCTGCCGAGGCAATTTCCAGTACCGAGCCGGAGACCGCCCAAGACGACTCCATCATTGATGCATTGCTAAACAATCTGACCTTTAGCCGAATTCTTTTTGGGGGCATCGTTGAAGCGGCGATTTTTCTGAATTTGATTACCTTCAAACTGGAATCGAGCGCGGCGGCATTGGTTGTCGTGGCAATCGGATTCATCATCTTGACGATTTCATTCCCTTTCAAATTTCGAGCGTTGTCCTGGATGGAAACGAACCAGCGATTGGTTAAAGACGAAATGAAGCTGATGAGGTAGTTCAGTGCCGACGCTAGCAGTTCAATCCTGATCGCGCTCGGTCGTATTCTCTTCGCGCAGCAGTTTCTATAGGTCGCGCGATCCGTTCTTGCTAAACTCGGCGCAAAATTAACCGGTGAAGCCACCGCTAATGGCCGTGATTTAAACTCACAGCCCGCCTCCCGCTCAAGGAAGATCGGATGAAGTCCTCGAAATTAGTTAGCTGCTCGTTGTTGTGGCTGGTGTGCGCCACGAACTCGAGTTTTCAGTTTATTTCCAGTTCTTGTGCTGACGACAACATTCCAGTCGAGAAAAATCCACTGGACTGGCAGGCGGACGGGGAACTGACGGATGTTTTTTTCCTCAACTCGAACCTTGGTTGGGCAGTTGGTGCTCAAGGAACCATCCTGCGGACAATCAATGGCGGACAAAACTGGTTAGAGATTTCGCAATCCAACTCAACCGTGGGCGAACATCTGTCGCTAGACCAAAAAGTGCAAGCGTTGCAAAACGGTATCACTACCAAATGGACCGGTGTGACCGATGGCAAGTCGTTGCAGGACCAACCCTATCGTTGTCGTTTTGAGTCGGTCTGCTTCGTCGACGAGCTACATGGCTGGGTTGCCGGAGGATATGCAACTCCCTATGTCGATCGTTCGCGAGCGGTCGTGCTAAAGACCAGCGATGGCGGGATCAGCTGGCGCGCCGTAAAAGGGATCTTTGCTCCACGATTCATGAAAATTCAATTTTCCGACCGGGCCAATGGATGGGCGCTGGGAGACGAGGGGAATTTGTTTCGCACAGGAATTTGCTTCACTGCGGATGGCGGTGAGACATGGTCCAGTCAATCCTCGCAGGGCATGACCGATTGGATTGACGGCGAGCAAACGAACACCGGGTTTGTCAACATCTCTGCCACGGGACAACCCGCTGTCATTATAAACCACCGGCTCGAGCCATGTGTATTGTTGGGCGGAGGGCAAGTTTTCTTCAAAAAAATTCGACTATTTGATCAAACCCAGGGTTTAGCCATCGGTAATGATGGTGCGGTTTGGACAACCAACAATGCCGGCCGCTCTTGGTCGCCGTTGGTCACCGAGAATCCGGCCGACCCTTCGAAATCGATAAACACCGACCCGTCGGGCGTGCAATTGAATCGAATTGGGCTGTTTGATTTAAGCGCGCTGGCGATCTCACCGACCAAGATCTGGTTTGCGGGTAGTCCCGGTACGATTGTGTTTTCGCTCGATCGTCAAACTGGAACCCTTGCGACGCATCCCACGGGGATGGCACTTCCCATCAAGGATCTGCATTTCGTCGATGATCAAAATGGCTGGGCCGTCGGCACGTTGGGTACAATCGTGGCGACCAATGACGGAGGTCAAAACTGGGTGGTGCAGCGGGGACAACATCGTGGGGTCGCCGTGTTGGGAGTTGCCTTGAATGATCAGGAATTACCCCTGGAGGCGCTAGCCGATCTCGGTAGCGAAGAAAACCGTGTTTGTGCTGCAGCGGTACTTACATCCGCCAGCGCTGAGGCGGTCCGGCAATCGGTGGAACGATTGGGTTGCGTGACGTTGGTCAACGTGAATGGTACGACACCCCACGGAAATTCGAAATACGACCATCAACTTGAAAAAATGGTGCGTACGATTCGTACCTTGCGCCCCTCAACAATCATCAATAATTCGGATTTTCGAGTTGCATCGATGGATGGCTCGACATCCCAACTGGATCCCACCGAGTTTTTCAGGGTGGCCATTCAAGCAGCTGCCGATCGAACTGCTTATCCGGAACAACTCGAGTACGGACGGTTGGAAGTTTGGTCGGTCGACCGATTGGCCAGTCGCAGTCCAACGGGTTCTGTGTCATTCGATCCGCAGCGGATGTTACCGCGCGTCGGCACGTTGATTGAAGACAAGATCGCGTTGAGCCGGGCCTTGTTGGGGTTGCCGATAGCCGCCGGCGGGAAACGAAGCTATCGAGTGGACTGTTTTTCGATGGCCAATCAAACGAACGAAGGTGACTTATTGAGTGGTTTGGACTATGGCGGGCGGCCCATTCCGACGCGAAATTCGGTCGGCGGCTTTCGGGGCAGTTTGAATGCGATCCAGTTAGCCAATTCCAAACAACAAAAACTGGATGAGTTTGTCCGCTTCGATTTGCGATCGGAACAAGACAATCGTATTTGGAATCAGCAACTACTCTCGTGGGCGCTCAGTCTCGATGAAGATGTGGCTGGCATCTGGTTGGCTCAATTGGCACAACAATACCTTCAGCAAGGCAATACCGAACTTGCGTCCCGCACGATGGAGGTCTTGGCCAGTCGGTTTACCAACCACGCGCTCGCGCCTGCTGCAATCACCTGGCTGGTGCACTACAACGCCAGCGATGAGTTTGGCCAAATCGAATTTCAAAAACTTCAGGCGGATCGGCAACGGCAACATTCCGCCGACACGTTATTAACGCGGGGAGGCAACCAACAGGCAACGGCCGCCTCGCAGGTTGAACAATCGACAGCCGGTGGCATCTCGCAATTGGTGTGGACACCGGTTGCCGACGCTGTCCGCAGTCCCAAGTCTTCGTCTGCCGATGACAATGAATTGGCGTTGGCCGCCATGAACGATGATTTGACGTTGGACGTGGCACCGCAGCAAAATCAGGCCAATCCACTTGCGGAAGAGATTCCTGCGCTAACAGACACGGAAATTAAACTCTTTTTTGAATCGCGTTGGCACCGCGCGGGCCAATACCTTCGGCAGTTGGGCCAACTCGACCCTGAGCTGATCAGTAGTCGCCAGAATCGGGCACTGGAGTCGCAAATCAATCGAAAGCTCAATGGCACCCTGGCAGCGGAGCCGATTCTGAAACAGCTGATTCAGTCCGGATACATCAACGACGGTCTAGCCAGCGGTGCGCAACGAGAATTAATGCTCGAGGATTTGATTCCCGGACAGGAAACAATGCCAGCCCTGGTCTGTGACCGAACGATGCAGCGACCGCATCTCGATGGACTGCTGGATGACACGGTCTGGCAAACCAGGTTGCAAACGGGAACCGCAATCCGGTTATCGGCGACCGGACGCGAGACCGGTAGTGAACTGGAAAACGCAATCAACCACGATCCGCAGTCCACTGGTGCGACAATCGATGGAGCGTCGCCCACGGACATCGTGATGTTGGCCTATGATGATCAGTTCTTGTATGCGGCGATTCGGTGCCAAAAATTGGCAGGCCAATATTATCAAACAACCAACGACGCCCGGTTGCGAGACGCCGATTTGGCGCTGCGAGATCGCGTGTTTTTTTCCCTGGATGTCGATCGAGATTATCGCAGCACAAATGACTTTGTGGTCGATTACCGTGGTTGGTGTCACGAGGGAACCAGCGGTGCTCAGGGTTGGAATCCGACGTGGTATATCGGTCGGGCCGAAGATCCGGAAACCTGGACGGTCGAGTTGGCGATTCCACTCGACCAGCTCGTGCCGACGAAGATCCAGCCGGGAACGGTTTGGGCGATTCGATTGGCTCGGTTGACGAGGGACGAAGCCAACGTCTGGAAGCCAGCCCCGGTACCGAACCTGGACAGCAAATTGCCCAATCCAAGCGGTTGGCAAATCGGTTTAGTCTCACAACCGGCAGAATTCGAACTGTTGATGTTCAAATAATCGATGTCGAATGAACGGATTCCTGATTATAGTCAAATCATTGCCGTGAATTTTTTTAGTTGGCCAGTCGAGTTCAGCCGATGTCCGTTACCTCTGATCACAAGCCAATCGCCCCACCGCAATCGGGGTTTAGCTTGGATCTTTCTCGGGCCGAAACAGGACCCCCATCGCTGCAAGAAAAAATTCAGAATCAACGGAAGCCCTTGACTTCGATCATGGCCAGTCTGTTGACGCATACGGTTTTGTTGTTGGTATTGTTGTTGTTTGTCAACACTTTGCCGCCACCGATTCCCCGCATTAGCGTGCTGGCAACGTTTGAGGCGAATCCAGTTCCGGAACATCCCAATGACGCTGAACTGAATACAGTCAAAATAGAGATTCCGGACGACAACCAGTCGCCGCTGGATCTGACATCGAATGATCTCGCAAACCAGACCGACACTCAGATAGCCGAGTCTCCCAATACGGTTGCCAATTTGATTGCTGAAAACCCGGCACCGAACATTCATGTCAACGAATCGCCGGTGGCCCCATTGCGAACGTTGCCGACGGGCGGTGGACTGGCTGGACGAGAAGCCACCGCGCGCAGTCAACGAGCGGCAACTCGCGGAGGATCTGAGGCGAGTGAACTGGCGGTTGAAGCAGGATTGCGTTGGATTCTGGCGCACCAACAATCGGATGGGAGCTGGCGATTTCATCATCACAAGGGTGAATGCGATGGACAGTGCCCTAACGAAGGAGAACGAGAATCGACGACCGCAGCCACCGGATTAGCCTTATTGGCGCTGCTGGGCGCCGGATACACGCAGGAAACGGGGCCCCATCAAGTCGCAGTTCAGAACGGATTGAATTACCTCTTGCGCAAAATTCGTTACACGCCGCATGGTGGAATTTTGGCCGAAGGCAAAGACGGCATGTACGCGCAAGCGATTGCCACGATGGCCCTGGCGGAAGCGCTAACCATGACCGGTGATACCAATTTGATCCCTGCCGTCGACGAAGCTCATAAATACATTATCAAAGCGCAGCATCGAGGTGGGAGTTGGGGATACAACGCCGGTTCGCCTGGCGATACAACACTCACCGGATGGCAGTTGATGGCCTTGAAGAGTTCTCAACTGGCTGGTTTCCCGACCGAACAAACGACTTGGCGCGCGGCAGAAAAATTCATCGATTCCATGAGTTCCAGCGTCGGAACTTTCGGCTACAAGTCTCCTGAAAATGTCACGCATGCGACGACGGCCGTTGGCTTGCTGTCAAAAATGTATCTCGGCCTGCCCAAAGAGCATCACACGGTCGTTGATGGCAGCACGCTATTATCGGATTATGGGCCTGCTCCAAACGATGTGTACTTTAACTACTACGCCACGCAAGTTCTGCATCATCTTCAAGGTCCCAATTGGAAAATCTGGAATACCGCGATGCGAGATCATTTGATTGCCACGCAGGTCAAGGGAGTCGGACATGCCGACGGCAGCTGGTACTTCGAAGATCAACACGGCAAAGTTGGCGGTCGGTTGTATACCACTGCGATGGCGGTCATGATTCTGGAAGTCTATTATCGCTATTTGCCGTTATATGACGAATCCGTTATCGAATCCACTGACGGAGCGCTGACCACACCCGTGTCTCGATGAACGTGGCGTTGTCGCGATTGGCGGCAACCTCGCAACTTACTCCAATTGCTCCCTCGGATTTTGAACCATCAACCGTGGACTTACCATGCCAGGCACACTTCCAATCATCCCGGTACTCGACCTGATGATTGGACAAATTGTGCTGGCCGTCGGAGGCAAACGCGACGACTATCAACCCGTTCATTCCAAGCTCACCCGCAGCAGCCAGCCGATGGATGTTGCCAAAGCGATGTTTCAACAAACGGGTTGTGACACCATGTACCTCGCCGATATCGACTCGTTTGCTGGAGCCGAACCGAATTGGCGCGTCTATAACCAATTATTGGAGGCTGGTTTTGGGCTCTGGATCGATGCGGACTGGTTGACTCGGAGTCGAGCGACCCAGATCTCTGAAAAAATCAGCTTGCCAACCCGGCTAAAAATTATCATTTCCTCCGAAACGCTATCATCGCTTGCCCAATTCGAAAGCTTGGCCGAGTTACTGACCGCGGGCATCACGCCGATCTTCAGTCTGGATAAATAAGGCGACACGATCATCACACGTTCCGGTGATTTGAATCGAGCCAGTTCTTTGGAGTTGATCCACCACGCCTATTCACAAGGGGTTCGCGAATTGATCATTTTGGATCTCGCCGGTGTTGGCACGATGCGAGGCGTATCGGTCGACAATTCATTGTCGCTGATGATTCGAGAAATTCGCGACGAGCTAACGGGCATCACGCTGACTTCCGGCGGCGGCGTAAGGTCGTTCGACGACGCCAGGCAACTATTGGCCGCGGGGTGCGATCACGTCCTCGTCGCGTCCGCCATTCACGAATGTCGGTTCACACCGGACGATATTACGAATCTACAACTTGATTGATGGGCCTGTTTCTGCAGCCACGCTGTTAGAAAGTTGCACGAATCCGAGTCCGCAACTTTTTCGAATGAACCTGGTCCGGGAGATCGGACGTGATAGCAAAATGACAGCGGTCTTTTTGGATTTTTGCCGGGTTTAGGCAGATCAGCATTGCCTTTATGACCAGTAATCTTTACAAACCGGTTTGAAAAAATTGGAAGGTGCTGGGTGAGCGACGGAGCGATAGCATTGCCAATCTTCGCTCAAACGCGATCCAATTTCTTCAGAGGATTTTTAATCCTGTTTGGCACGCGGACTGCTTAAAGATAAATACCAGAATGAAACCGACGCGTGGCATTTGCGGGTGAGCAACGATGGATCGTTGGTTCGCTTGCGAAAAAAGCCTTTAACAAAACTGCTTTTACAGAGCTTACTGTTTAGCAAACCAAAAAATTTCGTTAGTCAGGGAGGACGAGTCTTGAAATCAATTATTACTAAATCGTTGTTGGTGGCTCTATTGGCTGCCGTTGTAACGCCCGTCACCAACACCGCCAACGCTCAAGATGAAAAGGGCGGAGGGTTAGTCGCGGTTCTCGATGTGGCCAAAGTGTTTAAAGACTGTCCGGCATTTGAAACTAAAATGGCGGCGATCAAGTCCGAAGCGGATGGGCTAAAAACTCAAATCGAACAGCAAATGGCCGCGATTCAGGCGGAAGCGCAAGAGTTGGATCAATTCGTGGTTAATTCCCCGGAACGAAACTCAAAGGAAGCCACGCTGGAACAAAAGCAAACGTCGCTGCGAACCAAGGCTCGACAAGCCGAAGCAGATTTGCTGACTCGCGAAGCCAAAATCTACTATGAAACCTACCAACAAATGGAGCAAGTCGTATCGGGCATTGCCAATCAATACGGCATCTCATTGGTAATCCGCTTTGATAGCGAAGAGATTGATTCCAACGATCGAGCCGAAGTGATCAAAGGGGTCAATCGGGCGGTCGTCTTCCATCGTCAACTGGATTTGACAAATCTCGTCATTAAACAAATGAATCCTGGAGCTGCTCAAGCAACCACGGGAACGCAAACCAAATAGGTCAACCCCCGGAATCCAAAAACTGGTTTTCCCATAAACAAGTTCTCGAAAAACGACGGTCAGTTTGGCCGTCGTTTTTTCGTACAAGTGCAGTCCAACGGGGTGTACAATCGTTTTTGCGGTAACCCTCAACCGTAGAAAATATCAATCGAAGAAGAGTAGTTCCGCCCGAGGCGGCGACAACCTGCGACCACCGTGATTTCCAATCGGCATCTTCGGTTATCGCGTGTTCGTGGCGGATTACTTGTTGGCTTTTTGCAGGACGCTGTGATGGACGCTCCAGGAAAAATAAACTCCCAAACCAATTACCATCCAGATTGCAAAACGGATCCAGGTTGCCAAAGGCAGGCTGACCATCAAAAATGTACAAATAATGATACAGCAGGGTGCGGAAATCCAAACAAATGGGACTTTGAACCCGCGTTTGACCTCTGGCATTCTAACCCGCAAAACCATGATCCCGCCCGCGACCAATACGAAGGCAAACAACGTTCCGATGTTTGTAAGTTCCGCCGCCACTCCAATGTCAATCAGACCGGCTGGAATCGCAACCAGAATTCCCGTCATTACCGTACACACGACGGGTGTACCAAATCGAGAGTTGATGCGACTGAGGAATTTGGGTAGCAATCCATCGCGACTCATGACATAAAAAATCCGTGTCTGCGCCAATTGCATTACAACGAGGACGCTGGTAATTGAAAGCACAGCTCCCAGTGAGATGATTGTTGCCACATTCGTTTCGCCGACCGCGTTAAGTGCGGCCGCAACCGGCATGGAGTTGTTGAGGGTTTCCAGCGAGACCATGCCCGTCAGGATGGAGGCGACGATGATATACAAAATCGTACAAACGATTAGCGAAGCAATCATGCCAATCGGCAGGTCGCGCTGTGGGTTTTTCGCTTCCTCCGCCGTCGTACTGACCGCGTCAAATCCAATGTAGGCGAAAAATATGAGTGCCGCTCCGGTGCTGATACCCGCGAATCCATTAGGGGCAAACACTGCCCAGTGAGTATCGAAATCGACATAGCGAATGCCGACAAAAATGAACAAACCAATCAAGGCCAGTTTGAGAAAAACCAGCCCGGTATTAAAGTTCGCACTTTCCCGAATGCCGTAAATCAGCAGCGCGGTTACCAAAAATACGATGATCATGGCTGGCAAATTTAGGATGATCGGGATTCCAAGCCAAGGTGCCGTTGCAAACGCATCCGTGGCCATTTGAACTTGCTCCGCAGAAATTCCTGCACCACCGGCGATCCAGGCATTCGCGGACATGGGGTCGATCAGTAACCAGGCCGGTAGATGGATTCCGAAATGTTGCATCACGTTGGCAAAATATCCGGACCAGCCGATGGCAACGGCAACATTCCCGACGGCGTACTCGAGGATCAAATCCCACCCGATAATCCAGGCGACTAACTCGCCGAATGAGGCATAGGCGTAGGTGTAGGCACTTCCCGACACCGGCACCATGGACGCGAACTCCGCATAACACAGCGCAGCAAAACCGCAAGCGACAGCCGTAATGACAAATGAAACAACGATCGCCGGGCCGGCCCCGAGGTGCGTTGCATTTCCGGCCGCTGCTGTTCCAGTCAAGACAAAAATACCCGTGCCAATAATAGCCCCGATTCCGAGCATCGTCAGCGCGACCGGACCCAGTACCCTTTTTAACCCGTGTTCGACTTTTTCATCGACCGGTTTGCGAACGAACAGATTGGCCATGCCGACACTCCAAGAAATGAGAGAAATCGCACCGAGATAACCATGGTGCAGAATATCAAATTTCTGTTCCATGAAAAGGGTGGCAAATCCACTAGGGCGGTCATTTACATCGGTCCTGGAGGGGTTTTCCTGTGTTGTTTATCAGTTTTTGCAAGTTCCGAAACTGGAATGGACTTCAGCCACCATCCGGGGCCGGATTGCGACGCGAAAATTAATCGCCAAACATCGAGTGCGAATGGCCTGAACTCGTTTGCAATGCTTGTGGATACAAATTGAACTTGAACAGTCCGCAGGACGAACCCTCTCGCCCCGGAAAGAGCCGCCGACATACTGAATCAGAATTCAAAAACTGGTTTCCCCAAAAACAGGTTCTCGAAAAACGATGGTCAGTCTGGCCGTTGTTTTTTGTTTGGTCGAATCACCAAAAATACTGCAGTTGCCAAAATACAATGCCAGTACAGATAATGTACTGTTAGGGAAGTTTCGTAAGCACTTTTTCGGTAGGTCTACGTTGGGCTTTTTACGCCAATCCTCCGCCGGGAATCGACGGACTCCTTGTTTACAACTTAACCGGACAGGAATAATTCGATGTCGACAACAGAAAAAAAACGGCAGGCAATACTGAAGAAACAGAAAAAATTGGGGATTCGACCACGCCCGGAGAATGCAATTTCTCGGAAACTGTGCCTGACCAAAAGCGAACGAGATCGCTTTACAAGTGAGTTTCCAATGGAATTATTGGCCGTCGAGACCGCGCTTGTGAACTGTTATGCCGAACATCCCGAACTGGATGATTTGACGGTCGCGAAAGCCTTGCAGGCGGGAATCGAACAAAAACAACCCGCCGGTGGGCTGGATCGGTTCGTTTTTGATCGCCTTCAAGCAGAGTTCATAACGAGAAGCGGTATCGGTTATCTGGAAATGACAACTTGGTGCGATGCCCAGCGCGCGATTCTCACCTCCATCTATGACGTCAGTAAGCTGTCTGGAGGTTATCAAGGCTATCTGAATTACGCTGCCGAATTCGTCGGGCGATCGAAGGCGAGCGATCGCGCCAGTTCGCGGCTAGGTTTGGGATTCCGGACCGCGTCGGCATGAATGTAATCGTTTTTGAAGACGACGGCGTTCTCCAACTGTTTCCGATTACAACGGGTCGGCCAGCGTATGCGATCGGCTGCGGTAGTTTTCGCTTGATTGATTGGTTGACGGAGATTGAGGGAAACCTCGTCGGTTTGGTGCGAAGCTACTTGGAAACACTGCAACTTCACGACTATCCGGAATTCCAACAGCGGCTCGATCCGGGTCACAACTTGACCTGGTTCATCAACGCGCGACTGGTCCCCTCCGTTTCGAATCTGAAGCGGCTGTATCGATTTCGTGATCACGCCCTCCAACACCAGCCCGAGCTGAGCTCTCCTGGTCGGGTCGTGATGACGCGCGATGGCTGGGCCGTGACCAGTGCCGTACTCGCAACCAGGGAACTGATCGGGAAATCGGCGGCTGAGTTGCGGGAGTTGTTGGTTGACTTTGGCGATCCATCCAGGTCCTCGACAATCCTGATCGACGCCGATTTGAAGTTGTTTCACTACCCTCATGAGGTCGTCGACCAACATCTGAAAACGTTGTCCGAGAATTTGCAACAACGAATATCCATCGGCCAGTATCGACAGCACGACACCGGAGTCTTTCTGGGGGAGGGGGTTTCGTTTGGTCCCCATGTCGTGCTTGATCCATCAGCTGGCCCGGTCGTGGTTGAAGAAGGCGTTAGTCTGGGGCCCTTCAGTCTGTTACGCGGGCCAGTGTATGTTGGACGCCACGCCAAGCTCAGCGAGTATGCGGCGATCAAAGACCATGTCGCGATCGCACACCATTGCAAAATTGGCGGGGAAGTCGAAGCGTCGGTGATTGAACCGTACACGAATAAACAGCATCATGGATTTCTCGGTCACAGTTATGTTGGCAGCTGGATCAACCTCGGAGCGGGAACTTGCAACAGCGATTTGAAAAACACCTATGGCACGGTCAACGCGGAATACGGTGATCGCAAGGTCTCCACCGAAATGCAGTTTTTTGGTTGTGTGATTGGTGATTATGCAAAGACAGCCATCAACACCAGTATCTTTACTGGAAAAATCATCGGCACAGCCAGCATGGTGTATGGGTTCGCGACGACCAACGTACCCAGTTTCGTGAACTACGCCCGCACGTTCGGTGAGCTGGGAAACTTGCCACCCGAAGTGATCGTAGCCACGCAAGGCAGAATGTTCGCCCGCCGAAACGTTCAGCAACGTCCCTGTGATATCCAACTGGTTCACGACATGTATCGCGTTACGGCTAATGAACGGCCGGCTGGATTATCGGATCAACCGTTAACCTTGTGAGAAAATCACCAGGTAACTCTTGGCGAGAATTTCGTGAGCTTCCTCACCAGCAAATCGGCTGTTTTCTTCGAGGAACTTGCGCCGGAAAACTGGACTGAACCGTGGTGGAACCCCATGACGGAACACTTGTTCCCCGGCATTTGCTCTCGCCTGCGGGAATTATCGCGTGGAAGGTCTATTGATTCGCGGATCGGCAGAATATGATGTAACGAGAACGCATTCGCGCGGCCGTCGCTCGAGAATTCGATTACTTTCCCCCACACGTCAACCCGATGCTGAACGAAGTTTACCACGGCGGCCAACCCGCAATTTCTTTTGAATTGTTTCCTCCCAAAACCGAAAAAGGGGAAGCCAGTCTCTACAGCCACGTCGAAAAATTGATGGCCTTTGAGCCGGCGTTCATTACCTGTACTTATGGAGCGGGGGGATCGACGCAGGCGAAAACATTGGAAATCGTTGCCGAGGTCAAACGCCGTTTTCGTGTTCCCGTCGCCTCACACCTGACGCTCGTGGGCAGTACGGTCGACGATTTGCGACAGTATTTGCGCCAGTCCCAACAACAAGGTGTGGATTTCATCGTCGCGTTGCGGGGAGATCCGCCGGCCGGAGAGACCCAATTCCAGCAGACGATTGGCGGCCTGGGTTATGCGAACGAATTGGTTGAATTGATTCGAGCCGAGTTTGCTTCGTTTGGGGTCTTGGTGGCCGGATATCCCGAGAAGCATCGAGAGGCTCCCAACATCGATGTTGATTTGGACAATTTGAAACGCAAAGTCGATGCCGGTGCCGAGGCAATTGTGACTCAATTGTTTTATGACAACGACGATTTTTTCCGTTTTCAAGAGCAGTGTATTTCACGCGGCATTTCCGTGCCAGTGATTCCCGGGTTGTTGCCCGTGGTCAGTTTGCAACAAATTCAGCGGATTACGTCGCTCTGCGGCGCCAAGTTGCCCGCCCGATTTGTACAACGATTAAGTCAACACGATACCGAAGATTGGCAGTTTCAGGTCGGCGTGGAACAAGCGATCGAACAAACGCAAGGTTTGCTTGCGGGCGGAGTGGCGGGGTTGCATTATTATGTCTTGAATCGTTCGGACGCCACGACAAAAATACTTGAATCGTTTGATGTTCATTCGTTCCAACAAGATTGAAAGATAAAAGTACAACAATGCAAACTAATCATCGTCTTTGCAGTTGGCGACAAATCGCCAGCTTGTGCTGCTTCATACTGCTTAACAGTTTGCAATTAACTGAGGGGCTAGTTGCCCAAAACACGGGCGGTAACCTCGGCTCCGACTTTAAGGCCCCGCAGGCGATCGATGGCAGCAAGAAATCAGATGGCGCGACTCCGGCCAATGGGTTGCCACAGGATCCGACGTCGGGTGGATTGTCAGAGAACGTAACTCCGTCCAATTCGGAAGGCCAACAGATTTTCGACGCGTTGTTTCAGGAATTGGATAATATGATTCCTGGGGAATTCGTGGCGGATTCGGAACAAAAGAAAGCGGTCGAGGACGCCGTCACCGCGTTTCAAGTTCAAAACATGAATCGTGTGATCGAGATCTTTAAAGATCTGTCCGCCAAAAACAAGAACTACCCACCGGCAGATCTGTTGTTGGCGTCACTCAGTTACGCTGCCAAAGACACCAACAATGGTTTGTTGTTGCTGGAACGCGCAGCGATGGAACATCCCGAGTATCCCGGCGTTTACTCGGCCTTTGCTCGTTTGGCGATGAACCAGGGACGAGTTTCCGATGCCCTAGCCATGTTTGAAAAGTGTGGTCGCGTCATTGACTCAACCGAATTGGATCCGGTCTCGAAAGAGTATTTCGAACAACAGTGTCTCGATGGATTAATTGACGTCGCCATGCGTCAAAAAAAGTACGTCGACGCCCGCAATTACCTCGACCGCCAAAGAAAGTCGCTGCCGGAAAACCCGAAAGTCCTGCTGGTTTGTGCAGAGCTGGAATTTCTCGAAAACAATATTGAAAAGAGCCAGGAGTATCTGGAGACACTCAAAGCAAAACTGCCTAACTCACGGATGCCGGAATCGATCTTGGCCACCTGGTTTCAAGAATCGGGTAAGACCGATGATGCGAGAAAATGGATTACGGCAGCAGCCGATAAATATGCAGAAAATCCGCAAGTGCAGCTGGAATACGCCAGTTGGTTGGTGAATCAAGAAGAATTCCCGGCCGCCAGTAGCGCGATCATTAAAGCGGAAAAAGCCAGCAGCGAATCCTTGTTTTCGCGGAATCTCAAAGGAAAAATTGCGTTTTGCAGTCAGGCTTTTGGTGTCGCCGAGGCCCATTACAAAGTGATTTCCGAAGCGCAACCGAACAGTTTCGATGCCAGTAATATGTACGCCTTGAGTTTGATTGAAAGTAAGGACGAAACAAAACGCAAGCTCGCCCGCGAAATTGCTACGCGGAATTTTCGCGCACTACCCGATAATTTTGTGGCGTTGGCGGCACTGGGTTACATCGAATTGAGATCGGGCGAAACCGAACAAGCCAAAGCTATCTTGGCTCGTGTAGCACAATCAACGGGTTCCGCTCCCGAAGTGGATTTTTTCCTGGCTTCGCTGCTGGAAGTCATCGGCGAAAAAGAAAAGGCTGCCGTGGTATTGGAAGCAACTCTAAAACAAAAAGGAGTGTTTCTCTATCGCACCGCGGCCGTTCAATTGTTGGAGAAAATCAAGCAAAGCTCGGATTCACTGCCCGCACCAGGTGCCGCACCAACGGCAACACCCAAAGGTTGATTAGCCTGGCGTGCGCCGACAGAGACTGGACTATTTGACCGGGGAACAATGCTGCAGTGCCAATGCATTGATTCGCTTAATCATGGCAAACAATCCGTTGCGACGTTGGGGGCTCAGATGTTGGTCGAGCCCCAATCGTTTCAGGTAACTCGATACGTCGCTAGCCACAATCTCGGCGGCCGTTTTGTTTTGGTAAAAAGACAACAAAACGACAATCAGTCCTTTGATAATCTGGGAATCACTGTCGGCCTCGATTTCGATCGGTGAATTCGCCGTCTCGGGTAGCCTTAACTTCAACCAGACCGAGCTCAGGCAACCATCGACGACGTTTTCCGACGAATGCAGTTCCGGGGAAGGCGGGGGAAGTTCTCGACCAAGGTCAATCATGAAGTCCACCCGTTCACCAAACTCTGGCAAATCGTCAAAGGTTTCGATTAGTTCGTCGATGGGCGGAGGAAATTCAGTCACGGGATTTTTTGATGGCGAGAGGCGGAGTATTGATCCGATCAAAAATAGATGGAATCTGCGCCAACGACAAGGTAGCCTTTCCATATCTGGCCAGAACTTGACCGTTTTTGGAAAGATTCGCCAACCGCACGCGACCGGCTCAACCTTTATCGGGAGCGGCTGAGATAATTGTGGTAGTAGGGATGCTGATTCGGTCGGCTCGGTTCCGGTTCAAAAGGCTTATCCTCACGCCGCTGATTTTCACTCGAGTTTGCGCCAATTGAATCGTGGACCAGCGCATCTTGGTTGGTTACATTACGGCTCGAGTCGAATGAGTCCGGGCTTTGATCACTGGAATTATCGAGGCTGTTGGTCGGCTGTGAGGGACTCGTAGCAGCTTGAGTGAACAGCAGCGTCTGACGCATGACCTCTTCCGCCAGGCTGCGATAATCCTGGGCTCCATGCGAGTCGCCGGCGTATTGGAAAATGGATTGGCCATAACTGGGCGCTTCGGCCAGCCGAATGTTGCGACGGATGCGCGTATCGAAACTGTAGGCCTCGGCCCAAATGGAGCTAGTATTGCGTTGTGCTTCGAAGAAGACTTCCACATCGTTGACGACTTCGTTGGCCAAACGCGTTCCCGTGTCATAGAGGCAATACACAACACTGGACAAACGCAGTGTGGAATTCAATCGTCGAGCTACCAACTCGATTGTTCGCAACAATTTGCTCAAACCATGCAAAGCCAAAAAATGTGGTTGCAGGTGCAGGAAAACTTCCTGAGACGTGGTCAATGCAAAGACAGTCACTAACCCAAAGGACGGCGGACAATCAAAAAGAATGTAGTCTACATCTTCGTTGACATCAGCAATATTGTC
>JANNPW010000113.1:0-44402 GCA_031400405.1 Mariniblastus sp.
GTTTGTCCGCGACTCAGTCTCGGCGTCAATCCCCGGCAGTATTGCTTGTTGAGTCGTATTTTCCGCAGCGTTAGCGAACCGAATCGGCAACCCGACCAATTGATCGAATTCCGACATCGCCGGGGCGTTGGGCTTGGTGGGTAAGTGTCCAGGCGCCGGAATTTCGACAAACGGAACCTGTTGAACGTTTTTCACGTTCGACGATGGCTGGCTGCCGTTGAGAAACGTATTCTTTTTCCAACTTTTGCTTTGGACTTTCATCGCATCGTCGTCCGCAATTGGTGTTTCAGCCGCGACGGCTTCTGCGAACTTACTGGAAGATTCAATGGCCGCCGGATGGTCAGTTGGGGAGGGCACAAGTGCGCTAAGGGTTTCGACTTGTTCACCCCCGTTCCATGCACCTAAATCAAGTTTTTCGGCGGTCGCTATTTCCGCAGCTGCAGTTTTTGGCTGCGAGGCTTTCGTCTCGGCAGCTACAGTGGGCTGTTCGCCATCGGCAACCAACTCAATTTCGAAATCCATTGTGGATGATAATTCATCATTTGAATCAAGTGCGTTTGTCGCGGACATCGTCGACGGCTGGGAAAACTCGGGAGCCTCGCCTTGAAAATCTGAAGTCGCCGAGTCACCAACGGTTGTTTTCGCATTGAGAGTCGACGAGAACTCGAGAGAATTGGTGGGAAGAGGGAGGGTGGTCGCTATCGGCTCAGGCAATCGACTGTCGGACTGCTTCAAAATTGAATCAGGCTCCCATTCGGACAACGATTGAAACTCGCCCGCTTGAGGTTGAAACCCATCCGGCGTCGCATTCGTCGTAAAGCTATACAGAGCTGCGATTGCTAGTCCGGCGCCTAAACCGACCCCGACCATTCGTCCATAATTCATTGTTTTCATACTATTGTCTCAAAATTTTCGGCAATGCGGCGACCGAGTGTTCCAGAGTTCGGAGCATCTTCCATGTTTCGGTTGTATCGACGAAGCGCGACGAATTCCAACATGCCGATTAACCGATGTTGCCGGATTCGCTCGAGATCCGTGTTAATCAGTCGCTACAATCAGCAAAGTTATCCCTAACGAAACGGCAAACTTTGATCCGCGACAGAAAAATTGCTTAATCGTTACAATTTGACAATGCATAGGAGAACGAATTGATCGGTCGTATTTGCTGCGGAAAAGCGATAAGCAAACCCGCTTAAGGGGCTGAGCTTCTCTTGCTTGATGGGAATCTGAACCCATTCGGGATTGGCTCTAAACGGTCAATCGCCAGCTAAGCACAGGTTAGGATTCTCGGCGCCGCGAAACGCCAGTAACTGCGGGTTCCCCTCGTCCCATGAAACAGAAAATCCCGGGCGATCGCAGCGATCACCCGGGAATTAGATTGACTGGTTTTCAATCGCCAGAAGAACGATGCGGCGCGACTAACCTTCGGAACCAACGCCAACGACTTCGTCCGATGATTCACCGTCAGCCGACTCAACTTCCGCCTCAATCGCGGGATCAATGCCGGCGATCAATTGGTCCAACCGTTTGCTCAATCCCTGGACGACTTTTTCACGCGCGGCGTCATTAAAGGTCACCGTGGCGGTGGCCACCGAAATCGGCCCCGTGTAACCGCTGGCCAGTAAATGTTGAATCAAGGCCACGGAGAACGAGCCCATTTGGTCGCCGGGCAAAGCAGTGCGATCTTTTTTGGTCGCTTCCGTCAACTCGACACCGGCGGTGAGGTCCGCCAAACGAACTTCCGTCAGAACCTTATTGGCATTGATTGCCTGTAGCTGCGCCAGTGTTCCGCCTCCGACTACCCATTCCCAACAATCCAGGCAGAGTCCTACGTTCGCTTGTCCGACTGTTTTGACGAGGGTCAAGATTTCGTCCGAGGTCTTTATGAATTGATTTTCACCATCCGACGTTTTCGCTCCGGACGCCTGGAGAGACACCCCGACGCGAATTCCATGCGGTTCGAATTTGGCACCGATTTCTTGCAGGCGGGCTTGATGTTTTTCGAAATTTTCGCGAAACGTAAAATGGCTGTTGGTCGGTTGGATTTTGACGTAACATTGTTTGGCACCCAGCGTGGCTGCCAGATCAACAATTGTGTCCAGCTTGGCAATCGAGGCTTGATACTCGACATCGGTCGCGCCAAGTTTGGCAGGCAAACAAAAGGTTCCCATATCGGTCGTCGCACTTTGCAGAAACTGACAAGCAAACTGTTTCCCCAACGCATCATGACGGCCGACCAAGTCCTCGATGTCCACTTCGACACCATTGAAACCGTAGGTCAAAGCGAGCTCAATCAGTTCATTTTGTCGTCCGGCGACGCCCAGTCCCTGGCTATTTAGAATCTTGTACATATTACTACCTCCTCGATAGAAAACGGACGCCACCCAGAAAATGGTCCGCGTCATGGCAAATCGCCCGGTGCATCAACCGCGTCTCTGGGTGATGCATTCGCATGGGTGGCGATTGTTGAAATAGACTTAATGTAACAATTATTGCAACATTCCATGGGATTGATAGGGGAAGCCCTAAAGGAGTCGATTCGGTCTTTAAGATACCCGTCAGGTCTCATTGGCTGATATTGACAGATAAATCAGCCCGAATTCGGGCTTAACTTGGATCGTGATCACCGACTTGCAGCAGTAATTGGCTACCGGAAAATGGGTGCCAAGTGCCAAGGATTGAGTCGCTGGGAGTCGGTGCCATGGTTCGATTCAACGAATATGTCGAGGCCCGAGTCGTGGTCCGGAATTTCATCGGCAGGGACTCAAACTTGACGATGGTTGTTGGCGGTCGGATGCCATGAAATGAGATTCTTTTGCTGTTCAATGGTGTGCTGCCGCGTGTCAAACCGGGACGCTTGTTGCAAGTTGACCAGTCGGTTGTTTGCTGGATTTGTCAGCGGAATTCGCCGATAGTTTTCCAATTGCCAGTTGCCAAACCGACAGGTTGTTCTAAGATTACACTGCGAGTCATGGTGGTCGTTTTGGGAGCTGGATAACACCTCCCACGGCGGCCATTGGACTTCAATCAGGGGGCGAATTGGATTCGACCGGGTAGGTAGAAGCGTTGGTTGCATGTCGTGGTTGATCAGTGGGCCACGTAAAAAGCTGATCAAAAACCTTAATTGCAAAAGATAACTCTTTCGCACTGGCTGCTTAGTAATAAGCTCCACCGGCTGATAGGTTTCGCTGGAGAGCCTAGAAAGCTGGTCACCAATTCCAGATCGCCGTGGGTCACGTCAAGCACGCTGACGGTTAAACAAAGTTCTTGAATAGTCTTTTTCGCAGGCGGTTGTTGGCCGGTGAGAGAGATGAAAATCGTAAAACAATAACTACACATGTAGATGCCACCGTGGAAATATCGCGGGACGGGGGTTCGATCCCCCCCGCCTCCATATTGATCCGGAATTAAATCCGGCTCAACGAAAATCAGGCCCGGCAGTGAAAACTGTCGGGCTTGTTTTTTGCGCCACGTATCGCGGGTTTTCGCGCGGCCGGAATTGTGGCTCAACAAAATCGCGTGACTCACCTCCTCGCCGATCGCGCCAAAAAAGTGCTCGAAGTGCTCAAAAGGCTCGGAACGACGTGACTCACCCCAAATGAGTCACGTGAACTTTTACCTTAGAAAAACCAGCATCTGCGAAAATGGTCTTGGAGAGAAGTTTTAATCAAAATGCCAGTAGTTGTTGCCAATGCAACCCACGTCACGCAATCGCAAATGCCGTTTCCTGTCATCAATCGTTTGATTCGTGAGTTTCATGCGAGTTGATTTCGCCGACGAGTTCTTCGCAGACAAATATTTGGAGATCGCGACCGCCAGCGTCTAGATTGGAATTATTCGAGAAAACGAAGGTTTGATGGTTCACTCTGCATCATCGAAGCAGATTCGCAAATTGCCTTTTGTGACTTCGGAGTTTCACGCCGACGCAGTTTGGCTAATTTCGTTCGTGGGCTTGAAAAGCTTGACTAGGAATCCAGCCTTGAGAACTGAAAGTCGAACCTTTCCGTTACGATAACCGTAAATAGTAGCTTCACTTGAATCATCACCATTTTTTGGAAATAGG
Source organism: Mariniblastus sp. (assembly GCA_031400405.1). Classification (GTDB taxonomy): domain Bacteria; phylum Planctomycetota; class Planctomycetia; order Pirellulales; family Pirellulaceae; genus Mariniblastus. The sequence goes on from JANNPW010000113.1 coordinate 4,064, forward strand.
TGCCAATGCTTCGTCCAATCATCGTTTTGCTCTTCAGCGTTTCGCTCGCCATTGCAGGTTGCACAAGACAAAACGTCTCAGACCAAACAACAGATGAATCAACTTCCTCTGTAATATTGCCTACGAAACCAGGGGCGAAGCAAGACTCGGCCACACCGTCTCAAACTCCAGTATTGGCAGCGGGGGAAACTCTTGTCATTGACGTCGACTCAACCGCTGAAATTGGTGGTGTCGTGCGCAGTGTTTTTCAGGACACACGTGGAGTGCTGTGGGTCGGTGGCGAAGGTGACCTGTTCCGTAACGATGGAAAAGTTCTTACCAGCTACGACATCAAGGATGATCAGGGGAATGGAGTCACGATCAAACGCATTATCGAAGACAAGAAGGGCAATATCTGGTGTGGAACTACAGGTGGCATTACCCGAATTGATGGAAAATCATTTACGAGTTTTGGTGAAAAAGACGGCCTCATTAGCCCCGATGTTTGGAGCATCGCTGCAGATGCCAACGGGATGATATGGATCGGCACCATTGAAGGCGTTTGTCGATTTGACGGGAAGACATTTACCGACTTTGCTATTCCTGAAGCCGAGCCCGATCATACAAGAGGCGTTACCAGCGGCAAGATTGTGCATTGCATTATGGTAGATCGCAAAGGGCAAGTGTGGTTCGGCACAAATGGAGGAGCTTACAAATACGACGGCCAGGCTTTGACGAGTATTTCGGAAAAGGACGGCTTGAGCAACAACGCAGTAGGTTCAATTCTCGAAGACAAGTCCGGTAACATTTGGTTTGGAACTACGCACAAAGGGATTTGTCGGTTTGACGGGAAAGTGTTTACCAATTTCACCGAAGACGGAATCGTCGACGGCAATGAAATTTGGTGCATTCACGAAGACCAAGCCGGAAACATTTGGTTCTCCGGCAAGCGATTCGGCGTGTACCGCTACGATGGCAACTCCTTTAGAAAGTTCGATGAAAAGGATGGCCTCACTTCTCCCGGTATCATGTGCATCTTTGAAGACCAAGATAGGCGGCTTTGGCTTGGCGGTGTGAAGGGTCTCTTTCGCTATGACGGCGAGTCCATTTTCAACGTTTCAAAGGCTGGGCCCTGGCAGTGACGTTTATGTCCGCCCTAACCAAACGCCGCCTGCCTGTTTCGTCAGCGTCATACAAATTCAGCAATCACAGTCGTCTTTCTTCTTAAAGCAAAAAATGAAAATAGTAATTGTAAGTTCGGTTTCCGCCGGCCTGTTAATGGGGTTTTGCGCAATCCTTCAAGCTCAGGACGATACACTTTCCCTCGCTTTTAAAGAATCAACGATTGGCGAACTTTCAGCACGTATGAACGACTTTTATGTCGAGCCAGATCTGGCACTCAAAGTAAGCGAGCATCTGAAACAACGACTTGAAGCTGATCATTTCGAGGATGTGTTGGACACCGCAGGTTTTGCTAAGTCGTTAACGAAAGAAGTCCAATCCATCAGCAAAGATCAGCACTTGCTGATCCGACCAGTGACTCAAACACAGGGGGCGAGGTCAAGTTCCACGGAAGACTTTCTTGCAAGACACAGAGGTCAAATTGCCCGAGACCGAGAAAATGCTGGCGGGTTAAAAGAAGTTAGGATTTTGGACGGCAATGTCGGTTACTTGGATATTAGAAGTTTTGCCCAGCTTCATGTTGGACGCGACTATTCCGATAGTTATATGAAATTAGTCTCCGGATCGGATGCGATCATTATCGACCTGCGGGAAAATGGCGGCGGCTACCCGGAAATGGTTCAATATCTGTGCAGCTATTTTTTCGATGAGCGTGTACATCTCAACAGTCTGTACTGGAGAGAAGGTGATCGCACACAGGAATTCTGGTCGCTCGAAGAAGTCGCTGGAAAAAAAATGCCGGACGTACCCTTGTTCATCTTGACGAGTGAAAACACATTTTCTGCGGCCGAGGAATTCTCCTACAACATGCAATCTCAAAAACGAGCAACGCTGATCGGTCAAACAACACGAGGAGGCGCAAACCCGGGGCGGATTATGCGGCTAAACGATAAACTTGAAGCGATCATCCCCGTTGGAAAAGCCGTCAACCCGATCACGAACACCAACTGGGAGGGTGTGGGCGTCGTCCCTGATATCGAGACGTCCCTTGAGGATTCGTTTGAGAAGGCTCACGAAATGGCAAAAGTTGCAGCAAAGAAACATGGATCCGACCGAAAGCAACACCACGAGGATCTATCGGCCAAATTGGTCGACAGTTTGGATTCCTTTGATCCTGAAACCGGCGAAGAGTCAGTTTATGAGATTTTGAAAAAATGCGAACAAGCTGGCCTTTTGGGACGAGAAATGATCAACGGTATTGGATACGAGTACCTGATAAATTTCAAGAAACCGAAAATCGCCGAAGGGATTTTTCGAGCCAACACTCTACTCTTTCCGGAAGTGGCCAATGTATTTGACAGTTATGCAGAAGCGTTGGTCATGAATGGAAAGATGGACGACGCTGCCAAAAACTATCAAAAGTCAGTTGATATCGCCAATTCCACGAACGATCCAGAACTAAAGCTCTTTGAAGATAATCTTCGAAAAACTTTAGAGCAAATCAGGAAAAAGTAGGCAAGAACCTTTTCCTCTGGAATCCCGGGCAACTCAATGATCTCATTATCGATTTGAATTGGCAAAACTTGCTGAGAAACCGACCACGTGAGTGACATTCTAAAATCTGCATCGGCTTCATCGTCCGATGCTGTTTGACAGGCCAGGCGTTCGTGCAGGTCTTCAACCATGGCAATGAGGTGGCGCATCGATCTTCCCAGTCGATCAAGTCGCCAAACGACCAGGATGTCACCTGGCTCGAGAATTTGCATGCAGTTTCCAAGCCCGGGCCGATCGCTTTTTGCACCGGCTACTCGCGACGCGAATTGGCCGGCGCAGCGGCGCAGCCAATCGCCAACAACGCCGCGCCGCGGAAACGTTAGTCGAGACGAGAGGCTGGAGACTGAAGACCGGAGGCTTCAGTCGAAAAAAGCAAGCCGTCAGCAAACCTACCGCCTCCAGCCCACAGACTAAGAACTAATTTATGGGCAGGCGATCACTCATGAAAGGGAAGCGTGGGGAGCGCGAGGCGGCCGCTGAGATCAGGAGGCTTTTTGGCACGGAGGCCACCCGCGGTCGTCAATTTTCGGGCGGGCCGGACTCGCCCGACATCGTGACCGGCATCGAGGACGTGCACTTCGAAGTCAAACGCGCCGAGTCATTCCAAATCTACGCCGCAGTCGAACAAGCGACACACGACGCGGCCGGCCAAGTCCCCGTCGTCTTGCATCGCAAAAACAACAAACCGTGGCTGGCGATCGTCCCGCTGGACGAACTGCCGCAACTCGCTGCTTTGATTTTCAGAGCACTCCAGTCCGCTGAAACACCTGACGAGCCACAACCATGATCTCCATCGCATCATCGAATTCCAACAACAGTTCCGTGATCGCCCGAATGCGAACCTGTTTGAAATGTCTGAAAAGGTTCGACTCAAACAGTCCCGCCAATCGGATCTGCACGAAATGCGATCGCGATTTGAGAAAGAACCTCGGCCATTATCCCGAACGCATCTTGGCAACCGAGCGCGGACGCAAATACCGGAATGGTGAGGTGATGGAGTGAAGAAATATCATCTCATTCTTGTAATCCAATCCTGGGGGTTTCGACTTCCATGAAGCACTCCCAAAACCAGGATTCTGTTTTCGTCCTCGATCAAGTAACCAATAACAAAGGGAAACTGGTGAAGCTTAACTTGTCGAAGGTCGGTTTTCGAAATAACTGCATATGCCTCGGGCATTTCCCTAATTCGATTGTATACGTCGTCAATTCGAGCAATGAACTTTTCTCCAAGTCCAAGTCTTTTCTTCTCAAAGTAGAAATAGGCCTCAGAAATATCCGCCTCGGCTCGGGGCAGCGTGATCACCTTGCGAGTCATTTCGAATTTCGCAACTTGGCCTTTAATTCTTCCCACCCAATTCCTTGTGACGGATTGGCTCGGTGTTCTGCGAGCCTTTGCTCAAGGATTTTGCGGTGTTCGTCATTTACAAGTTCATCTTCCTTAATGCTGTCCCAAATCTTGCCGACAAGTTCAAGGCGTTCGGCAACCGGTAATGCAAGGATGTCGGAATGTAAATTGGCATTACTCATATCTTGTGTTCTCAAATCTGAACTCATTTAACAAACTTCAACTCTATCTTACTCAACACAGACAGCCTCGTGAAGTTCCGAAACTACCAGCAAGCCGCGATCGACTCAGTTTACCATCACCTTCGCACCCGCGAGGACAATCCGCGCGTCGTGATTCCCACTGGCGGTGGCAAGACGCCAATCACGGCACAATTATGCCGCGATGCCGTTTGCCCCGAGTCGGCACTGGCGAAAGAACGGGGCAAAAAGTCTCGCAATGGGGAGGCGATGGATTGAACCTGACGAACTCAAAATTGACGAAGCCTAAAAGCCGCCCAACCGAGACCACCATGTTGGACGCCAGTCACCTAAACATTGCCATCGTGAAAGATATAACCGACCACATAAGGAAATTTTTGCATTGGCTTAAGTCGAGTACTTCCGAATGCAATCGCCGTTGCCTCTGGAAACCGAGCAAACATGTCGAGCACAAAAAACAGCTCATCCCGAAAATTATCAGATGTCTTCTGACTCTTAACTGCGTAAAAAGCGAGAGCTGCGCGTATGTCCTGCTTCGCTTCTGGCTCGATGAAGATGATTACACGTCTTACTTGTCAAACAACTCTGCGCGAACTTGCTCCCAAGGCTCACCTTGGTTTGGCTTGGCAAAAAATGCCTCCTCTCGACGAAGAAATTCCGATTTCAGTTCTTCTGAAATCGGTAAGGGACCCTCACCGGCCAACCGGTCAAGGACAGAGTTAACAATGGCAAATTGCACATCGTTAGGAAGCGACTCGATCGCCGCCAAAAGTTCTTGATGGGTCATTTCTGCTCCTAATTGGTTTGCTAATTCTACACGTCCATTCTATACAAATCGAGACTCTGTGTGAAGTTAAGAATCTACCAGCACGCCGCGATCGACGCAGTATATCATCACCTTCGCACGCGCGACGACAATCCATGCGTCGTGATTCCGACGGGCGGAGGCAAAACGCCGATCATCGCCCAGCTTTGCCGCGATGCCGTTGAGGAATGGAATGGCCGCGTGCTCGTGTTGGCTCACGTCAATGAGTTGTTGGAACAGTCGGCCAACACACTGCGAACGATTGCGCCGAGCTTGAACGTCGGCGTCTATTCGGCGGGATTGAATCGGCGCGATACCAACTCGCCGATCATCGTCGCTGGCATTCAATCGATTTTCAAACGGGCCTGCGAACTCGATGCGTTCGATCTGATCATTGTCGACGAAGCCCACTTGCTGCCGCCGGATGGCGAAGGCATGTATCAAACTTTCTTAAACGATGCCCGGATCGTCAATCCACATGTCCGATTGATCGGCCTAACCGCGACGCCTTATCGGTTGAAGTCCGGCATGCTCTGCGGGCCGGAAAGCCTGCTCAACGAAGTCTGCTTTGAGATCGGTGTGAAGGAACTGATCACGGACGGCTATCTCTGTCCGCTGAAAACTAAATCCGGTCGCCAGAAAGCCGAGACAAGTTCGCTGCATATTCGCGGCGGCGAGTTCATCAACAGCGAAGTCGAAGTTTTGATGGACACCGACGAATTGGTTGGGGCGGCAGTTCGTGAGATCGCAACCGCTACGAAAGACCGACGATCCGTGTTGATCTTTGCGGCCTCGGTCGCCCACGCGCAACACGTCCAGTCCGCCATCGAAACCGCCACTGGCTCCGAATGTGGCTTGATCACCGGGGAAACTCCAACCGGCGAGCGTCATGAACTGATCGCTCGTTTCAAAGGCCAACACGTTGCTGTCAATCTATTCGGCGATTCGCAACCGCCGTTGAAATTCCTGGTCAACGTCAACGTGCTGACGACTGGCTTCGATGCACCCAACGTCGATTGCGTTGTTCTGTTACGACCAACGGCATCACCCGGACTGTATTACCAAATGGTCGGCCGCGGCTTTCGCTTGCATGAAGGCAAAACCGATTGTCTCATTCTCGACTACGGCGACAACATTGTGCGACACGGGCCGGTCGACGCGATTCAAATTCGCCGACGAAATGACAGTGGCAATACCGAGGCGCCGGCGAAAGAATGTCCGAAATGCCAAACGGTCGTTCATGCCGCGTTCGCAAACTGCCCTGACTGCGGATTCGAGTTCCCGCCGCCCGAACGAGTCCAACACAACTCGCAGGCGTCCGACGAGGGGATTCTCTCCGGCGAGGTCACCGAGACGGAATACGAAGTCCACGACGTCTACTATCACGTCCACGAAAAGAAAAATGCCAACGAAGGCGATCCGCGCACAATGCGAGTCGACTATCAAGTCGGGCTTGATCACTGGCAAAGCGAATGGGTCTGCCTTGAACATTCAGGATACGCTCAGCAAAAAGCCAGAGCCTGGTGGCAGCAACGATCACACGATCAGTTTCCCGATTCCGTTCAACGTGCGGTTGAAATCGCAGACGCGGGCGGTCTCGCGTTTCCGCTGAAGATCACCGTCCGCAGTGTTGCTGGCGAAAAGTTCGATCGCATCATCGGATTCGAGTTGGGTGAAATCCCAGATTCCGTTAACCAGGATTTGCACGCCGAAGGATTGCAAACAAATCAATTCACCAATTTCAAATACGACCCCAGTGAGATTTCGTTTTGATCCTACTCAGCAAACATCTCAGCAATTCCCCGCAAAATGGCTGCTGCCCCTTTGCCAGAAACCGTCGAGAGCTTCTTGACCAAACGCTGCTTGTCAACGGTATGAATCTGGTCGATGGCGGCAACACCTTTCTGGCCTTGCACTTGAGTAGCAACGCGGAACGCATATGCGCGCCCTTGAGTCAAAGGGACAATAACGACGGTTCGCAAGTGCGAATTCAATTCATCGGGAGAAACGATGATGGCTGGTCGGGTCTTCTTGATCTCACTTCCAATCGTCGGATCAAGATTCACCAGCCAGACTTCGAATCGTTTCATTCCCAGTCACCTTCGAAGTCAGCGGTTGTCGCATCCCAATCGTCCAAACGATCTTCATTGGCTTCATGGCAGGCTATCGCATCTGCCTCCCAATTATGTCGCGACTGGACATTCCTCAGGGTCAATTTGCCATCGCCAACCTCTAATTCCAGCTCGGTGGTCAACTTAGCCTGTTCGACCACTGATTTAGGCAGTCGAATTCCCTGTGAATTGCCGATGGGTACCAGTTTGATTCGCATTTTAAGTTCCCTCCTGACTCGAATTCATGTAATTACATTGTAGCACGAAGGTTTGGGTAGGCAACGTGAATTTCTCGAAAATTGAGCCCCGATTCGCGGCAATCGCACAATCAATACTGGCGACCGGGCTATGCGTATTGCCGGCGCGGCGAGATCAAAAACGACCGGCACTCGGTTGTTGGAAGAGGTTTCAATCGCGCTTGCCGACATCGAATCAAGTCGAACAATGGTTTTCGGGCGATGTCGATGCGATATGCATCGTCACGGGTAGGGTCAGCGGAAACCTCGAGCTGATTGATTTCGATTTCGGTGCCGAGTTATTTGAAGTTTGGGCTGAGCAAGTTCCCGCCGACCTCCTTAGACGACTGGTGATCGCGAGAAGCCAATCCGGTGGCCGCCATGTCCTTTAGGTACTCCCGGGCCAAAACTCGCCGGAGAGGCATGCGGGAACAGCCGCGCTATTGAGCACAGTTTGTTTTACTTGTCCGAAAGCTCGGTTCAACCTCAATCGAGTTCGCTTTTGTCCAAAGTTGAGGTAGAATTGCGACATGAATGCAAAACAGAGACTCGATCGATATCTGGCTGCTTGTCAACACGAGGATTCGTGGCGCGAGTGGTATGCAATGACGCCTTTGGAGCGATGGAACGAGTCCATGAAGCTGTGGCAGTTCTACTTGCAAATTGGAGGCTCGCTTGATCCCGAACCCGATTCACAAAGTCCTTTCGACACTATCATGCCACGGGGTAAAGCACCTGCTTATGGGAGGCCAAGCGTGCGTGTTCTACGGCGCAGCCGAGTTTAGTCGAACCTGCGATATCGTCATCGTTGCCGACTCAGAGAATTTGCGAAAACTTGAAGCTGCGTTGAACGAGCTTGAGGCGGATTGCATCGCCGTCCCACCAATGGAATGGCACTTCCTTGAAAAAGGTCATGCGATTCATTTTCGTTGTAAACATCCTGATTCGTTACCGCGCCGTCTGATCGATGTGAATCAAAAGCACATCGTTGAGTTCGAGAAAATCAACGTCTTCCATTTACTCTGCCAACTTTCGCAAATCGGTTTCAAAGGAACCGTTGATTTTGCACAAGCTTGCTTCGAGCTTTTTCTGCCGAGATTTATTTCGGCAGGGAGTGATCATCAGCTGGTTGCCATTGGTACTGATTTCCAACGGCGTCTCCGCCGTGATTTGCAGCATTTCCAGAATTGGTTTGTCGATCACAAGCGCCAGGCTATTGCCGTGTTTTATGAGCATTTTTTGCATTTTTATCGCCTTTTAATTGGGTGTACACAAAGTGTATACCACGGATTGACTCGCGTACAGCTAAAACTGGCAGAAATTGTCCATGGCGCAAAAATTCGCACCCATTAGCCGCCGATCGGCGTGGTGTCGTTGGCGGGCATGGTTGTTTCGAATTCGATTCCAAAAGCGATGTTGTTAGCGTTCATGTTGGGGTTCCTTTTTTCGTTGGTTCGTGTTGTTTTGCGTCGCAAGTTTGCGTCGCGTTAACACACATGAGCCATGTGTTTCGAGGAACCTCAAGCCAACTTCTGCATGTTTCTGGCAGCAATCTGCATGTTTTTTATCAGGCCACACATTCGCCAGTTTTGGCCCAACGTCGCGGCAAAACATGTCCCCAAGAAAGGGCGAACATTACAAAACCGGGGCACAGTCGCCGACGTGGGGCGACAGTCGCGAACCCTGCCAATGAATGGGGGAAGCGAAGCGCCGATCCTCCGGCCTTCCGTCTCCGGCCTCCTGCCCGCCTGGGAGTGGCCGCCGGATGAGCGAAGACGGCAAACAAGAAAACGGCCCGGTCGATCCGAACCGCCTAACGCCAGCCCAAACGGCCAAGCTATTGTCCGCGGCGGCAAAGTTGCGCGTGCCGGTATCGCAAATCGAACAAGACATCGTTGATGGTGCGCCGTCCAATAGCGACAACACGATCAACTCAATGCACTACGCGGCCTGGCTCGTAAAGGAGTTGGGGCGTGGCGAATGAACTCAGTGAGAACGACGTGCGATTACAGAGTCCAGTCTTGCAATTCGAGACCTGGAATTCGTTCGAAGTCGACATTGTTTCGAGTGACAAGAATCATCCGCTGTGCGATGGCAATCGAAGCAATTCGCAGATCCATCGTTGGTATGCGAATCTTTTGTCGTTTAATGTCATCGAAGATTTCAGACGCCGACAGAGAGTAAGGCAATACTTGCGATTCAGAAAAATCGCAAAGAATCTTTTCCAGTCTCAAGTAGCCAATCACTATTTTCGACTGGTCCTGCGACCCCTTTACGTATTTCGTCCAGCCACTGACCTGTTCGTGAAACGAAACGATCGTGACGTAAATATCTGTCTCTTCGGTCAACGCGATTCGTTTCGAAAGCCGGTCAAACTCTTGGCCGCGCTGTCGTTGAAGTACGCCAAGATGATCGGGATCCAAAATGTACATTTTGTTTACCCGTCATTAAGCATGTCAGATTTTCGCTCTTCCCGTCCAAGTCGCAAAATTTCATCAAATTCCGGATCATTCTTGAATGAACCTGTGACCTTGGAAATCCAACCAGGTTTCTTTCCGTTCGGGTTGCCGCCACGAGCCTCCTTCAAGGCTTGCACTTCTTTTTCGAGTTTTGCAAGTCTTTCTTCAACGCCAGGCATTCGAACCTCCACCTATTCAATTGGACTACTCGTTCCAGTAACACGTCTATTATACAGAAAGGCAATGCTGCAAAGAAAGTCGAGTTTCGATGCCAACTGACCCCCGAAAACTACGACCGAGCGAACTTTGCCGATTGTTGAACTCGACGCCGCTAGGCGAAGTGATGGATGATCTTCGTTCGAATTGGCGCAGCCTCTAATTGCTTCAAAGTCTTTACCAATGTCGGCCATATTTTATTGTCGCTGTTCGCAATGCGCTCAAGACACTTGTTCACGACAGCCGGGTTCTTGAGGGTCTGGTCAGGCCCTTCGGGTGAAGCCACGAAGACCCGATCAAGTTTTTCGCCATGTTGTCGGATCAATGCAAACGCAAGATGTGAGCCATAACTCGTGCCCCAAAGTCTGATCTTTTCGTATCCCAAAGCCCTCCGCAAAGCATCAATATCGTTCGCATTCTCGCGTGTATTGAAATCCGTCAGATTGATTCCGTCGTCTTTCAGTTTCTTGGCAACTTTGCAATGAGCTTCCGCAATAATTTTGGAATACTCCTCGAGCGAACCCGGCTCTGTCATTGAGAACTCATATCGACCTGGCACATTTAGATTCGGACGAGATTCGCCCACGCCTCGTTGGTCAATTCCAATGATGTCCCCGTCCGTGCAATTCCGGATCTGTTTGCCTCCATCGCCGAACATTCCTTTGACGACTTTGATGCCTGACTGGCCGGGGCCGCCAGCCAGGACAAACAAAGGCGGAGTGTACTTGTTTGTTCCGCGAACCCGTATGAAGGCAATTTCAAGCGTTTGACCTTGTGGTTTCGCGTGCAAAACGGGGGCAGACATCAGCCCAAATTCCGCTTCAACGCGAGCGCCCGACCTGGATTCAATTGTCGTTTTAGCGAGCTCCAAATCTTCGTCGGCGAAGCCAACCGCTGGTGAGCTTACAAGCAAAACAAAAGCAGCAATCATGCACAGCAAAAGCGGCGTTACTTTTTTAAGCTCCTTGAGACTGGCCCAAAGCCTTGACCTCAACTCATAGCCGGAACGCAAAAACCAGATCGCAATGCCGAGCATGACGAGTCCCAAAACTGCCAATGCCAAGGCCGCCCAGTTGTTACCGCGAATCAGTGCGATCGCGACTGACAACACAAGAGAAATAGTACAGGCGATAGTTGCCATCCAGCCGGTTGCGATTCGGTCCACCGCCGTCGACCCATGACGCCGAACGAGCAGCCAAGTCAGCACGCAAATCCACCCAGCACCGATTGCCGTCATCGCAGCGAAAGCGACATGAAGGCGAGTCGGCAAAGGCTCCGGTTCCGTCACCCACAAACTTACCAATGCGGCAATCATCGCGCCATTGACGACAAGCAACAGTCGGTATAGCCAACGTTTGAGCGGCGACATTTCACCCCTCATGACCGACAATGAAAGTTCAACCGGCGGCGCGTTCTGGATTTTACTCATCACAGTGTTCCTCGATTTCTAGTGTTTCGCGAAGCTGCCGGCGAGCCCGATGGAGCCGGGACTTTACCGTACCCGCAGGGACTTCGCAGATCCCGGCAACTTCGTCCAACGTCTTTTCCTGGAAGTAATACAACACAGTGGTTTCACGATCAATCGGATGAAGATTGCTCAACGCATTTTGCAACGAATCGGTCAGATCAATTGATTCAAAAGCACGATCAGATCTGACGGCTTCCTCGAAAGTTTCTTCGAGTGGTCGTCGGTATTGCGCCCGCAAGCGATCTGCGATCACGTTTCGAGCAATTCTGTACATCCAGGCTTCAAACCGAGCGGGTTCTCGCAATCGTACAAGTGACTGCACCATGTGTAACCAGACAATCTGCAAGACATCTTCAGCCGCTTCCCGATCGCCCAACATCCCGAATATGAATCGCCACAAGTGTTGATGCCAGCGCTGAACAAGCTCTTCCCAAGCAGCACGTTCTCCTAACTGGCAGCGAACCACCAAGACAGCGTTCTGATCGTTAATCGCATTCATTTGCAGGTTTTTCCGTGTGTTCCTACAAGGTAGTCGTCCACCGGATCGACTTGGTTCACGCCACGACAAACAAAATTCGTCCGAATAACGTCAGATAGACCGAGATTAAGTACGGATAACAGAATCGCAAAATGCCTCGGTCACATCGCCCGAATGGCCGCCATCGGTGTGTCGGACCGAAGCGGCTTGCCTAAAAGTCGAAACCCGGAATCTTCGCAGTTGTTACCGGCATTCTTTTCTTGAGGCTACTGTTTGCGCGCAAGACACTCTCTTGAGAATTTGACATGCCTGCGTTTTTACTTGTCAATTGACTCAGGAGAAATGTCGGGAAGATTGCGTTTGGCTAGTTGTAACTGAACTTCCTTACGAAGGATTTCCCATTTATCCGGTGTCCACGAATCGTCGGGGTAGTCATCCGTTTTCAGAATAAGCGATGCGAGCGTCATCGCGACATAGTTGCGAACGCTGATCTTTTTGAACGTAAAGGCTGCACAAGGACCCGTGTATTTTTGTGGATCTGCATCCTGGTTCCGAACGGTCTCGTCAGCAAGAAATGATGAAAGAAACGCCAGTCGGAAATCCAAGTTGGTTTCTCCTATATACGAATAGTTCATAGGTTCCATCATTTCCATTCTCAGGCCTACCGACGCGTTTTTTGCTGCTTGCAAATACTCTCTCCATATTTTGATATCATCCAACTGCATGACAACATGAGTCAGAGCCGCCGCTTCACTGGTCCAATAGGGTTCATTTACATCTTTGGGGATTTTCTTGATCAAAGGCAGCACCAAATCAGCGGTCATGTCTTTATTGACATAGGCAAGAGCTTGAACAGCCGTTCTTTTCTGCTGGTCTGGCAGTTGCTCCGACATCATCGAAAGCAGCCTCGACTTCTCGGCAACGGAAATGGTACTCGAATCGCGAATCGCGTCGGTAACATAATGGCAATATGTATACCGCTTTGCATTTTTTGAGACCGTTTCCACCAACTTGATGAACCTCTCTGGATGTCGGTGTTCCATGACCCGGATTGGAACCTCGTGCGTTGTTCCGCTCCGTACGTCAAACGCGGCGCTTTCAAGGAATCCTGTTTCGTCGGTCAAGTCAGTATTGGCAATCCAGTCGAGCCATATATCGGGTTTTTGCGTTATCCATTCGTTTTTGACAGGGGAACTTGCTCCAGATATTTCTCTCAGCAACATCTCGGCCAAGTCCCCGACGCGGAGCCGATATTCTCTTGCGTTATCGACTGCCGGCCGAACATGCAGCGTCAGACGTCGGTCGCCTACCAAGTCGACCATTGGTTTTATCGCCTCGGCACCTCGAAGAAAGATCTCGCGAACTGGTTGATCAGCCTGTACATTGTGCGAATCGTAAAATCCAAGGTGTCGCATATCGCCAGTCGTATTGGCCCACGTCAGCAATCTTTCTTCTACGGTTCCGTTCATTGGTTCAATTGCCGTAACTGTTAATTTCAAATCTTCGACAAATTGGTTGCGATAATTTTCGTTGTAATCCTGCTTGGCCGCGGAAAAAAGCGTTGGAAACTCGCTCCGCAATTTGTCCAGCGCATTTGCGATGTCTTTCCAGTTACAGCCAGGTTCCAGTGTCTTTTGTTTGTAATACTCAAATATCGATCTTGCCAATAACAAATCAGGGTTGGGAAGCATTTCGCGAACGCCCTCTTGCGCATGACCGCCGTCGACGTACTCGGACGCCGAAAACTTGACCCAAAGTTTGTTCGCCAAGTCCTTCTTTCCCATTCGCGCTAACTGAACACTAGTCTCAAAACTGGAAAGGTGGTTGTGCAATATGGTAAACCCGTCCCGACGTTCATCAGGCGACTCCAAGGTAAATTGACGCGTAGCCGGTATTGTTTTTCGTGATTTCGCAGTTACCTTGGCAAAGCCCATTAATACTTTGACCTCTTTACCCGAATGTCCATTTATGACAAAGCCGGGTCGATAAATTCCAGCATCTCGTGAGTTTGACTGGCCAATTGTTCGCCAAGAACCATCCCAACCAACAATCAGGTCATCGGTTTCGTTGGGCTGAGGGCAATCGTATCGTTCGGCTATTCTTACGAGTTTGTCAAAGTCCACCTCGTCAGCCGCGAAAAGCAATCTAGCCTGACAAACAACGAAACCCATTAACAGGCATTTGAACCAGCTGGATCCTATCCAGAGAATTTGGTCTTTCATTGAATTGATACCTCAATCAGGTCAGAAGCAGTTTGGAACGGGGGCAACAGTCTAATCCGCGAAATTGTCCCTGTTCGCGACAATTACATGCAGGCGCAACTGAAAATGGCCACAATTCGCATTGTATAGGATCGACAAGTCGCTTCCACAGCCTTCATTTGATCAATTCTCCGCGAGTTGTTGAAGGCACGCCCTACGGAAATCCCTTGACTCGTTGGTGCTGGTGAGGCAATGGCGACGAATCTCCTCGGTCACATCGCCCGAATCGTGAAAATTGCTATGGAAGTCGGAAGCAATTTTTGCTCTCGAAGAACTCGGTAAAGGTGAAGGGATGAAGTCGAAGAAGCGACTTGAAGTCAACATGTCTCGGTCAATATCTGGAAGGTGCCCAAGCGCACTTAATTCGGCAGGCTTGAGTCGAAGCAACGAAACATAATGTGTATGTCCAAACATGATTACCCATTCCAAGTTACATCTGAAAAACACTTTCGAACCAGTTGATGTCCAATAAGTTGACTCAAGATTCGAAATGAATTGAATTCATACCGCATTCTCCCAGCAACGATTGCCGGGTGAATCTGCAATTCACTGGCAAGTTTCTCAGCAGCGGAAGCTGTGCGCAATCTGCTTGCCGGGCTTGCCTTCCAAGCACTATTCGGAATCAATGCTTCGCCAGCCATCTCGTCAGCCTCGCGTTCAAAACTCTCGGTGGCGTCGACATCCAAGTCATCGAAAAAAGTGATAATTCCCGTGTCTAAGTGAAGTGCCACATGCGCGAGTTCATGCATCAAGCAGTACCAGAAATTATCAATACGATCGTGACGAATAGACAATCCAATAATTGGTTGATCGACATCCACTAGCAACGCAGCACCATCAAGGTAAGTTCGTGGCAAATGGGGTTCGATAACCAAAGATATGCCATGATTGAAAAGATATTCTTGTGCCAGTTGCGGGCCACGCTCCGACCAACTTAGCCTTGCAACCTCCTCCATGAAGGCGATATCAACGGTACCAGGTTCAAACGCAGTTTTAGGAGGATTCGACCTTGCTTTGATAACTACACGCGCATTCCAACAATCAAGCGCAACCTCATCCATCTTTCTCGCGGAACGAACATGATCGCTTTTTCGAAACATTGCAACTGCCGCATTGACAGATCCAAGTTGCGAAAGGAATTCTCGAACGATCTCTTCTGTGTTTCCCTTTAAATCCTTCCATGCGCCTTTTACCCAGCCGCGTTGTACCATTTCCTTAACGGGAAACGCTTCCCAGTCCAACTCATTTTCTTCAAGCAATGAAACATCTTTTTCTTGCAACAAAACTTTTGCAGGTATTCCAAGTTGCGTATGCAAAGCTCGAATCATCGAAAGAGTTAGTTGACGCTTGCCAGAAAGAATCTCGGAAACCTTGCTTCGACTGCCAAGCAAAGGAACTAGGTCGCGCTGTGCAAGGTTTGCCTGTTCCATCCGAAACTTGATTGCTTCGACAGGGTCTGGTAACGAAGTTGGAAACTTGTCGGCTTCATACTTGCTAACAAGTAGTGCGAGAAGTTCAAGTTCATCGCCGAGCGGGGTTCCGACGGAAGGCTCTTTATCCATCAGCGCGTCGATACGCATCAGAACTTCATGGTATTCGTCTTGTGTCTTTATGATTTTTGCCATGATGAACCTCCTTTCAAAATGTCCATTTGTCGTATTCCGCGTGTGTACCAATCCTTTTGATAAGCACAACCTTCATTTGATATGCAATTTTGACGTCTAAACGGTATGTATTCCCTTTTATGTTAAAAATCACGCGACTGTTCGCTAAGAAACTTGCGGATGAGAATCGTTGCTTGATGTCGTTCGGCGTCTCCCAGTCGGCATCTTCTGCTTCTGCCAACCAAGCGTCCAACTGTGGGCGCGCGTCAGCATGCACTCTTTTGAACTCCTCCAAGATTTCCTTTCCCACGACTATCATGGCTCCGCCAATTTTTTGTTCCCAAAATGCTTATAACCTAACTGTTCCCTATGCGGGAATATTGTATCGGCTTTCCTGTCAATTAACAACAGGTAACAGCGAACAAGAACGCTTTGAATGTGATATTTCGATAAAAAACTTGAATAGTTGGTCGAATTCGCTACTCGCCCGTAGGATTAAACGTAGGGAAACTGACCCGGTCAAGAAAGACACTTTCGGTCACATCGACCGACGCGCCCAAACAGCGCCGTCCAAGATAAAACGCCCGCGGATCGGGCGGGCCGAATCACGCGGGCGTTTGGGTTGGCAAATTATTAGCTGAGACTGGTTGCGGCTGGCTGCCAGATAATTCCTACAGCCTCATCTCCGAAAAAATGGCCGCTACAGCCTTCAGCCTAAATCTCCATCGCTTCGACTTCTGCGACGAATCGCTGGTTGTCGTTGGCGAGGAATCCGGAGATCACGTTGAACACGGTGTCACTGAAGCCACCGATGTTTATGATGTCCGACCGCTCGACGGCTTGCGTCGTTTGGTACGGTTGGATGTCGATGCAAATCAACTTTGGATCGGCGACCGACGCTTGATGACCGACGTCGGAACCGGAGGCTAGCGCCTTGCGGCTCACGGCCAGCTTTCGCTGGTTCGCAACAAAGCTCGTCCAAGCCGTCATCACACCAGTTGATCCGTGCCGTCCCGTGCCAACCCAACTCTCGTTATCGCTAACAAGAATCGCGCCGGCGAAACGTCGATGAGCGAAACGATGATTGGCTGCTTCCAAGGGAAGAGCACAGTTCGTTCCACCGCCACCGTACTTTGCCAAGCGGGCTGCGATGCTCAGGATCGAATCACTTGGATCAATCTTTGCATCGTAGGCCTGCGTGTCGAACGGGATCACCACGCTGTCCGGGCTGCGACGCAGGATCGCCGCTGCGAATAATGCCGCCACGTCGACACAACGCATCTTGCTCGTCGCACCTCGTCCACGGTTACCCGTTACCGGGCAACTCATCGAACCCGACGTGTCGAGTCCGATGACGACTGGGCCTGGCAACTGAGGCACGTTTCCGCACGCGATCTCGGCTGCTGCGTGCAGCGCCGACTTGATCTTGTGCGGAACTTCATCAGCCGCGTTCAGGTACGCCGTGAAGAACTGGTACGGGAACTGTCGCGAACGTCGAATGTCCGACTCGTCAGCAATCCGACCCGCAACGTAGTCCACCATCGCGCTTGACTTAAACACATCGTGCCGCAGCAGCGTGTTCAAGTTCATTCGCAACGCTTGTGGGCCCATCTTGCGAGCCAACGCCATCCAGACCTTCGGGCCTCGCGCAGCGTCCGCCAGCAAGTCCCAACGAACGCCTTCGATGTCACCAGCGATCAACGCTTGTCCGTCTTCGGTTTCCGAAGCGCGGTAAGCGATCAACGACTGGATTTCGATCGGCAAGTCGGCTGCCGTTGCCGGAGCCCACTTCGCGATTTCCTTATCCGTCAACCAGCCGAACAGCGCGCGACGCTGGTTGTCCTTCGGCGTCGGACGAGCCATCCGCAGGATATCCCGCAGGCTTGGATCGTTACCGATCGAAGCACTCAGGAGCTTTCCGACTGACGCATCGTTCAACCAACGTTGAAACGCACGCTGAACCGAGCTCGACAAACCGATGCGCGCCTTGCCGTTCTTGTCCGTGAACTGACCGGATCGAATCATCTGGAACATCGTTCGCAGAACACGACCGTTATCAGCCACCCGTCCGAAAACGCGGTGCATCAATTCGGTATCACGCAGCGACAACGCGACCAGCAAAGCGGCTGGCATGTCCTTCATGAACGCCTTTTCACGAGCGTACAAAGCCAGACGCGCCAAGAATTCGTTGTCGTCGATTTGGTCGATCAACGTCAGGACTTCCTGCAACTGCGTTCCGGCCGTGCTGTAGTAAGCGTTGCCGAACGTTCCCGTTGCGGCGATTTGTGCCAGCGCGTGCTTCGGCTCAAGCTGGTAAGCTCGGCCGCCGGCTTCGTTGATTGCGTTTCCGCGTGGCAAACGGCTCTTGAAACTTCCAAATAAACCCTTAATGGCCATGGTTGGACCTCCTCTGTGGGATAAGCTTCCAGCTTGTCATCTCTCGCTGACGTGTTGATAACTGGCGTCAGAAATCACAGGCTGGAAGCCTCTGCCACGGTAAAAAAGTTCGACGAAGGGTAGTTGAGAAATATGGTCAGCAATTAAGCTGAACCGTCGTTCTTAATACGATGTAATCCCAACCGGCAGTCGAACCGATTTTGCAAAGCGATTGATTCACGCGAATCAATCGCTTTCCCTCTGTACTGTGTCGCGAAATTGGCTTCTATAAACCGAAAGGGTTCGCCAATCCGAGCGATGAATTTGCTGAACGAAGTGTGATGGAGAATTGCGATTAGGCTTTACGGCCGTCCGATATCTGTGGCCTGCACAGACCGTTGACTGGCAATGGCGGTCTACGAAAGATGCCATCGCCGTTCACTAGTTGGTCGCCCAACATCGCTACCTTAGGGCCGTCATGGATTCCCCATCGGCAGTTCAGCAGATTTAAAAAACCATCAACGAAGTTTTGACTCAGACACGGTTTTGGTGGTGTACTCCGGGTCGGCAGTTGCTGGGTGTTTCTATTTCTGCTTGTTTTTCGTCTTTGATTTCCTGGTCATCTGTTTCCAGACGAGCTGCGCATTGGCGCTATCCAGTCGTACCAATTGCTGTTGCCTGGTGTCGATTGGAAAGACATCACCTTGAGTCTGCTTGACGTAAACAAATGGCAAGCAAACGGCGATGACTTTGTGCAGCTCTCCGGCGTCACTGGGCATATGTCGAATGCAGACCAGTTCGTCGGCTGGCAACGAAATGCCAGAGTTGCTCCACATAAACGAGGGCCACTCGCGCAGTTCGTTCAAGACCGTAACAAAGTCTCCTGGTTTGATGTCCTCACCCGCGATCCGCGCAGCGACGGTAATTTGGGAAGTGGTTTCAGTTGTGTTTTTCATCATTTCACATGTGTTAATGAGATAGTTGAATGGTCGTGCATAACGCTTCCTCTGGCGACAAATACTTATTCACCGCCGGCAGGCAAAATATCGAGGAAGGTGAGTAGGACGCACATTTTGATTCTCTTTAACAATGTGAAGAATGATCGACGAAGTTTGTAAACCAGACGTTTCGATGCTCTACCCACTGAGCTACCACGCAAACCAAAGGTTCACGTCGGCGGGATTCGAACCCGCGACCGTCGCGTTAATGTAGTCCGACTTGGCAGTCGATCATACTTTGAAAGGCCCAATGCGCAGTTGAGCATTTAGTAGTTTCGAACGCTCTCAAGCAGGAACGCAGTGATTCGAACACTGTCCATCGGGGTTGGAATCCGAGTCCGCTCCCAGGCGAACATTGCTAAATTTATGTCACTGATTTGAGCTGTTTGGCGGTCTAAGGTTCGCGTCCATATAAAAAAACGCGACGAAGTTGTGGTCAGACGTTTTTTGCTGAGCTACAGCAAACTTGCATTTGCTGACGGGACTTGAACCTGCGACCTCGCTGCGTGGCAGCGCGCTCTATCGATGTATTCCGAAACCGGCAGTCGTGCGTTTGTTGTAAAGTCACTTGACGAAGTTGTAGCCAGAGATCCGGCCCGAGTTTTATCTCAAGCGGGCCGGGCGGGGATCGAACCTGCAAAACCATGTACTCCGAACCGGCAGTCAAGTGTTTTTTTCCAATCTGTTGTTCCTGTTGTATTTTGATCGACGAAGTTATGACCAGAGGGTTTTCGCTGCTCTACCACTGAGCTACGGCGCTGCGTAAAAAGTTGCGCCGGTGGGACTCGAACCCACGACCTGCGGCTTAAGAGGCGTGTACTCCAAATCGGCAGTCGATCAAGTAGCCCGACCAGGAATTGAACCTGGACTATCTCGTTAGAAGCGAGAGGTGATGTTCCGTTTCACTATCGAGCCAAAAAATGTCAGCGGAAGGCAAGGGATTCGAACCCTCATGACCCGAAGGTCGCGCGGTTTAGCAGACCGGCCCGGCGAACCGTATTCGGCTACCTTCCAAAATAGCGGGTTCAGGTGTTGCACCTGACGGTCCGAGCTTATGAGGCTCTGGTGGCTACTTGTCCACCCGCAAGTTGCAAGCCCCGGAATTGAACCGGGTGACCGACCGTATGAAAGTCAGCTCAGCACCAGCAGGCTTGCAGTACGAAGTTTGAAGTGTGAAATTTGAAGTGTGAAACAACGCAAGCGACTTTCAAACTTCATCCTTCTGACTTCACATTTCTAAAGTGGGCCGAGTAGGAATCGAACCTACCGAGCTACATCGAGCAACTGTTTTACAGACAGCTTGGACTTCCAAATCCAATCGACCCATTGGCAGGCCCGAGACTGGAGTGGAATAGCTACAGCCTCGATGCCTAATGCCTCCTGCCTGTTCAGTGACGCAGGCGGGATTCGAACCCGCAATCACGAAGGTTTAAGCTTCGCCGCTGTACCCGTTCGCGTACCGCGTCATGTGAATTTCAAAAATGGTGCAGGTGGGGTTCGAACCCACAAAAACACTGAGGTTTGAGCTCAGTCGCTATACCGATTAGCGCACCGCACCGATGCAAAAGTAGCCCGCCGAGGAATCGAACCTCGTCTAACGGTTTCGAAGACCGTCGTGCAAATCCATCACACTCGCGAGCCAAAGTTAGTTAAGTATCCTTGCCAGGAGTCGAACCTGATCCACATCCTTCGCATGGTTGCATGCAAATCCCTTACACTTCAAGGACGTAATGCCTATTCTGTTTCCTTGCGACTGAAACCTGAAAACTTTATCGAGTGGTGCAGGTGGGATTCGAACCCACAAACACTTGTTCCTAAGACAAGCCGCTCAGCCGTTGGCGTACCGCACCGCGTTGTAGGCCGGAGACTTTAGACTGCAGCCCGGAGGAAGATCGGCGTCGCCGAAACTGACTTTTCCTCCTGCCTCCCGCCTACAGCCTCTCCAAGCGACCCATACCGGATTTGAACCGGTGATCTCTGCCGTGACAGGGCAGCGTCCACTCCATGCTGGACCGATGGGCCGTAGTAAAAAGTAGTCCCGGACGGACTCGAACCGTCGATCGACTGTTTGTAGGACAGCTGCCTTAGCCGCTGGGCCACGGGACTTTGTAAGTTTGAAGTTTGAATTACAAAATTGATTCGCTCTGAATTTCAAACTTCTAACTTCACAATTCAAACTTCATCAGCGGAAGACCAGGGACTCGAACCCCGAAGCGGTTTGATACGCCAACTGTTTTCAAGACAGTCTCCTCATCCAGCCGGATGCCTTCCGTAGGTGACCGATCGGAATCGAACCGATATCAACCTGATTCACAGTCAGGTTCCTGAACCAATGCAGGACGGCCACAGTACCGGGGACAGGAATCGAACCTGCGAACTTCTGGTTCAGAGCCAGACGCAGCGACCAGCAACTGCTACCCCGGAATGGGTAACTCAAAACATCAAACAAAAATCACAAGTCCGGGGAGAAGGATTCGAACCTTCACAACCTGCTTCAAAGGCAAGTGGCCTGCCGTTAGCCGATCCCGGAATGGGCCAACGCTTGTTCTTTTCGGCGTTCACCGTAAATCAAAAAGTGCTCTGCGGGAGTCGAACCCGCCTCGCCAGTTTGGAAGACTGGCACCTAGGCCGCTCGGTCAAGAGCACAAAGCTCCGGAGGCAGGAATCGAACCTGCGACAAAGCGATTAACAGTCGCCCTCCCGTGCCAGCACAGGACCCTCCGAAATAAAAGCGTCAGGCGAGAATTGAACTCGCGATTTCTGCTTGGCAAGCAGAAGGGTTACCACTACACCACAGACGCGTTTGTGTTTCTAAATTGTCAAAGATCAGGACAGGCGGTAGGCGTTAGGGGTTAGACTTTGGGTTTCAGCAATCGCTTCGCGATCGCCATTTTCCTAAAGCCTATGGCCTAATACCTAAAGTCTGCTTAAGAGCACCGAGCCGGAATTGAACCCGCATCACCTCGTTACGACGGAGGCATCTTGCCGTTAGACCATCAGTGCTTGTTTCAGTTGTCAGTGCTAAATTTTTCAAAGTGGGATCGGTGGGAATCGAACCCACATGACCCGGTTTAAGAGACCGGCGCATTACCTTGTCTGCCACAATCCCGGTTGTTTACTATCAGTCGGCGTGGAAGGGATCGAACCTTCGACCGTCGTCTTATAAGAACGCTGCTCCAACCGCTGAGCTACACGCCGCAAACATAAGTGAGGTCGGAGAGATTCGAACTCTCGCCCGCCTGGGTAAAAGCCAGGGATGCTTCCGCTACACCACAACCTCAAATGGCTATTACGTTGCGTTTCAATCGTTGTGGTAAATGCACTTCTGTGTCTCCAGTAAATAGTTGGTTTAAGTGGTAGCCCTGAGGATTGAACTCAGCGCGACCCGCGTATCAGACGGATATGGGCACCAGCCCGCGACTACCGTTTTGAAGTTTGAATTGGAGAGTTCGAAGCGTGAAAACAATCGCAGGCGAGTTTCAAACTTCAAACTTCTTCTTTCACACATCCCAAGTCGGGTACTTCGGAGTCGAACCGAAATCCTCCTGTTCCCAAAACAGTTGTGCTTCCAACTGCACCTCTACCCGATAAACAAAGTGGACGAGCTGGGAGTCGAACCCAGTAGCTCTGATTGCAAGTCAAAGCGCCAACCCGTCGGCAAGCCCATCTAAAAAAGCAGCTCGTGTGGGATTCGAACCCGACCTATCTGGCGTGAAAAACCAGCGACCTCACCAGACGTCCAACGAGCCATGTTGTGTTTGTTGTTCCTGTTTTGTTTCTCGATTTCGTTTATTCAAGTGCGCACCTTCAGCGCAGTTATTTCTCGTTTTGTTTTTTGGATTTCATCGAAAGTGGACTGGGAGGTGCTCGAACCCTCGTCTGCGGTTCTTCAAACCACTGCTAAACCGTCTCAGCTACCAGTCCATTTTTTTGTTTCGCGAGGATCCGCCGGTTCAATCAAGACACGAAAAAACCCGGTATCACTCGAGGCGACACCGGGTTCAACGTTTGAACGTGGAGTAGCCCTTGTCACCTAGGATCACGACGTAACGCGATCCTTTGCCCGTCTTTTACTTGAACCAATGATTGATTCAAAAGACTGACTGTCTCGTTACTCTCGCAATTTTGCTCGGCCGATATTCCAAAATGGAACTTGGGTCGATTGGACATGGGCTGTTTTAAAGACATGACTCCGCTTCCGCTATTCTGTGTAATTTTTCGATCAGATAGTGTCACGATCGAATTCGGCAAACTCGCCGTCAAGCGTGTGTTCGCTTGAATAGACGACCTGTTGCCAAATTGGTTCACTAAATTTCCAACTTTTTTCTCGGCCGTTCGCCAGCGTCGGGGTGTTTCGAATTGTACGAGTCCATTTTGTTCACTTTTTCTCGCGGCATTTCAAGCTGCAGGCACATACGAATTTGATCGGTCAGTTCATTGGAAACTTTTCGATCAAACGAATGGACTTAGCCAGTGGCATTGGAAAACCAGGACTCTCTGTCGTGATCCCTTTTCCCAATCCCAGATTCAATTTGGCAAAAATGATCGAGGTGGCGATTGCGAATTATTTCTACCCGTTGATCACGGGGCAACTGGAACTCACTTTCGACAATCTTGAAATCAATCGTCACAATGTCCGCGAGCTGGCGCGAGATTATGCTGGAAAGCGATTTCACGACATCGACCTGCTATTTGATTTTGTTGAAGAGATCTATGTTGCCGAACAAAACGAACTGCTTCAATTGAAGACGTCGTGGGCTGGCGATCATAAGCTTGACGAAAATGATTTTGAGCCGGAAACACTAGAAAAAATTCGAGATAAATTTGCCAATGGAGAAATGATTGGTCTCTATTTGCCGGTCACGTTGAAACCAAAATCGAAGACCGATCCTGATCAGGAAACGGGATTTTCGGTTTACGTTAAACGGCCGGAACAATTGTCGCGCGGCGTTGATCTTTACGTCCGCAGCGGGCTGACGCTTCCCAATGAATCCAAGTTTGGTGAGCGTCGCGCTTTGGCACCGGAAAGCCCTTTGATCCCTCGGGCCTGTTCGATTGGATCAAGTGAAGTGAAGTTGCACAGTTTCATTCCGACAGAACTGGGGGTACGGCCGAGAGTTCCGGCCAACGCAACGATCGGCGGATACGTTTTGTGTTGATTGCCAAATGGCGTTTCCAAGGTACAGGTTTAACGCGAGCAGCGTTTCTCGCCGTGTCCATCTAGCCATGATGTTTACACCGAATTCATTCTGTTTTATTGTCTATTCAGTCACGTTGTAAAGTCATCATCCGGAACGGATTCAAGCCATTAGCCGGTGGTTTGAGCGCACTGCTGAAAGCAGGCAGCGAACACCACCGGAACACATAAATATAAACACGTTTCGACCCTGAAGGGGTCGCAGCATGGGTAGTCACTCCAGAAATTTCGCGTCGTATTCGATGCCGGCCAATTCAAGCAATTCAACCAGCTCTTCGCGATATGTTTTTACTCGATGATGTTCTCTCTGGTCGGGAAAGTCCGCGAAGGGTTGCCGGATTTTGCTAGCATAATCTGGCAACCCTTCGCGGATTTTTCATCGCGGATTCTTCGTTGCAACCCTTCGCGGATTCTTCGCTATGACATTCCAGTGCGATTTCAGAAACGTCGCCCAAGACCCTGTGCGTTGGCGATTGGGTGCGGGTTCAATACCGTGGGCCTTCAGGATATTGGCGACAGGGGAGTCGCAAATCTGGTAACCGACTCTAGAGAGTTCGCCTTGGATTCGGTCAAAACCCCACGTTGGATTTTCGTTTGCGAACTTCACTGTCAGGTCTACCGGCAGTTGCAGGCAAGTCGCTGTTGATTCGCGGAGTCAAGAAACTGTACTGCATCCGGGAACAGTAGATTTGATCCGGGTCGCAAAGCACGTGGATCAACCACGAATGTTTTCAACTCACTTGGCAAGTCGCAAACCCGAGAACTGCCAGCGAGCGTCGGGGCCGAAGAAGTTGCGGTAGGTTGATCGAATGTGGCTGAAGCTGGTCGCGACACTGCCACCACGCAACACATACTGGTTGCACATGAATTTGCCGTTGTATTCACCGAGCGCTCCGTCCGGTGCCGCGTAGCCAGGGTAGGCCGCGTAGCTGCTGCTGGTCCATTCCCAAACGCCACCCAACATGTTTTCCGTGGGATTTCCCCCCGTCGGATGAATGGATTGACCTCCCTCCACCAGTCGGTCTGCAAATTGCCCCGCCTGGTTTTGTTGATCCGATGGCGATTCTTTGCAGAGAAATTCGGATTCGCCAGCATGTTCCCATTCGAACTCAGTCGGCAGCCGGTATCCGGCCCAGCGTGCAAACGCGTCGGCTTCGAAGTAACTGACATGACAGACCGGCCAGTGGGGATCGACCGGCACCAACCCGGCCAGTGTGTAGACCATCCACTGACCATTTTGTTTGACCCAATAGAGAGGCGCATTCCAGGCATTGGACTGGACTGCATTCCATCCCATTGACAGCCAGTGATCGGGTCGTTCATAGCCGCCGTTGTCGATGAAATCGATAAACTCACCCGCAGTTACACATCGTTTGGCGAGCGAATAGTCGTGCAGGAACACGCGATGCCGGGGAAACTCGTTGTCGAAACCAAACGAACCGCCGCCGTGCCCGATTTCGACGACGCCTTCCCGAAAACTGTTCCATTCACAATCGTTCTTTTTTCCTAAGGCAAGTATCCCGTGTTCGTAGACCGGTAGTGTCGGATTGCAGGAGAAAGCGTGTTTGATGTCCGTCAATATCAACTCTTGGTGTTGTTGCTCGTGATTCAGTCCGATCTCGATCGTTTCTGTCAATCGATCGTCAGGCTGCGCCGAATCCAGGAAATCCCGCATTGCGCTATCAACATGCCGACGGTAGTCCAGAGTTTCCTGAAATCCCGGTCGCGAGATCATGCCGCGCTGGCCGCGGGGGAACTGGCCGCCGACGGCGTTGTAATAGGAGTTGAAGAGGTATTTGAAGCACTCGTCAAAGACCTGATATTTTGGGAGTGAGGAAAGTACGAAAGTTTCAAAGAACCAGGTGGTATGGGCCAGATGCCACCGCGTCGGGCTGGCATCCGCCATCGACTGGATCATGCAATCCTCTGCCGAAAGCGGACGAGCGATTCGTTCGGTGAATTTTCGGACCGCGGCGTAACGCTTCGCCAGTGTGGCAATTCGGGTTGGGGCTTCGATTGGCATGGCACTCCAAATGGTCAGAACGAATTCAGCAGCCAGTTTGACCCGTGAACTCAGGCCTCGACCTTGACGCCTTTCCAGAAAGCGATTCGGCCTGCAATATTGGTTGCGTCCGGTTTGGGATTGGCGTAGTACCACGCGGCGCCGGCATTCGTTTGGCCATCAACGACGACATCATAGTAATTGGCCGTTCCCTTCCAGCCGCAAACCGTCATCTGGCTGCTATCTTGGAAACAGGAAGCGTCGATCGAATCCGCCGGGAAATAGTGGTTCCCCTCGACGATTTCGGTGTCGTCACTTTCTGCAATGACTTTGCCGTTCCAGATTGCCTTAGCCATTCATTGCTCCTTTGCCAGAATGTTCTAGCACCAGATGCAAGACCGCAAACAGGCTGTCTTTATCCGTCCAGCTTTTGTGCAGAACAAAACCGGCGCCGGAGGCCAGTTCCGAAAATCCGTCGATAGTGTATTTGTGCGAGTATTCGGTGAAAATTCTCTCGCCTTTTTCAAACACGAATTTGTGCTCATCAATCGTCACGATTTGCCTGCGCTGGCTGACGATAAATATTTCAACCCGCCCGAGATCGGCATTGTAGTTGGCCAGGTGCTGAAATTGTTCAATTTCAAAATCAGCGCCCAATTCCGAATTCATTCGGTGAAGCAGGTTCAGATTGAATTCGGCGGTCACGCCCCGCGAGTCGTTGTAGGCGTCGTGGATGATTCCGGGAGCTTTTTGCAAATCGATTCCGATCAACAACCCTCCGTTCTCACCGAGCAGCTTCGACATGTTCTGAAGAAGCTGAATTGCATGCCATTGGTCAAGATTGCCAATCGTCGAACCCGGAAAGTAGACCGCATTATGCGACGGTCTAACTCTCGGTCGGGGCAGTTTGAATTCCCGCGTGAAGTCGGCAACCAAGGGCAAAATCTCGATTTGAGGAAACTGCTGCCGCAATGAATCGGCTGTTCTCAGCAGATGTTCCTCGGAAATATCGATTGGAACATAGCCCGTGGGATCCAGCAGGTTTTCCAATAGCACTCGCGTTTTCGTGCTGCTGCCACTGCCAAACTCAACCAGTAGCACTCCCTCACCCAACTGCGCGGCCATCTCGCCAGCGTAGCGATCCATGATCGCCTGCTCCGTTCGAGTCAAATAATACTCGTCGAGTTCGCAGATTTCGTCGAAGAGTTTCGAACCACGCTCGTCGTAAAAGTACTTGCAGGGGAGAGATTTTTCCTGCAGGCTCAGTCCGCGCACCACGTCCGCACGAAAAACAGCATTGCCGGTCAAAGTCGTTATGTAGTTCAATTTTCAGGCTGCAGTTGGTGGTTGGTCAGGAATCATCAGATTGGTTTTACCAAGTGTAAACCGTCGCCGCAAACTTTACTTAACCCTCTGTTCCCGGTTTGTAATGAGCCGGGCGTTGCCCGAAGCGCCGAATCCCGGTTTCGACAGAAAAGAAAAGAACAGAACTTGGGCTGACATAGAGGACCTGCCATGTGGCGTTTTTCGGGAAAACGGCGACCGGTTTTTGCAATCGAACCAGGCCCAGGTCAGGAATCCGTTTGGGATTATCCACGTCCTCCCGTCTGCGTAAACGACTCCCGCGAAATCACCGTGCGGCACAACGATCTAGTAATTGCCAGGACGTTCCAGGCGATTCGCGTATTGGAGACCGCGAGTCCACCAACGTACTACCTGCCGAGATCTGCGGTCAATCTTGAACTGCTGGTACCGTTTCCCGGCAGTACATTTTGCGAATGGAAAGGGATTGCAACCTACTGGTCGCTGCAAACAGATCTGCTGCAGATTGACAATGTTGGCTGGAGCTATGAAACGCCCTCAGCACGATTTGGTGCCATCAAGAGTTTTCTGGCTTTTTACCCGGGCAAACTGAATTGTAAAGTCAGCGATGAGCTTGTCCGTCCGCAGGATGGCGATTTCTACGGCGGCTGGGTTACTGATGAAATCGTCGGGCCATTCAAAGGGTCGCTGCGAACGAGGGGCTGGTAGCGGGTCCGAATGGCACTTGGAGAAATCATATTCCCATTGTTGGCAAGGACTTGCGCAGTTCGTGTCCCAGTATGTTCATTAATTTGTAACCTTTGGGTTTGCGTTTGACCACTCTCGGTTCAATTCGGTCGGGACGGTCTCCGACGATGTGGGTTGCGATCATTTTGAGCATGATACGGGCCCATGATTCGATGTCGCCGACGTGCAGGAAGCCGGGCAGGAATTGGTTGATCGTTTGAACTGTTCCCTTAAAACTGCTCTGTCATGGCTGGATTCTCGCCTGCAACGCCGCAGCATCCATCGTGCCGCGAATCAGGTTGTAGGCCAGCGGGTGAATGCGAACTTCGTTTCGAACACGTTCCGGTTTCTTGCAGCGAAGATGCTCCATTTGAAGATGCGTTGGTCACGAACCAAAACCGAAAGCTGAGTCCGGCCAACGAATCGTGAAGCTGTAAATATCGACCACATCCATGGAGAACGCAAAGACCTCGTCCAACGGACGAGCGATGACCTGCTCGCGCAGCATGTCGCCTCCGTTCAAATCGGCAAATCTCTGCGAAAGAAATGCGAACCGTTGTAGCTCAGAAGTTGCTATTTCCGAGGCCGTGCTGCAGCAAGCAGAGCTTCGATTTCTAAGACGTGGGCGTGAGGTACACGGTTCCGTTGGTATTTCTTCGAGATGATATCATGTAGAGTCTCTAGATCGTCCAGCTCAATGGTTGGAAAGATAGTCCATTCCGGGTCCGTCTTGAGCCGGGACCTAAGCTGCCATTTGCCGGCATGTCGCGTTGTGGTAACCAAGCGAGTCTCGCCTTCTTCGGTTTTCTCACGCCATTCGTGTTTCTTCATGATTCTTGGAGCCTGGATGCCATGCCTGCGACGGAGGGTCATCGACACGATCAACTCGTTGTCCAAACCCTAGTGCGGGCGTTTCGCGTGTAAGTGAGCAAGAAACGGGTTGACGGCATTTTACATCGCTTTTTCGCCGAACAGAATCCGGCGATCGCGACACTCGGATTTCAGTGAACCGAAAAAACGCTCCAGGTGAGCATTCATGTTTGGGCTGCGGGGAGGCAAGCGTACCGGCTCTACATCCTCATTGCTCAGGAAAGCCCGAAATGATTCACAGAACTTTGCGTCCCGATCCATGATCAAGTACCGTTTGCCGTTGAGAAATCCATCTTCATGGTTGGTCAGTTCGCGAGCCGTCTGTCTCATCCAGGCTTCGTCAGAGCTTGTCATGCAACCGGCGAAATGAACACGGCGAGTTTTCAGTTCCATGACAAAGAGGAGGTAGTACGTGACCAGACCACTTTTGGTCCAAGCTTCCACGGAGGCAAAATCGATCGCCGACGTTGCATTCCAATGCGATTTCAGAAAAGTCGCCCACGCCCCAGTGCGTTTGGGCGTTTGTGCCGGCTCGATGCCGTGCGCTTTGAGAATGTTGCTGATGGTTGTGTGGGAGATCGGTACGCAAATATTCAATTACATCCTGCCGTAGGCGATTGACCCAACTGGCAAGGAACAAAACCATCAAATGCCACGGCTGCAAAACAAGATTCATTGACGTCTCGTGTGATCGGCAAAAACTCTACGATCATTGAGACGCGTCATGCATGAAACCGCCGCCAGCAAACTTGCCATTCCATCTTCGTAGTCCTTGTTCCGATGCGAACGATTGGGCGAGATGTAACGCCAGGTTATGGCTCACGATCTTGGTTGAAATGTCTGACCCACGAGTCACGGGAATCGCGATTTTTATTCTGTTCTGAGCGTCGGCTGAGTTTTTTGACTTCACGGCGTAGATCAGCAAGCAGAGCGGCGCCTTTTGCGTGTGGGAGCATTCAGGTCGTGTGCCGTCCGCTAATTCGCGCATCGTTCTTTCAACCCCCATGCATCTTCGCCACGATTTTATCCATCTCGGCGGCCGTGAAGGCCCGGAAGGTGGTCGTGTGGACGTTACCCATTGCTCCGAGATGCAGAATGACAGCAGTCGCCGTTTCATCATCCGGGGCTTCCAAGATCAGCAGGCCATCGTGGTCGCCCAAGGTCCAGTAAATGTCCTTTACCTTCACGCCCATCTTCTTGGCCTCAGCCTTGAAGATCGCCGCACGCTTGGTCGTGTGGTCGATGTCCTTGATGCCCTGTTGCGAGAATTTGATGTTGGTGATGAAAATTGCCATGCGTCAGCTTCCTTTTCGAAAGTTAGTGTGGTTGTGGTCAGTTACGGTCTATCGTTAGTGATTATAAACTACTTTTTCGGTTTATTCGACTTTGCGTAAGCTCCACCCTTCTTCATTGCCACAAACTCGAAATCATCGCCATTGTGGAAGAGGAGATTGCGACCGCTGACGAAATCGTGCGAGACTTGGTTCACAAGAAAAAGATGGATCCCTCACGCAATGTCCTGTTGGGCTGTCGACGGTTAAAAAACTCCGCCTTCGCAAATGTAACAGAGCTGGGCGGACTACCGGTAATTGATGAATTGAATTCCTTGATACCTCCCAAAGCGATTCGCTAAACGACGATATTTCGCTTCGAGGGTTTGGAAGCCGACGGAGTGATCCTGACCGGTTTTTCATCACCTAAGACCGAAGAGTCTAAAACAATGCTCTACTGCGCTGCCTCAAGAGGCCGGTTTTTGTCGCACATTTTGTACCAGCCGAGCTGAGGTTGACACTTTGCGGTAAGCAGTCTGTTGTCTAAAAACTTGAATTGGTCTCAAATGGGTGGTGGCGTTCAGCGAGAAGTGTCAAACAATCAGTGAATTAGTGATTCGGTAGTGCGGTTTAACACAAATCAATGTCGGAAGTTAATTCCCAAGCTCGGTTTTTAAAAGGAATGCGTTATGAAAAAAACTCTGATTGCCATGTCTCTCTTGTGTAGCCTGATGTTTTCGGCTGCTGCCCAAGCCCAACAGAAAACGATTGTCGAAACGGCTATCGCTGCCGGAAAGTTCAATACTTTGGTAACTGCAGTGAAAGCCGCCGGTCTGGTTGAAACGCTAAACGGACATTCCCAATTCACCGTCTTTGCGCCGACCGACGAGGCGTTTGCCAAGCTCGATCCCGCCGTAATTGAGAGCCTGCTGAAACCTGAAAACAAAGAGAGCTTAACTAACGTCTTGACCTATCACGTCGTCGCAGGTCGTGTTTCTGCCCGTGATGCCTACGATCTCAACACGGCGACCAGCGTCAATGGACAACGTTTACCGATCAGTCTCCGTGGCGACGTTCCTAAAGTCGGTGAATCGACGATTATTGCGACCGATATTCAGTGCTCTAACGGAGTCATCCATGTCATTGACTCGGTCTTGATGCCAAAAATGGATTCGATCCCGACAACCGCCCAGGCAGCTGGAAAATTCAATACCCTGTTGGCGGCCGTTGCTGCTGCGGGCTTGGTTGAGACTCTTTCTGGCCCAGGACCGTTTACAGTATTCGCGCCGACTGATGAAGCGTTCGCTGCCTTGCCAGCTGGAACTGTCGAGTCATTGCTGAAACCTGAAAACAAGCAAAAGTTGATTGACATCCTCAAGTACCATGTCGTTTCGGGTCGAGTTTATGACATCGATGCCGTCAAAGCTGGCATGGCACCGACCTTGTTGGGTCGTACTGTCGACATCAATTTTTCTGCAGCGGGAATTCGCATCAATGACTCCAAAGTCATCGCAAAGAACATTGATTGTTCCAACGGTGTGATTCATGTTGTCGATTCGGTACTTATCCCCGGTAGTATGAATCGGAAAACCGTAATGAGTGCACTGACGAACGCGATCGATAAAGGAACTCCGGTCTTCAACGCGGGAGACCATGGAAAGTGCAGTGAGATTTACATGCAGACCATGACTTCGATTAGCGGCGCCGGAATCGAAGGGGCCGATCCCCAGACCATGTCAATCATTTCTCAGACGATTGAGAATGCAAACAAGACTCATGGCATGACCGAAAGAGCCTGGGTTTTGCGACGAGGGATGGATTCGCTCTACACTCGCATCAGTTCAATGCCAGATACCGTGCCAATGGCAACGCAAACTCGTCAATAGTCAGTTTGCAGAACCCGGATGCCGCCTCAGGCGGGTCATCAGGTCCTCAGCCGCAATCCGGCTGAGGCAAATTCAAGCCTGGAAGCATTTGCTTCCGGGCTTTTCTTTTTGGCCCTCCCATCGCGATATTTTGCGACTCCGGGATTTTTCGGCACCCTCAATCGCGGCACTCGTTTCGTGGCTGAGCGGGCCGAAAAAAGGCTCAAAGTGCTCAACAGTCTCGGAACCGCGGCACTCACCCCGAATGAGTGCCGTCATGTATTCGCTCGGTAAACACGACCTTTCGGAAAACCATTCCGCGCGACTATTTTTATGACGTCGCCAGTAGGTTTTGCCTCAAAAACGTGAGTGTCGTTTCGAAAGAAATTTGGTTTGCTGGAGATTTCGCTTGCCGGCTTCGATCCCGAAGAGTAAGAATTCGTCGGAAATTATTGACTTTTACCGACGTTTTCTGAATGGCCGGACAAATCCGAAAAGTAATGAAGCGTTTTGTCGAGTTACCCAGGACTTTCTTTTGATTCATCTTTTGATTCAGATTGGGGGGTGGTAAACTATTGGCTTTTGTCCGTGGTTTAGATGCAATTGCCGAGCTGTTTGTTTCATTAATTTCGTTTCCGACTTGACACAATCGTGTTTAATCGTATCTTTCCTTCAAACCTGCGGACTCCTTCCGAAGACAATTCTTTAAATGCTCCGTCGAATCGTATGTCTGATGCTCGTTCCTGCATTGCTTGCAAATCAGGCGGTGATGTGCTGCGCACACACACATGGGGTAGAAACAAGCGAACATTCGACAAGACCACACGTTCATTTGTCAGGCGAAACTCGCGGGTCGCATCCGGACAGCCATCATCACGATGATCACAGTCATCCAGTCGACCACGACCACGACCAATCTAACGAATTGCGCGTTGATCGTTCGGAAACCAATTTGGATTTCCAGGCGAACTTGCCCGTAGAGCACGACAGCGACGCAATTTATTTTGGCGACAACGGCAATCATCTGATTACTTCGAGTCTTGTTGCCGAAAATAACCCTTCGTTTACAAGTTTGTATGTTGACACTGTTGTACCGCGAATTGCAAACTCGGAACGTCGAACGCAGGTTACTCGGGCTGGGACATTCACACCGTATTTCCGCGCTGTCTTTTTGCAAACACGCCGTTTGCTTCTCTAAAAAGCAAGTCCTATTTAATTAGTTGACTTGTTTTCTATTTGAAAGGCCATCTAGCCTCTCGCTTCTAAAGATCCCAATTAATCCACAGTCTGTTTTCAGGCTGCCAAAAGTGTTTGAGGAAATTCCATGCGATCAAAGATTAGTAGTAAAGTCTGGCAACCGCTTGCCTACCTCGTCGTGATAATCGGCGTCGGTGTCGGTGCCTGGTTCAGTCGAGATCGCTGGCTTCCCCTAGTAGTCAACAATTCGACTCAAGGACAAACTGCGCAGGAAGACAGCCCTCCCATTGAAGAAGCCAAAGTTCTGAAACTCAGTGAGCAGGCAAGAGCAAATCTTGGCTTGACCGCAAAACCTGTCAAGCTGCAAACCTACTGGCGGAAGATTCAGATTCCAGGCCTCATTGTTGACCGGCCTGGAGTGACCGATCGCGGAATTACTTCGCCAATTGAAGGTGTTGTCACGCAAGTCCACGCGTTTGAAGGTGACATTATTCAACCGGGCGAGAAATTGTTTACACTTCGCCTCGTGAGTGATTCGCTTCAGCAGACTCAATCAGAGCTTTTCAAGGCGATTCGTGAAACGGAAATCGCCAAAAATGAAATCGCGAGAATAAGTGATCTGGTTAACACGGGGGTAATTCCCGGCAAACGAATTCTGGAATTGAACCAGCAAACGAGTCGGCAAGCTGCGCTGATCGACGCGCATCGACAGGATTTGCATTCTCGCGGCCTGACTGCGGATCAAATTGGGCAAATCGAAGCTGGGAACTTTCTGACGGAGATCGAAGTAAAAGCCCCGTCCATTCCCGAACCAGAAAGCGAAATTCAGCCCGACGGATACATGAAGATTGTTGGTCCTTCGGAAGTCGGGTTCTTTGAAATTCAGGACCTCAAAGTTGGCTTGGGGCAGCAAGTTCAGGCCGGCGAAGCACTGGCAGTTCTCGCCAACCATAACTCGCTATACGTCAAAGGCTACGCCTTCAAAAAGGAGACTTCCAATCTGGCTCGTGCTGCTAAAAGCGGATGGATCGTGGAAGTCGAATTCACCGAAGATGCACCCAACGACTGGACAGAATTGAATCAGGAATTCCGGATTCGGCACCTTTCTAATACGACTGACCCGAACAGTCGCACATTTGATTTTTTCATTCCGGTCACCAACCAATCACAGGTCTACAAAAAAGATGGCCGGCCGTTTGTCGTTTGGCGATTTCGTCCCGGTCAACGGGTTTTGATTCACGTCCCAGTCGAACAAATTGAAAGCGTGCTCGTCCTCCCAGCGGGCGCGGTCGTTCATGAAGGCCCAGAAGCCTACGTGTTTCAACAAAACGGCGATCTGTTTAACCGGATTCCAGTTCAGGTGCTCCATCAAGACCGAACGGACGTCGTGATCGCGAACGATGGAAAATTCGCGCCGGGAATTTATCTAGCTCAGGGTTCCGCGGCATCGCTGAATCGCGTTCTAAAAGCTCAGGCAGCAAGCGGCCTGCGTGCGGATGTTCACGTCCACGCAGACGGCACGACTCACGCGGCTCATTAAGGAATACAACGATGCTCGATGCAGTCATACGCCTTTCACTTCGTTACCGATTTCTGGTCGTTGTCGTTAGTCTGATCCTGTTGGTTTACGGTTCGTACCTGACGACAACAATGCCAATCGACGTGTTTCCAGATCTGGATCGTCCGCGCGTCATTTTGCTTACTGAATGTCCCGGCTTTGCGACGGAAGAAGTGGAAACGCTCGTCACGCAGCCCATCGAGATCGCATTGCTGGGAGCCAATGGCGTCGAAGCAGTTCGCAGCCAAAGCACCGCGGGCCTGAATGTGATTTACATCGAGTTCGGCTGGGACACAGAAATCCGAGCGGCAAGACAAACGGTTCAGGAACGACTCTCGTCGTTATCGGGTGTCTTGCCCGCATCAATTGTTCCTCAGATGACACCCCCGTCGTCGATCATGGGACAGATTGTGATCGCCGGCATGTACCGACAAAAAGGCCCTTCCGGAGGAACACTCGCGCCAGTGGGCAAAACGGATTTGATGGCCGAGCGGACAAACGAAGGAAGTGCCCACGCGCTCGTAAAAATCTGGAGACCAGTGGAACGAAACGTGCCGCAAACATGGACAGCCGTTGAAGCGGCGACGGTTGAGCAACGAGTTGCTGATTTGACAAGCAAATCGGAAATTACTCGTTTGTACTCGGTAACGATTGATGGAATCGAACACCATGTAGAGTTCAAAACCGAACTGGAACAACAAATCGAACTGGGAACCTTGGGCGATTGGGTCGTCCGTCCTCGCCTGTTGAAAGTCACAGGCGTAGCCGAGGCCTTCCTGCAAGGTGGCGACCGAAAACAATATCAAATCCTAGTCAATCCGTCAGCGTTGATTGACTATGGCGTAACGTTGCAAGACGTCGAACGCGTCGTGACTGAAAGTAACATTAATACCAGCGGCGGCTACGCCATCACAGGCGAATCCGAACGTCCAATTCGAATCTTGGGACGAGTTGGCCCTGATTCGAAACGAGTTGTCGCCGACCTTGAAATTGTTCCCGTAAAAGTGACCGAAAAAAGATCGGTACTACTCGGACAAGTCGCAACGATTGTAGAAGGCGCAGAGTTCAAGCGTGGCGATGGAGCCGTGAATGGTCGTCCCGGCCTTGTTTTCACGATCGTCAAACAACCGCATGTCGACACGCGTGGGCTGACCGATTCGATTGCGGAAGCTCTTGGTGAAATCGAAGCTTCCTTACCTGCCGACATTGTCATCAATAGCGAATTGTTCCGCCTGCGTAACTTTATTGATCGGGGCGTCTTCAACGTTGGCGAAGCGTTGGTGATTGGTGCCGTTCTCGTGGTGATCATCCTGTTCCTTTTTCTGCTGAATTTTCGCACGACGTTTATCACGCTTACTGCCATTCCACTTTCGCTTGTGATCACGACACTGGTCTTTCGGTTGATTGGGTACCTGACGGACACGGCGCTGTCGATCAACGTGATGACACTTGGTGGAATTGCAGTTGCAATGGGTGAATTAGTCGATGACGCCATCGTTGACGTGGAGAATATATTTCGACGACTGAAGGAGAATAACGCTTTGGAGAATCCGCGACCTGCCGTGCAGGTCGTTTACGATGCCAGCCGTGAGATTCGCGGCGCGATCGTGTTTGGGACGATGGTTGTCATTCTCGTATTCCTGCCGTTGTTTGCAATTTCCGGTGTCGCCGGTCGTTTATTTGAACCCTTGGGCGTCGCTTACATCGTTTCGATTTTGTCATCGCTATTGGTTTCGCTGACCGTGACACCCGTACTTTCGTACTACCTTCTTCCAACATCGAAAGCAGCTCACCGCGAAACGGACGGTTTCCTTTTGCGAATTCTTAAGAGAATGGGTGGATCGCTGGTCCGGCTGAGCATGGCGATACCCGGGCCGCTGTTGTTGGCAACGTGGATCGCAGTCGCAATTGCCGGTGTCCTGTTTGCGCAGCTCGGCAGTAGCTTTCTACCGGAATTCGACGAGGGAAGTGTGCAGGTCAATGTAACCCTGCCGCCCGGATCATCGCTTGAGGCGTCAAATAAAATCTCATCGACTATCGACGCCAAGTTCCGCGAAATGCAAAAAAGCACCGATAATCCGCACGGCGCAATTCTGTACTTTGTTCGCCGAACTGGTCGCGCCGAGATGGACGAACACGCTTCGCCTGTCAATGTTGGCGAATATATTTTGAGCATGAACTCGGAAGTGCATCTGCGACGCGAAGAAGTGATTGAAAAACTGCTGGAAGAATTGAAAGTTGAAGTGCCGGGCGTTGATGTCGAAGTTGAACAACCGTTGGCTCACTTAATTAGTCACATGGTGTCCGGAGTTTACGCCCAAATTGCAATTAAGATTTACGGCGACGACTTAAACAAACTGCAAGAACTGGCGACTCGCGCCAAAACGAGTATCCAAGGCGTCGACGGAGTAACCGATCCGATCATTGAGCCGATTCAGCAAACGGATGAGTTGCATATTCGGTTGCGTTCCGAAGATTTGGCAATTCATGGTGTAAGTCGTGGCTACGTTGCCAAGATTCTGCAAACCGCACTTCAGGGCGAAGTTGTCTCCCAAGTACTCGATGGTCAACGGAAGTTTGACCTGCTTATTCGACTTGAAGAAGAGTATCGAACGGACTACGCGAATCTGGAGCGATTACGGATCGATTTGCCCGACGGTCGGGGGCAAATTGAGCTGAGCGAACTCGCAGACGTGGAAGTCGGCTCTGGTCCGAACGCCATTAATCGCGAAAATGCCCGACGTCGCATCGTTATCCGCTGTAACACACAGGGCCGAGACCTTTCCAGTGCGGTCAAAGAAATTCAAACACGATTGAACAACCAATTGAATTTTCCGGAAGGTTACTTTCTCGAATTCGCCGGGCAATTTGAAAGTCAGCGACAGGCAACACGGACCATCTTGATTCTAAGTGCGGTTTCTGTCGTCGGGATGTTTATCGTGTTGATGGTTTTGATGCCATCGGTGCGGATCGTATTGCAAATCTTGAATGCACTGCCGACGGCCTTTATCGGAGGTGTGGCGGCACTCGTTATTACGCAACAGGATTTGACTGTGGCCAGCCTGGTTGGATTCATTTCGCTTGGGGGCATAGCAGTTCGCAATGGGATTCTGCTGGTGACACACTACCTACATTTGTTGAAGGAAGAAGGGCAAGAGTTTTCGAAGGAAACAATCCTGCGGGGAAGTTTAGAAAGACTTGCTCCGGTTCTCATGACGGCGTTAACTGCGGGAATCGCATTGCTGCCGTTAGTGCTGGGGGGTCAAGAACCCGGACGAGAAATTTTGTATCCGGTCGCGACCGTGATCCTTGGCGGCTTGTTTACATCAACGTTTTGCGAGTTTCTGATTCACCCGGGATTGTTCTGGAAATTTAGCGGCAGAGATGCTTTCAAGATCGCCGCCAAGGATGACCTTGACGAGATTTAGTTTAACAAAGGTTCAGAGACGTTCTCTGAACAAATTACCAACACCAGGAGTTTAAAAATGAAAAAGTTTCAGTTTCTGTCATTCGTTGCAGTTGCGACATTTGCCTTCATGGTCGGATGTGATGCAAATAAAGTGAATAACACAACAACCGGCGGAAGTTCGAATGCAGGCGAACACGTCCATGATGACGGTACGATTCACAAAGGGCACAATGAAGAAGGCCATGCTCATGGCGAAGGCCCGCATGGCGGAACCGTTGCCGATTGGGGTGGTGGCAAGTTCCATGTTGAATTCACGGTCGATCACGACAAACAGGCAGCCACCGTTTACATCCTTGGAGATGACGAGAAAACTGCAGCATCTATCGACGCAAAAGAAGTCACTTTGGCAATCAAGGATCCACAATTTTTCATTGAGTTGAAAGCCAGCGCACAAGACGGCGATCCAGCAGACCAAGCATCCCGCTTCGTTGGCAATCACGAAAATCTTGGCATCGTCAAAGAATATGAAGGGACGATGTCGGGCGTCGTTAATGGCACGCCCTATTCCGGAAACTTCAAAGAGGTCGCTCACGATCATTAATTTCTCACGGTAAATGATCGACGAACACTGAAAACACTCCTGCCAAACTGCATCAGAGTCTGCGTAGTTTACGACGAGATACAGCTCGGCAGGAGACTTTCTAGAGCTGTACGTCTTATTTGCGATTGGATTCGATGATCGTTTTGTCGAAACACCGCCCTTCACACTTAGGCAGCACTTGATGAGCCGCCCGGAATATTTGACCAACCACCATCTTCAAGTTGCGAGTCAATCAGCGTCTGTCGCAAGGGTTTCAACTCACCATGACCGATCCGGGCGGCAACCAGTGCGTGGAGCACCAGTCCTTCATGAGTCGGATGCGGCTCGACCTGTTCGAGATATTTGAGAGCAAGTTCGCGTTGAGTGGGTATACGTTTTTCAACCTGAGCCAATTGCTCTGCCAGCTCGTCGCCTAGATCTTTGGCGGGATCAAGCTCACCAGCCGGATCGCCTTGTTTTTCATGGCGAGACGCCAAAGCCAGCAGCGTCCAATTGGTTGAGAGTTCCGGTGGAGTTGAAAGCTGGCCTTCGGGGGACCACGAGCCATCATCACTTTGTCGTGTCAACAGGTCCTCAAACAAGGACTCGTATGGATCGACTGTTTTGAAATGCTGAGGCGGCTTTCGACGCCAAGGCGATTGGCGGTCGCGTCCCAGCAACATTTGGCTGATGGTATCGACTCCGCCTCCCTCCTTTCGATCGGCCATCATGCTGACCAGAGCCCAATTCGTTTTGGCTTGCAACCACCCACGATCGACTTGCAGGCCGCGTTGCAACCCTTCGTTGTGACTCCAAATCATGAAGAAAAGTCCGCGAAAGAAAAGTCCGCGAAGGGTTGCCGGATTTTGCTAGCACAATCTGGCAACCCTTCGCGGATTCTTGTTTTCGCGGATTCTTGTTCCAACAAACAAACCGCCCATTTTCTTAAATTGGTACTTGACACGAATGGCGTTGTCCACGGTATTTTACGGTATTTTTGAGAACGCGGCGATCGCTGCGTGGTAGAGCCTCCGCGGGATGGTCATCAACTTGAGAGTCTTCTTTCGGCGTTTGTTTTCTCGTGGCTCGGAGCGATCGGGGCGTTGGCCGACGACAGCGCAAGTGCCTT
>JANNPW010000148.1:0-11988 GCA_031400405.1 Mariniblastus sp.
GCAATCTTTGTGATCCAACGTCGCAACAAACACGATCAGCCATCAACATCTTGGAGCGGCGGCTATGATTTACAAATCGTTGTACAGTAATACGACCGTTTGTCAAATTTCTGCTAGCATGACGTATGAACACGGAGTGGCGTGATTGCGCGAACCAGGCCGTGATCAAGAATGGAAATCGCTCGGTGGAAATCACTTGGTCTGGCCCCTGCCTTCCGTTTCATCTTGGAGCGGCGGTTATGATTTCCAACTTGTTGTACAGTAATACGACCGTTTGTCAAATTTTTGCTAGCATAACGCATGGAAATGAAGTGGCCCAATTGGATCGGAATAGGCCGTGATCAAGAATGGAAATCGCTCGGTGGAAATCACTTGGTCTGGCCCCTGCCTTCCTTGCCTGCCTTCCGTTTTTCGCGAAGTCGAGTTAGTCGAGCCTGGAAGAGAAACTTTTGTCCAGTTTGATTTTCGATTAACGCCATCAAATTCTCTTCGACCTGTCAGCCAAGACCACCGCATTGCTGAACAAATTCGTCAGCATCCGGCTGTGCCAAGCTCTGGTTCAGTCGGGCAAAAGCTCTTACATCCCCTTGGTTTGCCCGTTGGATTTCGCCGACCAACTTGTCATAGCGATCCACGGGCTTAACCAATTCTTGAGGCACGTTTCTTCCTCCATTGGCGTTTGGAACGAGGGCTACCCGAAGCCAGCAGCAATAGGTCGCCTATCGCATGGATGGCCCGAAAAAACTCTACGACTTCCAAGTCGTGAATTTTTTCGGATGCTTAAACTTCCTTGAACTGTTCGCGTTCAGCTTCGTGTTGCAGCCTTGTTTGCCGATCCAGTTTCTCAGCCAATTGAGCGACAATTACAGTACCAACATATTCCCGCAAGACTCGACCATTGACTCGTCGACTCCGAGTATAGTACCGCTCAACGTTCTTCCTTGATTCCCAGCCCATTGAACTTCCGTTGTGTTGCAAGCTTCAATTTGTCCCAATTCCCTTTAATCATGTTAGGCTTCAAACTGCGATATCGAACAGTTGACATGCCGAAAACCTATGTTAGCATCTGAAAAGGTTCGTCATTTTGTTCCTTTTAACCAGAGAGAATACTACCATGAAAAGCAGCAACCTCAGTAAGTCCCTTCTTCTTACATTAAGTTGTATAACATTGCTTTGTTTATCTTCTTGTACAGCGAACGCTGGCTTGATCATAAATATGACCCAAGTTGGATCTAATGTCGTTGCGATTGGCAATGGAACTTTAAACACAACGGCGTTAGGTATTAGCACGCCAGGTGGTGCTCACACTGGCTACGTTGTTCCAAATCTGCGTGTTTTAAGTTTAGGTGCCTCAACGGCTACCAGTTTCGCCGGCTTCAATGGAACATTCACCGGACCAACATCTTTCGGTTTGGGTGGAATAGGTTTCGCCACATCAGCAACTGGTGCTTCATTTTACTTTGATGGGACATTTTTTGCCGTTCCTCTGGGTTATACTTCTAATTCCCCCCTTTCTAATACAACGACTTGGGCAAGCAGTAGTTTAGCAGGGCTTAATGCAACACCTGGAACGTATACATGGACATGGGGCACTCCTGGTACATCAAATGCAGATTTTATTACACTGAACATAACTGCCGTGCCAGAGCCAAGCAGCGTTACACTTGTAGGACTGAGTTTCATTTTTGCATTCGCAAGACGCAAGCGACGGTACCCTCTGTGCCACTATAGGTGAGACAATATTGAAGTTTTTTATTAAGCTTGAGGGCTTGGAGAACTTTGATGTTGGAACCGTTAAAAAAGTTGAAGAAAAATCGCCTGAAGTCAGTGAAAAAATGGCTTGGTCTGGCCCTTTGCGTCTGTCTGCCCTTTGCGTCTTGGCTTGTTGTACAGTAATACGACCGTTTGTCAAATTTTTGCTAGCATAACGCATCAACCTGGAGTGGACCGGCTGGGGCGCAAAAGGCCGTGATCAAAAATGGCTTGGTCTGGCCCTTTGCGTCTTTTCGCTTGGTCTGGCCCTTTGCGTCTGTTCCTTTGCGTCTTTTTGCTTGGTCTGGCCCTTTGCGTCTTTTCCTTTGCGTCTTTTTAATTGATCGCGATAATCGACGTCACGAGGGGCGATCGGTGCCAAGAGCGAATGCGAGAGGGCTTGTCTGGCAGACAGGTCGCGAAAGTGACTTCGGACCAGCCGATTGGCAGCCCCGTTGGACGCGAAT
The DNA here is from genome assembly GCA_031400405.1 of Mariniblastus sp. Classification (GTDB taxonomy): domain Bacteria; phylum Planctomycetota; class Planctomycetia; order Pirellulales; family Pirellulaceae; genus Mariniblastus. The sequence continues at coordinate 2,220 of JANNPW010000148.1, forward strand.
TTGTCGGTTTTTGAGTAGTCGGTCGCAGGACGCGCAGCAGCGAACAAGTCCGCTGATTGCGGCGTTTGATTTTGAGTCGGATTGGCCCGTGATGAGTTGAAGGTTTTCGGATGTTGATCAAGGAGAATGCCCTTGCGACGGATTCGATTTCTGAGAACTCGAAGGCCGAGGATACCATTGTGGTCGATGCGGACCATTTATCGTAAAGACCCAACCGGGGCGTCGATTCGCTTCGATGCAGAGCCAAGTAGATTTTTTGAGTGAAAAGAAGGCGCCTTCAAGGACGACCAGTGTGGGGAATTCATGTTCCAACTATGATGTCCGAAAACGGCGAGTATTGGGGCGGCGGAACGTGTAAGATAGCGACATGTTCCACCAACAGATGCCATCTTCCGTGATTTGCGACCGTGCCCGCGCTGCGAAAGACGCGCGCTTTGACGGGCTGTTTTTTACTGCCGTTCGCAGCACTGGAATTTATTGTCGGCCTGTTTGCCCGGCGCCGACTCCGAAGCGCAGTAACATCACTTATTTCCCGAGTGCCGCAGCGGCGACGGGGGCCGGCTATCGCCCATGTTTGCGTTGTCGCCCTGAATTATCGCCGGGCACCAATCACTGGGGCAGCGAACATACGGCGCAGCGCGCATTGGCCTTGATCGCGGAAGGTGCACTTGAGGAGAACTCAATCGAAGTTTTGGCGACCAAGGTTGGATTGAGTGGTCGGCAGTTGCGACGTGTGTTTCTGGAACACACGGGGGCTACTCCGATGGCCGTGCATAACACTCGGCGATTGCTGCTTGCCAAGCAACTGTTGACTGAAACGCAGTTGCCCATGACACAGGTTGCGTTTGCCGCTGGCTTCAAGAGTCTACGCCGGTTCAATGCAGCTTTTCGGGAGGGCTGTAGCATGGCTCCGACGGCCATTCGACGGCAGCGAACCGAGACACCGGCGGGTGCGCTAAGATTGCGATTGGCCTATCGTCCACCGTTGGATTTCCCAATGATGCTGGCGTTTTTCGCGCGGCGGACGATTCCAGGGATTGAGCGAGTCAATATCGACAGCTATGAACGGGTGATCGGACCAGCCTCGTCATCGACCTGGATTCGAGTTACGGCTGACCCGAGTAGACCAGAACTTATTCTGGAAATCTCCGATACCGACCCCCGATTGATTCCCAACATCGTTCGAAAAGTGCGCCGACTTTTCGATTTGGATGCGGACTTGGCCGCCGTGCAGGCCGGATTGATTGCCGAGCCGATGTTGGCCAAAGCAATGCGATCGCGGCCCGGCTTGCGTGTGCCCGGTGGTTGGGATGGATTCGAAGTGGCGGTGCGAGCGGTGTTGGGCCAGCAAATTAGCGTGGCCGGCGCAACCACGTTGACCAGTCGGCTGGTCAATGGATACGGGCAAGAACGCATTGTCGAACGCCCTGGCTTGAATCGAGTTTTTCCGACTCCCGAGAGTCTCGTTGATGCGCCGCTGGAGAAACTTGGCCTGCCGAAGTCTCGCGCTGGCACGCTGCGGTCATTGGCAGCGGCCTGTTTGGATGGACGGGTTGGATTTCAAGCCGGCCAGCGACTCGATGAGTTTGTGAGCAACTTTATTGAGTTACCGGGTATTGGCCCTTGGACGGCGCAGTATGTAGCCATGCGTGCGCTCAGTCACCCGGATGCGTTTCCAGCAGGGGATTTGATCTTACAACAGATGTTGGGAGCAAACAAACGATTGAGCCTACGAGAAACCGAGGCTCGCTCCCAGCCATGGCGACCTTGGCGAGCGTATGCAGTACTTCATCTTTGGCATTTAGCGGGCCAACAGCCCAAAGGAAATCGCGATGTGGTTCGATGAATTTAAAACACCGATTGGCTTGCTCAAAATTGTGGTCGACGCGAATGGTTTACGCTTCGTGGTATTTGAAAACAATAAACATGAACCGCCGAACCAGCAGGATTGGAAACGAGATCGCAGCGCAACACGGCAGGTGCGTGAGCAACTGCATCAATACTTTGCGGGCGAACGCAAAGAGTTTGATTTAGAGACCAGTTTTACCGGGACTGATTTTCAGCAGCGGACCTGGCAAATGCTGGCGCACATTCCTTTCGGGCAGACTTGGAGTTATGGTGAATTGGCAAAACGAGTTGGATCTCCCAAGGCGGTACGGGCCGTGGGCGCAGCCAATGGACGAAATCCGCTGCCTATCATTTTGCCATGTCATCGCGTGATCGGCAGCAACGGAAAATTGACCGGTTTTGGTGGTGGTTTGCCGGTCAAGCAATGGTTGCTGGAACATGAAGAAAAATCGGCTTAGAATTGTCTCAGCGTCGACGGCGAATTGTGTGCGGCGAAATTACACTTGGAATTCCGCTGGTAGTGCTAGTGGCGTGTTACGCAAGTCAGGAGAATCTCACGCCAATGTCACTCGCTAAGCCAGACAACTGCCGACGCAACGCACCAGCCAATAAAGACTTGCTGCACACACCCTACGCTCGACCCGTGAACGGCTAAGAATTTTTCACCCCCTCCAAGTTCAAGGAACGTGACGTGTCTGATTGGAATCAGTTTAAGAAACGAGTTACCATCCGTGCCACAACCGATTCGATCTACCGCGCGTGGACGACTGGTCACGGAATTGAAAGTTGGTTCTTGCGGTCAGCCGAATTCTCCAACGAGGCTGGAGTACTTCGTGGTGCCCATGAATTCGCCGAGTTGGGCGATAATTATCTTTGGAAATGGCATGGTTGGAGCGACGAAGCCAATTTACGCGGTAACATTTTGGCAGCCAATGGAAGGGACTATTTCCAGTTTACGTTTCACGATCCGATGGTTGTATCAATCAGGATTTTAAGTGAATTCGGAACAAACATCGTCGAGTTGGTTCAAACCAACATTGCCACGGACGAAGACTCTCGGTCGAATTATTTTGTAGGCTGCGGAGAGGGCTGGACGTTTTATCTCACGAATTTGAAATCGGTTTTAGAGGGGGGGCTCGACCTGCGAAATCAAGACGTTCGGATCCGGAGTGTCGTGAATTCTTGATCGGCGGTTGCGCGGGACACACATCCAACCAGGTGCATTGAACTAAAATGCTGGACTGCCAATGACGCGAACGCGCGCAGAACAACGCCCTGCATAAATGGATTGGCAGACCGAATCAGGTAGTTGGTTTGTGAAACGATTTTGCTTTTGCTATAACGCTGACAGGCAATGTAAAATTCAATCTTTGAAAGGGTTGGACAATGGTGGGTGTCGGATTCTCGGAAATGCTGATCGCATTGGCATTGATTTTTGGCAGTGGAATTGGCTTGCCGATGGGCATGCCACCTGGGCCTGAAGACCCGCTGATGTTTCGCGTCGCGCCGGAAAACTGTATTTTTTACGCGACCTGGACGGGCGTGGGCGAAATTGACGGCGCGGCCAATCCGACCGAAGCTTGGATGAGCCAACCGGAAATTCAGAAAATGGTGCTCAAACTGCGGACTGCCTATCGCGGCGCCATTCTGAACCAAGCGAAACAAAACGACGATCCCGTTGCTGTCTCCCTGGCGGCGGTGTTTCTTGAGGTTACCGAGCTGGCAGGCGCAAATCCCGTCGCGTTTTATGTCTCCGACTACCGGTTGGACAATGATCGTCCTGATTTCAAAGGTGGGGCAATTGTCGGCATGGGGAATGCAGCGGATCGAATCGAAACCGCGTTCGCGAAATTTGCTGCGGAAGTTGACCGAATTGGTTTGGACGAGACGGGAATTGAAAAAATCGAGATCGATGGACAGCCAGCCTATTCATTCCGATTGCCGCAAAGCGAATTGGAAATTCAGATTGGCTTGCGTGATAACTACTTCGTGGTTGGATTTGGTGCTGAGTCATTGACACAACTCGCTGCCAAATCAAAAACCGATCCGCCAAAATGGCTGTCCAAAATTCGTACCGAGCTATCGGTGCAGCGATTTTCAAGTCTGTGTTTCATCGATTCCAAACGCGCTTTGGAATCGTTCACGGATGAAAAATTTGGCGATGCCGCCCCGTTTGGTGGGTTAATCAATGAGATTATCGCCGACGATGTCAAATCCGTAAGTTGGGTTTCAGGGCTGGACGATCAGGGATTTATCGGCCGCTGCTCCATCGCCACCACTCCAAAATTGACGGGAATCCTCTCGGCGATTGATCGCGAACCGATTCCGCAGTCGGACTTGCGTTTCATTCCAGCCGACTCCGCGATTTGTCTGGCAACCCGGTTGTCGACCCAGGAAATTTTGCGAGTGGTAACCGAATGCATGCAGCGGATCGGTCAGGAATCAGCGTTGGAAGAGTCGTTTAGTGAATTCCAGAAGATCAGCGGAATGAGTTTGAAAGACGAGTTTATCACGGCGTTGGGTGATTACATGTTTGCATATTACCAACTTGATCGAAACGATCCCCTCACTGGTTGGATGGCCTCGATTCGCATCGAAGATGATATGTCGTTTCAAGGTATTTTCGAGCGCATCAATCGCGGAATCGAAATTGCGATTAAGGAACAAGGCGCGCCATTTGAGTTGACGAAACAGAAGATTGACCAACAGGATTTCTATTCAATCGGCGACAATTCATGGACCAAAGTCACTTGGGGATTGGTTGACGACCAGTGGTATTTTGGCCACAGCCTGAAGGAAATTTCCAGGCTGTTGACCGGGCACGCTGAAACAAACCAACTTGCCAATCACGAGACGATCAAGGGATTTTATGATTTCGGTGACCGGGAAGGGTTGAAAGGCCCCGTCGCTGTGGTCGGACTTAATCTAAAACCCATTCTCACAGCCGTCTGGCCGTTTCTGGACCTGGTAAAAGATCAGCCAGGACCGATTAACTCGGATTTCGATTTTTCGTTTAGCGATATCCCTCCACTCGAAACTTTGGTCAAGAACCTGCAGCCAAACTTCAGCGCCATTTATCGAACCGAGAGTGGGTTCCAAATTTTGCAGCGCCAAACCTATCCGGGTGCTTCGCCGGGCGTCACGATTGTCGCTGCATCCGCTCTGTCATTACCTTTCATTCTGTCCGAATATGAGAATCCGCAAAGCTCAACGAACCAAAACAATCTCAAACAAATCGGGTTGGCATTCCACATTTTCCAGGATAGTCGTTCGAAATTCCCGGCTGCTTATACAACCGACGACAACGGGCAACCGTTGCTCAGTTGGCGGGTCCATCTGTTGCCGCATTTGGATCAACAGGAATTGTACGAACAGTTTCATCTCGACGAAGCCTGGGATAGCGCACACAATATCTCGCTACTTGAAAAAATGCCGGACGTGTTTAGACATCCAACGGTACATTCGCCGGTCGGGATGACGTCCTATTTGGCGGTTACCGGGGACGATGCAGTTTTCACGGCGCCAAAGGATACAGGTGGCGACCGGCCCGAGGGGAAAATCAGTTTTGTCAATGTGGTTGATGGAACCTCCAAAACCGTAATGCTGGTCGAAGTCAATTCCGAGAACGCCGTCCCGTGGACCAAACCCAGCGATTTAACGAACGACCCCAAATTGGTTTTGGAAAAAACGAAGGGACTGCGTACAGACGGTAGGTTCCTGATTGTTTTGACTGACGGCAGCATTCAAACGGTAGGCAAAATTACCGAGACTGACTTGCAAGCCATCTTGAAGATTAATGATGGAAAATGGGTCGAGATTCCACGTGGACCTCGGCCGTAACCGCGCGCAGCGGTCATCCGAAACAATCAGCCACTTCCAGATAGCAATTAAGTTGGTCATGACGAAGTCAATTACTGGGGTGTTGCTGGTTGCCTGGGTTGGCATTACGGTCATGGTTCGGGCCGAAGATCCCGTGCTACCCGCATTTCGTACCGAAACGATCGACAGCCAAGTGATCATTGGATACGGAACGTCAATTGGCGACGTCAACGGTGACGGCCTGCCCGATATTTTGTTGGCCGATAGCCGGCAGGTTGTCTGGTACGAAAATCCGGTTTGGACGCGTCATGTCATCGCGGAAAATCTGTCGAATCAAGACAATGTCTGTATCGCCGCGCGAGATATTGACGGTGACGGCAAGGTCGAAATCGCGGTGGGGGGAAACTGGAATCCTGGTGACACCATCAATTCCGGGGCGGTGCATTATTTGGTCGCACCAGCCGATCGAACCAAATTGTGGACACCGGTCGAATTGCACCATGAGCCAGTTGTGCATCGCATGCGGTGGGTAAAATTGTCTGAGACAAAATTTGTGTTAGTCGTGGCGCCACTCCACGGTCGGGGTAATCAAGGAGGCGCGGGAGCCGGAGCGAAATTACTCGCTTACACTGTGCCTGAGAACATTCATTCACCTTGGCCTACGGTCGCGCTCGACGACGAGTTTCATGTCACGCATAATTTCGATGTGGTTTCATTGGCTGCGACAGTGGATGGATATTCATCAGAAGAAATCCTGCTCTATGGAAGAGAGGGAGCCAAGCGGATTACATTCGATGGTCAACGATGGACCCAACGCAAGTTGGAAAATGTACTGGGCGGTGGCGAAATTCGTTTCGACCGTTTCCATAACGGAGTCGGATTCCTGGCCACGATTGAGCCGTTTCATGGTACTGAACTGGTGGTTTATTCGTCCTCATCCAACCAGGATTCCAATCCGCCCGCGTCGCAGTTCACTCGTCGCATGGTCCTGGACAAGCAACTCAATCAAGGTCATGCGGTCGCGACCGGTGACCTGCTGGGAAACGGTTCACAGCAAATTGTCGCGGGTTGGCGAGAGCCCAACGAAGATGGCAAATTCGGAATTAAGTTGTATTATCCGACGGATGATTGGGCCGGAAAGTGGAAGTCTGTTTTCGTTGACGAAAACACCATGGCTTGCGAAGATCTGGTCTTGGGCGATCTTAACGGTGATGGTCGACTGGATATCGTGGCGGCTGGTCGCTCGACGCACAACCTGAAAATCTACTGGAACGACAAGCCTAAATGATCGTAGTTGCGGTTGTCGGGCCGTCAGGGCGATACGTCGAGTGGTTTTTCCGACTCACTGGCCATAAATGGCGTGATGTCTTGAACGAAATCGTCAATGTATTGGACGGCCAAGAAGGACGCGGCATAGCCGATGGCTGTCGTCAGAACGGCGATCAAGAGAAATTGCCGAGGTACTTCCGGTGTCAACACCAACAACGACAAGGCAAACAACGGAATCGCCGCCGCAGCCAACAAATAGACTCGCGCCAGGCGGCGCAGTCGTTTCCCCCAGTCAGCAAATTCGGGGTCCACCAATCGCGCGGCAACTGATTGTGGATAATATAGTTTCAGATTCAGGATCGTCAGCGAGAAAAACGGATACACCATCGCCACCCCACCACAGATCGTCAACGACGAAAAAAAATGGATCGCATCCATCCATTGAAACGGCGTATACATCAAGACCAATAGCAACGGAAACACAAACCCGGCGATGACCCACAGGATCCCGCAACACAGGGCCACATGATGTCCCAGATTCCAATAACTATGGACCCCACTGTCGGGAACAGTGCCGAGTTTGGGGCTCGGGTGTAATCGGTTTACGAACGCAATAATCAACCCCATCGAAGTCGCGATCCCGATTGGGAAAAAGATCAAATTCACGACTGTCGACACTTGCAAAAACTTTGGCCACAGCTCGGGGTACTTGCTGATGATCTGGCTGCTATTGTAGAAAAAGTTAAAAACGGCGGCGATCATATTGGGAGCTATGGTGGCCGCAATTAGCACCAGCCAGGGTGGCAGTTGCGCCAGCCAATGTCGCCGTTCCGCAAATTGGGGAAACAACCGGAGCGCTACTCGTGGATGCAAAGCCAGCCGCAGGGCTTTCGCCATTTGTCGCCCCGACGCTGGCCGATCGTTCGGATCGAGTTGCAAGCTTTGCCGCAAGGCATGGTCCAGGACCCGATAACCGCTGCGTTTGGCGATTGTCGCCTCGTCCCGTTTCGGCGGCAACGGCTGCGTGCGCAGTTGGCATTCCAGCTGCATCGCTTCTGTCCAGTTGTCGGGGAATGATTGTCGTGTCCAAGGCCGTGAACCGTGCAGCATCTCCCATAACATCAATCCTAACGAAAACAAATCCGAACGACCGTCCAATTCTTTTGCGGTTGTACCCTGGCCTGCGGGGTTGGCGACGTCCAATTGTTCGGGGGACATGTAGGCCAATGAGCCGCCAAAAAAAGCAGCCGCACCCGCGCGACCGGCAATCCCGCTAAAGCTCACATTGAAATCCGCCAGTTTCGGCGTCGCGTCGGCGGCCAGAATAATATTCGCGGGTTTGATGTCGCGATGAATCACGCCTAATCGGTGTGCGTAGTCGAGACCTCCGGCGAGTTGCATGCCGACCCACGCGACGGTTGAAACCCAGTCCAATTTGGCGACTGCCAGGTTCGAATCGGCGTGCAATGGCAATTCCAATCCATACATTTTCAAATGCCTGTCAATCGAGTCGATCAGACGTTGGCCATTTTTTTCGGTGCTGGGCAATTCCGCGACGGACTTCAAGCAATCGGCCAGTGTGCCACCACCGATAAACTGCATATAGAGCAATCGCAAGGGCGGATCCGTTTGATTTCGTTCATCGTAGACCCGCACGATATTGGGATGATCGAGTTGCGACAGTGTCTGGGGTTCTTCACTGCCTTTTTGGGAAACTTTGAGCGCAACCAATCGTTGCAGTGTTTCTTGAAGTGCCAGGTAGACATTGGCAAACGCGCCGTGGCCGACATGTCGCAAAATCCGAAAGTCGGCAATTACTGAACCGATTGCCAACTCGGGCGGCGCCCCTTTTGAACTGAACAAAGACTGGCAGGTCTCATGCGTAAGGTTCGCAGTCCAGTTGGGTAGGATTTCACGGAGATGGGGAAATCGTTGAATATAACCAGAGATAACCGGATCATTGCCGGCCTCACGCAATGATTGCATTTCTTCCAAGACCAGATCGGCCGGCATTTCTTCGGTCGGCAACTCGTCAGCAAATTCTGTCAGGTAGAAATTCAAATCGCGATGAATACCGTACTCAGCGGCCGCCGCCAAATCGAATTTGATCAATTCGCAAAGTACCAGTCGCGAAAGTTGTCCCGCTGACGACGGCACGACGTCCCGAATTTGTGCCGGTGTCGCGACCGGGGCAATTTGTCTTAACGCGATCAAGCACTCTTCCAAAACCGCGATCGTGGAATTCCAATGAAAAACACTGGTTTTGGGATTGGAGTCATCCAGGGACATGGAAGTTGCACAATTGACAGGAGGCGATTAATGCATCAGATTCTTGCTGCTCAGTGGTTGATCATAAGTCTACTCCGCCGGTTACTTGTTAGGATAGCCAATACCGGCTCGCGACGCCGAATTTTTGACATCGCAAACCACTTCGGCTGGTATCGATTTCGTGAGCGAGCGGATGAAAACCAGTTTACCATCCTGGCTCGAGAAATGTTCCCGGTCTTGCGCCACACAGGGTTGCGGACACATGCCAACAACCATTGAACCGACGATACAAAGCCGATGAATCCTATTCCCGAAACTGAGCTCATCGAACAGATTCGAGCTGGCAGTGTCGAAGCGTTGGGTTCGTTTCTGGAATTTCGCAAACACCAACTTTTGGGTTTTCTGCGCCATATCACTGGCGACCATTTGTTGGCGGTGGTCGAACTGGAAGATTTGTTCCAGGAGTTATCCAAATCGGCTATTACTGCGTTGGAGAGAATTCCCAAGGCTGATTTGGATGTTGACAAATGGTTAGAACGACTTGCCAGGCGCCGCGTTGTTGATG
>JANNPW010000163.1:0-1653 GCA_031400405.1 Mariniblastus sp.
ACAACTTTGATCGACAAACCGTGGTTTAGCCCAGTTACGAGGAACGGCGCGTTTTTAATACCACCGGCTTGTCCGGTGGATGGTTGTGTTTTTTGCTACAAACTTGCTGGGCCATTGATTCGTTCTTCAGCCGGATTCGCCCAAGGCGAATCCGGCTGAAGAACGAGGTGAAGGGGGGGATCTTTGGGTGTAGCTCAAAGCCGAAGTTTCCGCTGGACAAGCCAGCGGGATTCCAATACGGTTCACTACCCACGAAGCAAACTTGTGTAGATACCAATGGGCTTGCCCGGCGGATACTTCGATTTTTTACTACACGGCGAGTCAACACAATCTCGCTTTGCCGCCGGATTTTCCGACGGCAAATACGGCGGCAAAGCGAAAGAGAGGGCGTCGTTCTTGATGTAGCGAAAAGCCCAACGATCCGCAGGGCAAGCCTGCGGGATTCATGAAAACGAATATCCATTTTGGTGGAGTTCAGCGAGAAGTGTCTAAATTTTCGTCATTTTCGATGCCCAATCACGGAAGTTGTTTCGGGACAATTCCTTCGAATCTTAAGCAACGAATCGAATAATGTCTTGGTGTCGCCCGCCTGGCATTCAGCATATCTTGCCCAAAGGGATGGTGCGCGTGCGGCACTACGGTCGTTTCGGTAATCGCCATCGCACCGCCTATCTGGCTCGCTGCAACGAGTTGTTAAGAAACAATACAAAAGACCGCAAAACTACCGCGTCGGAACTTCACGCCATGCGAGTTCTTTCCTGCGAAGCAGCAAATCTTTCTGCCGAAACAACAAATCACTCCAGTCATGTGTCCGATCTGTCCAGTGCAGTCGCATCCAACACGAACCTTGTTAATTTGGATATTCAATCTAATCCGTCATCGAGTTCGCTTGGCGGCAGCGTGGCCGGGTCCCTGGCAGCCCAACTGCCTCCGGAAGAAAGCGAAGCCAAACCCGTCGGGGCGGTTTATCATTGTCCGAAGTGTCAGCAGGTCATGATCTGCACCGAAGCGAATCGTCGACCCAGTTGGGCGAACACCATGAAGGGTCCGCATCGACCGCAGTGGTATCCCCGCTCATCGAAGTCACCGAGATCGAATCCATCGCCAGGGCATCCTCCATGATCACCTTGAGAAAAACTTCAACTCATCACCGGCCAATCCGATTCAAAATCAAACGCCGCAATCCGCGGACTTGTTCGCTGCTGCGCGACCTGCGCACGTCTACTCAAAAACCGACAAAATCGTGTCCAACTGGGCTAACAATCGGTTGGTCCGAAGTCACTTTCGCGACCAGTCTCTCAGATATTCCCTCTCGCATTGGCTCTTGGCCTCGATCGCCCCTCGTGCTGTCGATTATCGTGATCAATTGAAAACTCGATTGAAATCGCATACTCCCAAAAATCAAAACGGCCTCAATTCTCGGCCATAACTTTCATTGAATGCAATCTGTTGGACTTCAATTTACACAACAAATCAACCACCAACCTACCTGTTTCGCCAAAACGGTACGTGACACGAATGGCGTTGTCCACGGCTTTTTTGCGTTTTTTGGAATTGAAATCGGCGGCACCGCGCAGCATTGAGAGACGCGATCCGTCGCGTTTTTAAATTCCATTTTTTTTTACGCCAACGATCGACTTGTCTTTGGCGTGA
>JANNPW010000023.1:0-43278 GCA_031400405.1 Mariniblastus sp.
GATTAAACAAGCGGGCTTGTATTCGAAGTTGCCTTACGGGGTGTTGAAAAAGAATTGGGTCGTCAACATCAAACCGGTCGGTAACGGTGAAGCGGTGCTGAAGTACCTCGCGCCGTACGTCAATCGCGTGGCGATCAGCGACAACCGGATTGTAACGGTGGATGACAGCGGAGTGACTTATGCCGTGACGCCGACCGGCAGCCGGCGATCGGTGCTCCGCCGCGCGACGGGTCAGCAGTTCGTGGCCAGTTTCGTACAGCACATCTTGCCCAGTGGATTTCAGAAAGTTCGCTACTACGGATTCATGAGTCACAATTGCAAACTGCAACTGGCTACCGTCCGTTGGTTGGTCTGGCTGTATCGCGGGTGGACGTATTGGCTGGGCAGCGGGCTGTACCAACCCACGCTCGAGCGCCCCACCGGTCCGCGCTGTCCCGACTGCGGCGGCCCGTTGACACTGGAACTGATTACCAATCCGGGCGGTCGGCCGATCTATCAGCGCCACCCAACAGCGCGGGAGCCTCCATGATTAAACAAACTGAAAAACCGGCTCGAAAAAAACTGCCGCTCAGCGAGGGCTGGATGAATCTGCGCGCGTCGCACGATCAGCACACTCCAAAACCGACCGACAGTCCAATCTTGACGCATTCAGCAAGGGATTTTACGGCACCCAACCAACCCAACGGGATCAAAATCAAGGTGATTACTCACAACCACCCGCCGCGAAGTCGGAAAGAGCTCAACTGACACCGGCGGTACCCGCAGCAAATCCCATTGTCAGTCCGGCCTGCCATCACCGGCCTTCTTGAACAGAGCACTTGAACATCGGCTCCGTTCCTCACGTCACTACGCGATGTCAAATGCTTATTTGTTATGTCCAATTTCGGTACTACTTTTGGTCCGGGAGTGATGATTCGGCGTTCTCGCCGGATTCTTTCAAGGTTAGCTCCTGGCTAAAGGATGTACCGTCCATTCCCAGTTCTTCAAATTGGTATTTCACTACGCCGAAATCTGCGTCATTACACGCCCATTGGCGGTACGCCGTGGATATCTTATGACTTGTGTCGTCGCTCTCGATGCCAATGCATTCGACCGTCGAGTCTCCAACATCTATCATCTTCGTTCCCAGTTTGACCGAGTGATCGAATGGTAAGCGCAGGTAATGGTCCAACGCTCCAAAACCACTCATTGATCCCAATCCGGGTCTGAGCACGTGGGGACGCTGATAGCTCCATTTTTCCGGTTTTTCGTGAGCAGATCTATTTGCTCCAAAACCTGCAAGGATACCTTTTATTGGGTCCGAGTTATTCGCGAATACCGATTCATCAATCGCAATTTTTTGAACGCTTGAGTGAAATCGGGGAGGCACTTTTTTCGTGGGTTCCTGTTCCCAGTTGAATTCGAATTCAAGCCAGCGACATGTCTTGTTGTCAATCTTGATCTGGCCAAGTGCCCTGACAATCAGGATTCCAGTTGAATCGGTTCGCGTTCCATCTTCGTGTGTGATTGAAGTGACCACCTCGTAAGTAGACCAATGTCCAGTCGGGGGAAGTTTCTTGATCAAACCATCCGCATGCACAGTTGAAGCTATCCCAGCTGCGATAAGCGAGAAAGCAACGGAAATAATCGCAAGGCGCTTCACTAAATTCTCCTTAAGGACATAACGACGGCGGTAACCGAGCCGCCGCCAAAAACTTGGATTTCAAAAAACGTGTGATCGGCGGCTTCGGTTGACCGCTTGGTTATGTCGCGTTTTCCGGCTTTGGTTGATTCTCGATATCTGCTTGATGTTCAGCATGTTGCGACTGGAGCCGTGGTCGGCAGCAAACGCAAAAAAGAACTACGCACCCAATACCGACACACCAGTGCATTATCTCTCTGTTCTGGGTCAAAAACAAGACAAGTGAAGAGCCGGAACGCTGCATTCGATCTCCCGATTCGAAACCAACGAAAATTATTGCGAAGAGCAAGAGCCCGCTAACAACATTGCCAGCGACAATTGGGGCCCATTGCAAATTCGCCCGATTGGTCTTTTTCGATATCAATGAAAGATACCAGCCCTCAATCATGATTGAAAATGGTATCGCGAGAAAATACATCAGAAAGAAGATGGCCTCTAGTCGCGACATCAATGACACGTACGCAATTGCCAGCCCGACGAACCAACTCAAGATATTTGCCTGCATCGAATAGCGCAAGCTCGACGAGGTTATTCCTGCGGCCTTGTAGAACGGGCGTTCAATCATTGCCGCGAGCGTCGTTGCCAACATGGAAAACGGAAGGCTCAATCCACCATCGTCACCGACGCCCCAAGCGACGTATGGTGCCAACACGTTCGCAAGGATTGGTGTTGGTGTCATGTTGTGATTCTAAGCGACATAACGAATAACAAACTATCCCGACTTTTTACCGAGGGATAATTTGTGTGTCGAACCGAGACGCTTCGCTGGGTGCGGTATGCGGATTCCTTGAGGCGCAGCGTCTGACGATCTGCAGTTTAACGGAGCAGGAGGCTGGGATGCAAGCAGAATCAATGTCGAACTGCCCGGTTTCTACCGGACGAAGGGGACGGAAATACGGATTCCAACAATGTGGTTTTGCTGTTGGGACAGCGGTGAACAGCCGCGGCGATCAAACACGCGATCAGTCGCAAGAGTTATTGGCGTTTGTCACGGACACCCGCCATGCGCTACGCGATGCCCAACAAGTGGCTGGAGCAACTGGGACTATTTTCGCTCAAACAACTCTGGTGCGACCTCGCTCCGCTTCGAGGAACCGCCTGATGCGGACCCGCATGTCAGGTGGTGTGGGGAGGGCCATCAGCGATGATGGCCCTTACCCGATTTATTCCATTGTCATTTTAGATTAGTTTCAACCGTCGCAAACTCCGAAATTGAACAGGTGCGTATTTCTTGATGTCGACTGCCTGATCAATCTCTGACGTATTATCAACTGCTGAAATGACAAAATTATCTGTAATAGAAATAAGGTCTGCCCATGAAACGTCTTGCATTTTCTCGACTACTTGCTTGAGCACTTTTTTGATGGGCTGGATACTGCTAATCACTTGAGAATGTAGTCGACAATTCTCAAGCAACGCTTCATCTGAAAACGGTATCTCTACATTGCCTGGCAATTGTCGCAATTCGTCCGGTGCCCACAAATAGTACGTGCGCTCTGATCGCGGAAATTTGTTTGAATCAATCATTGCCTCATTTCCAAGCAACAAAAAGGGAGGCCAACCAGCTACGGGGTCTTCGTTGCAATAACAAATTAGAAGGCAGTAATAGCGTTGCCCATCTACACCTGCGTCTGCCACTAGCCTGGGGATCTGTTCACAAAGTGAATCTGCGATGGCATTTGCGAGACTTGCAGCAGTGACTCCTTTGGGTAGCCGCGTATAAAGAACCCGTTCACCGATTTCCGAATCAATGGTGCCATCCTCATTTATATAAACTTCAACGACTTGTTGAAGACCCTCACTGTCATGGCGATACGTTTCCCTTATGATAGCATTGACTTGTACATCTCCCCAAGACTCCCCGGCCATTTTGCGAGGCTCATGATCCCACTGAGTGTGCAATTTCGATTCAAGGATATTGTCCACCCAGTGAAAAATTGTGCATGCTCCTCCCTCCGCACTCAAGCGGTGGTACTCCAATAGCTTGGAGTCGCTATCAAGTACAAATCGCTCTGTTGCGACGCCGATTTTTTCAACGTAGTTACTGTTGTGGCGCACAATCCATTGAAAGTCACGATTCGAAATGCGTCTAATTTTACCTTCGGAGTCAAAATCGTGTTTCTGATCGTAAGGTTCTTTTTTTGCATCAAGTTTTCGCCACTTCGGCGGCGGACCCCCGTATAGTTTGTTAGCGTAGGGATGAAGTACATCGATCATGTGGTCGGTCGCATATCGAGAAGAAACGATTTCATTTTCGATGTGTTTTATTTCTCTCGCAAACTGAGCTTGATCTTCGAAGAGTGCAAATGATTCTCGAAGTATTTTGGGATCACAATTCATGAGCATCAACGGAATAACGCTGGCGGTAACCGAGTCGCCGCCAGTAAACTATGATTTTAAAAAACGCGTTGTCGGCGACTTCGGTTCACCGCTTGGTTACATCCGTTCTCGCAGTGGGTAGGGAAAGGGCGACGGCATCACGAATTCGGACTTGGGGTGCCTTGCGAACCGACGATTCGCCGACACGATAAATGCGATTGTACCAAAGGAGTGCATGACACACAGCAGTCCGTAGCGAGTATCAGCCACCATAAAAAGCGCTAACGCACCCAGTGAAATACCGATCATCTGTGTTCCGATCAGGCTCACCAGCCATCGGGACATCAGCATTGTGTGGCTTGGTACGCGCCAATGAACTCCCATTGACCCGGCGCGTGCGTGAGGCAGCCAAGCCGAGAAGGGTATTCCGAGTAGCAAAGCTGGTACGAGCAACCAAGAAAGAACATCTGCTGAAGGCAGGTGTCGAGCATTATCGGGCGTTATTGCAATCGCTACACAAAAGATGATGGCAAAAACGACGGCCCAAGCAATCGAATATGGTCGCCTCAAACGAACGCCTCCCTGATGGATGTAACGTCCGCGATCACCCCGTCGCGGCGAAGGATTTTCCATTGTCAAAACGCAGGGCTCCGCGACTGGGGTGCATCGCTTGGTTCGTGCTTTTCTTCGATCGCCTCATATTTACCGACAATCAATCTGTCTTCGCTTTTCGCCTTTTACGTGGCTCGATTTTACGCCAACCAGTTTCCTCCGTAATCGCCCAGCTGTGGTGGTTTCGTTTTCCGCGTTCAATGGTAACTGCATCAATCCAGGGAGTTCCAAATTCGTCGATCATCGTTACACGCACGGGAGTAGCACGTTTGAGCATTCGCTTCATGAACGAGATCGATTCCCGATGGATTCCGTAACTGGGTTCGTTCCATTCATCGGGAAGCGAGATGAATCGAACGCGGTCTCCGATTTTTAGCGTATCTGGACTCGGCATCTTTTTAATTGCACGAACGTTCGGGATCAGCGGGTGGCGGGAGTTAACATTGATCTCACCAAAAAACACACCACCGCCACTCCGTTGCATCCCATGGTTCGTCGCTTTTTTGCACGCTCGGTGGTTTGTCAATGGAATAGTGTACCAAATCCCTGTGAAACATAGATCACGATGCCAATGAGAAGCAAGTCAATGCCAATGAGCCAGGAACGCTGATGAAGCGGCCATGCAGTTTTAGTGATCGTCATCAAGAAAACCAGCGCGAACCCGACGGCGGAGCATGCGGCCATTGCGATGTTAAAGCGAGGGTTGATTTCAGCCAGTATTGTTGACGGTGGCCTGTCGCTGTCTACGGTAATGAAGCAGTATGCGATTAGCACTAGTGAATGGATGCCGAAGCCGAATTGTGTCAGGACAGATCGATCCCAAAGCAACGCGACTAGCGGCGCTGCCGTTGGCGGTTCGTATGGATTTATGTCACGAGTCACAGTTCTTTGATCCGACGAACTAATTTAATTATTCCCGAGTCAGTCGGAAATAAAACGGACTTGGGAGTTTTATCTCCGAGTCATTGTATTTTTATTTCCGAGTCGGTAAGTTGTCAAGCAGTCGGAGATAATACCTTTTTTCTCCGACTCACTACTCTCTTGCCAAATTAGGAATGCCGCTTAAGGAGGATTCGATGAGCCTGAAATCGTACGAACAACGCTTGTCCGGTCTGAAATGAAAAGCTGGGGCCACAACAAGACGCTGTTCGTTAAGGCAATTTTCGATTCGTCTCGGCTAACTGGGCAAACACAGGCACTAAACTGTTAGCATGCACCGACTATTCGTACTTGCAGTTGTCAGGCCCCTTTCGTTTTTCTTTCGTTTTTGTCTGGCCCCTTTCGTTTTTGCAAGCACCAACTATTCGTACTTGCCGTTGTCAGGCCCCTTTTCGTTTTTTTTTCGTTTTTTTGCTTCGCTGTCTGCCGATCACCGCGCTACCGATGGCCTGACTGGCGCGCGGTTTCTCAATGCGCTTGGCCGATTGCTGCAGGAGCCACAAGTGTTATGAACTTCGCTCCCGCCGAAATTCGCGCCACCATTTTGGAAGGATTGCATCAGATTGCCCCCGAAGCGGATCTCGAGATGTTGTCCGACGAAACCAACCTCCGTCGCGAATTGGAGATCGACTCGTTTGACTTCCTGCGACTGTTGGTTTTTCTGAACGAGCGGCTGATTGTCGAATTTCCTGAAGCCGATTACGGTCAATTGACGAGCGTTCGGAAACTTGTCGAATTCATTTCCGGCAAACTGCCATCTGCCGATGGGATGGATGTTGACGGGACGCCTCATTCTTGATTCTGGGCTAGTTCCGGCCCGTAATCATCCATTGGTTGATTTGGTGGAGTTTAATTCGACCAAATGCGTCCGCAGATTTGCCGGGCGGGAGCCAAGTCGCTCGGGGGGGCTAACAACTCAGGAATTGGGGAGCGCCCAGCGTGGCAATATGAGTTAGAATATGCCGTTTGTAATTACAGCCAACCGGGAATAGAGCTCATGAAACGAATAATGAATTCCGTCGGAGAAATTGTCGTGTTATTGCTGGCCGTCGGTCCGTCGTTGGCCGCGGGAGCCATGCAGATCTCTGCCGAGAAACCAGATGAGGATTTTGCGTTCCAGGGTGAATTCGTTGGCGATGTCGGTGGTGGAGATGAATCCCATAAGTTTGGGCTGCAAGTTATCGCGATGGGCCACGGAAAATTCCAAGCTGTCGGTTACCACGGTGGACTTCCTGGCGATGGCTGGAACGGTGAAGGTCCTCTGCGCGTGGAAAAAATTGGTGAGCGACAGGGAGATACACTCGTGTTTTCCGACCCGGTCGGCACGGCCACAATTCATGATAACGAAGCAGCCATCAAGGATCCCGATGGCAATTTGTCGGGCACGTTGAAAAAAGTCACGCGTCAGAGTCGCACCATGAATCAACCAGCCCCCGACGGCGCAATCATTTTGTTTGACGGAAAAAATGTCGATCAATGGGAAAACGGCCAACTCACGGATGACGGGTTGTTGCAACAAGGTACGACCACGAAACAAAAGTTTGGCAGTTGCACGTTGCACATTGAATTCCGACTGCCCTATGAACCAACAGCCAGCGGCCAGGGACGGGGTAACAGTGGCATTTATTTGCAAGGCCGTTACGAAGTGCAAATGCTGGATTCATTTGGCTTGGAAGGAAAAGACAATGAGTGCGGTGGTCTCTATTCCATCAAGGGTTGCGACCTGAACATGTGTTTTCCACCCTTGTCTTGGCAGACCTACGATCTCGAATACACCGCTGCAAAATACGAGAACGGTAAACTTATGGCCAATCCTCGACTAACGGCTTACCACAACGGCGTAAAAATCCATGACAATGTGGAATTGCCTGGTGATCGCAACTCCACCGCCGCACCGATCAACGCCGGACAAGAGCCGGGACCGATCTATTTACAGGATCATGGCAACCCCGTCCGCTATCGCAACATTTGGGTGTTGGAAACTGAAAAGTAACGCATATTAACGGTCGAGGAATCGTTCGGGACAATGAAGTCGGAGGCACATGATTGACCAGATTGCGATCGCCGGCTATCGGTCGATCCGTTCGTTAGTCCTGCGATTGGATCAATTGAATGTGGTCACCGGACCGAACGGAAGCGGCAAGTCAAGTTTGTACCGCGCGATACGGTTGTTGGCCGATGCGGCGGAAGGGCGCCTGCTTCATTCGTTGGCGCGCGAGGGAGGTTTGGAGTCGACGCTGTGGGCCGGTCCAGAAAAATTTTCACGGGAAATGGTCACCGGACAATCACCGGTGCAAGGAACGTTGCGCCGAAAACCAGTCAGTCTGCAACTCGGCTTTACCTCGAACGAATTTAGTTATTGTCTCGACCTTGGATTACCCCAACGGTCCGAATCGGAGTTCAGTCGCGATCCAGAATTGAAGCGCGAATGTCTGTGGCGCGGATCGAGCATGCTTGCACGATCGCTCGCTGCGGATCGGCGCAAAGGCGCTCTGAAATGTCGGGCTGAAAATCAACCTTGGCGAGAAATTGAACTCTCGATTGCCCCGCAATCCAGCATGCTTACTGAATACGTTGATCCCGTCGGTTGCCCCGAGTTGATCTTGATGCGGGAAAGCATTCGTTCCTGGCGGTTTTATGACACGTTCCGCGCTGATGCGATGGCGCCGGCGCGGCGGGTTGCGGTTGGGACATTTACTCCCGTGATGTCCAACGACGGTGGCGATCTGGCAGCCGCCTTGCAAACGATTTTGGAAGTGGGTGATAGCGAAGGACTAAGAACAGCCGTCGACTCGGCCTTCCCTGGTTCCGAAATTCGAATTTCCAACGAGCGGTTGGGGATGCAATTGAGTCTGAAACAACCGGGAATGCTTCGCGATTTGTCGGCCGCCGAACTATCGGATGGCACGTTGCGATTCTTGTTGTGGGTAGCGGCGTTGCTGACGCCGCGGCCGCCCACATTGATGGTCATCAATGAGCCGGAAACCAGTTTACATCCTGACTTGATCCCGGCACTTGCCCGATTGATTGTGGCCGCGTCCAACGACAGCCAGTTGATCGTAGTCACTCATAGCGAGGCGTTGATCGACCAGGTTTGTTCGCAGACGGTTTGTGAATCGATTCGGTTGCAGAAACGGTTGGGGGAAACCATCAACGAGAACAACAGTTCATTGAATCAATACGGTTGGAAATGGCCTTCCCGATAGGTCGTTTGCTTCGACTCTGGACACCGTCATGGATAATGGTTGATTAAACGCCATGCACCGACAAGCCTCAACTGAGTGCCAGACCGGCAAAGCCACTGAGCAAAGTTCGCCTGAAGTTATTTCTTTTTTGTTTGTATCGGGTGTCGCAAATCCGCCGATATCAAGAGCAAATTTGCCGCCAGCGACGCTAATCGATATTCAGTCCAAAACTGCTGATCGCCAACTCGTCCCCACGAATTATCCGTTATTTGTCCGGCAACCAATTGTGTTGGATTCCAATTAATAGTGTAAATCAGCCTGATCTGCGGTCCTGATGATCAGGGAGACGGACCGCAGATGGACGCCGATAGTCGCAGATTTTTGACGGGAGCTCCCGAGCGCGATGGGGCGAGACAGCTCATTTCACTTTTTCCGGCTGGCGGTCGGAAGCATCTTCTTGTATCGCATGGGTTGTGGCGCGAACGAAGACAAACAATTCAAGTTGTGACTCGGCTCGATCGGTCGTACCCGTCATCCCTCCCGCCAACACAATCTGACTGGTCGGACAGCGGAGAGTTGTGCTCATTCGATAACAAGACACATCGCAATCATCCAGCGCGACGGTTAGTGTCTGCCCATCCAATGTACGGACCGACGCTTCCAATGGCTTGGCGTCAGCGGTTGGCGGCAGCAATTCGGTGACTGCTGTTTTCAAGTCGATGATGGCAAAATTTCCACCTCGCGTCGCCAACGGGGTGAGTTCGGCGATCGCACCGGTGAACAGGTAGCGTCTCTCCGGGATCAGTCCCGCGACGGTCGCTGTGATTGCCTGTCCCGTCGCTCCATTTGAATCTTCCTCATCCAACA
Source organism: Mariniblastus sp. (assembly GCA_031400405.1). GTDB lineage: Bacteria > Planctomycetota > Planctomycetia > Pirellulales > Pirellulaceae > Mariniblastus. Next base: position 9,604 of record JANNPW010000023.1, read on the forward strand.
CTTGTGATGTTGTCGTCTCGTGATACAGCGCTGCGCTGTCGACAGTCAGGGAAAGGTGCTTTCCCGAAATGGCGTGCAACGTCTGTCCATTGTGACCAGCGATCGAACTGGTATAGGCGAGGCGCTTTTCGGCCAACGCCTTCGCGAAAAACGGATCCCAGCGATCGGCAGCAATTACACCCGCACCGTTGGTGGTCTGAAATTCCTCGTCCAACAGCTTGGTGACACTGTCGACATCCGCGCGAATCCAATACACATGCATTGCGATGGTGCGCCGGGCGCCCCATTTTTCGCGAAATAAATCCAGCAATGCGGCAATCTGTGAATGCGTCGAATTGGTTGCTGAGACCAGCAACATATTGCCCAGCTGTGAAATCGTGGAGTCATCCGTTTTGCCTTGCCATTGATCGGGTTCGACGTTGGTTTTGATTGCCTTAATTACAGTTTTAATGCTGACCTGAATGTCGCTGTGGTCCAGAGTATCTGCATCTTGAATGGTCGGTGGAATATTGAACATTCCACCGCCTCCCATTCCGCCGCCTCCCATTCCGCCGCCACCCATTCCACCGCCACCCATTCCACCGCCACCCATGCCGCCGCCAAAGCTGCCTGCATTCATGCCGCTGCGGTTACTGGTCGCTGAAAAATCAACGCCGCGATTAAAAGGCTGCGAATCGGCGCCTGCAAAGGGTTCAATTAATTGTGCCGGATATTGAGTCGAAAACGAAAAGATGTCGCTCAAGTCGTACAATTTCAAATATCGAGTTTCGTCCTGAATGACTGGTTTGGTCGATCGCTGGCTGCCGAGCGAACGTACGCGGTCGATATAGATTGGTGGTGAGTCGGTTGCAGGACTTGCCTGCTCCAACCGTTGCATTTGAGCAGTAATTTGTTCCATTTGAGCGCGAAGTTCGTCCATCGTCTGGCCGCCCGGTTGAGCTTGGGTCGTCGACGGTGACCACAGCAGAAATAATCCGATTGCCGCCAGAATTGAACGCGTTGCCAGACTCCGATATTGGACCATGGTGGGGAAGCTCCGGTTAGGAAATGAAACATTGAGCGGCGCGCCATACAATTTGAACGCCGCACGTCAACTAGTTTCGGCCAGTCATTTGCAATTCACATGCCAAATGTCCAACGGTCATCGTGGTGGCATCTCGAAACTCTTGAGGTCCGATGGGGAACTTCCGGCGATGCAGAGTTTTTCGGTGCAGTGAGAGTCAATTGCTGGCAATGCTTCGTGCCTGTTCCAGTCGATTGAACTGACCCACGGGATTGCGAAATGCAACAGACAACATTGCCGTTTACCCGCGCAACGTGGCAAGATCGAACACCTGACGTGCTCGATATCGTCGAGCGGTGTTGGGAATGAAAGCGTCGTACACCCCGACCGACGGAGCACTGCGGCCCGCATTGCTGCGCGACCGATTTGTGCTGGTCGACCGGCTTGGTGCATTTCCCGAGAGACATATAATCAAATTGCGAGTCGCGAATCTTCCTGGTGGGGCTGGCCGGTTGGTCGCCGATCCAACGCGATGTGGGAATCAACGTGTTGCACAAATTGCCCACCGACGACGCTGTCGGTGGGCATCGATTCACGAAATCTCGATCGGGAAGGTGGCATGGTTCATTGCGTGACCCAGCAACAACCTGCCAAACTGAAATAAACCTGCGGTAAAAACACACTCGATACTGAATCACCACTGGCAGCGTCGTGGTTGTGTAGACAATTCCTGTCTGCATCAGCGACAATAATAGTCACCCAACAGTATCGGGTGCCGGACGGCTACCTACTGACTTTGACATCGGCCCTGAAACCAGTGGTAACTCGGGGCGGGAAAGGACCGAGTTTGGTGTTTCGATTTTAAAATTTTTCCTACGCGCAACATAAAATGCAACGCCGAGATTTTATCAAGCACTCAGGTTTTTCACTCGCCGCAATGGGCGTGGGGGGACTAGCGGAATCCTATGGCGCCTTCAATCAGGATAAAGTCAACTCACACGAGAGAAAAGATTCAATTCATGCCGAACCTGAACCAGCCGGAGCGAAAGTGAACGAGCGGCCTGACTACAAAAGCACTGGTGCGAAACTGATCAACGATTCGACGCCAGCCCAAGACGGATTCTGGTTTCCCGCTGAATGGAAACCGCACGAATATACGATTATGGTTATGCCCTCACCTCAAAATTGGACGGGACATGGATTCTCGTTCGATGAAGTCATCGAGCAATGGGCCGAGGTTGCCAATGCAATTGCGGATTTTGAACCGGTGCTCATGGTGGTTCGGCCAGCAGACCGAAAGCGGGCCAAGACCGCTCTCAACAGCGAAATCGAGTTGCTGGATTTTGCCGTCAATGATGGCTGGGCGCGGGACACGGGGCCGATGTTTGTGGTCAACGGAAAAGGCGAACGTCGTGTGGCTGGTTGTACGTTCAATGGTTGGGGAGACAAATTCGCGGGACAGCATCAACATGACGCATTGATCAAGGCGCGACTCTGTCACGCACTCGAGGTGCCGCTGTATCCGATCGATCTGGTCTCTGAAGGGGGCGCTCTGGCGTTCGACGGAGCCGGCACGATCATCACGACCGCTCAATGTTTGCTGAATCCGAATCGCAATCCCGGCTTGAGCCGCGAGACGATTGATCGAATGTTAAATGAGGCCTTTGGTACAAAAAAAGTGATCTGGCTGGACAAGGGAATCGAGCCAGACCCGATTACCGACGGGCACATCGATGGCCTGGCCGCGTTTGTTGATGAGGGAGTCGTGGTGCTGCATTCGTGCGGTGACAAAAATGATCCGAACTATACAATCTGCCGCGACGCGAAAACGATTTTGTCTAATTCGACCGATGCGAAAGGACGCAAGTTCGAGATCATCGATCTACCCTTGCATGAAGGGGGCCACATGAATTTTTACCTCGGTAACGGTTGTGTAATCGTCCCGATCGCTGATGATCGCCGGGAAGACGAGATACCGCTAGGCATCCTCCGAGAACTATTCGATGATCGCGAAGTCATCGGTATCGGCGGTCATGTTCTCGCCGAAGGTGGCGGCGGTATTCACTGCATCACGCAACAGGTTCCCAAAATATAGTCCTTCGGCATGCACGGAATTCGAATTCCGGGAATCACACAAAGACCCATCCGAATCTTGCACAGAAAGTAGAACCGAAGGGACCGTAGATTAAGCAAACACTCGCAATCTAGCTGGAGACCAGGAAAAATTGAACCCGAATTAACTCTGTCAATTTTTCAAACTCTGATTTTGTCGATTTCCTTTCATCTGCGTTCATTACGGCCTGATCTGCGATTCGTTTATCAATTCGTACGGACCGCGGATGTACCCAAATTGACGCAGACTTCGGGTGTTTTTGTCTTGTTCAAATGGAAAAGATCGATTCAATTTTGTAGAATCTGATCTTGATGGTTCTAACACAGCTGCGCCTATTTTTGGTCAACCACTCTTCTCCAAATGATACAGACATGACCAACGACGTCACCTACTTGAAAGACGAGAGCTACCGATTGGTGGGCGCGTGTTTCGAAGTTTACAACGAATGCGGATTTGGGCTGGCTGAGGAGATCTACCAGGAATGTCATGACATTGAACTTGAAATGCGTGGGATTGCTTTTACTTCGAAACAACAAACTGAGTGCTTTTACAAAAAGCGGTTGCTCCAGAAGAAATATGTTCCGGACTTGATTGTAGCCGGTTCGATTATTGTCGAGCTCAAGGCAATCAGCCAATTGTCCGCAGAGCATGAAGGGCAGATCCTGAATTACATGCGCATTTCTAAATCACCGTTGGGTTACCTAATGAATTTTGGGAAACGGGGCGGCCTCGAGCTCAAACGTTTTGTGCTATCGGAGTACCTGCCAAGCTGAAAAACGCGTTGGCCGGGTATGACCGAGATCTCAGTCGGTGGAGTAATCTAATGCAGGGGAAAGAATTTTTTTCGCAACAACTCGTTTCGCGTGAAATTCGTAGATCTGCGTTCTTCTGCCTGATCTGCGGTATGTTTTTCAAATATCGCTGACCGCAGATGATCGAAATTTCACGCAGATTTCTCGGTGGAATAATTGTATGCAAAGGAAAGAATTTTTTTTCGACTCGTATCGCGTGAAATTCGTAGATCTGCGTTCTTCTGCCTGATCTGCGGTGTGTTTTTCGAAAGTTGCTGACCGCAGATGATCGCAATTTCACGCAGATTTCTCGGTGGAGTAGTTTAATAAAAGAAAAGGATTTTTTTTCGCAACAACTCGTATCGCGTGAAATTCGTAGATCTGCGTTCTTCTGCCTGATCTGCGGTGTGTTTTTCGAAACTTGCTGACCGCAGAATCGGCCGATATAAGAATCATTTTCCATCGCCGGTTTGATGGTTGCTTGCAGGCATGGCAAGGATCGTTTACGCTTGGACAGGCACCAATCACGGTTGGCGGTGTATGGATAATTTCCACGATCATTCTGGACAGCTCGGAGTTGGCAATGTTGTTACGCGTGATTTGCCATGATTGATTGGATCCAATCACTGTTGACGCTTGATGACTCTGCGTCCGTTGCTCGCTTCGACCCCAAACTGAAGCGAATACTGGCCGATACAGTTATCCAATTTGAGTTGTTGTATCGCGAAGCCGCCGAGCGTTGTGTGACCGAGTTTCCTGAGCGGCTCCCAATATCGCCACAACAGTTCCTGGAACAGATGCAGGATCTGCAGCACGGAGTGCTGTTAAAGACTTTGATCACGATCGCTTTTTGTGATCGGCATTGGGGAGCGGGCGAAAAAGAGGCCGCCAGGCAAATTTTGCAACATGTCTGGAAAATCAAGATCTGTTCCCAATCGCTTCGACCATCACTCGAAAAGGTTGTGGCCCATGCCACGATGTTGAAATGGCCGGATTTGTTTCGGCCTTTTTTGGATATTCCGGAACTGCGCGATGAACTACCTCCATTGTTGGCGCTCGTTATTCGCTTGGCCAACCTGATCGCCAAGGCGGACGGCGAGGTTTTGGCAGATGAATTAATTCAACTGGAACAAATGCGTCGTGAATTGTCTCAAATGAAATGTTCGCAACGGACCAAGCAATCGGCGTCACAACCCCAAACGCTACAACTCAATAAGCGGATGATTGAGGTCGTGCATTCCGCGACCACGATGCCCGTCGGAGTTGCTGTTCGTGGAGCGAAGTCTGAGTCGAAAAATTTCCGGGTTGGACAAGTGAGTTCGACAATTCCGCAAGCAACCGAACCTGTTCCTTCCCTCACATCGGCGCAGAAACAAGCGGTATTCGAGGACGGCCTAAAAAAACTGGAATCTCTAACTGGTCTCGATTCGATCAAGAAAGACATCCGGCAACTCGTCGATTTTCTGAAAATGCAAGCGGCTCGAGATGCCATGAAATTACCTACGACTCAGATTAGTCTGCATGCCTTGTTTACCGGAAACCCGGGAACCGGCAAGACTACCGTCGCGCGAATTGTCGGCAAACTTCTTCAAGGACTGGGCATTTTAAATCAAGGCCAGACGATTGAAGCGGATCGTTCCACTCTGGTCGCCCAGTATGCTGGCCAAACAGCACCCAAGGTTCACGAGTGTATCGATCGCGCGCTCGATGGTGTGTTGTTTGTCGATGAAGCGTACTCGCTGGTTGCGGAAAGCGGCGAAGATGCTTTCGGCAACGAAGCGATTCAGGTATTACTAAAACGGATGGAGGATGATCGGGACCGGATTGTGGTCGTGCTTGCCGGTTACCCCGCGCCGATGCAACGAATGTTGAGATCCAATCCAGGTTTGACGTCCAGGTTTCAACGGATCTTGAATTTCCCGGACTATACCCCGCCGGAATTGTTAAAGATCTTTCAGAGCTTGTGTCGCGAACACAAATATCAATATTCGAAGTCTACCCAAGCGAAATTACTCGCAGGTTTTGAGCAGCTAGTCGCTAACAAAGACGAACATTTCGGAAATGGACGCACAGTCCGGAATCTGTTCGAGCAGGCGCTCCAGCGAATGTCCAGCCGAATCTCCACCGTGACTCCACTGACCGTCGATTTACTCACCACGTTGCAGCCTGCTGATATCGAGTTTGGTTGATCATTTAATTTTATCTAAACTCTGTGTCTTTGCCGCTGTAGCGCTCTCATCTAGTTGGTGAATCGTATTGTGAATTTTGTTTTCTATCCGCCGACCCTGTGCGTCCTTGAGAACATAAACGATTTCCATACACCAGGTCGGAACCAGACTTGGAACCTCCAAGATGACGGTCTTGCCGTCGTTGAGCAGCGCTGCCGTTTCGACTTTTAGTTCACGCTCATCATAGTGTTCGGAGCCGTAATTCGCGGTCCGCTTCAAGCCCCAAACACGAATCGCATAATTCGTGGACGCCGCAGCGGAGTCTGCATCGAGGGGATCGCTGAATGTCAGTTTTATTTGGCCCTCGGAGGCCTGCAATCCAATCGGCAAATTCGCCGGCCCGCCAACATACCGGACGCGATACAAACCCCCAGGTTGTTCTTGAGTTGAGCTCCAGGCAAACATGCCGCAGCAATAGAGTTGGCCGTCTTGTGGATTGAATCGCCCTCGCATGATACCCGTCGGAAATGCCGGCAGGTCCAACGCGCACATGCCACCCTGCATCTTTCCGCCAACTTCTTCATGGGGCACGACGAACACTTTGCCATTGCCATACGAAAAATTCAACAAGGCTCCCGCAAGCGGGCCCCAGCGATTGCTGTCAACCCAGAGCAATTCCGCCGGAGATCGATCAAAGGCATTCGTAATCCAACACAAGGGCGGCACCATCGCGTCATCCGAGTCATCGGCAACATTGTGGTAGCCAAACATATTCCCATAAAAGCCACCGGGCCGCACCCAGTTGATACGATTCTTGGGATTCCAATGTCCCTCTTGATCGGTCACCACAAACGATCCATCGGGATTGATGCAGACACCATTGGCTGCGCGAAAACCGTTGGCAATAATTTCAGTTTGTTGGCCATCGGCCGATACCTTGAGTAAAGTTCCATGATGCGGTACGACGGCCGTCAACGCATGGCGGGCGGATTTTGCATAGTAGAAATTGCCCGCTGCATCGGTTTGCAACCCCATCGCAAATTCATGAAAGTGTTCGGTGACTTGATGATCATTGTTAAAACACTCATACCAATCCATCTCGCCATCACCATTCAAATCGTGGAGTGCGACGAGTTGATCGCGGCACGTCACAAAAATTCCTTCTTTTTTCCACTTGATCCCTAAGGGCTGAAACAGGCCGGCAGCGATGCGCGTCCATTTCAATTTTCCGCTGGCCTGTCCGATCCCCGATACACGCCAGACGCTTCCGTCCCACGTCGAAACGACCGCCGCGTCCTCGCCAGGAATGAAATCCAAACCGGTCAATCTCAGCCGGCAATGGTCGGGATTTTCCACGGGATGAGTTAACACATCAACCACATAGGCGCCAGTTTCGGGTCCGGATTGAATCTCCGTTTCCAAGACTTCCGGCCAATTTCTGGAACCTCCTTTGGTAAGCGGCAGTAGATCATTCAGGTTCGCTTCAGCCAGATGATTTTTGTTGATCTCGTGCAGATCATCCGCCGCTCCCAGCGAAGCCATTTGAATGCAAAGTCGCAGCGGCTCATCTCCGGCGGGGACGCGTAAGCGGACATTTCCCGCATCGTCCGTCAGCCAATTTTCCCCATCGAATGTGAGTTTATCGCCCACAACGGTAATCAGTTGTTGATCCGGTCGATCCGATTCTCCATTGACTGACACGCATTTCAAGCTCTTGGCATCTGGTCCAGTTTGCTCGTCAACGCGATTGGCTTTCTCGAAACCGGACCAACGAGCAAACCGACCGCGCTCAACATCCAGACTCGAATCTGCCAATTCGTTTTCCATGAGGGCTCGAGAAAACAATGCGATTGATGCCATGTCTCCGACAAACAAACTGGTCGCCGGAAAATTTTCGTTCGTGGCACCAATCCGGATTACGGAATTAGGCAATTCCTGTTGGGGTGCCAATTTGCCGTGTCCAGATATTTTTCCATCGACAATGAGGCTGGCGGTTTGAGTCGCCGCTTGCCAGGTTAGTGCAATATCGTGCCATTGATTGTCGGCGACCGTCTGCTCGGACTGGACAGCGCCGACCCAACCCACATCAAACACCAATTTCCCGTTGCGGATAAACAAAGATTGCCCGTCAGGAATCCATTGCGGTTGATCAATTGTCTTACTCCAAATCGTTCCGTCTTGGCTGGTCTTGATTCGTACGACGATTGAAAAATCGGCGGAATGGGTATTAAAATCTGACGCGGAATCCGACTGAAAATAGTGCGCACCATCGAACGCATTTTTGGATTCAACGTCACTGACCGACGACAGATCGTCGGTCACCAGCATTCCGTCACGATACGAAAACGGTTGGCTCGAACGAGTGACTTGCAAAATCAAATCCCGTTTTCTGGGCCCCAGATTCAAAGTGCGGACATAAGTCGGGACACCGGCGGCAAAACGAATTCCAGGTGACTCCAGCACCGTGGTTTGATCGATTGTGTATTGGACAATGGTCTGATCCCCGTGACGGTACAAGCCGCGATATTGAGCCCACGATCGGGGTAGAGGCCCGTATTGTCGATCGTCGCGCCCGCGAACGCGGTCGTCGACAAAAGATCCATCAACCGGTCGTCCCCAACCTGGACCGTCAGGGTTCTGGAAATGGACGTCTCCGGTCGCGGTCGGATGACGGCCATGAGCGCCATTGAAGTGAATACCTTCGTAGTCGATGAAGGAACCACTCCAAGCCGCTGCCATTCGCATCGTGTCGTGGTCGTACATCATCCAATAACGGCCTGATTCAACTCCACCGGGACCGCTATCCAACCGAATGGCGATTCCCTTTTGGGCAATATTCTGTTGATCACCGGGAACCTCAATTGTATTGATCAGACTCGGCCCGTAATTCATGGCGGTCCAAGGCTGACTGGAAACCGGTTTGGGCCCCCGCGTATCGCCCTTCGGCAATGCCGCCAAATAGCGCTCATCAACCGGAAAATACTGCGATGGGTTCCGGTCCTTCAAAAACGTCTCCCGGATGTAATGGATGACGGCATATTTTTCCTCGGGAACCATCCAGCGTTGCGGGATCATCATGCCATAGCCGTGCGTCAGCGTTTGATACATGGAAAACGGATCGGCGCCGTGTTTAAATTTCCCGGTGGGGAATCGTAGTGATGTCGGCATCGTGCCTTCCGCTAACAAGTCGCCGTGGCAGCTGGCGCAACGCAACTTGAACACCTGAGCCCCTTGCTCCAACATGTTTGCATCCCACGAAGCAATTAAGCCATGATGGTCCACACTGGACTCGTAGGCGGGCAAGGGTGCCAGCGCAATCGATGATGTCGCGGGACGAAGTTGAGCGGCGCGCGTTGGACCGCGAGCGGCAATTTCAACCAGGTAGCGAATCAAGTCCAGAAACTCCTGCCGATCGCCGAGCTGATTGGCCAACCCGATAGGCATCATGGAAACACTGGCTCGTTTGCGATCGACGATCTCATTCACGTCCAGCCGCAGTGGTTGGTCAGCTTCCTCGATTCGATCGAGCACAACGACTTCATCGACTTCCGAGACCACGACACCGGTGAGTTGACGGCCATCTTCCAATAGAAACACATGCGACTCAAAACCCATTCGAATTTTCGCCGATGGCGACAGGATCGACTCAACCATCTCGGTGATGTTGGTCGGTCGTTGTTGGGACAAATCCGGCCCCAGTGCCCGTCCACGTTGATTGGCTTCATGGCACTTATGACAATTCAACTCGGCCCGATAAAATACCAATGCCCCCCGGACCGGATCGCCCAATCGTCCGACATCGGCAATTAACGAATCCGGGGACTCTGTGAGCAACGATTCAGCCAGCCCCTGACCCAAGGCTGCGCCATGGCACGTCAGCGTCAGCAGACACATCATCAGGCCGCACATCCAATTCCTCATCATCGCCAGCATCATCTGAAACACTCCGTGCTTTCCAATCGACTAACATAACAACGACTAAGCACAAATCTGGGAGTGCCTTGGCTGCATCAACTCTTGCATCACAACAGTCCGCTTCGAACTCGCGAGTCGCAAATCTTGGAACGAACCAGTGACCACGAAGGAATCGCGGCAAGTATTATGCTCGTTCGAAGAGGAGAATTCAACGCGGCGAAATCGCGATTGTCGCAAATGCAACAGCGAATCAACTGTCGCCAATTTGAATCCAATTTGCTGATCGTTTTACAACCAGGAATGACGCGAATCATTCGAATGAACGATCTAACACGGTCGACCAGCGATGAACGTTTATCCAAACAGGCAAATCGATGGTAGTCTGATTCGTGTAATTTGTATGATACGTGGACCGTCCCAGATCAAGAGCAGACCAATTTCATGGGTTACGGTTCACGCCTTTTTGACCCATCGTTCCCGGCAAGTCCAGATTCGAGACACCCTTTGATCGGATGTCTAAAGTCGCCGCAACGCCTCGATCGGATCAAGTGACGCGGCGCGTTTGGCAGGGTAAATTCCGAAAATCAGCCCCGTCGCTAACGCCACCATGACGGCAACCAATGGTCCCCAGAAGGTAATCACGGTTTCTCGTCCGGAAGCCCAACTGATAATCGGCGGTGCCGACAACCCCACGACAGCCCCAATCAGCGCGCCCGTCGCCGACAACACCAGAGTCTCGACCAGAAATTGCAATGTGATGTCGGACTGCGTCGCCCCTAACGCGCGACGAATTCCAATTTCGCCGGTTCGTTCACTGACGGTCGCCAGCATGATATTCATGATTCCAATACCACCGACCAACAACGAGATCGCCGCGATACCACCGAGTACAAAATTAAAAATCCGTTGGGTCGCCAGACGTTGCTCCAGCAGATCCAAGGGGATGGTGATTTCAAAGTCGCGTTTGTCATGCGTGCTGGCGAGCAAACTTTCAATCGCTGCCGCCGCGCTCTTCACCTGATGAGCCTCTTTGACACGAACCGTCAACTGACTGAGCTCGAGCTTTTCCACCTTGAACGAGCCCTCAGTCCGTTGAATCAAGATTTTTCCAATTCGTTTCTGATCGGTAGCCAGAGGGATGTACAGGTCCTTGTTGAAATCCTGGGCCGACAAACTCGAACCAATTCCGGCGGATGACATTTTCGGAGCAATGACACCGATGACTTGAAACCGAAACCGGCCGGCGACCTGAATCGATTTTCCCAATGGCGATTCGAACTGAAACAATTTGCGCGCCAGACTGGAACCAATCACGCAAACGTTGGTTTGCAATTTCAAATCGAGGTCTTCAATAAAACGCCCGGCCGCCATTTCCAGTCGATTGGCCTCGGCATACTCGGGTTGGAGTCCCACGACGCGCGACTCGGATACGCGATCCAGAAAACGAACTTCATAACGAAACTCGCGAAAGGGAGCCAATTGGTCGATCGTATCGATCGTCTCAGAAATTCGCTGCAGATCACGAAAGGTCAAGCCATATTCCAGGACTCCAAATTGTTGCTGCTGCTTGTCCTCCGAGGGCTTGATACTGCGAACAATAATATTTTTGATGCCCAGCGATTCAATTTGCCGTTGGGCATCTTGGCCCGCCCCTTCGGCAATCGCCAACATGATGATCACCGAAGCCACTCCAAACACCAAACCCAGAATCGTGAGTAGCGATCGAAGTTTGTGCAACATCAACGACCGCAAAGACATTTTTACCATCGCGGAAATCTTGTTCCAGCGATCAAACATCTCGACTTTCCTTCAATCCGGTCCCGCACAATGTCCGCCACGCTGGCTCGGAAATTAGCAATCGTCGAACCGAGCTGCCAATCGCCTCGCCAGACGGCTGGTCGACAGGTGGCTCGCCGGTTTCCAGCTCAACCGGTGCTGGTGCGCCGCCAGTGGGTTCAACTTTCGCAGGCTCATTGGCCGTTGGTTCACTGGTGATCGGCGAATCCGTTGTTGGTTCACTGGTGGTTGGCTCACTGGTGGTTGGTTCACTGGTCGCCGAGTCAACATTCGTTGATGGTTCGACGCTTTGAACTTCCTGGGGGACAGCGATCGCTTCCGTGGCGTTTTCCGGTAGCGTCGATTCAGCCGACGTCTGGCCGATTTCCGTTGACGGGGTTGCCATTTCGATGTCGATTGTCGGCCCGGGCTCCTGCAACGGGTCGGGACCGGACTGATCTGTGCCAAACTCAGTGATGCCTCGCTGATAGGCATCCAGCGCCACGGCGTCGTTTTCACTCAAACCCGTAGTGACTTCGACAAACGAGGTGGTTGTTTTTCCAGTGGCAATTTCCTGTGCGGTAAAATCGTTGGCCGGGCTTTTGACGAAAACAAATTTTTTGTTTCCGAAGCTGGTTACTGCTTGAATGGGAACAGCCAGGACATTGGCGTATTCCCCTACCCGGATTTCGACCTCGGCGGACATCCCGGGTTTCAATTTCATGTCATTCGAAAAACTGTCAATATGGACCATCACCTGGTAATTATTGGATGGTTCCCAACGATTTGAGGCCGACAAGGGGGACACACTCATCACGGTACCAGTCAGGTTTTGCCCGGGAAAAGCATCGACCCGAATCACGGCTCGCTGTTTCGCTTTGACTTTGCTGACCAACGATTCATGAATGCCAACTTTGACTTGCATCCGTTCCATATCGGGCAGCAAAAACACGGGTTGATTCTCGAACACCAGGGAACCCTCATGGATCTTTTCCCCATCGCCGCGCCAATCGTCGTGAGCAAATGCCAGAGTTCCCTCCTGAGGTGCCTTCATGACATGTTTTTCGAGATTCTCCTGTAACTTTTTGAGCCGTTTTTTCTGCAGATCTAAACCGCGTTCAGCATTTTTTAAATTGTCCGTTGCCTTGGCAAGTTTTGCAGCTGCCGTGTTTTTTACGATCTCCAATTGATGTTGCGTTTCTTCGGCCTTCCCTTTGAACTCCGCGAGACTCTTGATGTGCTCAAACCGTTCCAACGAATCAAGTTTTTGTTTGTGATTGGTAAGTCTCAGCTCGGTACTCTTAACGACTTGTTGTGCCTCCCGCAATTGCTCAAATTCTCGAAATCCCCGCTTCACTAACGCGCGCATGTTCTCGAGATCACGATTCGCCTTGTCAACCGCTGTCTGAGACTCCGAGATAAATCCTTCGATATCGGATTTTTTGACTAGGTAGTCGCCTTCGATATATTTCTTCAGATCAAGTTCGGCGAATTCGTGATCCTGTTTGGCCTTGCGAGTCAGAGTCTGGTTTTCGTCCTCCTGAACCCGAAGTTCCTGACGGGCCGACTCAACCAAGGTGTTGGCTTCATTTACCTGCGACTCTCGTTCGGAAATTTTTTCGGTCACCTCGGCCGTGTCGAATTTGACGACCACGTCACCTTTCTTGACCACTGAACCCTCGACAGCCAGGAAAATAATTTTGTTCTCGTTGTTGCTGATTTCACAGTTACCATTGACCGTGCTTTGACTTTCCAACTGTCCTTGCTCGATGACTTTGTCCGTTAAGGTGGTCCGGGCGACAACCGCGGTGGGAATCGAACTGATGTCGACGCCGATTCGGTGGCTGAGGCTGAGAATCAACAAATAGATTCCGTAGGTAACCGCCGCGATCAGCAAGCCGAATATCAATCGGCTTGGCCAACGACGGATGATTGATTTTCGCACGCCTCGCGACCGGCTATTTGGGGGCGATTCGATCCGTTTCGGATCGTTCAGGATCAGGTCGCTCGAAGGTGGGTCTTTCCGGCGTGGGTCGTTCGACTCCGGAATCATTGTCGTTGCCAGAGTCGTCGGAGCCGGCGTCTGCATCGGCGCCGGCTGCATCGCCGTCGGCGTCGGGATTGGAGTTACCGTCGGTTTCATCGTCGGCGACGCTGACGTCGGCGGGTCGACCCGGGTTAAACCCCTCGAAGTTTTCTTGTTCATTGATCCAAACACCTTGCTCGTCGAGATTCAGTAATTCTAGATCAACGAACAGTGCAATGCGAGAAGTCTCATAGCCGATCCAGTTCGAAATTAGTCGATTTTTCGTGTCCCGCAGCGTCTGCAGAGCTTGCAGCAAATCCTGTGTCAGACTGGAGTCACCAGCCGTCGCCGTGCGCAAATTGAATTGAGCCTGTTCAACTTGGCGAGTTGCCGTGATCAATTGCTGGCGGGCAATCTGAAAGTTGAATCGGCTGTTCTGCAATTGTCGCAGATTCAACCGCACACTGTTGACAATCGCATCCTCATCCGCCATGTAGGACCGACGCTGTTGTTGGTAGGCGATTTGGGCCACGCGATAGGCGTTTCGTTCGCCAAACCGATTCAAGGGCCCATCGAAACCCACACCGACATTGTACTGATTCTCTTTTCCGTCGAACCGAAAGGCATTGTCCCGAGTCGGATCAGTGCGCAAATTTGCCGAGGTCGAAACGGACAAATCGCTCTTCAAACGGTTGGCCGCGATTTCGACTTGGCGATAGGAGTCTACGACCGAGGCGCGACTGTTCATCAAGTCCAGTCGACCATTGAGTGCGAGATCAATTGCCGTGTCCTGTTCCAGTTCCAGTCGCTTGATCTCGATTAAGAACAGCCGAATTTGGGTTTGAACAAGAAACAGGGTGTCGATGCGATCACGCAATCCGCCCGGTCGAGCAATCAGTTGTTGCAAGGCCTCCCATTGGCGGACCGCCGGTTCTTTCTCGTCGTCAAGCTCCTCCATGTCGGGTTGCGGTAGCGCTTCGGGTTGCGGTTGCTCAATGTCAAGGCTCAACTCGGTCAGCGGTTGGCTGTATGACTTCTTCGCCGCGACCATCTGGACGTTCAGATCCTCGAGCAGTTTTTCGAGTCGATCCGCCACCGCGACTTGTTGTTCGTAGTCGACCGTTTCGGCTTCTTCGGCCTCTCTATCCGGTTTGGATTTTGCCAGCGCTTCAAGGAACTGTTTTAGCTCAGCGTCGACCTGCGGTTTCAAACTCTCGATTTCTTTGGCAACCGTCTTGATTTGCTCGTAGGTCTGTTTCAGAAACTCGTCCGAGGCCTGGTCGGGTGGCAAGTATTTCATCATCGATTGCAAGAGATCCTCCGCCTGGGCCTGCAAATCCTCAATTTCCGTGGAATTGAGCTCGAAGGAAGCCAATAGCGTCGTGTCGAGCTTGAGCGTAACTCGGGCGGGCAGTCCCAATTGAAACTTGAAACGGTCCATCGAAGTTTGAAACGCCTGTTGCGAGTTGATCAGTGACAGTCGACCGGTTTGGTAACTCTGAAAAACTTGATCCACTTGAATCGGCGATACCAGACCGCGATTCAGCAACACTTGATGCTCTTCCAGATTCAATTCGAGATTGCGCAAGTTTCCCTCTTCGATGCGCACCGATTGAGACTGACTTAACAGCGCGAGATATTGACCCACAATCTCAAAATAGAACTGCCGGCGGAAACGCGCGAACGCGCGGACTTGGTACAACATGTCTCGTTCCGCTTGGGTCAATGATTCCGTTCGAACGTGACGGAATGCGCCGCGGAGCAGGGGTTGCGTCAATCCGACCAAAAGATTGCCAGCGGCAAAGTCGGAATTTCCACCACCGCCGAATTGCCAGGTGAATGAGTTGACGAGCGTAGAAAAAAATTGTCCGCCGGCAGCAAAGTTGCGCGTGAGTCCCAATTGATTGGTCGTTCCCAAATTGCGATTTCCGGTGGCTCGATCGCCCGACGCAGCAAAGGCCGTATCGCTGCCGCCGAGCCAGTTCACGCGATATTCGAAGCGGTTTTGCGACAGTCGCAAGGCTGAAGTATATAGCTGTTCGACCTGGGTTTGAAATTCGCGGCTATGCAACAACGCGAGTTCGATGGCCAACTGTTTATCGAGTTCGACTTCGCCGGCGGGGTTGCGTGGCAGACTGTCAAGCCAACTCTGATCGTCGATCGAGTCGAGCATTCCGCGATTGTCCCAGAATTCAATTTCTTTTCTTGATCGAAACGGCTGTTTCATGTATCCATGCGCCGCGGGATCGTCGGGAGGAAGTGGCCCGCAGTCGGGATTTTGCGCGTCGGCCAATCGAGATTGGGGCGCCGCTTCCAACGTACGTTTCGGCAAAACCCAACGCGTATCGAATTGACGCGACCGTACCAAACCGTAGGCATCCCGATCGGCCCATTCCCGATACGCACTCCGACTACAACCCGCGCAGCAGGTCAGACACAGGCAAACGAGGAATAACCCGTGCACAATTGACGTCCGAATTGAACCTTGCGTTTCGATCAATTGACCCATCGAGATGTATCGGTCACGGAATAGAATTGAAGCTCAACCCTGCGCACTGACTGCCAACCAATTCACGGAAAAACCCCGGTACCAAATAATGGAACCCTTGTTTAATCGACAGATTTCAAGTCGCAAGCCATTGGGATGTCAAAATCCCTACGATCGACGCGACCCGAATTGCCCGCAGACTTTTCCCAAACCACCAAGCTGTCTGTTAAATAGCCGCGAACGCTCTCCTTGCTAGCAACATGGCATCCCAATCTCGGCATGAAGAGTTCTCAAATTGACTGTGCTGTTGGACGCAACTTCCTTGCAATCATCATTGAATGATGCCCGCCCATTGCGCGCAAGATTGTCTCATAACGAAAAACAGCCGAGTTAGCGATTCCCATCAAGCTTCCAATTGATCCGCAATTTTTTGCAGGACTTCAGCGTGCTCGGGAAATCGACCTTGTTGTTTTTTTGAAAAAATCAGCTGGCCGTCGGCGACCACTTCAAACTTGCCTCCCGACGATTTAATCAGCTCCGGATTGATCTGGAATCGGGATTGGATCTCGGCCGCCAAACGGGTGGCCTGGGGTAAATAGTTTCACATGCCGCAATATTCAATGGATATTTTCATTCGTCACCTTAAAAGCCGAGACCGGGATATTCGAAGATTTTAGTCCCCGCGAAAGTCGGACAACAGGCCCTGCAGCAAACCGACTCGATTTCATTCAGCAACTTCCTACGATGTTTGACTTAGGCGGTTTTTCGACAACTGTTTTCCGAACTTGTGGCACTGGCCGGATTTTTCGGTAACAATCACAATTGCGGACAGACGCAAATTTGGCGATCGACAATCCAATACAAACTGGGGAGTACAGACGATGAACATGAACAATCGATTCGACGTGGGACCAGCATGGCGAGTGCGAATGGGAATGATTTTACTGTTGGGATTGAGTTGGGGAGGAATCGGCCTCAATTCCAAGAGCAACGCGGCTTTGACACTTCTTCAAGATAAAGACAAACCAGCCGCCCCGGCAGCTGCAGACCAAGATGAAGCGACTGAAACCAAGGCCAGCGCCAAACCTACACGCAAAAACATCTACGACGAAAGCGCCGACGCGGCGGCACAAATCGACGCGGCCCTGGCGAAAGCAAAAAAAGAAAATCGTCGCGTGCTGATTCAATGGGGAGGCAACTGGTGCGGTTGGTGTCATTTGCTTCACGACTGTTTCAAGACCAATGGCGAAGTGCGGCGAAAAATGTTGTATGAATACGATCTCGTGCTGGTCGATGTTGGGCAATCGGACAAGAATCTGGAACTCGCCAAAAAATACAAAGCGGATTTTGCCAATCAAGGCCTGCCATACCTGACGGTATTGGACGCTTCTGGCGACGTGATTGCCAATCAGGAAACCGAGGCGTTGGAAGAAAAAGATACCGACAAACAGGCGCACAATCCCGCGGCGGTACTCGAATTTTTGACATCGCATCAAGCGACTCCGCAAATTGCCGCCGATGCGTTCCAGGCCGGACTCGAACAAGCTCGTCAATCGAAGCGACTGGTGTTTCTGCATTTCGGCGCGCCGTGGTGCGGTTGGTGTCACCGTCTGGAAGACTGGATGGCACGCCCCGAAGTCAAATCAATCATGGACACCGCGTTTGTCGATCTGAAAATTGACACCGATCGGATGGAAGGTGGTCAGGAAATGTTGGACAAGTTTTCGGGAGGCGAAAGTGGTGGTATCCCGTGGTTTGTGATCGTCGATCCAGCCACTGAAAAAGGTGTCGCCAATAGTACCGGCCCCGACGGCAATTGCGGTTTCCCTTTCGCGGAAGAAGAAGTTGTCTGGTTCGGCAAAATGCTTGAATCGACTGGCAAACTCCTATCACCGGAAGCCCGTAAAAGTCTGACCGATTCGTTGAACGCCAATCGCGTGCGGACCGAAGCCGAACAGGCCAAGGCAGCCGAAGCAGCCCAGGCCGCTAAAGAGAGTTCCGATAAAGACGACTAAACGTGGGATCGGACCCAACAAATCGGTTTCGCGAATTGCGATGCCTTGGAACGTTGAACGGAAACGGATTCTGCTCATCCAACGAGTGGTTTCCGTTTCTTCGTTCCAAATTTTTCTGGACGGCATCAGGTTTTTTGAGCAACCTGGTTGCTGTGAGATTAGGATATTAGCGCCGGAAGGCCACAATACTTTGGTACCGCGATAAACTTGAAAGTGACACCATGAACTGCAATTACGGTTGGATTTTTTTGGGATTATTGAGTGGTTTGGTTACATTCGGGCGGGCCGAGGCCCACGACCCGGCCAACACACGGATGCTGGCTCAACCGGCCATCAGCGCCGTGCATATTGCCTTTGTCTACGATGGCGACTTGTGGCTGGCCAATCGCGATGGCAGCAACTCGCATCGATTGAGTTCGCATGAAGGAACCGAAGCGGCTCCTCATTTTTCGCCGGATGGAAAAACGATTGCCTTTAGCGCCGAGTACGAGGGAAATCTTGACGTCTATGTAATGCCCATATCGGGTGGCACTCCCACGCGATTGACTTGGCATCCAGCGGCGGACTTCGTCGAGTCGTTCACGAGCGACGGAACCGGAGTGCTGTTTTCATCGACGCGGAATACGTTTACGTCGCGGTATCGAAAACTGTTTACGGTGTCGGTTCAAGGCGGATTCCCCACCGAGTTGCCGATTCCTAATGGACTGAACGCGGCCTATTCCTCGGACGGCAAACGGATTGCGTACAACCCGATTGGCGAACGATTTAGTCAGTGGAAAAATTATCGCGGCGGGACAGCATCTCGGATCTGGATTTACAATTCGGCCGATCACGCGGTTCAAATGATTCGCCAACCGGAAGGTCGTTGCAATGATACGGATCCGGTCTTTATCGGCGATCAAGTTTTTTTTCGCTCCGATCGAAACGGCGAATTCAACTTGTTCTCTTTCGATCCGGTAACCGAAGCGGTCGAACAACTGACTCAATTTGCGGATTTTCCGATCAATCGGCTGACCGCGGGAAGTGACGTGATTATTTTTGAACAGAACGGGTACCTCCACACTTACACGCCCGCCACGCGAGCGACGCTGCAATTGCAAATCGGTGTCACCAGCGACCTGAATGAGCGGCGGCCGCGTTTTGCATCGGATGCAAAATGGATTCGCCACGCCGACATCTCTCCCTCCGGTGCGCGGGCAGTCATTGAATATCGTGGTGAAATCGTGACACTGCCAGCCAGCAAGGGGGACATGCGAAACCTGACCAATACACTAGGGGTTCACGAACGCTCACCGGCTTGGTCCCCGGACGGCAAAACGATCGCCTGGTTTTCAGATGAGGGCGGCGAGTATCGTTTGCATTTGGCGCCGCAGGACGGCAAAGGGGAAGTTCAGCAGTTCGACCTGGAAGGTCACGGCTTTTTTGAAGAACCCAAGTGGTCGCCCGATGGGACCAAGATCAGCTACCGCGACAATTCGTGGAGCCTGTATTTTTTTGATGTGGCGAAAAAGACTTCCACGAAAATCTGCAGCGCTCCGTTTTACGGCCCACCGGACGTGCGCGGGCTAAGCCATCAATGGTCGCCCGACTCGCGCTGGATCGTCTATACGAACAACACCACGGCGATGGTTCAACAGGCGTTTGTCTACAATGTCGATTCCGCCGAATCGAAAGCAATTACGGACGGCCTGAGCGAAGTCGCTGAACCGGTGTTTGATCGCACTGGCAAATACATTTACTTTCTCGCGTCGACCGATGCGGGCCCGATCAAAGACTGGTTCGCCATGTCCAATAACGACATGGAATTATCCAACCAGATCTATCTGGTAGTGCTGCGAGATGCCGATGAGAATCCACTCAAGGCAGAAAACGACGAAGAAAAAACAACTGCGGACCAGCCGACAAAGGACGACGAGCCGTCCGCCAAAGATGTCGCCAAATCAGACGACCAGGAAAAAACCGCTGACGCCGATAAATCCAAAGTTGAAAAAGTCGAAATCGACTTTGCCGGACTCGACCAGCGCATTGTCGCGATCCCGGTTGAGGCCGCTGTCTATTCGAATTTGCAAGCCGGTAACGATCAGACGATCTACTTTATTAAACAGAATCGTGATGGGAAATCGGAACTTGGTAATTATTCGATCAAAGAGCGTGAAGCCAACACCGTACTCGCTGGCACAACTGGTTTTTCACTGTCGGCTGACGGCAAAAAAGTGCTGTATTCCATCGATTCGACCCTCGGCATTGCCGCGGCGGGAAACAAGATCGAAGCGGGTAAGGGAGACCTGTCAGTCGACAAGATTTCGGTGAAGATCGATCCGGTCGCTGAATGGAACCAGATTTTTGAAGAAGTCTGGCGGATCAATCGCGACTTCTTCTATGATCCCAACATGCATGGATCGAACTGGGAGGCGATGCGGGAAAAATATCGCCCCTTCGTTGCGCATTGCGCCACGCGCGAAGACTTGAATCGCGTGTTGAAATGGATGTGCAGCGAACTCGCTGTCGGACATCACCGCGTCGGTGGCGGTGACGATCGCCTGGAAACCAAAACCGTACCGGGAGGTTTACTCGGTGCCGATTTCGAAATTGCGGAGGGTCGCTATCGTTTCAAAAAAGTTCTAGGTGGCTTGAATTACAACGGATCGTTGCGAGCGCCGTTGACCGAACCGGGAGTCCGTGTTCGCAATGGAGAATTTCTGCTGGCGGTCAACGGGGCAGATCTATTGGCGAGCGACAACGTCTACCGTCATTTCGAAAATACGGCGGGGCGAATCGTCGAGTTGAAAGTCGGACCGAAAGCCGACGGCACCGATTCCAGGATGGTCAACGTGGTTCCGATCGAAAATGAAAGTGAATTGCGCAACCGCGATTGGGTCGAAGGAAATCTGCGCAAGGTTACCGAGGCGACCAATGGTCGGGTGGCCTATGTTTATGTTCCCGATACGGCCGGTGGCGGACATACGTATTTCAAACGCTATTTCTTTCCCCAAGCCGATCGCGAGGCGATTATCATCGACGAACGCTTCAATGGAGGTGGACAAATCGCCGACTACAACATCGACCATCTGCGCCGTCCCTATGTTAGCCATTGGGCCACGCGTTATGGCGGCGACATTCAGACACCGACGAGTGCAATTCCGGGACCGAAAATCATGCTGATCGACGAGACGGCTGGTTCGGGTGGAGATATGTTGCCCTGGATGTTTCACAAACTCGAAATCGGCACGTTGGTTGGGCGGCGGACTTGGGGTGGGTTGGTGGGCATTCTCGGTTTTCCCGAATTGATGGATGGCGGAATGGTCACCGCACCCAATATTGCTATTTGGACCGAGGACGGTTTCGTGGTTGAAAACGTCGGCGTGCCACCCGATGTCGAAGTCGAACAACTGCCGGCAGAAATTATTGCCGGACACGATCCACAACTGGAGAAAGCGATTGAGATCGCGTTGAAACAGTTGGCCGAAAACCCGCCCAAGAAATATCAAAAACCACCGTTCCCGATTCGTTCCCGGAATTCGAAGTAAAGCATTATTGTATCGGAACTTTTGGTAGGCATCCCTTCGGCGAAGTACTTCCGCGGCCGTTACTATGATCCGGGTACCGGTGAATTTATTTCGACTGATCCATTGGAATACGTCCATTGGTATCTACACAAGTTTGATCGACAAACCGTGGTTTAGCCCAGTTACGAGGAACGGCGCGTTTTTAATACCACCGGCTTGTCCGATGGATTGTTGTGTTTTTTGCTACAAACTTGCTGGGCCATTGATTCGTTCTTCAGCCGGATTCGCCTTGGGCGAATCCGGCTGAAGAACGAGGTGAATGGGGAGGATCTTTTGGTGTAGCTCAAAGCCGAAGCTTCCGCTGGGCAAGCCTGCGGGATTAACAACCTGAGTGCTTGCGTTCAGCGAGAAGTGTCTCTTTATAGCTCGATTACTTCACCTTGAACCGCAATATGCATTCCGGCCCGCTCGATTTGCAGCGCTGCAGCACTGTCGGTCTGCAAACAGGGATTGGTGTGGTTCAAGTGGATGAATCTAATTTTGTCGCGTTGAACTTTGTCGAGTGGAGAAAATCTCTCAATGGTTTCGGACACAAACGGATGGGGAATCAATGACATATCACGCCCCGGAATCTCTCCGTTGGCAAAAAAGGTTCCATCGAGATACGCGACATCAGCCTTGCCAACTAATTCTTCGATGGAATCGTCCCAGCGAGACCACTTGTCGATGTCGGGCAGGAAGATGACCTTGCGATTAGGACCAGTGATGAGAAAGCCAACGGTTTCGGAAAACTCGTCTCGATGAGGAACCAAAAATGGAGTGATCGTCACACGATCAAATGCCACTGCTTTGGCGTCAGCCAGTGGTTGCAAGCGGATATTTTCCAGTTCAACCAGCAGGCTCCAAGGTCCATTGGCAGTTAGAAATTGACTCATTCGCGGCAGGGCGTAGACGGGGACTTTGTTCGCGCCCATCGCTTCACGTCCCAGGTGAATCAAACCCGCGTAATGTCCCACATGCGCGTGGGTCAAGAAAATCCCATCCAACTCTTGAGTGGCCGCGACAGGCAGAACTTCATTCAACATGTGCAACTGTTGTGGAAAATCCGGCGTGCAATCCAACAGCCAACGAGTTTGATGTTGCTGATCAACGACGGCGAGGCAGGAAACGAATCGTCGCAAGGAGGGATCTTGCCAAGCCGCCTTGCAACAACGCTGTGCACAACCAGCTTGAGGAAATCCCGCGTCCTGGGCGATCCCCAGCACCACCAGTTTTACGCCCGGGGTCGGCGCTGAATCCTGCCCCGCGCAGAAACAGTTCGGGTTGACTGAGTAGGCAATCATTCCCAGCAATCGCAGTAGGCCGAGTCCAATTTGATTTCGCGAGTTCATCGGCCGTAACTTGGTGAAAAAACATGTTCAGCGGAGGCTGGCAAGTGAGACTTCATTGTTCGAATTTTAATCGCGACGCCCGTTCAAGTGGGCCTCAATTCGTTGCCGCATGGGTCCAATGGACTCCGACAATTCCTGTAACATCGCTGCAGCGGCCTCGAAAGACGGGACTTTCAGGCTAAGCTGTTCGAGTGCTGTCGCCAGCCTTGTGGCGGTAGGGTCGTCGTAACATTGTACCAATCCCTTCAACCGATGAGCATTCAAATGCAACGTCGGAGCGTCTTGATCGATAATGGCAGTTCTTAGATGCTCCAGGAGCTGCGGGGTCTCGTCCAAAAAGAAACCCATCTGCAGTTGAAGCAATTGATTGTCGCCACCCAATCGATCGAGCGCCGACTGGAAATGGGCAATTTCAATTTTCGGCGCAGCCGATTGGGCTGCCAAGGGTGTCGCGACGTTTCCCCAGCGTTCGACTGTTTCAATCAACACCCTCGCGTTTACCGGTTTGGAAAGGTAATCCACCATTCCGGCATCGGCACAGCGATCACGGTCCTCTTTCGTCACATAGGCGGTGAGCGCAATGATGGGTAGACGAGATAGCTCGGGTAATTGTTCGAAAATTTTCTGCGTCGTTTCCAGTCCATCTTGTTCGGGCATTTGCAAATCCATCAACACCACATCGAAGCGTTCCTGTTTCAGTTGTTGGAACGCCTGCACGCCACTGCTACATTGCTGACAATGATGACCGCGACGGCGCAGGATCTCGCAAGCCAGCGTTCGGTTTGAGGGGTGGTCATCAACCACTAGAATATTCAGCGGGTTCGCGGCCAAGGATGCCATGATCGGCTCGCGTTGCACGGCTGGCGTCACCGGCGATCCAATCTCGACAGCTGTCGCCCGACGCGCGCGAGTTCGGTTTCGAGTTCGAAGCGAGTTGGGTTTCGCCAGGGAGACTACGAAATGGAAGCTGCTTCCGACTCCCAATTGACTTTCGACCCAAATTTGTCCTCCCATCAACTCGACCAATTCGGCTGTAATTGCGAGTCCCAAACCTGTGCCGCCGAAGTTTCGATTAACCGACGCATCGGCTTGATAGAACGCTTCGAAAATTCGGCTGGTTTTTTCTTGAGCAATGCCGACTCCGGTATCGCGAACCGTGCAATGCAGAGTCACTTCCGTTGGTGTCTCATCGATCATGACACCCAAAAACTCGACCTTCCCCTGATTCGTGAACTTGATGGCGTTTCCCAGCAGATTCATGAATACTTGGCGAATCCGCACGGGATCGCCAATCAATCGATCGGGAACCGACGGTGGAAAACTGGAGGTAAGTGTAATGCCCTTGTTGTTGGCTAACACGATCAAGGTATCCATTGTCTCGCGGACCAAATCGGCCAGACTAAATTCAATTTGTTCCAGCGTCAGCCGCGCCGCCTCGACTTTTGAAAGATCAAGTATGTCGTTAAGAATTTGCAATAACGATTGCGATGATTGATGAGCCGTCGTCAAGAATTCGTGTTGTTCGGACGTTAATGCCGTCCCCAACGCCAATTCGGTCATCCCGATGATGGCATTCATCGGCGTGCGAATCTCATGGCTCATCATGGCCAAAAAATCGCTTTTGGCTCGATTGGCATTTTCGGCCGCTTCTTTAGCCGACTGCATCGCCAATTCGGCTTTCCGCCGCTGGGTAACATCCGAGCCGATCGCGATCCAGCGAACGATTATGTCGTGTTCGTCGCGGACCGGGGTGAGTTGGAACGAGATCCACAATGAAATCTCGGAATTGGGTTCGCGAAAATATTCGACCGTAAAACTGTGCCCCCGCTCCAACGATTTGCCAAAGTCCAACTGACTCGGATCCAGACTGGCCTCGGCGTCCGCCTTGGAGGAGCGCGCGTCGGTCGCGGAAAAAAATAACGTTTGAACTCTGGTATTGAGGATCCGTTTGGCATCGAGATCAAAGGTTTGGCACGTGGCATCATTGACCCATTCGATTTTGCCCACACCGTCCAACAGCATTACCGCATTGTCGGTTTTGCCAGCAATCAACGATAGCAAAGTATTAGCCTGCTGTTGATCGTCGTTGAGGACCTCCCGACGGATAGAAATTCCATCCCGCAGTTGCTTCAGTTTGGCTCGATCGGATAGGTAATGTCGTGTCACGGCCTCGAACGCATCTTCCCAACTCCCTTTGCCAATCACGCGTAGCCATTGTTTCAACTCGCGCGCCGTCGGCACCTCAAATTGTGAGGGCAATTTCTGCGAACACTGAATCGTGCAACCGTGGGTCGGTTCCCCGATTATTTCAAACTGGTCCAGCGTTCCACCGCTGCGGACCAGATTGTTCAAGGCCGAGGCAGTTTGTGGTTTGGAAACGTCGATCGGATCGGTGACAAAACGAAAACGAAGCGCCCAACCCGAACCGTCCGAAACGAGCGAAACCGAATGCTCCACCAGCGTCGCTGGACGAAAGCAATAGAGCACCCGGCAGACAACTTTGCTGATGCGGCGACTACCGCGCCGATTTAGACCGCAGAGCAAACTAATTTGTTCCGACGAAGTCGCATATTCCTCGATGGAGGTTGTCGGTAAATCCGAAAAATCAATCAATAACCTGGATGACAACGAGTCTAAATCGCTTTCGCCGTTGGGATGATTCAACAAGATGGTTTTTTTTTGAATCATGGTCGACCCCCGGTGGTTACACCAGTGGGAAGTTTTGGTGAGGTTGATTTAAGCTGCGTTGGCCTGACATGGGCTGAATGACCACGTCAGCAAACTGTTGCATGTCTCGAATTGAATCAATGCTTGATTTGTAATTTTTATACGATAAAGGGTGCAGAACAGTGGTCAATTGCTTTTCACTGCGAACAATTTTTAACCAACTTGGTCAGCAAATCGGCAGACAAAGACGCTGTTGAAGACTGATTTGTTCAGCCGAGCGCAATGGCAATTCGTGTGCCGATGAAAAATTCTTACTAATCTCTTGGAGGGAAGTTTACCACTTTCGGCTAACTCACGTTACGGCGCGACCATTTTCAAACCGGCCGAATTTGCGGTCCAGGGCGATTGAAATTGGCTTTCCGGACGTATTTATGGTCAGTGAAATTCCTTGGCCGAACCTAGAGAATTCTTGGGTTTCGGATATCGCCGACATTTTTATTTGACGGAGTGTCAATTTTGGCACGCGGCATGCAATGTGGTACGTCACGATGGCTCGTGAGTTCAGGGATTGTTCCGAGGCGAGCCGATCACAAGTCATTAGCAATTCAGGAGTACATTGATGGCTACCTCGAAGAAATCAACACCAGCGAAAACGATCGTAAAAGCAGTTGCCAAAGCACCCGTTGCTAAAACAGCAACCAAAGTTGTTGCCAAAGCAGCTCCCGCTGCCAAGACAATTACTGCGAAAACAACTAGCAAATTGAGCACCAACAAGTCGACCGTGGCTGCTCCGAAAATGGCTACCAAGCGTCCAGCGACTGTCAAAGCAAAAGCTTCGACAAGCTCAAAATCTCGCTAGATTGCTGAAACGGCAGAGAGTTTTTTCTCTACGAAACAAAAGACCGG
This sequence comes from Mariniblastus sp., assembly GCA_031400405.1. Classification (GTDB taxonomy): domain Bacteria; phylum Planctomycetota; class Planctomycetia; order Pirellulales; family Pirellulaceae; genus Mariniblastus. Next base: position 36,369 of record JANNPW010000023.1, read on the forward strand.
CCTGAGTCCCGTTTGCTGCGAAAGCAATATCTGGACGATGGTCGGTTTTTTTTGTTGATTTCTAACGTTTAACGAAGCGGGCAATACAAGCCCGAAGCGCGAGCGAGTGAACGCGTGTTACGGGAAAAGTTCACTTGCTGGCGCGACGGGCTTGTATTCATTGAACGGTATTGCCGTTAAACGTCGTAACGATCCCGATTCTGATTTCCCGACTTGGTCCGTCCCCATTCGCGGGAAACTTGGAACTTGCTACCGGCGAATGTCGGCGAACCCCTACCCTTCGTCGACCACCCGTCGAATTCCGATACCGAGCTTATTGATTTTGGTGCGGAGTGTGGTGCGAGTAATTCCCAAACGCTTGGCAGCTTCCGATTGATTGCCGTTGGACTCATCAAGCACCACTGCGATCAACTTTCGCTCCACTTCATCGACGACATCTTCGTACAGCGTGGTGCTGTTGGCCACGCGATGTCGATCGATCAATTGCTCGACCGTTTCAGCCGCGTCCGTGCGAGAAACAATCGGCCGTTCATGGTTGGGCAGCGGGATGGGGACGATTGCGACCGGTTCCTCCAGCGGGTAATCAGCCGAAAACGACGAATTGCCAACCGCTTCGTCCGACAGGTCTGGAAAAAAATCCGCCAACAGGATCGAGCCGCTGGATTGCACCATCGCTTGCCGAACCACACTTTGCAACTCACGAACGTTGCCGGGCCAGGGATAATTTCGCAACTTTTCCAACGCTGCGGGTTCCAGCCGAGTGATTTTTTTACTCAGCTCTTCATTGGCGTGATGCAGGAAAAATTCCACCAGCAATTCCAAATCACTTTCTCGTTCCCGCAGCGGAGGCAACTGGATCGTGAACCCGTTCAATCGATAGAACAAATCCTCGCGAAATTTCTGCTGGCTGCACATCTGCTCAAGATTGCGATGTGTCGCCGCGACCACACGGACATCGGCGGTGATGGTCTCGGTCCCGCCGACGCGCTGAAAGTTCTTTTCCTGGAGCACACGAAGCAGTTTACTTTGCAACTGCGCGTCCATGTCTCCGATTTCATCCAAAAACAAAGTGCCGCCATGGCATTGTTCAAATTTGCCAATCCGTCGTCGATCGGCTCCGGTGAACGCCCCTTTTTCGTGGCCAAACAACTCGCTTTCCAACAAGGCATCCGGGATCGCCGCACAATTAACGGCCAAAAACGGTTTGTCTTTGCGGGGACTGAACTGGAAAATCGCGCGCGCCACCAATTCTTTGCCTGTGCCGCTTTCGCCTCGAATCAATACCGAAATGTTTTGTGAGGCAACACGTCCGATGGACTTGTAGACTTTTTGCATTTCTGCACATCGACCAATCAAAGCCGATTGGGAACCGGACGAGGCCTCGGGTTCGAGTTTCACCGACTCGGACATTAATCGGCGGACCTCAATCGCCCGCCTGACAATTTTTTCCAACTCGTTAACACTGAGCGGCTTAATCAAGTAATCCATGGCCCCCATTTGCATGGCCTGGATCGCGGTCTCGCTGTCGCCACCCGCAGTCATCATTACGACCGGTACTTGGGGGTTGGCTTCGTGCATTTGGCGAAACGCATCGAGACCGTTGCCGTCGGGCAGAACCACGTCGAGCATCACGGCATCCGGGGGGCATTCTTCGATAATTGCCAGTGCCTCGCGAACTGTACTGGCCCCTTCAATCAGGATATTGGTTTCCCGAAAGATATGGGTAAACAACGCAATTACAGCGGGCTCGTCATCGACGACCAAAAGAACACTCATGAATTAATCCGTTTCTTGACACATCATTTGAACTGGCCCAGTGTTTCACGGGCGCTGTTCGATCCTGCTGTCGGCTTCCCTCGCCGACAACCGCGCAGAGATAACGATATCAAAAATAGTCGTTTCGGATAGCACAGATTACGGAAGTTATCTGTTTTTACTGATCCGATTCTGTCACCAGATTCAACACAAGCCAGCAAAAATCTGAAACTTTCTCGGACACTTCGACTTCATTCAAACCGGTTTTTTGTTAATAATGGGCTGTGCTGAAAGGATCAATCGATATTTGGCAGAGTGTTTTGTTGGTTGTCATTGGCCACCCCCGCCGTTTGGATTGGAGATATTAATGGTTGAGTATCAATTGGAGACCATCGACGGCGATTCCGTCCTATTTCGCGGCCAATTGATTAGCCATGCCGAGAGTCCGATCGGATTTTCCGATGATTGCCAGCGACATTTTTCGCTCGATTTGTATGTAACCGAGACCAATGGATTTGTTCCGGTAATCACCTACACGACCAATTCGCCCGCTGAGCGATCCGGGCGAATCGCGGAAATCGTCGAGATTGCAGCTGACGTCGAAAGTTGTTTTTTTGTCTTCGAACCGGAAGAGTTGTTGGCCGACCGTCAGAAGTTGAATCGAGACGAATTGGACGTTTTCAAACAACTTTCCAATCGAATCCAGAGCGTCTACGAAAAACTCGCCTACGCGATTCTCGATCAACTCGACCAATTCGTTCAGCACCAAACGCCGGTGGAAAAAACCGGGCTCTAACTTCGTGTGACGACCTGTGGTACGCTTGAACATCGTCGCCGGTGGCGATTAAAGCCGGGATTCACAGGAGCCATGATGGACTATCAAGCGAAGTTTGACAACGGTTTGACGTATACAGCTTTTTTGGAAAAATATGGGACGCCAGACCAACAAAAGAAATGGGCCGCGGTCCATGCTTGCGTGAAACTAACGGAGTCGCAACGGACATTGTTGGCCAGTTTTGTCCGCGAAATGAAAGTCTTGGTGTTGTCCGGCGCCTGGTGCGGCGATTGCGTCAACCAATGCCCGATCTTTGACCATTTCCAGTCCATTAATCCCAAAATTCGCCTGCATTACTTCGACCGAGACGATCATCCCGACCTGGGTGAAGAATTGAAGACCTGTGGGGGACCTCGCGTGCCGTCGGTCTTGTTTCTCAGTGAAGACAATTTTGTCTGTGGTCGTTACGGCGACAAAACGCTGTCCAAGTTCCGCGAACTCGCGGCGAAACAACTGGGACCGTCGTGCCCCACCGGAATGGGTGCGGTCGATCAATCACTGTTGGATGAAGTGACACAAGAATGGCTGAACGAGTTCGAACGAATCCAATTAATGCTGCGACTCTCGGGTCGGTTGCGCGAGTTGCACCAAGACTAACTGGTCCAACAACTGAAACTCATCATCAACTGACAATCAGGCTTTGCTGACGACCACGGCCGACAAGAATAATTGGCAGTTGGCCAAAACAAAATACGACGGACGTCGCTCGTCCGTCGTACGATCAATTGTCCCAGCAGCCCAATCTTACTTTTTGTTAACATCAAATCCTGAGGCTTCCAATTGTTTCTGCACGGCGCCAGACACAGCATCACCTAGCGTCGCCACACCGGTCTCTTTGGCGAGTTTAGCTTCTTCGGCATCGAGGTAGGCTTGTCGTTCTTTCGCAGCGGCAGCTATTTTTTGCTGGATTTCGGCGCGTTGGGTGGCCATCGACTCGATGTGTTTTTGGCGTGATTCGGCGTCCATGGTTTGCATGTCTTCCGGCAATTCCGATTCTTCAAGGTTCTTGAGGGAATCCGCATCGGCTATATAAGTGTCAACTAAATCTCGACCGACGTTGTTGTACACTCCACTCTTCATTTCAACGGCCGGGCTACCGGCCGCGCTCGGCAGACTTCCGCCAACGCCACCTGCTTTAATGGCCGCTCGACTCGCCAGTCCGCCATATTCCGACGCATTGGAATCTTGCAACTGTTGATTTTCGTGAAACCTGGTGCGCACGTCCCGTTTGCCATACCAGAGGTAGGTCTTGTTCAGTTCGGCGTTCAATTCAATGATGATTTTGTCTTGGGGACACTTGATGTGCACAACCGCACGGTCTTGGTCGATGTTTAAATATTCACCTTCCGCCAATTCCGCACCATGTTGCCATTTACCGCTGATTCCTTGTTGGTATTCACCGCAGTGAATCGTATTGACGACGATGCCAGCCCCGATCGCTTTCTTGCACGCGATTTGATAATCCAGGGAACCTTGCGTAAATGGCTCGTTGCCGGCGATAAAAATTGCTTTATAGGAATTGGGTTCATTATTCCAATCCAATCGTTTCACAGCTTCATCGATGACGGTGCCGCAGTATTCGTCACCGCCGTTGGTTGTTAATGCGAACAACGCCTCGGACACTTTGTCGAGATCGTCCGTCAATTGAACGACTTGGCGAACATAGCCTTCGCTGGCCGGCAGGTTGGTGTTGCCGTATTCAAACACCGAAACGCGAAGCAAGGGAGTTTGTCCATTTTTCTTCGCGTCGGCAAACTGTTGCACGATTTTCCACAGTTGACTTTTGGCTTGTTTAATCAGCCCATCCATGGAATTGGAGGTATCTAACAGGATCGCCACATCGACAGCGGCTCGCGTGCCGGTAAACGGGGCTTTTTGCTTCGTTTCATCTTGCTTTGATTTTTCGTCGTCTCCTTTCTTGATGGTAATCGTGACGTCTTGCGCGTCAGAGAGTTGCGAAAAACCTGGCGCGCAAGCCACAGCCAGCGCCAACAAATAGGAGAAAGAATTTTGACGTTTCATGGGAAGTTTCCTGTGATTGAGCGTGGAGGACTCGGTTTGGTAGGTCTTCGATAGCAATCGTCTGGCGTAAGTTCCTGGCAAAAACAGCAAATTTCACAATTGCGTGGCGCCGACCAACGAATGGGACTCATTGTCGCTATCAAGCTAACGGTTTGGGTTGCCCAGTCCAACAGGAAAAATCGGCTCGAGTTTATCAATTCCACCAAAAGTGGTAATCTGGCGAGCCGAGGCAATGGTTCCATGACATTTTCGCCAAGGCGAGATAAATTCCGGCGAATGGTTTTTTGAAATGACTGAGGATTCGACCGAAAAAGTCACTTGTACCAAGCTCGACCGCCAGTTGGCGATTCCGATGTTCGTGGTGGCGTTGCTGTTTCTATTGATCGGCGGTTTCCTGTTGCATACCGAACCGGGAGAATGGGAGGGAGTCGCCCACTATTCACCCATCCTGCGCCGCGTGTTGTGGATTGCGTTGTCGCTGTTGTATGTGTTGTACATCGGCGAAACCATCGCGCATCGCCTGGCCGGGGCAAACAGTCTGCGCCAGCATTGGGTGTTCCTGGCGATTCCATTTATGCGATTGTGTATCCACGATCATGTTGATGGATCGCACGTCTGGGTACCGGTTATTGGTTGGCGCAAAACCACGGGGCAGCTCGAGCGCGACCTCAGCCGTTGGTTGAGCGGGCCGATGATCGTGATTTCGTTGGCTGTTCTCCCGGTTGTCGTGTTGGAGTTGTTTTGGTCGGATACGATCAACTCCAGTTCAATTTGGAAGTTCTCACTGGAGACGGTGACTGGTTTTATCTGGATGGCATTCGTTGTCGAATTCGTCATCATGATTTCGGTCGTACAAAAAAAACTTCGCTATTGCAAACAGAACTGGATCGATCTAGCCATCATCCTGCTGCCGTTATTTGCGTTTTTGCGCGTGGCCCAGCTCGGGCGATTGGTCAAACTGAACCAAGTGACGCGGACCGCCAAAATTTATCGGATGCGAGGTTTGCTGTTGCGCTCCTGGAGAGCCTTTGTCACGTTGGACATGATCGACAAAATCCTGCGCCGCGATCCCACCTTTCGCATCGATAAACTTGAGCAAATCATTGCCGAAAAAGAAGCCGACATCGAATTGCTGCGCGCGGAATTGCACCGCATGCGCGAGCTGGCCGCCAATCAACCGGCAGTCAAACAGGAAAGCGGTTAATCCGCATTTCACACGAAAGACGATGATCCGAACAACGTGTTTGAGCAGCCTTACGGAACCGCAGCTGCGTACCGCAACGCATCAAAGACCTGGTTCGATGTGTTTCTTAATTTTCTCACGTTGTGATTTGCATGCATGAATGAAAGTTCTATCGATCAAAGCTTTGCGGTAAACTGTGGCCGGAAATAAGCACCAGTGCATAAGTAAACTGGCATAACCCTCACCAGTCGACACAACGGGAGAAACGAACATGGATTTACAGGATTTATAGGATGATCGTCGATCCGAATTGTAGTTTGGAGAAATCACTGAGAAAATCATCGGTTGTGCATTCGAAGTCATCCCTGAGTTGGGAACCGGGTTTCTGGAATCAGTATATGAGAACGCCTTGGCAATCGCTCTCCAGGACAAGGGATTGCGAGTGCAATGCCAGCTTCCTATCCATGTTCACTTTCGACCACGAATCGTTGGCGAGTTCTATGCCGACCCTCTTCGTTGAAGGAAAAGTTGAAGGAAATGTCATCGTCGAGCTCAAGGCTGCCAAGGCGATCGCTCCCCAGCACCAGGCCCAGATTATTAACTACTTAAAGGCAACTGGAATCGAGGTCGGCCGACTGATCAATTTTGGCAATCCGAAACTCGAATACAAACGATTCACACGACACCAGTGCATCAATCAACGAATTGAAAGCATCCTGAACATCTTGTCCATCCATGTTCATTCATGTTGTTCTAAAAATTATGCATCGGTGCTTACCTGACGAAACTGCTTTCGTGCGAATATCCGTGCAATCCGTGGTCAACACCGTTCCGAACGCAGAACCAAAACAACCGTCGAGGATTTCACGTTTTTCCCGGATGGCGAAATAGATCGCCACGCGAATTTAGAACGAGTGGCTTGCGTTTCGCAGCAACAATCAAACTGTCTGGATAAGTTAATCGGCTTTTTTTGACACTTCTCACTGAACGCCATCACTCAGGTTGTTAATCCCGCAGGGCAAGCCCATTGGTATCTACAAAAGTTTGCTTCGTGGGTAGTGAACCGTATTGGAATCCCGCTGGCTTGTCCGGTGGATGGTTGTGTTTTTTGCTAC
>JANNPW010000044.1:0-74674 GCA_031400405.1 Mariniblastus sp.
TTAGATTCAAAGGTTAGAAGAATAAGCTTCCAGCCTTGGGGCTTATATTCAAAGTTTATAAGCATACGCTTCCCGCGTGTGGGCTTAGATTCCCCGGCTGGACCCCTATGCCACGACGATGGACCCATCGCAATTCTCCGACCGATGCCAAGAGACTAAGAAGGACCCAATAGAAGATGACGAATTCAATCACACGACGCACATGGCTGATCCGGTTAAGTCTGTGGATTGTTGTCGCCATCGCGGTCTTGGCGGCGGTTCGCCTTGTTTTTGAATGGTATCATTTCACGCAATCCATGCCGGATCGAGGTTGGAATCTTCAGGTCGCGAGAATCCTCGGACTGGTCTTTTTGAACCTGGTCTTCACGGCGCTGATAGCCAGCGTCGCCATTCTTTTGTTATGGGTACGTCTGGCGGGGACATTACCGGATCTTCAGGGCTGGCATTCGCAATTTCCAGATTCGGAGTTTTGCGCAGACGACGCCAAGGCCGACTATGCTTTGGATAACTACTTGGAACAAGAAGATCGTCTGTTTCGCGAACTGGATGCCTTGATCACTGGCCCGTGGTCAAAGCAAGTTGTGGGAGCCTATTCTCGATACAACCGTGCCTCAGTCTGCAATCCAGCAACGATCGCCGATCGCAATTGGAATCGGACGACCCTCTTGAAAGCGCCAAATCCGATCGGGGGCGTGCTGCTTTTACACGGGCTAAGCGATTCACCTTACTCGCTGCGTGCGCTCGGTCAGCGATTGCATGCCGAGGGCTATACCGTCCTCTGGCTGCGAATACCTGGCCACGGGACCAATCCAGGCGCACTAGCAAACGTTTCGTCAGCAGACTGGACCGCCGCCGTCAAAGTTGCCATGCGCGGCTTGCGCGATCTATTGCCCGCTGGCACACCCTTGATTTTGGGCGGGTACTCCAACGGTGGCGCGCTGAGTGTGCTCTACACAATTTCGGCAATCAAGGATAACAAGTTGCCTAAACCGAAAGCAATCGTCTTGTTTGCCCCGATGATTGGGATCAACCCCATGGCCAGCCTCACGCGACTCTATCACACCGTCGCATTGGTATCCCGAAACCAAAAGGCTCAGTGGTCCGCCATCAACGCCGAAATCGATCCGTTTCGATATAGTTCGTGGCCGATGAATGCCAGTGTACAAGCTTGCTTCGTAACGCAATCGGTGGAACGGCAACTTTCTCAGTTGCAAAAGGCGGGGCGAATGCATGAGCTGCCACCCATCCTGGCTATGCAATCCGTGGTCGATTCGACGATCGTCGTTCCTAAACTGATTACTGAGTTGTTCGATCGTTTGTCGACTGCATCAAGTGAACTGGTACTGTTTGACATCAACCGAATGGATAAGCTGGCGAACCTTTTTAATCGCTCCTTCGAGCAAGCCATTTTCCCAAAACTAAAGCGAACGGATCTGCCGTACACTTTGTGTGTTTTGAAGAACGCGAGCCCAGAATCGGGGCAGATCGCTTTCCAAACGCGCAGCGGCGAGTCATGGCGAGAAACGATGACGGGTTTGTCTTGGCCAGACGGAGTCGTATCGTTATCTCATCTCGCCGTGCCGATCCCACCGGAAGATCCGATTTACGGAACCAAAGAGGCAACCGTCGCACGTGGTTTGTCGCTGGGCACGCTTAGTGTGCGGGCGGAACCAAGCGCGCTATTGATTTCTGATTCCCTGTTTTATCGCTGTCGAAACAATCCTTTTTATGCCTTCATGGAGAACCATGTCGTCGATTGGCTCTCCCATCGCGTTGCTGACTGACTTCAATGGACAATTTTTGTTCGCCGACGATGAGTTAGAATCTTTTAGTCCACGTAAGTCGATTGAGATAGGTATGTTATACACATCTAGGAAGTGACAGAAGCTCGACGACGCATTTTGAAGTTGCACTATTTGAGAAAAAGGGCAACGCCCAGTCCGTTTGCCTAGCCCAGGCTGAAGGCCTGGGAATGGTACAACCCCACAAAATAAAGGGCCAACGGCCCGGCCGTTTGCCCCCCGCGCACCAACACCAACGAACAAACGGTCGGGCCTTCAGCCCTTGCCTATTACCTATCGACCTACCTGGGCCTTCAGCCCAGGCTAGGCAATTTGCTGGGCCGTTGGCCCGCTTGAGACGAGAAATCGCAACTTCACAACGGACGCATTTTGAAGTTGCACTATTTGAGAAAAAGGGCAACGCCCAGTCCGTTTGCCTAGCCCAGGCTGAAGGCCTGGGAATGGTAAAACCGCACAAAATAAAGGGCCAACGGCCCGACCGTTTGCCCCACGCACCAACCTTAACCCATCGAATTGATTTAAGCAGCGTTACGCTTAAGTCATGGCTCTCTGGGCAAAAAACCAGCACTGACCCAATCCTGTTCGGCACGATTGTTGCCTTATTGAGGCCTCTGGATTTTGGCAGTGATTTTTTCGGTTTCACATCATCCGCCGGCGCGAGTTGGCGGTGAGTCAGCGGAGTGGGATTTACCAACCGCGCAGCGTGAAGCGACGCAGAGATTCGGAACAGACCGTCCCTACGCAATTTGTGGCTTCAATTTTTCGATGTGTCGCCTCAGCTCATCTTCGCTGGCCATCCCGCAGAAGTAAAAACAGTTCATCTCGTAAGTCCGCAGCGTTGGTTTGCGACCCGTCCACAAGCTGATCAACATACAAGCGATGATCGCGCAGTACGTTTGAATCTCGATCCCGGCCGCATCACGACTGAGCAACGTGCGACAGCCCAGCATGTGCTTGAAGAATCTGAAAAAGATCTCAATCGCCCAACGGTGCGAAAATACCAACGCGATGATCTCGGCCGGAACATCCAGCAAGTTCGTCGCGATTCGCAACACCCCATCGCTATCCACTCCGCTCGAACCCCCTTTGTATTTGCCGCGCGTAGTGTGCGGATTTCCAAGTCATCCATGGGATTGATTCTATATGGGTGCTGGTGAATACGTTCCTTTCATCCATTCATCAATCGACGTATCTGGTGGTGCCTGCCTCTGGATGCCATCATTCAATTCTGGCAGTTCTTCGTCTCCACGTTGGTCAAGGAAACTAGGAGGCCTATCCTGGAAATGATCCGACGCTGGTGGGGCGTTCTCGAGTTGGCGGATGGGGGCAGGTTGGTCATTCCCCTCAACGACGTTGAATTTCTGTTTGGCTCGAAGAAGTTGCAATTCGGCATCAGCTCGAAGATAACTGGCTTGAGCGGAGTCGTCCGGTGGTCCCAATCCGGAAGCCAGCCTAAGTTTTCGATCAGCCTCAATTTCCTTTGCCACTTCGACGTATTGCTCCAATATCGAAATGATCTTATTTGGCTCTTGATGGAAATCCAGCAGTGCGGTAGCAAGACGTTGTTGGCAGTTGAGCAAGATACAAACTTGCTCTTGGCCCAGCATTACTCTCGTCTTTTTCGGTCCGAGTTCAGCCATAACCGAGCGTATTCGCTCTTTTTTCAGCTGTGTTTCTCGATCGTCATCGGCGTCTTCCTGATAAGCTGAATCGATATCGTCATTTGGCAGGAGATTGTCCTGTGACAGGGCAGTTGCGGTTGCAATTGAGATCATGGGTAACAGCAAAAGAAGAAAACAAATCATCGCACGGTCAAAATTATTCATTGGTCAACCCTCTCAAAATGGTTCTGCTGGGAGTTTTCGTCGCAATGCTAGCCACTCATCCGGTATCTCGCCTGCAACTCCAACCGGTTCTCGAACCACAGTTTGCGATTTCACAAGCTCTGCAATGCTGGAGGATTACAAGTCCAACGCGAAAATCGTCATGGTTCGTTTTCGCTCTCGGGGTTCGGTCCAATATCAGCAGCAAAGTCTTGCCATTCTAGAATTTGCTCGTTGCTATTGGGCTTTTGCTTTTTGGCGGATCGATAGGCAATGACCCAGGACTGTTCTTCGTCGGTCAAGCTCTCAAAATCCCTTTGGTATTTTTCGCCATCGATTCTTTGCAATGTAATAATGTTCGATAAGTCACCGACCAGATTGTATTGCGAATTTACTTCCAGGCCATTCGACTTCCAAAGACGACCCAATCGCGCCCAATTCCAGTCATCGTCAATCAAGGCGCTACAGGGAACCCGAATCTCTTGGCCATTCCTGCCGCGCAACAAAACCTCCCGTATCAATCGATCATGGGGTTTTCCGGTACCCATCGTACCACCAAACTCAGCCCAGGCCCGATATCGCGTCCCTGAATGATTCCATGTCCAGATTCGCCAGTTGGGTTTGATCGATTCTTCAACTCGGAGTTGAGTTTCCTTTTGGCGCTCACCGAGTACGGCGAGAGGGATAGTGGTTTGCGGTATTGGGTTGTTCGGGCGACCGGTGGTACTCTTAATCGCGAGTGAGATATTCAGATCCAACGGCTTTCGCTCAAGAGACAGGTCGACCAAGTCAAACAAAATGTGGGGAGACCTTTTAATCTTGTATTTAACTGGTGCTGTAGCAGGATACTCCCAAAGCTCACCTAGCACCTCTGGTGCGGATGGATAGGGAATGAAGGGAACCAGTGTCCGTTGTGGGCTTGATCCAATGCAGGCTACGGCAATCTCTTTTCTGAGAATACATATCGGGGATTGCGGATTGAATTTATTTGCGTCGAAAAGCAGCGCCAGCGCATCCATGACACCAAACCGGCCGAAATTGGGGGTCTCAAACAACATCAAACGCTGGTTAAAGATCTCGGTCAGATCGCTGTTCTCTGGCAGCGAAAATACGGTCTGGGCGTCCCCGAAACTCAACCAGCCAGTCTTCGCCTGGAATCTGCCGAAATCGCGATACTCTAAATCGTCGACCAGTAGGCGGGCCGATTCCCAATGCTCGTTCTGGCCTTGATCCAAAGTGCCGGAAACCTCTATTTCAATCCAGTGATATTCCCGATCATTCACCGATTCTTTGTCGAGCATGCGAGCGGTGACTTGAACGAACTGTCTTGGGCTATCCGCCGTTTTCAATTCTCCGTGCCAAGTGGTTTCCCCCATTTTATCGGGCAAGCCGACAACGGACCAGAATTGGTTTTTGGGTGCCCATTTTGTCGGATCGATGCAGTCTTTTTCGGCCAGTACAAGTTCATTTTTATCGACTTTGGCCGTCCCGGAACGCGTGATGGCACACACGGCCTTGAGGAAGGGCATTGTCGCTTCCATTCGTACAAAACTAAAGGGTTCTCTCTTGGTTTTCGCCATGAGATATCCCATAGTTTTTCGGTCCGTTTCGCGCGAGCGTGAACTGGCAACGTAGCACGGAACACGACCGCCGAAACTATCTTGAAAGGACTCAATCCAGGCGTTACGATCGCCCGCCGATAACAATCGCGGTCGAAACTCACGAATTGTCTCAGTTGCGGCTCGAATGGAACGATCACCAAAAAACAACGCCAAAAAATCATGCAGACTCAAGCGATGCTCCGGCAATACATGGGACGCAACCTCCAGTAACCAATCGTGCTCCTTTGAGAAGGGGACAACGAGGCTGGTTTCGTTTGCCCCCACGACGCCATCCAGCGCCAGCGACGAAATCGTTTTCCCGCTGGCGCGAACATATCCCTCCGCAACGTCGAGGAAACTATCCGACTTCCAACGATCCAGATTGACCTTCAAATAACCTGTTTCGTTATATTCACCGAGCGCGTGTTGGGTTGTTGTTTCCACTTTTAGCCACGCAAATTTTGGACTACCCTCTTGCTCCTCAAGGGAGAGGACGTGAAGTCTAATTTGAAACGACACATTCTTCGTTTCTGGCCACCCTTGTAACCACACCGTCCCTTCGTAAACCGCGAAGGCTCCCACTTTCTCAGGAATCGTTGGGAAAGCAAATGGCCTCAAAAGCGACGTTGTCAACCGTCGCGTGCGTTTATCACCTTGCACGACTTGGATATCATCCAGTGATTTGAAATCTTCCGGCCCTTCAAAAGCAAGTGAATACGTTCCCGGCTCAAGCAAATTGACACCATTAAAGACCGTTGAGGTTTGTCCGGTTTTCATGTTTGTTATAAACACGGCTTCATCTGCCAAAAGCTGAATGGCGATTTCTCCGTCGGGGACGATTTTCAGTTCTCCTGTAGTAACCACTTGTGGAATCGGGTTCGGGGGAATTGGTGGGATTTCTTTATCTGGCGCAGGCCATAACCAATATCCCAAACAGGCCAATAAGCATACTGTGGCGCTAATAACACTCGCCCCAACCCAACGCGACTGGATCGCTGTTTCAGCTGACATTCCACGCTCCAATGTAATTGCTTAGTTTCGATTGATCCGTTCCCCCTAGTTAGGAGCAACGACATTCATCGGCGAAACACCTTCATTCTTCAAATCCACAACGATCGGTGGCAGGATCCAGTGGTACGGGAAACGACCGATCAGCAACTCTGATGAATGTGGTGGTTTATGCGGCTCGCCTCATAGCCCAAGGCCCAGTTCGTTCCAGGCTGCGCCACGTACCATCCAGAGTCCGACCACCAAACGTCATTGTGGCAGCTCGAACGAACTCAAGTCAATCGTTTTCAGGCTGACCCCAAAACAATCGTCGCTATTTTATCCCGCCCGACGGTTCCGAACTTAAAAGTGAAGCTACCGCCTATTAGTCAGACCGCCGATTTTAACAATCTATGGAAGCAAACCTGCCATTTCGGCCAATTCCAACTCATCGTAGAGTGGAACACTGTCGCGAAATTCCCGATTCATCTGGAAGATCATCTCGTTGGCGACAAAACCATTAATGACCGCTGTCGGATGGATGGGGTCAGCAAATTGGGCGGTCGCAAAACCGAACGCAGGAGTCGGTTGAATGCTCACACCCATGACTATCGGCGGAGCCATTGTAAAGCCTGTCAAAAGCGCTGAAGAATCGAGGAGCGCGATGTTGGATTGACAGCTGATCGCTCTGAGAAACCTGTTCAATCGCTCGATGTGTGCACGGATATTGTCCAGTTGTTCGGAAGAAAATCCCAGAGACAGTACATACGGCGTGAGGGTTATATCGGGTGCGGTCCAGAGCACAATTTGTGGCCGACCACTCCGTTTGAGGATCTGAACACAAGTGAGCAGGTTTTTCTTGGCGTCTTTAACAATGTTGTCGACCACTCTGTTTTCGCCGGGGGCGGCCGAGGCGAGGAGGAACAGATTGGCAGAGCCGTTCTGGAGATCAATTAAATCGTTTCCGCCGGCTTGGAGACTAACCAGCGTGGCCGCTGGAAGGATTCTGGCAGCGCGTCCACGTTGGTATTCCATTACTTGTTCCAGGACTTCAAAAGTCCGGGAACCCAATACCGCGAAATTCGTCAATTGATCTCCGGGTGCTGCCGCCTTTTCAAAGGCCAGTTCCATCGGATCCGTTCCGTAGATTTCTGGTGGAGTGCCAAAGAATAGGTAGACAAATTCATTGTCAGTCAAACTGTCGCCAAACGTGTAAACTTGGGAAGTATTGATTTGGGCATGACCGGTAACGACCACTGAAAGTACGATTAACAACGAGGTCAAAAATCGAAAAGTCTGTTTGCGTTGCATGCAATTCTCCAAAGTAAGAGGAATATGGTTACCTAACAATTTTGCCAGCAAAGCCGTGGTTTACAGGACTACCAAGCCCCGATTTTCGAGACCCAGGATCCAGTGACTTGTGCGGTGCGTTTACCGGCTGATACCAGTGCGAAATTTGGCAGCAAATCGCGCCAAACAAAATTTCTGTTTTCGCATGATTGATGGATATCCATGGAGGGCTGCCTGGCATGGAATTCCTGACTCCGTAAGCCAGTGAAGATCCCGTGAAGAAATACGTAGGTGCCGCTACCGAGTTCAAAACCCCAAATTCGTCGCGGTCATCTGCTGCGGTGATGGTTCATGTCACAGGGCACCGCGGTAGGCCGATTGGGGAACCAGCCCCGATCATTTCCAACGCCAGCCTGGAACACGATCCGCAGTTGTTTGTTGCAATTCCGATCAATCAGCGGCTTGGCTGGCTTTCTGCGCTGCGGTGATTCGATTCAGCTCGATCATGCCGACGATCGTGCCGACCGCCGCCAAAACTGCACAGGCAAGAGGAATTTTGTCCGGAGGCAGACCGAGTTGGGAGAGCGCAATATAGATTAATCCAGCCGCCGAGATAAACACAAACGACAACGCGTTAGCTGTTCCAAAAAATCGACCTCTTTCATCTGTCGGCGACAAAAACTGAAGCAGAGACTGCAAAGGAACGATGTAAAAACCGGCGAAAAATCCGACTAGGAAAACCAGTATCGCAAGTCGGGTGTAGTTCATCGGGGCGAGACCCATTGTGGCAAAACAAATCGTCATTCCAATCGCCCCGGCCAAAGAGAAATAGGGGCGAATGAATTTGCCCGACAAAAAACCCACAGTAACACTGCCAACGATGATGGCAATGGCCAGCAGGCCGATGAGGTTCGTGATTGCCATGTCACTTACCAATAGGATCGACTTGTATTCCGGCAAAAGCATCAGTGCCAAGGCGCCGATCAAATAAAATCCGGACCAGGAAAACATGACTACCAACAAAGGGCGATTGGCATCCTTAAAAGTTTGAATATGTGGACCCCAAAAGTCACTGGAAAACTTCAATTCTGGGTCGACCGCTTTTGTCTTTGGCATCCGCAATGCAGCAATTAGACCCAGAATACTAACTCCCACCATAACCAATCCAATTGGCAGTCGTTGGGGCTGGCGCGAGGGATCCGAAATCAAAGTGGATGTGCCGGCACTCTTCTTCACATCGTCTTGCCTGACGCTTTGAGTAGTCGTATTTCGTTCTTCTCTGAAATCGTTGGTCGCAACAAACGCTACCGCAGGCTCGCGTTGGATGGTTGGATAATACATGTCAGTCAATGGACCGGCGACCATTGAGCCCAGGATAACCGCCACATTGCTGAGCGCATTGATCAGCCCATTGGCTTGACTAAGATGATGATTTTTAACCACGTCTGGAATAATTCCAAACTTGGCCGGACCATAAAATGAGCTTTGAACGGCCAGTAATAGGAGAGCAAACAATGACATTTCAAAACTCCCCAAATACAATCCTAACAATGCGAAAATCGCGATGGGAACTTCGGCGATCTTGACCCAGAGGATAACGTCACGTTTGCCATATTTGTCAGCAAGTTGACCGGCATAACCAGACAGCAAGACAAATGGAATTGTTAGCACAAGAGAAATATATCCCTGCGTGCCGGGTCCTAAACGGTTGGCCCAAAGACCACCCGCAACGACCATCAACATCAAAATTTGCTTCAAAATATTGTCGTTGGCAGCGCCAAAAAACGAGATGCTCAACAGGGAAACAAAACCTCTAGTAAGCAGACGATCGTTGTTCGCTGTGTGGAGTGCGACGGAATCCAGCGCGGAATCGATGGGTGGTTTCAAATTCATCAATCGGCTTTCAAGCGGGGGATATTGAAAGGTTTAAAGAACGTTGAAAGCAGTGCGAAAAAAACGGGCAATAAATGCCACCGATATCTGAGATTTGCCAAAAAAGGCCCTGCTTGATTTAAGAAGACTCAGTCAGGTGACTACAAATTGTGTTGTTCCCCCAGAAGCTTCAGCCGATGCGTCAACAGACACGACAATGCACCGGTCCCGGCCATGTTGACCGCGAAAACCACCAAGTAACTTGGAGACTCAAACACCGACTTCTCAAAATAGGAAACCACTAAAACGCCAAAACCAAATAATGAGAAGATCGTAGTAATCGCAACCAAGTCAACGCGTCGGAAGAAACAGTTGGTCACGATAAACAGAGAGTAAAGTGAGAGCAACCACACGAGGTGCGCGCCCTCCCCTGAACTTCCATTCCAAAGCAGCGTGATCGTCAAAAAGATGGGATTTATGGCAGCCCAAATTGAAGGAATAGTTGTTTTGGTCCTGAAAACGTTTTGAACCTTTTGAAGTACCAATACGACGATTGCCCATCCCAATAGAATTTGGACATTTCCCTCCAACAAACGAAAATTGTATTCCTGGCCTGGGCCATTTTTATGCCAAATCCAATAACCAACAATGAGGATTGCCAGGATGACAACGGTCGCTGTCAAATGAGCCGCCAAGACAGGTTCGCGGATCATCCACCTGCGAACACGGCGCCACCAATCGTCTTTGGCTTGAATGGGCTCGCCCGCCAAGTATCTTTGCAGGTCGGCGGACAAATCGCTCGCAGTCTTGTAACGGTTGGATACGTTTTTTTCAAGGCATTTCAGACAAATCGCCTCCAAGTCCCGAGGGATCCTCTTATCAATTTTCCGCGGGGCGACCGGCTCATCATGCAGGACTTGGAGGATAGTGTTCAACTGCGAATTGCTTTCAAAAGGCGGTCGGCCGGTCAACATCGCGTACAAAATCGCCCCCAGCGAGTAAATGTCCGCCGCCGCCTCGATTTTTTTGCCCGCTGCCTGCTCGGGCGGCATGTAACTTAGCGTTCCCAACACAATCCCGGTCGTCGTCAACTCGCTCTCTCCTTCGACACGCTTGGCCAGTCCAAAGTCGGTTATTCGGGGTTGGTCGCGATCGTCCAAAAGCACATTACCCGGTTTCAAATCTCGATGAATGATTCCCTGATCATGAGCAACTTGAATGGCGGTCGCAATTTGCTGTACCATTGAGGCGGCCTGACGTGGTGATAAAGGTGCTTTCCTAATTCGTGCGGACAGGCTCTGTCCCTCGACGAACGCCATCGAATAATAGTGTCGACCTTGAAAACATCCGACATCAAATACGGGAACGATTCCCGGGTGATCGAGTTTTCCCGCTGCCTCCGCTTCAACGTAAAATCGTTTAATCTCAACTTCCCCGGCAAATTGCCCTGACGAGATCATTTTGATGGCGACGATTCGGTTCAAGCTCGCTTGCTGTGCCTTGAAAACGACGCCCATGCCGCCTTGCGCGATTTTTTCCAGCAATTCATAATCGCCAAAATATCGAGGTAGTTGTTCGTCGGTCTGGAATTTGTCTTGGCTGCGATAGTGAGCTTGAGTGGCAGCGACGTCGCCAATCCCCACGAATTCCTCAAACGATAGGGAGGGACATTGCTCCAAAAAATCCGTGGCTTTACCGTGAGAAGATAGAAGCCGATCGACTTGCGTTCGCATCAAAAGTAGCTCACCGCAAGCCTGATCGAGAAAATCGTTGCGATCGTCGACCGAATCGATTTCCAACGCCGCGAAAAAAATTTGTTCAAGCTTGTCGTTGACACTTGGCATCTAGGATTCTTCCTACCTGGCAACGTCCCACATGTACGCGTCATCGCGATGTTGTTCGGCCCGCCACATGTTTCAGCGCATTTAGTTAAGCACCATCCTCATCCGACAATTGCGAATACAGCCAGGCTTTTCCAAATGACCAATGCCGATTGACGGTGCGCATCGAAACATCCAATGCATCCGAGGTTTGTTCAATCGACAATCCGGCAAAAAATCGGAGACTGACAACTTGGGCCACGATTGGATGTTCATTGGAAAGCTGGTCCAGGGACGCATCAAGTGCGGTCAAGAACACCAAGTCGTTTGAGTCGGAAAGTTCAATCTTTTCCAGATCAATTCGCTGCCTGCCTCCACCGCGACGCTGACTCATTTTCCGCCGTGCATTTTCGACCAGGATCCGCCGCATGGCATTGGCAGCAGCAGCGAAAAAATGGCCTTTGCTATTCCAAACCTGTGGATTTTTTGCGTCCACAAGTCGGACGTAAGCTTCATGAACTAACGCCGTTGGCTGTAACGTTTGACCGGACGGTTCATCGGCCAATTTTAATCTGGCCAACCGGCGGAGTTCTTCGTAAACCATCGGCAGCAGCTGATCCGACGCAGCTTGGTCACCCTGTTGGATGGCTTGAAGTATCTGAGTGACATCATTCATGCAAATCAATCTAGAGGGTATTGTGATAGAAATCTACTAGATGGCCTTTTAAGGCGACGCAGCGCTGCGTCCCCATGCGTTGTTTTTGTTATCCAAAAACGCAATCGAGTATCACAGCGACAAGCATCCGAAAATGACTCTTGCCAGTGCCGGGCGAACACCCCATCGCCCAGTCAAGCACCCCGCTTGGCACGATTTCCACGATTGATATTGGTTCGACCGTAGTCGAATCATTGGTTGGCATTGTAACAGGAACTTTTGCTGCGGGATATGTTTTCAAGTACTCAAGGCAATTCCGCTGCCAATTGACTAATTGCAATTGGCTTGGCGTTGGCCGATACTGGGAATGCCAGTGGGGGAACCGGTTCGTGCACGAACGTTGGTTCCGCATAGTCTTAATTCCGTCCAGTCAGTAACCGCCGGAGCTGGAAGATTAGCCGCCCGGCGTTAGCCCAATGGCACTTACTTTGTAGCGGAACGGCGCGAGCCGTCCGGTAGTTGCGTGTGAATTACGGATGAAAACCGGGCGGCTTGCGCCGACTCCGCTAACAATTACTCGAATATGATTGCCATCGGGCTAACGCCCAATGGCTGATGGGTGCGTGGTTAACTCTGCGTGCGTCAATCGACTTAGCGCTTGCAGCCCGATTGGAGGTTCTATCTGCCATGGAATGATCGCCACTCGACTGGCGTGAACTTCTTTAACTTCGCGCAAGTACTTTTGCTCGTGCGATTGACGCTGTTTCATAATTGGATCGGTGAGCGGTAATGGGCTCAGAACTTCGTTGATAACCCACGCGTAGGGCTCGATCTCGGCTCGTCGCAAGTCTCGTTGCAAAGCAGCTGCTTCGTGGACCGGTGTCGCTTCAGGGAGCGTGACGATCAGTACGCGGGTGAAGTTGGGATCGCGTAACCGTGGGAGCAGGTTCTCCACTGCTCCCGGCATTTCGCTGGATTGCCGAGTCACTTCGCGGTGGTAAGCGAGCGCCGAATCGAGTAAGAGAACCGTGTGACCAGTCGGAGCCGTATCGAGCACGACAAACTTGTTCGTGCCGGCGGCGACTGCGTCAGCAAATGCGCGGAAAACAGCAATCTCTTCGGTACAGGGTGATCGCAGATCTTCTTCCAGCATTGCTTGGCCTTGTTGGTCGAGATTTTTGCCCGCTTTGCCCAGGACTTCCGCAGAATACTTGGCTGTTTCCACTTCCGGATCGATACGGCTGACGGTCAAGTTCGGCAAACTTTCATCGTTCATCGCGGCAGCGATATGGGCTGCGGGGTCGGTAGTGGATAGATGCACTTCATAGCCGCGCTGGGCGATCGCTACTGCGATGGCCGCGGCGACGGTTGTTTTGCCAACGCCACCCTTCCCCATGGCAAGGATCACGCCATGACCTGGTGCAACCAGGTCATCGATCAACTCCGAAAGCATCGGTAAGCCATCGACTCGCTCGGTGTTGTCCTCGGACGAACGGAAAGCCGCTGTCGGATCAACTCTTCCGAGTCGACGTAAAGAATCGATGCCCAGAATTCCATCAGGGCTGAGCGGAACGATAGTCTGCGGAAAGCTTTTTAAGCCTTCTGGCATCGCGGCCAGCGCAACCGCTCCTCGTTGCTCAAGTGCCACGGCATAAGGATCGCTCGCGCCCGTCGCTTGAAACACGCCGTTGACAACCAGATGCTGATTTCGAACGCCTAGCTCGGCCAGCTCACCGCTGGTTCGCGCCGCTTCGCGCAGTGCACTGGCTTCAGCGCGTGCAACTAATACGAGTGTCGTCACGGCTGGATCACCGAGCGCTTTTACCGATTCTTGATAGAGCTTCTGTTGGTCCTGCAAGCCCGCCAAAGGTCCGAGGCAACTGGTACCGGTCGTGTTCTGTTGCATGAAGCCATCCCATGCGGATGGCAGTGTGAGCAACCGCATCGTGTGGCCCGTTGGCGCTGTATCGAAGATCACATGGTCGAACCCAGCGGTGGCTTTCGGGTCACCGAGCAAGCGCGAGAACTCATCGAAGGCGGCGATCTCAAGCGTGCAAGAACCAGAGAACTGTTCTTCCATGCTTTTGACTGCTGCCGCCGGCAGCAGACCTCGATAGGGGCCCACCATGCGTTCGCGATACTCGGCCGCCGACTTCTCCGGATCGAGATTCATCGCAAATAGAGTCGCTATGGCCGGAATTGCCGTGGGATGGTTTCCGAGAGTGACGCCCAATACTTCATCGAGATTCGAGGCTGGGTCCGTGGAAATGAGCAAGACTTTCTTGCCAGCATCAGCCAGTCGAACTGCGGTCGCACAGGCAACCGACGTTTTGCCGACGCCGCCTTTACCAGTGAAAAAGAGGTTGCGAGTCGGATGTTCTAAAAACTTCATGATTCATATCCTCTTCGATAAACGGTCGGGCCGTTGGCCCTTGGATGCAAATGTTGATCGGTTACCCAGGCCTTCAGCCTGGGCTAGGTAAATGGCTGGCCCTTTGGGCCGGAATCCTTTTCGATAACGGTCGGGCCGTTGGTCCTTGGATGTAAATGTTGATCGGTTACCCAGGCCTTCAGCCTGGGCTAGGTAAATGGCTGGCCCTTTGGGCCGGAATTCTTTTCTGGGCCAAGGGCCCTTTGTTTGCATAGCCCAGGCTGAAGGCCTGGGTAAGCGTTGACCATATCGTCCATTAGGGCCAAGGGCCCGGCCATTTGTTTCGGCTTCAATCCCAAACGTAACGTTCGTCAATTTCGATATCGTGTCGTTTGCACAATTCCCGGAACTCATCTTTGAAAGAGGACTCTTGGTGGTGCTCTCGTTGATTCCGGATGTACTCGTCGACCGCATTGCGATTCGAGTGGCTAACCGAGAACGCTCCATAGCCCGACTGCCAACTGAACGCGGACCAGCACGCCTCTTTGGTTTTTGCCCAAGTTGATGTTTCCGTTTTGATCTTCTCGACTAGCTTCGCAATCGTAATTGTTCTTGATAAGCCAACTAGCAAATGGACATGATCAATGTGTCCACCAACTGAGGCGCTGACACAACCGGATTCTTTGACATGATGTGACAACATCCGAAACATTTCAATTTGAAATTCCTTGTCATTCAAGAACGGGCGACGTTCCTTGGTGGAAAAGACCAGGTGGAGCCAAACTTGTGCGAGAGACTGTGGCATGTCAGAACACCTTTTTATCAAACGGTCGGGCCGTTGGCCCTAATGAATTTGTGTTTTCTCGTAATGGGCTAGGCAAACAAATGGCCCTTTGGGCCGAATTCGTTGGGATAGTTGTTGAAATCAATCCTACCAAACCCCATATTTAACAGCAGCCAGTGGTGCCACAGCCTGCACCGCTGACCGGTGATTTCGCTTGTTCTTCAGTAGCACAGCAAGTTTCGTCCGATTTTGCCGGCCCACCGCAGCATCCGCCGCTGGCTTTGGCAACCGGCAACAGTTGCTTGGCTGGCGAGTTGCTGACCAAAGCAGTCAGCGCATCGCGAGTGGGGTAAACTTTGCGACTTACGATCTCGCCATCGATAACAACCACTGGTAGTGACTCTGTTCCCTCCGTGCTGAGCACTTGATGAATGGCCTTGTTCTCAATGAACGCTTGCGGCTGTTGAGCCAAGTTGTATCGCTCCACGTTGTGGCCTTGGCTCTTGAGCCAATCGAGATCCGCTGCGAATTGTGGCAATACAGGATCAACTTCGGGACCACAGACGCCAGTCGAGCAGCACATTGGTTTGTCGTATACTTGGACCGTTTTCATCATCTTCTCCATCGAGATAGTCAAAGGAATTGGCCGCCGGGCGCTTGCCCCCGGTTGTTCGGTGGTTGATACGTCCAACCGGACGCTGACGCGTTCCGGCTGATGAAGTGTTGTTTTCTCGGATCCTGGTTTGAGGGCATGCACTCGCACGCTGGCGGCGAATGCATTGGCATCGAACGACTGCATGATCGACGTGAGCCCATCATGCAAAGACTTCTGCTGGTGAGAAACATCCGTCGCGGCGGCGTCTGGACCGCAGGCGTTACCGCCGCAACACCCTCCTCCGTCGCTCGCCTGCGCATAGGCATTCAAGTCGGCACCGGTGTCCGTTACAACGACGGAAGTAAAGTCCGCTTGTTCAAGTAAGCTGCGATACTCGACGATGAGTATCGCACCGGAAATGCAACCGACATACGCCTGGACACTCTGCTTCACTTCGGCCGGCAGCTCTTGCTTGAGGGCAATGTCGCTCAGTGCGACGCGGCCGCCTGGCTTAAGCACGCGCAAGATCTCGCGGAACACGGCCAACTTGTCCGGCACCAGATTGATCACGCAGTTGCTGATCACGCAGTCGACGGAGTTGTCGGGTAGAGGCAAGCGATCAATCGTTGACTGATGAAACTCGACGTTGGTCAGTCCAAGCTTTTGTTGACCGGCGCGGGCTCGCTCAAGCATCTCAGCGGTCATGTCGATACCGATGACTCGCCCTGCTGAACCCACTTTTCGTGCGGCCAGAAAAACGTCCATACCGCCACCGCAACCAAGATCGACGACGACTTCGCCTTCGTGAATGCCGGCCAAAGCCAAGGGGTTTCCGCAAGACAATCCCATATTGGCTTCGGCCGGCAACTGATTCAGTTCGGCCTCGGTGTAACCAAAGGCAGATGCGATTGACCTAACCGCGGTCGACTCGTTAGTAAGTGTGCCCTTGGCCACACCCGCGTACTGGTCTCGCACTTCATCGATAATTTTTCGCTCGCTCATTGTGTGCTCCTTGGCGTTCTATCGGTCATCGCCGAAGAACGATAGATTTGGTTAAAAAAATTTTGTTGTTACCTAAAAAACAGACGGATAACAGCCGGTGTTGTTGTTCTAATTGGCTTGCAGTTCTGCGATTAACTTCTTGAGTTTGGCCAGCGCATCTTTGTTGATGCAGTAGCAAACGCGAGGGCCATCGATTTCGCCTTGCACCAGACCTGTTTCCTTCAGGATCTTCAGGTGCTGAGAAACCGTCGACTGGGCCAAAGGCATTTCTTCCACGATCTCTCCGCACATGCAGGAAGTTCGGTTAAGCAGCAATCGCACAATCCGCACCCGAGCCGGGTGAGCCAGCGCCCAACTTAGCTTGGCCAACTCTTCGGCCCAATCCACGTCAGGCAACGCAAGGCGCTCGCGCACACATTTTTGAGATTCTACTTTTGCATTGACCATCTGTTTTCGCTTAAAAAATTGAAATCCTGTTCGCAAGTAAATTGTCCATCGTCGATAAACGATACGCTTGCTCCTTTCGGGTGTCAAGGCTTATCCGTTGAATGGGCGTAAGTGACATGAGAACTTGCCAAACCGTCCCCTTTTGTCGGTAAATTTCGGTTTTCATCCCAGCTCATACCGAAACGGACCGCCGACATTTACAGCGCTGGACACTTTCGCGGCGATTTTTCCATCGGACACGAGAGGCTCCGCTGCGCCGCCTTTGGATAAGGATCGAAACGTTCAACGAGAAAGTAAATCAAGAGCAACGAAGCGAGACACCGAGACATCGCGGCATTGTCTACCGGCGGTATGATTCGAGTTAAAAAACAACCAGCGGTCGCCACGGCGATCGAGTCGGACACTTCAAAGGGACCGTTACATGCTGGCGATCAGTCTCAGGTCGCCCAGAGCGAATGTCGGAAACCAGGTTTTAGCTCTTTGGGATGTTCCTATTCAACACCGAGGTGATCAATGAGCCCATGCGTCACGATCGAGTTCGTCGAGTTGCAAAACAAAACCGTCTGAAATTTTGTAAATCAATTGGTCGAACGCTGCGAACAGGCCTTCAGCGAAGAGTGTTGTTGCCGCAGGAGGCAAAGGCGTTTGCGATGTCGATTGAATGGGGAAGCATCTATAAATCAAGATATGGCGGGACTCCCAGGCGAATTTGATTGAAGTTGTTGGCGGCCCAAACTCCGGGCCGAACAAGGGCCGGATAAAGATTCGCATGAATCTAGCGAGTAATGGACCGTATCGAAGATGTTGAGAAGGAACCAATTGAAAACAACGGTCTGGAGAAGCGGTTTTCGTTCGATCGTTGAGCGCGATACCAGCCAACAACCAAGCCATTGCATAAAACCTGAGATCGCCATTGAGAGCCAATATGGGGCATTTTCAAAGATGTTTGGCCAAAGCATGACAATCTTTGATGCGTCTGTCGCTTGGGACAATTGTTCGAACTGTAGCACGAATAAATGGATAATTTCTCGAATTGGAGTCAAAAAAATGGTCCCAGACTTGCCAATTCGCTCTCAGTCTTGCAAAATGGTGCATCCCTCGGAGAGATGGCTGAGTGGTCGAAAGCGCCTGATTGCTAATTAGGTGAACGGGTCAAACTGTTCCGCAGGTTCGAATCCTGTTCTCTCCGCTTCGGCACGTTGCACCCACTCGCAACGTGCCGTTTTCTTTGGAATTTCGGCAACTCGGGCTCGGCGTCTGCGGTTCCTTGCGACCATTTTCGGCGGCCTGCTGCACCGGAATCTGCACCGCTTTTTCTGGCGATGCTTTCGCAGCCGTCGCCCGGTCGAAGTCAGAATCCGTCGTCAGTAGGTAATGTCGAATCGCAATGGTTGGCGTATTTCCCAGCCTTCCCGTCACCACGTGTTTCGGGAACTCCCTGTGCCAGTTCCGTCTCGCGGCTCGAGCGCAGGGCATGAAAAAGCTTCGGCCAAGTCTGAAGACCGGCTCGTTTGATGATCTTCTTGAAAGTTGTGCGCAAGTTACAGTTACTCCATCCGTCTGGCAATTGGTTCTCCGCGAAAATCTCGTTCGTTTCATCGTCGCTGATCCCAAGTGCTAACCAATGCTGAGCGGCAATTCCAAAGCGAAAGTCGTCGACCGCGACATGCACGTTGGTGTGCAAGTCACCGACGATTGGCTACCGCCTGGTGGAGCCAGACTGGAAGTTTCGAAATCGAACGTTAAACCCAGAGCTTTTTACGATCGGCGTTAGTTGATACACAGTTTTGTGAGTTGTGTGGCGGATATACTCGCACTGACATGAGGGACGGTTCATTTGTGATGGGAGTTGAGATTTATGCGAGTACAGTTCTATTTTTTTGTGATGGCACTGGCTTTGGTAGCGACCAGTCTCACAGCTAAAGTGAATTTCGCCCAATCGCCGAAAGAGCTGACCAACATCATCGGAATGAAGTTGGTGCTGATTCCCCAAGGGACTTTCACAATGGGCTCGCCACCGAGCGAGCAGGTGGGTGAATTAAGTAGGGAGCTTGACGAGTCTCAGCATGAAGTGAAGATCAGCCAGGATTACTACCTGGGCGTTTACGAGGTGACTCAAGCACAATACAAAAAAGTGATGGGCGAGAACCCAAGCGAATTTCAGAGTAACAAAGTAGCAATGCTTCATCCTCAAACTGGCCAACTGGCGAAGGAAATTGATAGTTCGAACCATCCGATAGAGGCGGTCTCCTGGCAAGACGCCGTGAAATTCTGCCAGCGACTTTCGGAGTTGCCTGAAGAGAAGCAGGCTGGCCGGGTCTATCGATTGCCCACGGAGGCTGAATGGGAATACGCCTGTCGGGCAGGTAGCAAGACGGCATTCAGTTTTGGAGGTGGGGCGAAGTCACTAGGTGATCACGCGTGGTATCGTGAAAACAGCAACAAACAAACGCATCCCGTCGGCGAAAAGAAGCCGAACGGCTGGGGTTTGTATGACATGCACGGCAACGTGTGGGAGTGGTGTTCGGATTGGTATGGCGCGTATCCGATAGGTGCGGCTACCGATCCAGTTGGTCCCAGCGAGGGCTCGTGCCGCGTGCAACGTGGTGGCAGTTGGTTTTTTGAGCCCGCGCGTTGCCGGTCCGCTTGCCGGGTTGGCCTTATCCCGCCGTCCAATCACACCGATGACACGGGCCTCCGCATTGCCCTGAGTCCATCCGGAATCTCCAAATAGGCGGTGCCGGGTAGCAAGAGAACCTAAGCCAGAAACTATGCAAACCTGCGGAGACGCAAAGAACCGGTCATCGCCCGTGTTTCCTGCTTTCGGGACGTTTCAAAATATGTCTACGAGCAAACAAAAAATGGAGTTGGCACTGATTAGCATAGTCGATAGTCGATAGTCGATAGTCGATAGTCGATAGTCGATAGTCGATAGTCGATAGTCGATAGTCGATAGTCGATAGTCGATAGTCGATAGTCGAAAATGACAAGCGTGGCAAACAAGTTAATGACATTGACGGACTACCTTTCCCGCAACTGGGAACTGCGATTTTCACTGTTTGCAAACAGCCGATTTGGCTGCCACAAGCAGACGCTGAACACCACCGATTGTAACGACGGCAAAGACTTTAGAACGTCACTCCCATGCGAGACGTCAGCAAGGAAGAATCACCAGACTGTCTTATCGATTTATCGTTCACCCTCATAACAATTCACTGGCCAAGTCGGCCAAAGGTGACCGTTCCCCTTTTTCCAAATTGATATGGGCATAAATGGCTTGGCCCTTCATCCGATTAATTAAGTGGCTCAGTCCGTTGGACAATGCATCGAGATAGGGTTGATCGATCTGATGCAGATCTCCGGTGAACACAATTTTGGTTCCTTCGCCGGCGCGAGTAATGACGGTTTTCACTTCGTGGGGTGTCAAATTCTGTGCTTCATCGACAATGAAGTACATTTTTTGCAGACTCCGCCCCCGAATATACGACAACGGCGAAATCACTAATCGCTCTTCATCCAGCATTTTGCGAATGGATTCAGCGGGTTTTTCCTTCTCATTAAATTGATGCCGAATTACATTCAGATTGTCAAACAGTGGTTGCATATAAGGGTCCAGTTTTGCCTGAATATCGCCTGGTAAGAAACCAAGATCGCGATTGCTCAATGGGACGATCGGACGGGCTAGCATGATCTGCTGGTAGTGCGTCGCGGTCTCGAGTGCCGCCGCGAGAGCGAGCAGAGTTTTTCCCGTCCCCGCTTTCCCTGACAATGAAACAAGCTTGATCTCCCGATCCATCAACGCTTGTAACGCAAACGTTTGTTCGGCGTTACGCGGTTGAATGCCAAAAGCAGCCACTTTGTTGATCCGCCGATAACATTCGTCTTTTCCCGAATAGGTCACCAGCGCCGATTTGGAACCGTTTTTCAATATGAAATGCTCATTGGCGATCGGATTAACAATGCTGGGAATGGATGCCCGAGGAACGATGCCGGCGCCCTCGAAGAACGCTTCAATTTCTGCCGAGGGAACATTCTCGATCAATCGCTTGCCAGTATAAAGCTGATCAAAACTGGGGATTTTGTCTGCTTCGTAGTCTTCCGCTATCAGGCCAACCGATTTGGCTTTCATGCGCAAATTTATATCTTTGGAAACCAGCACCACATTTTGCAGCGGAAAATCTTTTTGCAATAATACGGCGGTGTTGAGAATGCGATGATCGGGTGCGTCCTCCATGAATGCAGCTTTGACTTTTTGATCCATCTGTGGTGTCCAGACGATCCGCAAGCTACCCAATCCTGGCCCACGCGACACTCCGGCTTCGCTTAGAATGGGCCCGGTCATGCTGTCGATCAATCGCAGAAATTGGCGGGCCTGAAAATGAATGTCCTCATTCCCCCGTTTAAATTTGTCAATTTCTTCAAGGACAGTGATTGGGATAATAACATCGTTATCGGTAAAATTTTCAATGCACCGCGCATCATGTAAAATGACGTTGGTATCCAGAACAAAAATCTTGATGTTCTCACGCACTCGAAAGTTCCTCGGCTTTGACAGCAAATCGTCCCTAATCAACAAACAGTCGCTGGCTCCGATTGTACCGTGGCACGATCTCAAACGCAGGTACTGGCGAGGTTTCAAGTCCCGACATGAAGGAAACTTAACGCGTTGAAAAAAATTTTGATTTACTCGGTCGTGGTCAATGCGAAAAAGTGAAACAAAAAATAGAGCCGGGTCCAATGCTCTTCAACACGCGCGCTTCCGATAAGGTCCGGTGGAGATTTTTGTTGGCGGAATGGACAAACTATTTGCCCTGCTATGGCCGCCTCGCTGTCTACGACGATGATGGCGAATTTGGCGTTTGCCAAATCAAGGAGTCAGGGCGACTGACCCGCTGCTAGGCGGGCAACTCTGTGAACGGCCCAGCGAAGTGTCAATGGTTTAGGTTAATATCGCATGTGCTCGCCCTCAATGTCAAAACAAAAAAGCCCACCAGCGGACGAAGAATCCGGCTGGCGGGCTGAGTCGGTGCTTTTCTTTGACGGTTTATGCACATTTTGAAAATGAAATCTTAACGACCTGCGGGTGGCCCACCGCCCGGTGGTGGCGGTGGCATTTCCTCGGCGAATTTTTTGAGTTCAGCTGTGCTCAGTTTGCCATCGCCATCGGCATCAAACGACATGGCGTGCTCGATAAAACGTTCCGGCGATGGCGGTCCACCTGGGCCGCCTGGGCCACGTCCTCCACCCGGTCCGCCCGGGCCACGTTCTCCGCCACCAGGTCCGCCTTGTGCACCGCGATCAGCCGAGCCTGCCGCAGTGGCGATTTTGTCCAACTCGGTTTTGTCTAGTGAACCATCTTTGTTGGTGTCATGGCGTTGCATTACGCTGTGCATACGGCTGGGCAATTCGTCAGTTGTTACCATACCATCTTCGTTTTTGTCAAACGCTAAAATCCGAGTAGCAAAGTCCGATGCCGATTCGCCGCCATCGCTGCGCTGACCGCCTGGCCCGCCCGGTCCTTCGCCCCCATCTCGAGGTGGACGACCACCGCGCTGATCGCCTGGCCCACCTGGACCTTCACCCCCATCTCGAGGTGGACGACCACCGCGCTGATCGCTTGGCCCACCTAAACCTTCACCCCCATCTCGAGGTGGACGACCACCGCGCTGACCGCCTGGCCCGCCGAACTCCTCACCTTCCGCCCGAGGGGGACGACCACCGCGCTGCGGTCCAGTTCCTTCTGGCCGATCGGCTTCGGTGAGTTTTCCATCACCGTTGGTATCAAGTTTTTTCAACACCGCAATTGCATTTTCGATTTCACTGGCCGAGATTTCATGGTCGCCATCGGCATCGAGCGCTTCAACTACGGGGTGGTTCGGTGGTGGACCGTCTTGAGGAAAGCCGCCGGGAGGGCCGCCTCTGCCACCAGGCGGTTGCGCGATCAAGTACGTGGACGTCATGGCGACGGCCGCCAACACCAGCAACGCATTTTTCAAAGTTTTCATCATTGGATCCTCTACCAGGTTAATGGGGTTGTTGCGTATCTTCACAGTATCTTGGTCGTCCTGACACCTAAAATAGGTCGGTTGTCGTCTGCTAGGGTGGCAAACTATCTTCTAGCCAACTTCATTTCCCTCGGGCCCGTTCTTTGGCCCGCAGTGATTCAGGATCGGTTTCGGGAATTTCCGATTCCCAATCCAATCCCAGCTCGATCCCCAGTTGCACGTGGGCATGGTGGTCGTGAACTTTGTGAGGGTAGCTGGCAATAGCTTCGTTAAAGGCTTTGTTGATGGCTTCAGAATCCGCGTCGACGGCCAACTTGGCCAACACTCTTCCCGAGACACCAAACTGGTCCGGTTCGACAATCAGAATGCCGTTCCAATTCTCCTCGGCGACTTGTTTCGCACCTGAATCAGTCACTCGACCGGTGATCGGCTTCAGCTGCTCCTGATCGAGCACAGCTGCATACACAAATTGGCCTGCAACCGACTTACTCCAAGCCGCAGATAATGTGTTGTCGGACAATGCAGCGAATTGTTTTTCGTCGTCGGCGACAATGACGACCAAGGGCAATCCATCGGAAGCGGCCACATTCAATCCGATTTCGAGATTTTTGGTGAACGGCAAACTGGTATCGGTAAACATCGTTTCGGCGTGGACCTTGTTCGATTTAGCAATCTCCTGCATCCCAGCTGCCATTGACTGGCTGTTGCGGTACTCATGAAAAGGTGCGCGTCCGGTCTTGGTTAATTTCGTTTTTCCATCTGCTGACAGAATTGCAAAGGTCGTGTTTTCCAGATCACCCGATTTGCCCACGTAGATCGTCTTCAAAAAATCGGCTTCAGCTTGATCTTCGTAAGTCGTCAAACGAATGCACACGAAATCGCGTGACGCGGCTACGACACTGGCGTCAGACAGGAAACTCCTGTCCATTCCTTGCTTACCCGGTCACCAGGTTCCCGGGACACCCAAACATTGTGGCGCGGCAGAGATCAACAGGATCGGGCGCTGACTCCGTTTCGCTTCCGCCAATCCGGATTCCAATGTTGAATACCAAGCGATCTTGGCGGCAACGCCATCGGCCGGACCATCGTCTTGTGCGGGTTGGCCGTATGATACTCCCAGCACCATTGTCGCCACCGCGATAATCGCCAGCGTAAATTTTCTCTTCATTTTCGTTCCTTTACATTTCGGGTTTATTTTCGGTTTCATTTTCGGTTTCACGAAGTTGACACAACAGTTATGCCGCTGAGCCCATTGCCCTGTTTCACCACAATTTCTGGGTTGGTGAAATCAGCCGCTGGATGATGGCCCCCGGTTTTTTTAAAGTAACCGGACACTAGCGCGTTCCGGTTAATTCGAAATGCATGCTTTTGTCCAATGTGCATTTTCGCTCGGGGCGCATGCTTCCCACTTTCAACACCGGAGTTTTCAAGTCGTTCTTACACTGTCATGCGTAAAAGGTGCTGACACAGGGCCAGGTATTTTTGAACTTTCCTAAAAATTCCGTAAAATGAGCGGCCGCTTGAAAACTGCCAATCCCAAACCGATGGGTAACCGTCAGTTGATTTATTGCTCGAAACGCACATTGCGTTGAAAGGTCAGCCGCAGACTGCAGTCGCAACGATCTCCGCTGGCCTATTGCTCGCCTTGCAACAGACTCCTTGATCGACGTTGTATCGCTTCCAGCCGAAGATCCGGCTCAACCGTTTTTCCGGTGATCATTTGGGTCGCTTCGCGATGCGACAGAATCGTTTCCACAACATCAAACCACGGATGTTTCCCCGTGGACGAGGATTCGAGCTCTGCCAGCAGATCGTCTATGGTTGAGTCCGCGAGTTTCAACTGCGCCAAAGCTTGTAAGTGTTGCCCCGACTGCTCGTGGGCGATGGCTAACAACGGTCGCACGATATCTCCGTTGTGCCAATTGCGATCGCGTTGGGCGGCGGTCAGATACTGAATTGCCGTTGAATTGTTCCCGGCTCGCACATGAGCCCATCCGGCAATGTACTGCTGCACACCCCAAGGCAATCGATTTTCGGGAGCCGTATTTTCATCTCGAATCGGCCCACCTGCGGGAGGCGGTCCGCCAAACAACGGTCCCAGTGCGTCCACGAAAAAATTAGGAGGCCCTTCGGGACGTCCGTTAGGTGGTCTGTTGCGCTGGTTTGGCATTCGATCGTCAGGCGGAATCCCAGGTCGGCCGTTACGATTATCGAGAGGGCGCGGAGGTGGCGGTTGTTGGCTGGTGGCCAGCAGCGTTTCGACTCGGGCGACGAATGCCCGTGAATCGCGCTGTGTCGAAGGCAGTAGCAAGCAAGCCCGCAATGAAGTCCAACTTAGAGTGTTGGTGCCGGAAACGGCGGTGTCAGCGTTTAGTTTCCCGACGGTATGTTCGTTGGTTTCAAACAGTTGTGGATGCAACAATCGATCAATCACCAAATCGTAGTCGTCCCTTCGGCCGGTCAGCAAAAACAGCGCGGCCGCGCCTTGCCACTGATTGTGATTGACAGGAGCTTCAAGCTTCAAAGCGGTGGAAAAATCATTGGCTCCATCGTCCCACAAATGCAATTTTGCACGCAACCGTGCCCGTTCGACCCAGACGTGACAATAGTTTGGCACGAGCTCCACGGCGGTGGTGTACGCTGCTTCGGCCGCTCCAAATTCTTGAGAGTCTTCACTGCTGCGGGCACTGCCCATCAGGGAGTTCGCGTCTTTTAATCGGTCCGTGAATCGCTCGACAGCTTCGCGGGCTTGGGTTGCTATGTTGCGAGCGTCAATCGCTTCTCGCAGCGCGATCTCTTTATCGTTTCTTTCTGATATTGCACGCGACGCTTGATACAGACTAACACCGGTGCCAACTACCAGCGCTGAAGCGACCAAGCTGCCAGTAATCAAAGCGATTCGGTTTCGTCGCGCGAACTTTTCCAGCCGGTACCGGCGTGAGGGAGGCCGCGCTTCAATCGCTTCGTGTCGGAGCAGCCGCCGCAAATCGTCAGCCATCGCCGCCGCCGACTCGTAACGCCGTTGTCGGTCCTTTTCCAGCGCCTTCATCACGATCCAGTCCAAGTCACCAGGAATCGATTCATGTTGGATGGTCTGCCTGTCAATGGACACCGTTGGCGACAATTTGTTTGGACGTTGATTCGCCAACGTTTTCAACTGCAGGCGGTGAGTTTCAGTCAGTCGTGTACTCGGCTTCGGCGGTTCCTCTTCGCGAATGATGCGGCGTACTTCATCGTAGCTCGCCGAGTTCAATCGCTCTCGATCAAACGGTGTCGTGCCCGTCAATAGCTGATACAACAACACGCCGAGTGAATAAATGTCGCTGCGAATGTCGATGTCCAG
Organism: Mariniblastus sp.; assembly: GCA_031400405.1. Classification (GTDB taxonomy): domain Bacteria; phylum Planctomycetota; class Planctomycetia; order Pirellulales; family Pirellulaceae; genus Mariniblastus. The sequence continues at coordinate 26,398 of JANNPW010000044.1, forward strand.
CCCGCTCATCGCCGCTTGTTCGGGGCTCATATACAGCGGTGTGCCGATCATGGAAAAGAATCGCGTGTAAATCGTCTGGTCGGTCAAGCTTTGCCCAACGGCTTTGGCAATACCGAAGTCGATTATCTTCGCAACCGGCTTGTGATCGTACATCGTCACCAACACATTGGATGGTTTCAGGTCCCGATGAATGACCCCTTTTTGATGCGCATGATGCGTCGCTCCGCAAACATCAATGAACAGTTCCAACGATTCCGTCAGGCTCAGTGGGTGTTGTTCGCAGAAGTCCGTGATCGGCACGCCGCGAACTAATTCCATTACAAAATAGGGCCGCGCGTCATCGGTTACGCCCGCGTCAAAAATTTGGGCGATATTTGGATGGTTCATCATCGCAACGGCTTGGCGTTCGGCGTCAAAGCGGGCAAGGATTTCTTTGGATCCTGATCCTGGTCGGATGATTTTCAGAGCAACTTTGCGCTGGACCGGCTGTTCCTGTTGCGCGACAAAGACCAAACCGAATCCGCCCTCACCAATTTGCTCCATGATTCGATAGGGGCCGATGTAGCGACCGACATCACTGGTCGTAGATGACGTCTGCACATTCGATGGTTGTTCGGTCGAGCCACGGATCAAGGGAGAATCAAGCGGGTGCGCTGGACGCACATGAGCGGCCAGCAACGAATCGACCGAAGCCCGCAATTTAGCGTCGTTGCCACAGGCGGAACGCAAATACACTTCTCGCGACTCCTCGGAAGCTTCTTCCAAGGCATTCAAAAAAATTGTTTTTTCATTCGCGTCAAGCATTTCACAACTCGAGCTTTGTGACGGCATGGATTTCGGATCAGCCGGAACGCGCTAGCGTCCGGTAACTTTGGAAAAAACCGGGGACCAGCGCCTTGCGGCTGATTTCGCCAACCCGAAACTTATGGCCTATCCGAGCACTAGTCATTTGGTGGCTCTTCGTCATCCAGCTTCCGGCGCAACCATGCCCGTGCATAGGCCCAATTGCGTTTTGCCGTGCGGGGCGAGATACCCAAAACTTCCGCCGCTTCTTCGATCGTTAAACCCGTGAAATATCTTAGCTCAACCAATTTCGCCAAGCCAGAATCCTCCGCCGCCAATTTCGTCAATGCCTCATCGAGCGACAACAGGGTTTCCAAGTTTGTCTCGCCGGTAATGACATCGTTTTCATTCAGTTCTTGCCGCACCAAATTCCCGCCCCGACGCAAGCTATCGCGTCGCCGCGCGTTCTCGATCAAAATCCGGCGCATCGCTTCGGAAGCTGCGCCAAAAAAATGGCCGCGACCATCCCATTGAGGACGATCTTCTGCGCCCACCAGTCGCATGAATGCTTCGTGCACGAGTGCCGTGGGCTGGAGCGTATGATCGGATTTTTCATTTCTCATACGATTGGCTGCCAATCGTCGCAATTCATCATAGACCAACGGCAACAGCTGCTCGGCCGCTTGTCGGTCACCGTCTTCGATGTTTTTTAAGATGCGGGTGACATCGTTGTTCATCCAACCATTATAGCCTCGAACTGGTCGAGAACGTAGCCACAGTCCAATCAAAACCTATCGGGTTCTCTGCGCCGAACTGTTGCCGACACGAGTCTATGAATTTGTGGGGTCAACGAAACTTGCTCGTTGCTGCGCCAAAAAGTACGTTTCAACTCGAGCAATGCTCATCATGCGCTGGGAACGCATCGATCCGCTTCGTCGCACAACGATTTAGCGATTGACATGTCGCGAGCTTCGGCGATCGCCCGGACTATTGGTTCGGTGTTGCTGGGACGAACCAACATCCAACGGTCAGCCCAATCCAAGCGCAGGCCGTCAAGCTCGCTGATTCGGGCATCGGGATACGTGGCCTTCAATCGTTCGAACAAAGTCGGAATCCGCTCTCGAGGGATATCTATTTTAGTCTTGCAGATTTCGTACCGAGGGATTTCGGCGGCAAGTTGGCTAATTGTCTTGCCGCCGGCAGCCATCGCGTCGAGCACCTGTGCCATGGCGACAAAACTATCGCGAACGTATCCCACTCGCGGATCAATCGGGCCGCCATTCCCCTCTCCGCCATACACCGCATTCAACGCTTGCATCAGGGTAGTTACATTTGCTTCGCCCACGGCACTCAGGTGCAATTCGCAGCCATGAGATTCACAGATATCATTCGACATGCGACTGGATGAGCAGTTGATCACGACTGGTCCACGGCGATCTTTCAGGGTGTGGTTCAGCGTAATTGCCAAAGTATATTCTTCCCCGATATAAACGCCTTGTTCGTCGATGATGGCCAGTCGATCCGCATCGGGGTCCTGACAGAATACGGCATCAGCAGCCAATTCGACGGCGCGCGCAGTGGTCGCTTTCAGGTTGACTTCCGTCGGCTCGGGTGATCTTTCGAACAGGCCGTCGGGAACGTCCCCGAAACACTGGAGGTCGCAGTTCAGCGCCTCCAATAATCGTCGGCCCAGAATGGAACCGGCTCCATGATGGCTGTCCAGAACGACCTTGAATCGGCGGCGGCGAATTCGATCGACATCCACGGTTTTTAACACCGCTGCTAGATGGGCCGAGGTGGTATCGGCAAGCAATTGAAACGAACCGACCCGTTCGTGAGAGACGACCGGGAAGTGAAAGTTGCGATACGCGTCGATGACCAATTGGCCTGCCTCGGCGGGTATGACGCGGCCGCTGGCCTCGAATAATTTGATGCCATTGTATTCTGCCGGATTATGGCTGGCCGAAATTTGAATTCCACCTGCGGCGGCATGCTGGCGCACCAGAATCCCGGTGGTCGGCGTCGCTGCGACATCTCCATACAAAACGTCGCGACCAATTGCCTGCAGTCCGCTGGAGATCGCTTGAGCCAGCATTGAACCGGTCGATCGGCCATCGCGCGTGACGACGATCGGACCCGGTTGCGACAACGCCGCTGCAAAGGCCACGCTGTATTTCATGGCCAAAATTGGATCAAGGCTCGTGCCGATAACACCTCGCAGGCCGGAGACGCTGATAATGGGTTCGTGCATGGGGCTCACTTCTGCGATCGGGAAAAATGACTATAATTCACGTTTTTCAAACTTACAAAATAGCGACAAACCGCCATGTCTGAAACCGCCGCCCCCATTGATATCGCATTTTGTTTGTCGGCCATTGAATCGGCGAGGACAGCCGGAAAAATTTCTGAATCAGCGGTGCTCAATTTAACGGAATGGTTGACCGAACCGAAATACGCGGCCTACACCTCGGACATTGTCCAACATATTCACGGCGAAAAGTGGGCTAAACTCGACGATGTGTTCTGGACGATCATACCGTTTGGTACGGGCGGTCGCCGCGGGATGATGTACCCGTTTGGTTCCAACGCGATCAACGCTCGAACGATTGGCGAGAGCGCCCAGGGGTTGGCTGCGTATATCAAAGAAGTGAAACCGTCGGGGCCATGGTCGATGGCGATCGCCTATGATACGCGACACCGCAGTCGTGAATTCGCCGAACTTTGTTCCAGCGTCATGGTGGCCAACGGCTTCGAGGTCTATTTCATCGACGACTTTCGAAGTACGCCGGAGTTGTCATTTTTGACGCGGTATAAAAACTGTGATTGCGGCATCATGGTCACGGCCAGCCACAATCCGCCGAGCGACAATGCGGTGAAAGTCTATTGGTCGACCGGCGCTCAATTGATACCACCCCACGATGCAGCGGTGATTGAGAAAGTGGCTCAAGTCCAGGACATTCCCGTGGTCGATTTTCGAACGGCGGTCGCGCAGAAGAAAGTGCATTTGATGCTTGCGGAGGTAGATCATGCGCTGTGCACAGCGGAGGCTCAGTACAGTTTTCCGGGGCCGCGTAACTTGAAGATTATCTTTTCACCGCTGCACGGTGTAGGTGAGTTCAATGTCAAGTCCTTGCTGAACCGAGTCGGTTTTCACGAGTTGGAAATTTATGGCCCACATCGCGAACCCAGCCCGGATTTCCCCAATGTTCCTGGACATGTTTCCAATCCGGAAAATCGGGAAGTGTTCGACGCGATCATGGAACATGCCAAACGAACAGGCGCGGAATTGATTTTGGCGTCGGACCCCGACGCTGATCGAATGGGAGCGGCCGCTCCCGTGTCGATGGATACTGCCGGGGAGTGGAACACATTCAACGGAAATCAACTGGGTGTGTTGTTGGCGGATTATGTTCTCCGCCAACGTCAAGCGAATGGAGCTTTGGGACCAGACAATTACGTCGTCACGACTTTGGTAACGACCCACATGATCAATCGCATTTGTGAATGGTATGGCGTCAAGTGTTACCATGAGAACTTGGTTGGCTTCAAGTGGATTTGCAGCTTGATGGACGAAATTGGGCCCGCTCAATTTGTTTTCGGAACCGAAGAATCGCATGGTTTTCTGGTGGGAGACTATTGCCGAGACAAGGACGGTGCCGTGGCCTGCATGTTGATGTCCGAGTTGGCGGCATGGGTGAAATCGACGGGCAAGTCAATGTTTGAGCATCTTGACGAATTGTATCGACAACACGGGTTCCACCATGAGTCGTTGGTTAATATCGGCATGAAGGGTTCCGACGGGATGAAACGAATGGAAGCACTGATGCAGAAATTTCGCACCGATCCGCCGAAATCGTTGGGTGGCTTGGCCGTAACCGCCGTGCGAGACTTTTCAACGGGTCAGAGAATTTTCGCGAATGGAGAATCCGAATTGATCACCGGTCCTCACGGCAACCTCTTGATTTTTGAAACGGCTTTACCTGGCAACTACGTCGCCGCCCGCCCGTCCGGAACGGAACCAAAGATCAAATTCTATTTGTTTACGATGGTACCGGCCGACGAAATTTCGGATTTGAAGACTGCCAAATCGAAGATGCAACAACGCGTTGCGTCATACGCCGCCGACATGCAGGTGTTTGCAGAGTCGGTGTGATGCGAGTCTCGGTGTGATGCGAGTCTCGGAGAGACTCGCCTACGTAGCAGCGTCTCTCAGAGACGCTGGATTGTACCGACAGGCTGATCGCACCGCATTGCCGGTGCAGCGAAATCGCTTAGTCTTGGAGCAACAAGGTTTGCCATAAACTGGGGTCTTCAGCAATCGGCAATTCGGGACCAATCGCCAAGGTTTGCCAGCCCAATTCGCGGTCAATGACCGCGAAATTAAAACCCAACTGACGGTGGTCCGCGGTATTCCAGCCGTGCAATCCAGTTCCTGGAATGAATGCTGACAGTTGATAACCCGCTTTCGAGATGGTGCTGGTGACCGCGATTTTCGCCCGACTAATTGTCGGTGGATCTTCCTTGCTGCGATTGATTTTCAGCAGCCGACCAACTGGCTGGGATTGGGTGGCACCGCCTCCACTGGGCATCAACATCATCCAGTGACAAAATTTGCTAGCGCGATGAATGTTGTGCGTCGCGCGGGTATCAAACCAGAGTTGTATGCCATCGCTTTCCAACAACTGAGTTTCGCGACACCATAACGCTTGCTTTTTCTCGGAGACGGACACGGAAAAATATATACCGTCGTCCCGCCAGCCGATTCTGACATCGGCGAAAGATTTTTGCCCCTCCAGTTCGTTCAACGCCAACACCCGATTCGCTGTCGGCAATTCAAAATTCCCAGTTGGCTGAGAGGCCAACTTGTGGCAGACGATTCGATAGCGAAACAACAAATTTTTCGATACCTGAGCTACGATCGCGTTGGACATTGATCAATTCGAAAAAATGACTGGAGTAAACCAGGAAGTGGAAAAAACGCTGTTATCTTGCATCCTCGCGGAACAATATTAAACCAACCGAGCTCGATGTTCGACCAAGAACTCTTTCAGCTTCTGGTTCTCGACTTGACTGATTTCATGAAAACTCATCCGCACGACGTCGACATTGGTTTTCGACGAAATGGTCGGCGAATCGGCAATGTCGGCGACACGACCCGCGGTAACGGTGTCTTTCGGTCCAGAAACCTGTAGCCAGACGGCATCCGGTTTCTTGGTTTGGATACTGACCCAAGGTTCCTTTTGTTGGGGCAAGTACACGTGGACCACTTGTTTGTTACTCCAGAAAAACTCACCCTCCGGCGCTACGGCTTCGATTACTTCGTGCAGTCGTTCGAGTACTTGAACATCCCAGTTGATCGGATCGCCGGCGGTAAATCCCTTGCGCATAAAATGCCATTGCTTCCCGAGCTTGGCCCAGGGAGTTTCGCTTTCAAGATGCGCCTCGATGCGATCAATCTTGTTCTGAAAGCTGGCAATCGCGTCGTCGAGAAATTTCCAGAATCCGGGAATGTCGATTTCCTGCCATGTATGAACTCGAAACTCGATCTCCTGCCAATTCGCTGTCGTGTTGGTCAATTTTACTCGCGGCGTATTGCCGTACACGGGGATATGATCCATTTCGTTCGGTGTTGGCAACGGTATTTGTTCAACTAAGTCCTCTCGTTTGAACGTGCGGGGGCGGACGCGGAATTTCATTTTCAGCAGCCAAGCGTCACCGGTAATTGCATGAAAGAACCAACCCTGGGATTTCTTCTGTCCATGGATTTCGACGACCGTGCGTTGATCCCAAACGGTGTCGCCGAAGCCGGCGTGTTGTTGAATCGCATCCACGACGTGCGCGAGAATTTCGCCATCCCAATTGACTGGCTCGCCAGCGCGCCCGACTCGGTCTTCGGTATGCCAGCGGCGACCGTCCGACTCCCAAGGCATTTTGGCGGCAATGCCGATATCTTCAATATCCAAATCGCCATCTTGCCAGCGATCATCTTTGTGGGGATCAAACGGAATTCGCAGTTCATAGGGATCAGTCGCCAACACGGATGTCAACGCCTCGCCGGTGTAACTTCGTGGTTGCTTGGGATCGCTAAGGCCGGATTTGGACGCTGCGGCCAGCGCTTTGGTCGCATAATCTACAACTTCCTCGGGAGTCCCTTGAACGACAATCTGGCCGCCTCCTTGTCCTGCTTCGGGTCCCAAGTCGATAACCCAGTCCGCACATTTGATCATATCCAGATTGTGCTCGATTAGGACAACGGTATTTCCGATATCGATTAACCGTTGAATCACATCGAGCAATTTACAGAGGTCGTCGAAATGCAAGCCAGTCGTCGGTTCGTCCAACAGATACAGGGTTCGTCCCGTATCTGGCCGCGCAAGTTCCGCCGCCAGTTTCACGCGCTGCGCTTCACCGCCAGACAACGTTGCGGCGCTTTGCCCCAGTGTGACGTAATCCAAACCAACATCGCAAAGTGTTTTCAGAATGCGCCGGATCTTCGGAATATTGTGGAACAACCGGACGGCTTCGCCACAGGACATTTTCAGGACGTCGTCGATGGTTTTCTCATGGTAGCGAACAGCCAATGTTTCTTCGTTGTAACGACGTCCGCGACAAGCCGCGCATTCCACCCAGACGTCGGGTAGGAAATGCATTTCGATACAAATCTGTCCGTTCCCAAAACACTCTTCGCAGCGTCCGCCGGGCACATTAAAACTGAAACGTCGAGACGTGTATCCGCGCAATTTCGCATCGGGTAATTGAGCGAATAGCTCGCGGATCAAATCGAAAGCACCGGTATAGGTCGCCGGATTGGACGACGGCGAATTGCCCAGCGGGGTTTGGTCAACTCGAATCACTTTGTTGATGTACTCGATGCCGCGAATGCCTTTATGCGCGCCGGGAATCGCGGTGGTCCGGTGCAGCCGTCGCGCAAGAGACTTAAACAGAATGTCATTGATCAGCGAGCTCTTTCCGCAACCGCTCGGGCCGGTAACGACCGTGAGGGTTTCCAGCGGGATTTTGACGTCGATGTCTTTCAGGTTGTTGTGTTTCGCTCCGACGATATCCAAAGTGTTAACCAATGGCACAAAAGTCTTGGCGGGCGAAGAGTTCGCGGTGGCCGTAGTCGTGCGTTTTTTGGTGGCCGTTTTCGTTTTACCGCGCACCGGAATGGGCAGGCCGGCTGACAGCGCGGGTCGACGGTTGGAGGGCATAGCGATCGCTTTTCGGCCGGAGAGATAAGGGCCGGTTACGGAATTTTTGTCTTTGCCGACGGCCTCCGGTGTGCCTTGTGCGACGATCTCGCCACCGTTGATACCGGCTTGAGGACCAAAATCGCAAATCGCATCGCTGCTCTGAATGACTTCCCGATCATGCTCAACAACGATTAGGGTGTTGCCCAAATCCCGCAATCGGTGCAACGCCGATAGCAGCCGTGTATTGTCGCGCGGATGTAAACCAATGGTCGGCTCGTCCAGAACATACAATACACCACACAACCCGCTGCCCAGTTGGCTCGCCAATCGAATGCGCTGAGCCTCGCCGTTGGACAATGATGCGGCAGTGCGATCGAGCGTCAAATACTCCAAACCAACGTTATTCAGAAAATCGATGCGACTGCTGATTTCCCGGATCAACTCTCCCGCAATTTTCTTTTCGCGGGGATCGAGTTTCCATTTCTTGATGGTTGTGGCCATAACACCGACTGGCAATCGGCAAATTCCATCGATCGACAATTCGCGGAACCGTACTGCCGCTGCATCATCGCGCAGACGACTTCCGCCGCAACACCCGCATTCGACTTCGCCGATCAGCATTTGCATTCGCTGCCGGAGATTGGGCGACAGCCGGGAAGCTTCTTCCAGCGTCGGGAAAACCCCTTTGTACTGGAATGAAAATAGTACATTGCCCGACCCATCCGGAACATCAAACCAGCGTTCACCCGAACCATAGAATACCAATTTTCGATTCCGCGCGTCCAATTGATTAAATGGGATGGCGAGCGGAACTCCAGTTCCGCTGGTCCAGGCCGTCAACATGGATTGCGAAAGTTTGGATTTCAAACTGGGCCACAGGCTAATCGCACCGTCTTTCAACGACAACTCCGCGTCGTTCATTAGGGCAGCCGGGTTTGCGCCCGTCTGAGTACCGATCCCTTCGCAGTCCGGACACCAGCCGAGTTGACTGTTGAATGAAAAATTGTGCGGCGTCAAAGCGTCAAAACTTCGGCCGCAAGCGTCACACGCCAAATGTTGGCTATGTTTGACCATGCGCCAATGCTGTTCCGGTACGCCGTCCTGCGGCTCGGCGACATTGATCACGCCCTGCCCTAGTGACAAAGCCGATTCGACACTCTCGGCAATTCGCGAGCGAGATTTTTGTTGCACGACCAGCCGGTCAACGACGATTTCAATTTGATGTCTCCCGCGGGAATTCAATAACGGGACCTCATCGATCGCATACGTAAGATTGTCGACTCGGACACGGATATAGCCCAGAGTCCGAATTTCGTCCCACAATTGCTCGAACGTCTGATTTGCGTCGAGACGAATGGGAGCGAGCAGTAGCAGTCGAGTCCCGTCGGGGTACGCCAATAGTTTGTCGACAATATGATCACTGGTTTGAGTACCAATCGGAATATCACAGGCGGGACAAAAGGGCGTCCCCAAACGAGCCATCAGAATTCGCAAATAGTCATAGACCTCGGTCACCGTGCCGACGGTCGAACGCGGCGTCGAGCCCAGCGTTTTCTGTTCAATCGCGATCGCCGGCGAAAGACCTTCGATGTGTTCGACACGAGGCTTTTCCAGTTGATTCACAAATTGGCGGGCGTAGGAACTCAATGACTCGACATAGCGTCGCTGTCCTTCGGCGTAGATTGTGTCCATTGCCATCGAGCTTTTGCCGCTGCCGCTGGGGCCGCAAAACACCGTCATTTTGTCCCGGTCAATATTCACATCAACGCTTTTCAACGTATGTTGCTCGGCCCCGCGCACAATGATTTGCGTGGCTTGAACCGGGGCATCGCCGCGACGACTCTTCTTGGGCAGGATGGTTCGCTTTTCTTCCAACGTTCGGCGAAGTGCGCGACCAGTGTATGAGTCCTCGCACGCGGCGACGTCTTCTGGCGTACCGGCACAAACCAATCGACCGCCACCGGAACCTCCCTCGGGTCCGATATCGATCACCCAGTCGGCTGTCTTGATCACATCCAGATTGTGTTCCACAACCAGAACGGTGTTGCCTGCCGCGACAAAATCCTGCAACACATTCAACAGCAATTGGATGTCGGCAAAATGCAATCCGGTCGTGGGCTCGTCGAGCATGTACAACGTTTTACCCGTACTCCGTTTAACGAGCTCGCGCGCCAATTTGATTCGTTGGGCCTCACCGCCGGACAAGGTCGGCGAGGGTTGGCCAATTTTCAAATAATCCAAACCCACAGCGTGCAAAGTCTGAAGTTTGCTGAGAACTTTGGGAATATTCTCGAAAAAAACCATGGCCTGTTCGATGTCCATCTCGAGGACTTCGGCGATGGATTTCTCGCGAAATTTTACTTGCAGCGTCTCTCGATTAAATCGGTGGCCTTGGCAAACAGGACACGTCACCCAGACATCGGCCAGAAAATCCATTTCGAGTCGGTTCGAGCCATTGCCTTCGCAAGCTTCGCATCGACCGCCTTTAACATTGAAGCTAAATCGTCCGGCCGCGTAGCCCCGCGTTTTGGCTTCCGGTAGTTGGGTGTAGAGTTTGCGGATCTCGTCAAACAGTTTGATATAGGTTCCCGGGTTGGACCGAGGCGTTCGGCCGATTGGCGATTGGTCGATGGCAATCATTTTGTCGAGGTGTTCGACACCCAGAATTTCGTCGAAATCGCCCGCCTCGCTGATGCCGCCATTCAAGCGTTCTTTGAGTTCTTCACGGAGAATCGCATTGACAAATGAGCTCTTGCCGCTGCCGCTGACTCCTGTGACACAGACAAACTTGCCCAGCGGTATCTCGAGATTGATGTTTTTGAGATTATTGTGACGCGCACCAACCAACGTCAATTGTTTGTCCGATTCGACGGGACGACGTCGTTCAGGGATCGCAATTTTCAAATCGCCGCTCAGGTAGCGCGCGGTCAAGCTGGTTTTTGATTTGATGATCTCCGACGGATGCCCCTGCACTACCACTTCGCCACCGCGAATGCCGGGTCCGGGCCCGAAGTCAATCAAATAGTCAGACGCCCGCATCGTGTCTTCGTCGTGTTCGACCACCACCACCGTGTTGCCGAGATCACGCAAGTGTTGCAAGGTCGAAATCAATCGATCGTTGTCGCGGGGATGCAAGCCGATGGATGGTTCGTCCAGGATATAGAGCACACCGACCAAGCCGGCTCCGATTTGACCAGCCAAGCGGATTCGTTGGCTTTCGCCCCCCGACAGCGTTGGGGCTGTCCGGTTGAGCATCAAATAGTCCAACCCGACGTTTAGTAAGAATCCCAGCCGATTTCGAATTTCCTTTAGGGGTTCGGTCGCAATAAATTGTCTGGTTTCGTCCAGCGCCAGGCCGCCAAAAAATTCAAACGCATCACTGATCGAAAGTTCACAAGCTTCCGAAATGGACAGGCTGGAATTTTCGCCAAACTTTTCATGGGTTGTTTGCAAGCGAAAATGCCGGGATTGCTCATTCAATCGCGCGCCATTGCAATCATTGCAAATGACCTCCGCCATGAACTCTTCCAGTTTTCGTTGTTTTGGGGCGCTGTTGAGTGTGCGATACTTTTCATCCAATTCGGCAACAATCCCGTCGAACTTTCCGCCATACTTCATCGGAGTATTGCCACCCCGCCAGGTATAGGTAATGTGCAATTCACCGGTACCGTACAACCAAAGGTCCTGCAGTTCTTCGCCGAGATCTTCCCAGGCGGTTTCCAGTAACGTGCCCGTTTCGAGGCCTTTGTCTCGTTCGACGGCGTCGGCCACGCCTTGATAGATGTGCCGCCGCCATCGACCAAGGTCTTTCCAATTGCCCAGCAAATCAAAACACCCTTGTTGAAACGAACGGGTCGGATTGGTTACCAGTTTGCCACGGTCAAACGTAAACAGCTCACCCAATCCGTCACAGGTCGGACACATTCCCTGGGGACTGTTGAAACTGAACAATTGCGGAGTCGGAGGCGTGAAGCTGATTCCACACGGAGCGCAAGCGTAAGTGGTCGAGTACACCCGATCGGCTGCCGTGACGTCGCGATTGAGTTTGGCTTTGGATTTGGTTTTAGTCTTGATCTTGGATTTAGCGTTTAATTGGGATTGCCGGTCGTCCACCTCATCGCTGGAATCAAAGTCAATCTCGGTCGGGTCAGCTGGTACGGCCACGTCCGATTCGATGGTTACGATCAGCGTCCCTTTACCCAGTTTCATCGCGGCTTCGACCGCTTCACCCAATCGACCGCGTACGCTCGGCTTGGCAGTTAGCCGATCGATAACGACTTCAATGTTGTGACGGCGACTGCGATCGAGATTAATCTCTGAATTGAGGTTGATGATTTCACCATCGACCCGCACCCGGACGAATCCGCGTTTCAGCATGTCCGCCATCAGATCCCGATGTTCACCTTTCTGCTCACGGGCAATGGGAGCCAACACCGAGAAATTTGTTCCGGCCGGAAATTGCATGATGCTGCCGACAATCTGGTCCCGAGATTGAGCGGAGATAGCTTGGCCACATTTCGGACAATACCCCTGCCCTACACGAGCGTACAAGATTCGCAAAAAATCATAAATCTCGGTAATTGTTCCGACGGTACTACGCGGATTACTACCCGACGATTTTTGCGAAATTGAAATCGAAGGACTCAAACCCGAGATGAGATCGACATCCGGTTTCGGCATTTGTCCCAGAAATTGTCGGGCAAAACTGGAGAGACTTTCGACGTACCGACGCTGACCCTCGGCGAAGAGGGTATCAAACGCAAACGAACTTTTGCCGCTGCCGCTGACGCCGGTTAAGCAAATCAGCTGGTTGCGAGGAAGAACAAGATTGACGTTGCGAAGGTTATGTTCCCTTGCACCTTTGACAACAATATCTGAGGCTGGCATTTTGGGCGGCGATTCCGATCCAGTTGCTGATAAAATTCGAACCACCCATTCTACGTGCCAGCGCTCAAATGCCCAACAGGCAATGGAGAAACGGTCGGTGGTTTTTGCACCGCGTCGAAATGACTGAATTCGATCGGTTCTGCCAGCACATTGACGTTCGAACAACGAGATTTTGTCAGAAGCCCCTGTTCAATCGCGTTACTTGCGTTGTTTTGTGCTGCACTTGCAAGAAGAAAGAAGAGTTGGCGAAAGTTGTGTCAAACAACTCCGTCATAACACATCACGGCGACCAGCTCCGCCCTATTGTTTGGCATAAATGATGGAATTCAGCCGTTTGGTTTCTTTGTCGATTTCGGATTTCAGATCTCCCAGCCGTTTTGTTTCGCTCTGTATCAATTTCTTCGCGTCCGCCACTTTTCCACTGTCAAACAATGAATTGCCTTCCTGAAGCGCATAACCATCGTTGACCAGCGAATCGAATTTTTGAGTTATTCCAATCACTCCGGCTAAATGGGATTTGGGAAGTCCGCGATCATTGAGCGCATTTTCAGCAAATTCGAGCACGCGACGGGATTTTTTCAATTCGAACAATTCATTTGCAAACAATTTTGCTTCGTTTGTTTGCTCAAATGCGGTTTTGGGAACCGGAACAGGGATCCTGGTTCGCGTGGAACTGAAAATCCAATAAATCACTCCGAAAAAAACTAGTAAACCAGCAATGGAGGCAACCAGGGCCGGCGAAATGGTTCGACGCTTGACCCCAACTCGAGGTTGGAACTTCGGAACCACACGATCGAGCTGGGCGACCGAAGGCCTGCTAGTATCGGTCGGCATGGCAATCAAGTGCGATTTTGCTGAACGACGCTCGGCCTGGTCGCTGGCTGAAAAATCCATGTCATTCAAGTCACTAAATGAATCGGAACCCGCCAGCACGGCCACCAAGTCGTCATCGGGCCGTTTTTTTTCACCCGGTTTTCGCGATGATTCGATGGGAATTCGGTTGACGTTGCCGCAAGACGTACATTTCGAACTGCGCCCGACGATCGATTCGTCCGCTCGTAATGACTTCCCGCATGAATTGCAATAAAACCGAATCATGCCCATTATTTTCCTTGATCAACCCGATTCGGTCAATCGCGATTCGATTTGATCCAAGTCCACACCAAAAACGTGTTTCGCGACAGAATCGAGGGTCTCGCGCCGGCCCTCCAGTCGCATGGTTCGGTGTTGGTGGGTGTAGGACTCCAGCGGCTGCAAGGCCAGCGCCGGGCCCAGTGTTTCCAGTTCAAAAAAACCACCCAACTTCCCACCCGAGTCGTTGGGACCGTCGTTGTAACAATTGATCACGTCACCCGCATACGGCGTTTCCTGAATTTGCCAAAGATTATTAGTGTATCCATGCAGCGCGACGGACGGAAGATTGAATTCCACAATCGAAAGTACTCCTCGTTGTCGATCCCAGCTACCCAAACGCGATGTTGCGCGATCGAAGGTCAGCCCAAGTTTGCTTCGAAGTTGACCATCGCCGAGAAAATAGATCAGCCCGGCGTTTTCATCGACCACCAGCCGGCGCGAGTCCAGTTTGCCAAAGTAGTCGGCGTTGACGATTGGCCCGCGCACTTCCGTCGAGCCTTTTTGAAATGGCACTAACAGAGTTGCTTGAGGCGACGGCTTGTTCATGCACAACATCCAGACACCAACCAAACCAGTTTCCGGACACCACGCTTGTCCGCCCACATTGGTAATCGTATTGTGGCTTTCATGAAAAACCAGACTCACTCCATCCAGAGCGACCCCCAATCGTTCGGCAGCTGCGACAGATGAATGCAACATCACGGTGCGATCCAATCGAACTGCAAACTCGAAGCGATTGCGGTTGGTGAGACTTGCCCGCTTCGTAAACGTCAATGAACACTCGGATCGACCAACCAATTCAAACGGTTCGGTATCGAGCAAGGCCGGAGTGCGCCAGTTGGAAAAACTGATTTCGTCACCAGGGTCAAAGAAAACAGAAAACTGACCTCCTTCTGGGGATATCCACAATCGATCTTCGCCACCATAGAGATTGATCTGAGGGTCATGTTTTCCGCTGGCGATATGATCGTAGTTGAGATACCCGTAACTCGTACCTTGATGACCCGCCGAAGAGGACGTCATCGTTCGGCCTTGCCATTGAGGGACCACCGCAATTTGCGCGTGTTTGTTCGTCAATACCAAGGTCTCAACATGCCGCTGAAGAAATTCAAGGTCTTGGCCAAAGTTGTTTTCGTTCATGAGCGGCGTCCAATACTTGGGTGTTCAAACTTACACAAAGAGTCTGAAAAAAAATCGAGCCCTGGGTCGAATCAACCGCTGCCGCGGGATTTGCCTTCGTCGTCGTAACGCATGATCGCAAAATAGAAAAATGCGAAAAAGCTGATCGGGATCGCCATAAAGAAAATACGCGAGACCAGGCTCCCGGCGATAATTCCACCTCCGATCAAGATTAACCAAACCCACCAGGTTTCACGCATGATTGCCGAAAATCGTTTCATCGTGGTTATCGTTTCACTCTGGCACTGTCGCCTGAAATCAACGCTTCGACTTCGTCCAGGCTGGCCATAGTAGTATCTCCGGCAGTGGTCATGGCCAATGCTCCATGTGCCGCGCCGTAATCAACAGCCGATTGCCCGTCCCCGTGCTGCATTAAGCCATAAATCAAACCCGAGGCAAAACTGTCTCCGCCTCCCACGCGATCGAAAATTTCAAGATTTTCCCGATACGTCGCCTGAAACAATTCTCCGTTGTACCAACACAGTGCACCCCAGTCATTGATCGTCGCTGATTTTACGGTTCGGAGCGTCGTCGCGATACATTGGAAATTGGGAAACTCACCAATCGCGCGGGCGATCATCTCCTTGTAGCCTTCCATCGGCAACTCCTTCATTTGGTCGTCCAGTCCTGCGACATGTAATCCTAAACAGGCCGTGAAATCTTCTTCATTGCCAATCATTACATCGACCAGCGGTGCCAGCGCACGATTGACTCGTTGGCAATTGGCTTTGCCGCCAAACGACTTCCATAACGAGCTGCGAAAATTGAGATCATACGATGTGATCGTACCATGCCGCTTGGCCGCTTGCAGCGCTTCCAAAATTACTCCTGGAGTGGTTTCGGACAACGCCGCGAAGATACCGCCCGTGTGAAACCAGCGAACTCCCAGCTCACCAAAGATATGTTCCCAATCAATGTCGCCCGGTTTAAGTTGGGAGGCGGCGGTATAGCCGCGATCAGACGTTCCCACCGCCGCTCGAACGCCAAATCCGCGTTCCGTAAAATTCAATCCGTTACGGACCGCTCGCCCAACGCCATCAAATTCCATCCATTTAACAAACCGCATGTCGACGCCGCCAGTGAGTATCAGGTTCTCCAACAACCGACCTATTTCATTTTTCGCAAACGCCGAAACCAATCCGGCCCGCATCTCAAAGCATCGGCGCAAACCGCGTGCGACATTGTATTCGCCCCCGCCCTCCCAAACATCGAAATTGCGTGCGGTTCGGACGCGACCTTCGCGCGGGTCCAGTCGCAACATGACTTCGCCCAAAGCGAGAATGTCGAATTCGCAGGTACTCGCGGGCTTAATGTGCATCTTCTGTTTCCAAGTCAAGTTCTCAAATGAATATTGAATTCGATCAAAGCGAATTCATGTGCCTCGCAACCGGAATAGCAAAGACCGGGTCTCAACCTGCCGTAATGCGATCGGATCAACAATATAACGGCAGGACTGTGCGAAGTCACTTCCACGCTCGAGCAGGAAAACGGGGATTCATGGTCGAGAAATCCACGCCAACTTGAAAGGCAAAAAAAAAGCACTTCTTGGATAAGCACCGAGACATTCCGAATTGGCGTGGCCAGCCCGGGCAGTGGGCCGAAGATTTGCCAACGAACAGGGCCACCGAGGAAATGTCTCATCGCTCTGGCAATGGCAATGGAATTCAGGGGTGCGTCAACGAACGCAACTGGCCTGCTCGGAACGATCGATCACGGAATGCAATCTATGCAACTTTGGCGTGGGGTTTTGCCGATTTCTGGTCAACGCGTTTTTCAATTTCCAATCGCGACAACGCTTGGAATGCGCTACCAGGCTGATGTTGAATCAAGACGAGAGATCCCGCGTGCAACATCCTGGGAAAATAGAACCAACTTTCGGACAATGACAACTCATCCTGACCGGCGGAGATCAGAATCAGGTCCGTTCGCACATGGGAATTTGCAATCCGTGTCAACGCCGAATGAGCATCGCCTGGAACCAGTTGGACTTTGGCTTCGAGTGTCGACAGCCGTTTGTGCATTTCACGTAACGGAAGTTTTGGTTGACTGCTGTCTCGACCTTCGAATTGATCGATGCCAGTGTATTTGACATGCCCAGTTACGGCAAATTTCTTGGCAACCTGGATCATGTTTTCCGCGCGGGTGCCATCTCCCAACCCAAATTCCACGATGGATTGGAATTTAGATTGGCGCATCGCCTTATAGATTGAACGGTCTGAAGCCGGTTTACCGAACGTGGCCAGACAAAAAAAGCGGAACGCAGACATCGGTTTCATCAGTCAAGCCCTTTGTCATTCAAGCCAAATAAGAATCAGTACCACCATTGCCATTCACCTGATCGTTATCGGACAACAAATCGGTACGACGTGAATATTCGCCAAGGCGTTGGCACAGGCTCAATTTGCGGCAACATTTTCGTAGGCCGCAAAGTCAACCGAACCGTTAGAGTCGATTAAGTTTGCCGAGGGTTGGCTGGCGAAAGAATTTTCGAAACCCAAAATCCAGTGCCAAACGTATAGTTCCCCGTGACCAATTTGGTCAAACCTGATCACCACGAGAAAAACGCGGTTCGGATCAGCACAACTCACAACGCCATAGGGATTTTGGCGTTTTCCATAACCATGATGGTTCGACATGTCGTACCGCGCGGTTATGACAAGACGTTTGGTCCCCCGCGCGGTGAGCAATCCCATGGCACGTTTCCGGCACGAATCGCCTGAACAACGTCAAGCCCGATTCGAACAATTCGAACAACGGCTGGTGATGTCGGCGCAAGCGGTCGCGAGCATTTTGCCTGAATTGGAGATAGCTTCACCTGCAATTACTCAACAGGTCGTTACCCATCCGTTACTCAACGACGTGGCGGCGACGACTCAAGCGGCTGACATCGCGAGACAATATGGATTTGATGGTGCGGGACAAACGGTCGCCGTTATCGATTCCGGGATCGCCTGGGATCATTACGCGTTGGGTGGCGGATTTGGAGCGGGACACAAAGTAGTTGGTGGCTGGGACTTCGCAGAGAACGATGCGAATCCATACGACGACGGCCCGGCCGGTTTTCATGGTACGCATGTGAGCGGGATCATTGGGAGTACCGACGATCGGTATCAAGGCGTCAGTTCCGGCGTCGACCTGGTCGGGTTGCGCGTTTTCAACGACCAAGGTGCCGGCGACCTGGCCTGGGTCGAACAGGCCTTGCAATGGGTTCATGATCATCGCAACGACTTCGACAATCCAATCACGACAGTCGTCATGTCACTGGGTACGGAGTGGAATGCTTTCAATACGCCGGAATGGGCCACGCTGGAAGAAGAATTCGCGAGACTCGAAGCGGACGGACTGTTCATCTCCGTGGCCGCTGGGAATGCATTTGAGACGTATCACTCAGCTGGTTTGAGTTACCCGGCCGTCAGTCAAAGTGTTGTGCCCGTTGCGAGTCACGACGCCAATGGAAAAATCAGTGACTTCAGTCAACGGGCGTCCAACGTGTTGGTCGCTCCGGGCGAATCAATTGTCAGCACCGTTCCCAATCATCTGTTTGGTGGCCTGTCCAGCAATCGCTTTCTCGGATCAACAGGTACCAGCATGGCTGCCCCCTATGTGGCCGGGGCAAGTGCCGTTTTGCGACAAGCGAATGAATTCATGGGCGTTACCGGAGTCACGCAGGACCTGTTGTATCAGCAGTTTCGCGATACCGCGGACAGAATTTTCGACGCTGCCACAGGAGGGTATTATTACAAGATAAATCTTGAGGCCGCTTTGGCTGCCGTGGTTACCGACCTGAACGACGATACGGCCAGTACGGCAACCAATATTGGCAGGCTAATGGGGGGTGAGAAGATCACCGGTACGATCGGTCAAGACACCGATGTCGACCATTTTTCTTTTACGGCCAACTCAACGGGCCAAGTTAGTTTGAAATTCAATGTCACACACGATCTGGCAGCCGAAGTAAAGGTGAACGGCAGCCTCGCCCAACGCAACGGAAATGACGTTACGTTTTTTGTGGAAGCTGGCAAGAAATACTCGTTCTCGGTAGGCACGAGCGGGGGTACTGGCCGGTATACGATTGACACAAAACTGACCGCTGGAGTGCCCTCCATCAACTGGGGCAATGTGGTTGCCAAGACGATTGCGAATCAGCAAATCAGTGGCCAAGCGATGTATCGCCTGCAGGCCAGTCGCGATGGCTTCATGACGGTCCAGACGGCGACTGGTCAGTCCGGTTCGCTAACTTTGGAAATCTATGACAGCCAAATGAATCGAATCGGGACTGGCACTGGCACTGGTGCCAACCTGCGTTTGGACGTAATTGCCAAGCAAGGTGAAACGTATTTCCTGAAAGCAAGTGGTGCCGCCACGGATGTAGACTTCCGCTTGGAAAATTTGGTGTCCCTGTCCGCCGGGAAACTCTCCATTAACGGTACCGACCAGAACGACACAATTCTGGTCGACGCGAGCAACGGTTTTTCGATAACTTTGAACGGGACTAATTATCAATTTCAGAATTCCGAAGTCCAAAATATTCAAATCAATGGCTACGGCAGAACCGACCAACTCGATTTGAAATTGGGAGCGTTGGATGATAGCGTTTCCACGAACTCCAGCGGTCTGAATGTCGTCAATGATCGGTTTCAAGTGCATGCCACGGGAACTGAAAACTTGGTAGTCAACGCCGGAATGGGCCGAGATGTTGTTTCCATGCTGGATACGCTGGGCAACGATTCATTCAAATCGACCGTGAATTCCGCGACTCTGAGCGGAGCCGGTTACTCCAGCACGGTGTCTGGATTCGAGGTGGTACAGGCAGAATCAAGCGGTGGAATTGATCTGGCCGAAATGCAAGGAACTGCCGGCAGCGATTTTCTGAATTCTCAGGCTGGCAGAAATGCCTTGCATGCGGGAGGCGGAGTTGTCGTCGTTGAAGGATTTTCATCCGCCCGAATCGATGGCTTGGGTGGCCAAGACCGCGCTAGTCTTTTGCATACAGCGGCCAATGACAAATTTGTACTGCGACCGTCGTACGTTCACATGGCCAACCTCCAGTCGCGGTTATGGGCGAGTAGTTTCGAATCGATCAACGTCGTTGGAGGCCGCGGCCAAGATCAAATCTCGATCTATGACTCCGTATTCAACGATGTTTTTTCTCTCGATGACGGTGTCGCCACGATGACAGGCAACGGCTATGTCAACGTCGCGCAAGGGTTTAATCAACTCGCGGTCGTGGCCAGCACAGGAAACGACGTAGCGCAACTGTTTGATACCGCGCAAAGTGATACCTTTACCAACAATGGCAATCAGACCGAACTGAAATCGAACGGCTACCTGATCACGACCACTGGTTTCGATCGAGTGAATGCAGTGGCCAAATATGGCGGTCACGACAACGCAATCCTGATTGGCAGCCAGGGTACGGATGTGTTGCAAGCCAACGCAAATAGCATCTCGCTCAAAGACAGTAACTCTCAAATTCGACGCGTTGTCGGATTTGAAAATACGACCGTCGACCTGCGTGGTGGCGATGATCGCGCGATATTGACCGGCAGCGCTGGCGCTGAACGACTGACCGCGAGTCATTCGGAAATTGAATTTGAAACGACGCTCCAGTTGTTGCAGTTGAGAAACACCGAAGATACAGAATTTAAGGGCCACGGCGGAAGTGACGAAGTTTCATTCAACGAGTTCGGTGAATTGGACCTGCTGAAATCGCTGGGCAATAAAGCGACCGCGTACCTGAACAACCACACGGTAACCGCCGAAGAATTTTCGATCCTCGAGGCGCGCTCGGTTGATCATGCGATTGCCGAATACGATCTCGAAGCGGTCGATTACCTGTACATGTTGCGCGGTCAATGGAAATCCAAATAACGCGCCTCAATCGCAAGATTTCCTCATCGAACGACGGTCCAGTCCTGATTATTCGGACACCGTTTGCCTGCAACCACCATTCCTCTGCGGCCAAACATGGCCGGACGAACGGCTAGCCTTCCATAACTTCTGCTTCACGGGCTTTCGCGATATCGGCAGCCAGAGTTTCGTACTTTTTGGTCAACTCCTGGACTTGATCCTTGATATCATCGCGTTGATCTTCCGATAACACTTTTTCTTTCTCGCCCTGCTCCGCAGCCTTGTTGCCATCGCGCCGTACATTGCGAATTGAGACCTTGGCGTCTTCGGTCAATTCCTTGATTCGCCCGACCATCTTCTTGCGAACATCCGTCGAAAGTGGAGGAATGTTAATGCGAATGATGCGGCCATCATTTTGTGGGTTGAAACCCAAGTCGCTGGCGACGATCGCTTTTTCAATATCCTTGAGAATCGTCGTATCGTAAGGTCGTATGACAATTTGTGTTGGTTCCGGCGCCCCGACCTGAGCAACCTGCTTGATCGGAGTCGGCGATCCATAGACATCAACACGGAGCGAGTCGACCAAGCCCGGGTTGGCGCGACCGGTGCGAATACCGCCCAGGTTTTTCTTCAAAATCTCGATTGCTTTTTCCATGCGTTCTTTGGAATCGTCAATGATTGTGTTGGCGGACATGTTGCTCTCCTGGATTTTAGTTTTCAGTGGTACAGTGGTTTAGTGGTTCAGTTCTCCGTGGGTCAGATTGGAGAAACTGCCTGGGTATGGCGTTTTTTGTTGGTGACCAGTGTTCCGACTTTTTCGCCAGTGATGGCCCGGACGATGTTTCCATTCTTGCGGAAGTTAAAGACCATTAACGGCATATTGTGTTCCATGCAATGCGAAATTGCGGTGGAGTCCATCACTCGTAGATTTTTTTCGATGACCTCCTGGTAATCCAATTCTGAATACAAAAGTGCATGAGGATTTTTTTCGGGATCTTCGCTGTAAATCCCGTCGACACGGGTCGCCTTCATCAGAATCTCGGCGTTTAGCTCCATACTACGCAGTGCGGCGGCGGTGTCGGTCGTTACAAAAGGTCCGCCGGTTCCCGCGCCCAAAATTACGATGCGGCCTTTTTCCAGGTGTCGTTGAGCGCGGCGACGGATATAGGGTTCACAGACACCGTCCATTTTGATCGCACTCATCAAACGAGTCTGACAGCCCACCGACTCCAATGCATCTTGTAACGCCAAGCCATTGATCACGGTCGCCAACATTCCCATGTAATGCGCGGTAGCTTCGTGAACGATCTGGTTTTTGGCCGTGAATTGTGAGCCGCGTAGAATGTTACCACCGCCAATCACGACGGCGATTTGGCAACCCAACTGTTGGGCGTCAAAAACCTGTTGCGAGATATGGACGACTTCTTCCATGCTGATACCCCGTTCGCCGGAAGGACTAAAACTTTCCCCAGAAAGCTTGAGGATAATGCGTTTGTATTTCGCCGTAAAATTCATACGTTACTTTCCGTGGGGTAAATCCTGCAATCGCACGATTAGAATATAAAAATAGCCCCACTAAAAGCAGGGCTATTTTCTTTTGAGTACTTTGATCCAAGTCCTTTGAAACAGGCGGTGCAAGTCTGCCACAAACTGCGCTGGCAACTAGTCGGCGTGCTTCGAACCCAACTCCCAGTGCGTGTAGCCGAGGATTTTCATGTTCTTGGAAGCGGCCAATTGAGCAATTGTTTGTTTGTCATCTTTGACGAACGCCTGCTCCAGCAAAACTGTTTCCTTAAAAAAGTTTTTCAAACGCCCGTCTACCATTTTTTCCACGATGGCTTTGGGTTTGCCTTCGGCGAGCGCGGCACCCACCAAAATTTCCCGTTCTTTTGCCACGGCGGCGGGGTCCAGATCAGCAACCGTCAATGCCGTTGGTTTCATCGCCGCAATGTGCATGCTGACATCTTTGGCTGTTTCATCATCGCCCCCTTCAACGCTGACCAACACGCCACAAACCGTACCCAAGTTATGGCAGTAACCACCGGTTCCAGTGTTGTAGCGATGCATCCGTTTGACATTGAAAACTTCGCGAATCCGATTGAATAAATCATCCTTTTGTTCCCGCAAGGTCAGTCCTTTTTTGCTGGGTGACGGTTGATCCAACAGCTCGTCCGCCGTGGCGGCTCCGGGCCCGGTTGCCAAGCGTTCCGCCAAGTCATTGGCTAACTGAACAAACTCTTCGTTGCCGGCGACTGGAGCACTCTCACATTGCAACTCGACCATCGCTCCCGACGATTTTTCTGTCCCGCGATACAATCCGAAACGGCCAAAAGTTGTTTCGCGGTCGCTGCGCGTGGCTTGGATCGCTTGGCCACGTTTGCGAAGTTCCTCGACCGCGAGATCCTGGTCGCCATTGGCTTCCATCAAGGCCTTCTTGCAGTCCATTAACGGCAGGCCCGTTCGTTCCCGGAGTTTCTTTACGTCGGCGGCTGTGATTGTTGACATGGAATAATTCTCCTGATATTGAGTGGCGACTGAAGCTTGACAGGGCTCAGTCGAAAATGTTCATCGTGGAAACTGGAATGGCAGCGACCCTCGGTTTGAAGTTCGCATGTTATTCTGCAAGGACGCTCAAAATGCAGATTTGAAATCTGCACAATTGGTCAAACCTGGCGGCTCGGATAACCAAGCCAACGGCTGGCCCACGCCAGATTTAGGAATCGGCGTCTTTATCGAAAACGGCTGGCGCCGGAGCGGCCGCCGGTGCTGGATCAGCACCTTCGTTTTTGACAATCACGGTCTTGCGACCAGCCAATACTGCATCTGCCATGTGTGCCATGATCAACTCGACAGATCGAATTCCGTCATCGTTGCCTGGAATTGGCAAATCAATCAACTCGGGATCGCAATTGGTATCGATCAAGGCTACGGTCGTGATTCCCAAGTTACGGGCTTCTTGCACGGCGTTCTTCTCTTTGCTCGGATCAACGATAACCATGCATTCTGGCATCCGATTCATGCTGCGAATGCCATTGAGGTTCCGGTGAATCTTGCGATACTCGCGATTCAGCGAGGACTGCATTTTTTTCGAATAACCGTCTAATTTGTCGCCGCTGCGGATTTCTTCCAGTTCTTCCAAGCGGGTCATTCGACTGCGAATGGTGCGGAAATTGGTCAACGCGCCGCCCAACCAGCGTTCACTGACATAAGGCATACCACATCGTTCGGCTTCGCGTTGCACCGCCGCTGCGGCCTGACGTTTGGTACCGACGAACAACACCAGACTGCCGCCACTGGCGACTTGCGAAACGTATTTCTTGGCTCGCAACAATCCGCGAACGGTTTCGCGAATATCCATAATATGAATCTGATTTTTGCGCCCGTAAATATACGGCGCCATTTTCGGATTCCAGCGACTGGCTCGGTGGCCAAAGTGAACGCCGGCATCAATCAAATCTTGAACAAGGGTACTAGACATCCAAAATTACTCCCTGAATCAGCGGTTTCATCGAGCCATTTTGGGCTCTTGATCGGCCTTCAAGCAGGACCGACACCGTGACCATCGTTAATGAAACAAGAATACTCCCCACAGCGGGAGCACACCGAAGCTCAAAAATATATCGGCCCGCTCGGTTTTGTTCAATCGCAAACCGAGGAAATAGCCGCTATGTTTTGCTTGTTTTTGCTAGGAGCAGCCAATATTTTTATTAGTTTTATGATTTCTTTGGTGCAAGTCGGGTCTGATACGACCGCGAGACTTCCATTTCTTTGTTCGCTTTCGATCCGACTAAAACAGGGCTGTATCGAATAGACGGGCACATTCCCAATTCGATTGCAGTAGCAATAGCCTGGGCTGCTAAACATCTGGGGTTGTAGCGCGATTGGATTGCGCAGGTTTTTTCCCGATCGGGATTCAAGCGATTGGCCGGTTGTTGAGCGCAACGACACCACCGGAACCGTTTCCGTCAACCCCAAATTTTTAGCAGTGCAGCAATAGACTACCAGATTAACAAGGTTCGGGTCGCGCTATTGGCTGTACATGTTGCGGGCGACTTCAGCCTCGGAGTAAGAACTCCAGCCGTAGTCGTTTGGCATTCGACTCAAACCAAGGTTTGTGACGCAGTGGTCGAACGCGATGGACACATCGCCCAACCGCTTCCGGTTCTTTGTCCCCTCGCGATCCATTTCTTGAAACGATTCATCTCTCCATCGATGCAAGGATGGACGACCGTTTCGCTATTTCCAAACAACCAGCCACTCAACGAGCGGTGGCAAATTATCGGCGATCGTTTTTTCCATTGCCGTAAGATCGCGCAAGCCAGGAACAATTTCTCGCGAACTTCGCCGCGGAGTCACGTCATGTGATAAAATCATACTCTGGCCTACAAAGTAAGTTCCGTTATCGGCGATTTCCAGATTGTAGGTCGGATGGACGGCGGTCGCAAAGTTCTGCGTGACCACCACCGGCTTACTCGCTCCATGCAAGATGTCGCCAGCCTTGATGTCTCGCGCTTTTTTCCAGCCGGCGCCGGAAACCCAAAGCAGGTGTCCGGGCGTGCAAGTAATGCTTTCATCGTGAAATGATAACTCAAACGTCGAATCTGGCGGGCGAGTCGTCGGAGTCAAGACGGGCTTCCACTGAAGTGCACCGGTAGATACCTCGCGACTCAGCACAATGTCTCCGACCAGGATCGTTTCAATCGGCCGCAGACCACGAATTGTCATGACCGGCGTTCCAGCGACAAAACACTCGCTACTGCGAGTGGGGCCTGTCGAAGGCGCCTGTGCCGCGGAGGCAAAACTTGGGGCAATCTGAGGAATGCGATATTCCAATGACGTGTAATCATATCGTTCCGGTTTGTAGTTTTGCGAATAGGATTCGTTGTAACTATCCCACCAACTCCAAACCTCATTGATATTGCTGACAAAATTGCGCTCGGTTATTTGCGACAACAAACTGGCGATTCGAACGTTTCTCTGCTCGATCGCGGCGTTGATTTGGGCCGCATTATTGATCGCTTCCTGGTGGAGCTCCTGCATCTCTTTCGCAATCGTTTTGTTGGCTAAACGGTTGATTGATTTGTTGGTAAAAATTTCTTGGGGAGTTAATCGACTGAGGGGAGCCCCAGTGGGACGATCACCGCGCGAAACGATTCGGTCAACCACGACCAGGTTGCGCTCGTCCATTTCTTCCTGGGCGAACGCTTGTCGAAATCCCAGGATATTACCGCGAGCGTCAAGCGAGGGAACCGTCATTACTTGTACATTTCCCCGCAGCATGGCCAATACTTCCGGGACAAAGTCATAGAGCGGTTTCTGCTTCAAAATTGTCGACGCCAGGGTGCGAACGGAATCGTTCGGGTGAAAAATTGCAAACCGTGCCAAAGACCGCGACGCCTCGGGATCGTCGATTTGTCCCAACCATTGGACAGCCGCTTCGGAAGTGTGAATCGAGTACGCAGAGCCAAGCGACTCGACCACGGGAATTGCCAACGGGTCGGCGATTCCAACCAGCAGTTTGTACGCTACGGCCCGACCACGAGGACCAGTACTCGAGATTCGGTTCATCAAGGAGTCGATCTTTTTGCCATATCGTTGGTTGCCCTCCCAGGCGCGTGTACTCCGTTGTTGCAACACCGCGATTTCGGCCGTGCTGATCCATTCACCATTGATCATTTGATGGCCCAAGGCCCGTCGAGCACCCGGATGTTTCGGATTGAGTTTCAAAACCTTTTCCAGATGAGCGCGACACTGAAAATTCAACTGGTTTGTCGCGCACCAAGTGGCCAGCATCCAATTGTCCGGCTCGTTATCGTTCAAATTCGATCTTAGTTTTTCATATTCCGTCAGCAATTGATTGTTCGAAGCCGCGTCAACAACTTCCGGAATCTCTTGCCATTGACCTTTCTCGTCGAGAGTCATTCCCTGATACCAATTCGCGGGGCCGAAATCTTTGTTGGATTTGGTGGCCTCTTTCAACAACTCGTCCCGATCCGCAAACTGTCCATGGATCTCGGCCCGCAAGGCCTGCTCGACCAAAATTACCGCCTGTTGATCTTCGTCATGATCGTGACCATGATCCTTCGCGGTGGAGAATGAACTGCCGACAGTACACAACAGTCCGGCAACGAAGAACCGCAGTGTAATAGGATGCGATTTTTCAAACGAGAAAATTCTGAACATAACCTGGCTCCCAAGAAGGTGCGTTGACAGAAAAATAGTCGGTCGCGATGCACGTTGTTTTGGAAGCGATCGTCTTTGTCGTTTGCCTGGCAGCGTCACACCTTACAAAGAAAGGCGCATTAGCCGCGTGGCAAATCGCGTGCCTCGTGATTGATCACGCCAACATCATTGGCTAATCACGAACACAATCTTAACAATTTGAAATTGTAAAAACAACAAAATTTCAGCAGATTTTTGCCAGGCGATGCCCAGGTCACTTTCGTCGTTGTTTCACAGAGGCTAGTTCGCTAATTTCGACTGCACTCGCGACACTTCCTTTCCGTCGATTACGAAAACCAGGTGCCCTGATTCCACTGCGCTACTGCATTGCTCGGATTGGCTCGTCCCGGTATTCTGTTACGTTCACGGCAACGCCTTTAACTGTTGTTTCCAACCGCGGTAGTTTAGGCAAGTTTTTCGCCAAAATATCATTCCCACCAGGTACTTCATTGTGAAAATCAAAAGGATCTTTGCCCATCGTGTCGAACTCCCACTTTGCGAAGGGAGCTACAAGTGGTCGGGCGGAAAGTCGGTCGATGTTTTCGACAGTACCGTTGTCGGAGTCGAAACCGAATGTGGACTCGTTGGTTTTGGCGAAGTTTGTCCGCTGGGTCCCTTCTACTTGCCGGCCTATGCAGAAGGCGTGCGGGCCGGACTGCGCGAACTGGCACCTCATTTGATCGGTTATGATCCTCGGGAATTGGCGGTGCTCAATCATCGCATGGATGCGGCGCTCAAAGGTCACCCCTATGTGAAATCCGGCATCGATATTGCCTGTTGGGATCTGCTGGGAAAAGCAACCGGACTTCCCGTGTGTTTGCTGATGGGAGGACGATTTGGCGAGTCGGTGCGGTTGTACCGCGCGATCTCGCAGGAGTCCCCGGACGCGATGGCCAAAAAAGTTGCTGGTTATCAGCAAGAAGGCTATACCCGTTTCCAACTAAAAGTCGGTGGTGACCCAGATACGGATATCGAGCGAATTCGCGCGGTTCGCAATTTGTTGCGCTCGACGGACCGACTGGTTGCGGATGCCAATACCGGTTGGACCCAGCACGAGGCTCAACGCGTTGTGCGTGCGGTTCGTGATTTGGACGTCTACATTGAGCAACCCTGTTTGACCTACGAAGAATGCTTAGCCGTCCGGCGAAACACCTCTCATCCGTTTGTCTTAGATGAAAATATTGACAGTCTGGAAATGCTTCTGCGCGGAAAGGCTGATTTGGCGATGGACGTGGTGAATTTGAAAATCAGTAAACTCGGTGGGTTAACCAAAACCAGACAAGCCCGGGATCTGTGCGTTTCGATGGGCATCGCCATGACTTTGGAAGACAGTTGGGGTGGCGACATCACAACCGCCGCCATCGCCCACTTGGCCCATAGTACGCCGGAAGAATTTCGTTTCACCAGCACCGACTTCAATAGCTACGTGACTGTCAGTCTGGCCGATGGCGCGCCGCAGCGCGATCAGGGCTTTATGCGAGCCAGCACGTCAGCGGGATTGGGGATCACCCCTCGATTCGAAGTGCTTGGTCCGCGGGTCGTGGACGTCAGTTGAGGACGCGTTTTTTTCTGATGTTTGCCCAGGCAACACCGAGCATTGCCAGCAACGCCGCGCCGGTTGGTTCAGGTATACCATAGACCAACCGCGCGCCGGCAAGGTCCTGCGACGACAATTGTCGATTCACGAAATTGCAACAAGCCGGAAAATTGTCGACATACATCACATCACCGAGGCCGGGAAAATTGGGACCATTTGTCGAATGTCCCAATCCGATCGCGGCATGTCCCAACTCATGCAACATCAGCCCTTCCAGGTCATTCTGATAGGCGCCGCCAAAGTAAAACTGGTCACCTTCATTTCCAGGTGCCACAAAAAATGGGGCGTTGATATTGAGCAAAATATCTCCGGCCAAGGCATCGGGGAAATTCAGATCGTTGCCCGGAGGACCATAGCCGACTCCCGCGATTGAACCGAACGGATTATTGGCCACCGCCGCGGCGAAGGCGCCGATTCGAATATCGACGGCGTAGGAATTGGGATCTGCAGTATTGCCTGCCGGTGCGCCCGTGTCGGTGGCCACATACTGAAACGTAATTTGACCGGCAGACGCCAGCGACCACGTGTTAAACGCGTTTTGGATTGCTTGATCAAATGAACCAACACTATTGGCTGTGTCAAACGAATTTCGCATAGCCGCAATGTTGCTGCTGCCCGTAATTTCTCCATTAAGAGTCATCGGGTGGTTTGCCGCCAAGATGGTTCCTGGCGACATGAAACTCCAGGTAATCACGCCACTGGCTGTTCCGAAATTGGGGTCTCCCCATTTCGATCCGAAACCATTGCCAAACGTCACGAAATCAGCTTCAGCTGTGTGTTGCGAACTCAAAAGTCCGGCAATCGCGATGGCAAATAGTGATAAACACTTAACTGGAAACTGAATCATCGTGGACGCCTGTTCAAATAAATGGGGAGCTGGTTGTCTGGATTGGATTCCACGATTGCGCGGTGGATGTGCTTCCTTCGCCGAAGAAACAAGCCCGACACGACACTGGCAAAAATTGCCATCGACGACGGTTCTGGCACCGAAACAACCGTCACGCCCGACAGGAAAGTTCTTTGAACTCCGTCCGGCCCCAAATCAGTCAGGGTCATGGATACCAGCGTTTTGGATGAAAACGCCGAGAGATCAATAAACTGTTTATCCAGTCGATAGAGATTTGGTCCGGAGGCGCCATCATTATCCGTTTCAAAAACATTTTGGGTGGTCGTGCCATTGATCGTGTTCGTGAACACATTATTGTAAAAGTCACGAATATCCACATTTCCATCCAATGGCTTTACGAAATTCGTCGCATCGCTGAAGTTGAACGTCAGTGACGCCAGGGTACCGGGTCCATTTTCGCCCCAGGCATTATTGATTAACGTATGAACACCGATGATCCCCGCCAGATTGATGGGAACAACTGCCGTCGTGGTTCCAGCAACGCCTCCACTCCAGTAATAGTTGTTTCCGGCCACACCAATTTCAAACGGAATACCTCCTAAGACGACCGAACCGGAGGGAAACGCTGTGTTCGTGGTTTGCAGATTGGCATTGGCAATACCCGCGATGCTAATGGTGGTTATATCTCCGCGCAACGTCTCGGCGAGACTTCCCAAGAACAAGGTCGAGATCGCGAGTATCGCGATGACTCGATTCGAGTGTTGAATCCGCATGTGTGGCTCCAGCAGGATATTTGCGAAAAAGTTATGCATCAATTTGTTCTGATACGCCATAAATTTTGGATTGGCGAAATCAGCCGCAGGGCGTTAGCCAAATGCCACTCACTTTGTTAGCGGAACGGCGCAAGCCGTCCGGTGAATGCCCCGCAAATGCCGCGAAACCGGAGGGCTCGCGCCCTGCCGCTACAAAAACACATCGAAAGTGGGTGCCATTGGGCGTTAGCCCCGGTTTTTTTCAAAGTAACCGGACGCCAGCGCGTTCCGGCCAATCCGAAATCCATGCAGTCTCAAAGCACTATTAATAGAAAGCAGCTGTTGAGACGCAAAATGTCATAGAAATTCGAATTTCTCGAAAAAGCCACGAATTTGGCTTTGAAATTCCCCGATAGCGGGAAAGTGTCTCGGCCTCCAAGCATGAATCTGCCTGGCCCACTTTGAATTTTCCCCCTAAATCCCAGTTGAACCGGGATGGGGTGTTACTTGCCGGTTTCGCTCACTGGAGCCAACTTGGTCCATTCTTCGGGCGTGCGAATTCGACGCAAGGCCGACCAATCTGCGGAAGTCTGCAAGTGTTCGCGCCGTTCAGCATCGTCCAGCAGCCCGTCGTCGCTCAACTCCATGAGCAGCTTCCAAGCGTGATCGGCCGCCGCATTTGCCAATTCTTCACCTTGGTCAAGCGATGTGGCAATCTGTTTTCGGCAACAGGCCTCGGCCAGCAACGCCCAGCAGTCCGCTTGTACGAATTTTTCGTCTGGGACCAATACCAATTCATCGATCAGGGTGAACTCTTGCTGAGCCAATTCGATTTCACCGGTACGCGCCAAACAACACAGTCGCATTTGCCGGCAATAGGTTTTCATCGCCGCGTCGGGGGCAAGTTCGACCGCGCCTTGCCAGTCCACGGCGGCCTCCGCAAGGTTGTTTTGCTCCCCTTGTAAATGGGCTCGGTTGGCGGTTACCAGGAACAGGTTATGCCGCAACGTCGCTTGATTTGGTTCGCGTGTTAATGCCTCGAGCAATAACTCTTTTGCTCGGGAACATGCCACAACGCCCTGATCTCCGCGCCCGTTCAGGTGCAAACAGTTACTGTAGTTGAGCAAGCCACTCGTCAAATCTTCAATCATCGAATTGTTTTTTGGCGAGTCAACATGCAGCTGCTCCATGGCCTCCAAGGCCAGTCGAAAATTCTCCTCCGCCAGAACTGGCTTGCCCTGTCCCAAATAAATGGTCGCCAAATTGATTCGCGTTCCGGCAGCAGCCTGCCGGGTTTCATTGGCGTTGACCGGTTGATTCACCAACGAGTCCCAAATTTCCAACGCCTCTTGATACAGGGGAACTGCCCGATCCGGTTGACCTTGAAGCTGCCATACCGACCCCAAGTTCATCAGACTCCAGGCCACGTTTCCACGGAGCAGCGGATCGTCGGGAGTTCGATCGGCAAGCCGTCGATGGATACTCAGCGCCTCGTCGAGATAGGCAACGGCGGTCGCGTGATCCGGAGTTCGATGCAAGTTGACCGCCAGTTTGTTCAATGCCACCGCCAAATTTTCCCAAGCTTCGTTCCCAACATCGGGATCGTGTTGCAGTTCCCTGCAGATTCCGACCGCGTGTTTCAAATGCGATTCGGCCTCGCTGCTCTTTCCCAAGACGATGGCCAGCGTGCCAGCCTGAATCTCCACTTTAGCCAAATCGATTTGGCTCCGTGGCGTTCGATCGGCGTCTGCCAGCTCTCCGAAGAGCGCGAGTGCCTGTTCAGTTTGCTGAGCCGACAACTCGGCAAGTTTCGGAATCGCCAAATTTTCTTCCGCTTTGAGTAAATTCAACATTTGCCACAAGGTCGCCCGCGTCGACTCGTATCGCGCCTGAGCGGTCAATTTTTCGCGTCGCAGTTGAGCGTTGTGATAAATTCCAGCCGTCGGGATGGCCAGCAAAGCGAATCCGACAAGTGAACCCGCCAGTGCTTTCCAGGGATTTCTTCGGCACCACCGCACGGTTCGCTCGACGCCGGAAACTGGGCGTGATTCGATCGGCATCCCTTCGAGGAATCGGTCGAGGTCAGCGGCCAAATTGGCGGCGGAAGAAAACCGTTGCGCCGGATTTTTGGCGAGACAGCGTTGACAAATGATCGCCAGATCGCGGGGTACCAACGGACGCAGGCTGTGAATTGAAAGAGGTTCGTGCGACGTAACGGCGGTGAGAATCTCGAGTTGGGAACTGCCCACAAATGGCGGGCGCCCCGTTAAGCTCTCATAGAGAATCGTGCCGAGCCCGTAGACATCGACGGCCGCGTTTCCATTGTCGCCCGATTGGGTTCCAATCATCTCCGGTGCGAGATAGGCCGGCGTTCCCAACGTTTCGCCAGTCAATGTGTGGAAGTGAGAATCTGTATCGAATCGGACCAAGCCAAAGTCCACAATTTTCGGCACAAATTGAAGGTCCGTGACCGAGGAAGGTTGGTTTAGAGAATCTTCGTCCACAGAAATTGTGGATCCGGAGCTTTCATTAGCTTGTGAAGCCGGGTAACTGCTGGCCAACAGAATGTTCTGGGGCTTGAGGTCTCGATGAAAAATCGAGCGTTGGTGGGCATACTCCATGGCTTGTGCCAAATCTCGTATCCACGTGGCCACCAATCTCGGTTCAATCGGTCCGCGTTCCAACCGCTTGGCCAGCGTCGGCCCATCGATGAGCTCCATGGCCAGAAACGGAGCGCCTTCTTGCTCGCCAAAATCATGGACTTTGACGATTTGTGGATGATCAAGCAAAGCCAGCGATTGGGCTTCGCGCCGAAACCGAGCGAGTTCCGAGGGCGCGGCCCGCGCTCCGGAAATCAGCACCTTCCAAGCCAGCATGCGGTCCAGGCCGGCCTGACGAGCCTTGTACACGATCCCCACGCCCCCGCGGCCGATCTCGTCGATCACTTCATACCGAGCAGCAGCGGTTGGTAACGGTTCCTGCGATTCCGTGGCCCAATTGGCCACGGCATTTTCAATCGCTCCTGGGGAAAGTTTCGAAAGAAACCGCGCGCAGGCCTGGCAAGCCGCCACATGCAATTCCATTTCAGACATTTCCGCTTCATTTTCGATCGATCCCGCCGCAAAACGCCGCAGCTGTTCCGAGGCTGGATGTTGATCGCCGATTTTATCCGGTTGGTTCATCGGCCGTCTGCGATCTTCAAAATGTTTCAATCAAATCTTTGCCAAGTATTCGCAATCGTCGCAACACCCGCGATTTGGCAATTACGATCGCATTGACACTAACGCCCAGCTGTTGCGCAGCAGAGTCCACCGCGACGTTGCCTATCGCCGTCATCTGAAACGCGCGCCAAGTTGTTTCCGTGAATTCCGGTTTGATCAATTCCAACAATCGGCCCAGCAGATAATGGTCGTGTTCGGATTCCCATTGCGATTCCATTTCGTCCGGTGCCGGCAAGAATTCTTCGAACCCGTCCGATACCACCAACGAAACTGCCAGTTGTTTTTGTCGCAATTGAAAATACTGCCAAGTCTGCTGGGAAACGATTTGCCCCAGCCATTTACGAAATGCGCCGCAGCGCCCGTTATGTGCGAAGGAGGGTAACGACCGAAAGACCCGCGATAGAATCTCTTGAGCAACATCGTCCACGTCGCCAGCGCAAATCTTGCGGGCCAGCAAATGGCTGCGAATAAATGGCTGATAGATTTTGCAGAACATGTCCCAATCCTGGGAGGTTCCTTCCGACCGCAACCGGTCGAGCAAAGATCGCGATGTGTCGTTCGACATAAACCAAACTGCCTTCGCACCAGCATTAGATGTCGATTGATTGCCCAATGCTCATTTTGACTGGTTCAACCGGAAAAAACAACATCCTTGTTTCGCCAGAAAACGAAATTTCCAAAAATCCGAGTCGGCGTTCCAGAAGGCCCGCTGGACTAGTAGATTTGACGAGGCGAGCGCTGCGCGATCCCGGAATAAACTATTCAGGGACACTTTTCTGGAAGCCAGATTTTCGCTTCTGATGCTCCACGATTCGCTGGCGTTTATCGCAATCGGGCGCTCGTCCGCGACCAGCAATGACGGATCCGGCTCCCATAGCGATCGCCAGTTACCAATGCCAAGTTGCATTGCGAACCCGTTCCGGCACGAAGTTATCGCGGAACGATCGTCGTGTGAAAATTTCTTCCGTGATTGCGTACAACGTGACACATTTTTGGTAGGCGTAATAGAACGGTACGAGAGGCGCAGCCAAGGCCAACAAACAGTCTTGCCGTTTGACGCTGGAATAATAGAGCACGATAATCGACTGGACAAAATCGCAAGCGACGTAGAGCAGATAAAAACTGAACAGACTGAACAGAATGGTTCGCGAATCGATCGCAATCAGCATGTAGGCGACATAGACGACGGAAAAATAGACGCAAAATACGCTGAATAGCCAGCGCTCAAACATCATAAAAAAATTGTTCCAACGAAAGTGTTTGACAAATGGATTGCCCACGTCCACGTGTTTGCGGCATTCAAACGTAATCGCCGCCCATTCCCAGCGACGTCGCTGTTTGGTGAGGGCCTGGAAGGTCGTCGGCACATTGGTCAGGCAGGAAGCCTCGGGCACAAAACCGATTTTGTAGCCAGCTTTGCGGAACTTTAGCGTCAAGTCGCCATCTTCACCGGGTCCCACATCCCAACCGCCAAATTTGTCGAGAGTCGATTTACGAAAGGCCCCCAACGCGCCCGAAACGATCCCTAAAATTCCCAATCGGGAACACAAAATTCGGCCAATAAAGATCGAGCGGCGATACTCCAGGGCCTGCATGAAGGTACAGAGATTGACATAGGGATTCCGTGCACTTACACATCCCGAAACGGCGCCAATCGCGGGATCTTTGAAAGGTTGAACCAATCGCCAGATTGCCCCCTCCGCGAGATGCGAATCACTATCGATCACCACCACGATTTCGGAAGTGATCATGGGTAGGGGCATATTCATCGCGGAGGACTTGCCACCGCGCAGTTTTCGACTGAGCACGGTCACGCCGGGATGGTCTTGGGCAAACGCGTTGGCTTGAGCTGCCATGTCATCCGATGATCCATCATCGACAACGAACAGTTCCATTCGCGGGTAGGTATCGTATACCGACGCCAAAGCATGCTTGATCGTGTCACCTTCGTTTAAACCGACGATCATGACCGCGACCGACGGGCAATAACTCCAGTCTTCTTCCACCGGCCCAACCGTCAGCCAGCGCCAGCTATCGCGCAGCATATCAAACAGGCACATCGTGCCGTTTACGGCAGTGTACCGCAGTCCGTCGAGCAACAAAAACGGAATCAACATTCCGAATTTGAGGTCAAGCGGAATCGATGAGAGCCAGTGTATCCAGTCGGTTAACACGATACCCCACTATCTCCATTCGTTTCGCGGTTGCCAATGGAAACCGATGTTCACAGTTCAGACAATGTCCAATCTGAATTGTCTCGAGATGTGATTTGCCGCAGTCCTGGCAAGTCTGCGGTCCTTCAAGATACTCATAATCCGAACCGATAATCAGGTTTCTCGTGCGGCATTTTTGGCAACACAACCCTGCGGGCGTTTCAAATTTTTCCAGAAAGTCCACGTTGGCGCAGGCGAAGTGGTGAATCATTTTTGACGTTGTTACGTTGCTGGACAGGCAAAGACTGCAACCGTCTCGCAAGGTCGGCAGAGCCTGACAATGCGGACACACCACCACGACATCCAGTGTTTCAGCAGCCATGGCCCCAAGCTTGCAAAGCGATGCCAATGTCCGCTCGGAAAATGGCAATCCGAATTGCATTCGCGTACGATCCAAGACAGGAAAGATCATTTCGGATAGCAAGAGCTCGTTCATATAGCCACCGAACTGCAAGTGGATTTCGATCAGTCCACGCGAATTTCGTTTGGAGGCCAAGACCGTGCCGGCGCAAAACTCAAACTGTCCCTGGTTGCGTTCGACTCCCACAACCAGATCCAGACCAGGGTAAGGCTGTGCGGCATCGGTCACCAACATCAGACCCGAACTGCTGACATTTGCTACGATCGCCGTGATGCTGGCCGAACGATCCACCTCGTTGCTAACCGAAACAGGGTAACAAATCGCGGGCAAAGTCAGTTCGTATCGAACCCCGTGCCGCAAGTTCTGTTCCGGCGTTTCAAAGGCCATTCGAATGGGCGCTGGGGACGGTATTGCAGTCGACTGGGAGTGGGCTGGCTGATCAGTGGGAGGGCTGTCCGTTGTTGTTTCGAATTTAGAACATTCGGCTGTCGAATGTTCCACGGAACTGGATTGATGTCGCCGTCGTGTGGTCGGCGCGGGTGTTTCAGGTGCGCGCAACTCCCGCAGCAGCTGAGGATCAGCTCCGATGATTGTCAGGTCGGCAGGAAATGGCGTTGGATGCATCGAGTGGCGAGTAATCGATTGGAGGCTTTTGCACCATCCAGTCTATTGAATGAGTTCCTGTAGCTGGTCCCAGCCTTTGCTAAGACTCTTACGCCATTCGTAGGGACGTCGAACCGTTCCCTGGACACGCATCGCCAAGGTCTGGTCGAACTCGTTATGAGGCGTAAGGTACACGGGCAACAAATATTGGTTCGATTGATAGTAGCGAGCGATCGACGTGGGAGCCGGCTCGAAGCTGTCTCCCAGTCGTTTGATCCTACAAGTTACCGAATGTGTATACGGTTCCAGTTGAATTTCAACATTGCCGCCAACGGGAAATTCATCGGTGATGGCTTGGGGAACATACAACACTGCCTCGATTGAATTGTCTTCAAGTATTTCCAGAACGGGTTCCCCCTCATCGGTCGATTCACCGGTCAAACAAAACCGCTGTGTGACGCGGCCCGACACCGGCGCTTTCAATTGACCCTGGTCAATTTTTTCGCGCAGTCTTACGATCTCGGATTGTGTTCGTTCGATTTTTGCGAGTAACGGCTTCAACTGCGATGAACCAGAATCGTCGGCCAACTCGGTTTGCTCACTGCGAGTCTTAAGCACGTCCACTGCGGCTCTAAGTTGTTCGATCTTTTGACCTTTTCCGACCGACTGAAAATACAATTTTTCATACTCGGACTTTGCGATATTTTGGCTTGTTAGCAGCCGCTCAGCCCGCTCGAGTTGTCGTTCGCTATCTTTGAAGTTCGCCTGTTCGGACACCAGTTCGCCGTAAGCCTGCAAATACTCGGCGGTGGCTTTTTGACTTCGTTCGTTGTGACCCTGGACGGTGAAGTTGATTTTTGCTATTTCAGCGTCTAAATTGGCCTGGCTCATTTTTAAATCGTCGCCCAGTGCAGCCAATTCATGTTGCATTTTCAGATTTGAAATGATGGCCATGACGTCGCCTTGTTGCACGATTTCACCATCGCGAACCTGCCAATTCAAGATCGTTCCATCCCAGGGCGCGGCCACTGAAATCAGTCTTCCACCGATGACGCCGTAGGACTGAAATCGCAAAAAATTTGACCAAACGAGGTAACAAACAGCGAGCAAGACGGACAGGAACAGGAAACCAAAAAATCCGCTCCCCTTGGACCTTTTTTTCAAGGGTGGGGCATTGCGCGAATTCGGTGTGCCGACCGGCGCGGGCGGACCAGGCATCGCTGCCGATGGGACGTGGGACGTTGACAATGGTGTGGTTGCTGGCCCCACGGCTGGTTTGACGGATTCAGTTTGGCGGGATCGATGCGCCGGCGAACGGAAACCTACGGCCCGAGGGCCGGCTTCAGCGGACTTTCGTGTTGCATCGTTGGTTGTAGACATGTTGTTTGTTCGTCGCGATCGACGAACCAGGATTGCCGCGATGAAGAGATCGCAAATGTTGAGTTAGGGAAACATAGTTCAAAATTGCCACAAGCGGGCAAGTTCCGTCGCAAATCTTCGAACCGAGGATAATTAACTCCGATTGAATGGGTGGTTCCGATTAAGCTGGAAACCTGTCGCGATCGGCTGTTGATCGGATTGTCCAAGCAACTTGGCAGAAGATTTGATTATTGATGGCATAAGATCGCCGAGCCGGTAAACCGTAATGGTAGAAAATTCCACCTTGGAACCGGTTTGTGTGGATAGATCTTTGCTTCTTGATCTGAGACGTTGGCCGGTCGCGGTTAACCAAGGTCCGTGTCCATTTTCAGCCTTGTCATATCCGAACTATTCCGAATAATCGCTACCTCCTCCACTGTTCAGCATTGCTCTTGAGTCGGGCAATTGTGACCCTATTGGAAGATTATCGCCCTGCGATCTACTTGGCTCGACGGGCCGATTATTGTGTTCAAAACATCCCTAATTTTTTCGGAGTAAAGAAAGATGCAACTGTTGGTCCAATGGGAAGACGAAGTCGCCAATCGGCAAGTCCAGTTTTCAGTCGATTATTCGATCGAACACGCCAAGTTAACGATCGATCAAGTGATCCCCACCAAGGTTTTCATTTTGGATCGGGATGCCGATTCGGCGAAAAAGTCCATCGGAGTACACACTCAAAAGGGCCGTCAATTGTTGGTCGATCAATTCACAAACAGTGGTCGTTTGGAAGAACTTACCTTGGAAATCGGTCGGCGCAATGGACTGTTGATTGCCGTATAAGTCGATTGAACACGACCAGATGAGGTCTCGTCGTGGGGTGCCGGAGTTGGCAAAATCGAGAGCTCGGACCTGGTTTTGCGGGGTCGGGTTGCGAAAAACCGACAGTTCCGGTAGCATTTCCGGCGGCAATTCAGCCGACCACTCAATGTATTGTTATTTGAAATCGGAAAATTTATGGGTAGCGAGCGAGAACGTGAACTGCGACGTCGTCGAAAACGAAAAAAAAGCGTAACCTTGATTAAGAAGCGAGCGGTGAAAGCGTCGGCTTCAGACAAAGAGGTATTGTGCGCCAAGTTACGTCGATTGACTCCCGGCGGAGAGCAGATCATTGCAGCGCTGCGCTTGGAACCAGCTACGAAATAGGCTTATACGGTAGCGTTATTGCTTGCCGGGTGCAGTGCGGTTTCAGTGATCCGCGGGCTCTTGGTTAATGATCGATTGGTTGAACTGGCCGCATTTCTTGATGCGGCTGTTTTTTTCCAACGTGTCACGGCTGCGGGCTGGCGCAAAAAGCCACTCGCTTTGTAGCGGAACGGCGCGAGCCGTCCGGTGGTTGCGTGGGAATTAGGGACGAAAACCGGGCGGCTTGCGCCGACTCCGCTAACAATTACTCGAACGTGAGTGCCTTTGGGCTGGCGCTGGGTCGTCGGGCAATTGACAATGAGTACGTGAGCTCCCGTTCGATGGCACGGAGCAAAGGAGCAGATGGACCGAAACGAAACCGATGGCGTTGTTCATCTCTTGTGGGTGGGAATTGTTGTCGAGGCGAGCCTGATTCTGGTGGCCTTGGTACTGGCATTGTGGGGATTGTACGATCATCGCCAACCACTGCAAAAACTGAACCTGAGCCAATCGACGCAGTTCATGGTGTGGGGAATTGCCGCCACCATTCCCTTGTTAGTTTTTTTGGTGGTCTTTCATTTTTCCCCCATTGCCGCTTTCCGGCCAATGCGTGAGTTCTGCCGGGTGCATTTGCAGCCGATTTTTCAGGGCTCGTCGACTGCCGAACTTGCGATTCTATCGATCTTGGCCGGGATCGGAGAAGAGCTGTTGTTCCGTTGGTGTCTCCAAGGTGG
The DNA here is from genome assembly GCA_031400405.1 of Mariniblastus sp. GTDB lineage: Bacteria > Planctomycetota > Planctomycetia > Pirellulales > Pirellulaceae > Mariniblastus. Next base: position 66,515 of record JANNPW010000044.1, read on the forward strand.
AATTTCTTCGCTGCTGGAAACACGTGCCGGAATGGGGGCAGCGATGATTATTGGTTTAATGGTCGCCAGCATCCTGTTCGGTTTGTGCCATTGGGTTAACACCGGCTATGGCATCATGACGATGACCGCGGGCGCATATTTCGGGCTGGTGATGATCGGCACCGGGAGCTGGCTGGTCCCAGCCGTGGCGCATGCTTTGTATGATTTCGTGGCCTTGCTCTACATTGTTCGAATGGATGTTGGCCGCGACGACGATTGACGGAAACCGGCAATTTTCCGGGGATCATTGTAAGTGACAATACCTTCGTGGCGAGTAACGATTGCTATCTCCGATTCGGCCAAATAATATGGAGACCGAATGATTTCTTTTTCCTCAGGAACGACATGTCCAACATTTTCCCAAAGCCAGGCTTGATTGCTTGTTCTATTGTCGCGTTGCTCAGCTGGCTAACTGTTTCTTTGGCACTTGGCCAGGCAACGACCAAATCCCAAAAGTTCAATCAACCGGACAAATTTCGCCAATTGGAAGAAATCCTCCCCACTCCCAATGAGGCGCGGACGGCTTCGGGTGCGCCGGCCAGTCGATATTGGCAACAGAGTGTGGACTACGAAATCGATGTGCGCATCGACGACGGTACTCAACAGTTGACTGGTACTGAAACAATCACCTATACAAACCAAAGCCCCGACAGCTTGCGCTACCTGTGGCTACAGTTGGATGGCAATATCCATCAACCAAATTCCGATGCGAATTTGAGCGAGACTGCCGACAACCTTTTGGCATTGGAATTTGGTCAGCTGAAATCGATATTGGCGCGGGAAGTTTTTGACGGCGGTTTCAAAATCACTCGTTGTGTTGATAACTCAACCAACCAGCCGTTGGCACATACGGTCGTGAAAACCATGATGCGCATTGACTTGCCTCAGCCCTTGGAGTCGGGACAGGTATTCAAGTTTCAGATTGATTGGAACTACCACATTAATAACGCCCGCGTGGTATCAGGCCGCAGTGGATACGAGTTTTTTGAGTCCGATGGAAACTATATTTACGAAATGGCCCAGTGGTTTCCGCGTCTGTGCGCTTACTCTGACGCGACCGGCTGGCAACACAAGCAATTTCTTGGTTCGGGCGAATTCACCTTGGAGCTGGGCGACTATGTCGTCCGCATCACAATGCCCAACGATCATCTGGTCGCCTCCACCGGGACGTTACTGAATCCCGATCAGGTGTTATCGGAATTGCAAATCGAGCGCTTGGCACAAGCGAAGACGACAGAGAAACCACTGTTCATTGTGACTCCCGCAGAAGCCAAACAAAATGAAGCCAGCAAACCGACAGGTGATAAAACATGGATATTCAAGGCTGACAACGTGCGGGATTTCGCTTTTGCATCATCACGAAAATTCATTTGGGATGCGATGGAGCACCGATTCGGCGAGTTTCCGGTGATGGCGATGTCGTATTACCCGAACGAAGCGGAACCGTTGTGGAGTCGTTATTCGACGCACGCTATTATTCACACACTCAAAGTTTATTCCCGATATACGTTTGATTATCCCTATCCAGTGGCAATTTCAGTGAATGGGCCAATCGGTGGGATGGAATACCCCATGATCTGTTTTAACGGTCCTCGACCGGAAGCGGATGGAACGTATTCTGCGAATACGAAATACGGATTGATTTCAGTCATCATTCATGAGGTCGGGCATAACTATTTCCCGATGATAGTCAACTCCGACGAACGACAATGGACCTGGATGGACGAAGGCTTGAACACCTTCCTGCAATATTTGTCCGAGCAGGAATGGGAAGATAAATACCCCTCGCAACGCGGCGAACCAAAAGATATCGTCAGTTACATGCGCAGTCTCGATCAAGTACCAATCATGACGAATTCCGAGTCGTTATTGCAGTTCGGCCCGAATGCGTATGCTAAACCCGCGACCGCGTTGAATATTTTGCGGGAGACGATTCTCGGTCGGGAACTGTTTGACTATTCCTTCAAAGAATACGCGCGACGCTGGAAATTCAAACGGCCCATGCCAGCCGATTTTTTTCGAACCATGGAAGATGCGTCCGGCGTCGATCTGGATTGGTTTTGGCGCGGCTGGTTCTATTCGACGGATCACGTTGATCTGGCCGTTACAGGTATTCGACTGGTCAATGTCAATACGAAGAATCCGGAGACGGAAAAAGGTATTCAGCGCACCGATCGGGATGCAGCGCCGACAACGCTTTCCACCCAACGCAACCAACCGCTTGAGAAACGGGCAAATCAGTTCCCCGAATTGAAAGATTTTTACAACGAGTATGACAACCTGGACGTGACCCCACAGGATCAAGCGGCTTACGAATTGTTTGTCAAAGGACTCACTGACGAGCAGAAACAGCTCTTGGCGGAGCCCCGGAATTTCTATCTGATCAGCTTCGAAAATCTGGGCGGCCTCGTAATGCCAATCATTTTTGATGTCGAATTTGAAGACGGTGAAAAACAACAGGTCCGTTTGCCAGCCGAGATCTGGTCGAAAAATAATGAACAGGTAACTCGATTATTTATCGCTGAGAAGTTGGTAAAGTCGATTGTGCTCGATCCTCAATTGGAAACAGCGGATGTGGATTTGGAAAACAATTTTTTTCCGCGTCAAATCTTGAAAACGAGATTTGAATTGTTCGAACAGAAGGAACCTCGCAATCCCATGCAGCCAGACGAGTCGACTGTGACAGAGGACAAACCGGCCAAGAACGCTTCCGCCAAACCGGCGAAACTTCGAACGCCAACACCGCCGACAAATTCCAAAAACAAGAACAAAAAGCGTGCGGCACCGAAGCCTACCGCGAAGACATCGGGAGAACAGTAATATGTTGGCTTACCTTAGACTTGGGTTAATCGTTGGACTGCTCGGGCTGGGAGTAGGTGGCAATTCAACAGCGTGGACGGCTGCGCATCCCTATCATGTCAGTTCGGCTGAAATTCGTTGGAATGAAACCACCGGCAATTTCGAAGTCGCGCTCTGTGTCTGGCCCGCAGACCTGGAACGGGCCATCGCGAACCAGACGAAATCGGCCGCGAATCTGGAGCGAGTTGTTGATTTGGATGCCGAGCTGCACCAATACGTGGCCGCTCGATTTTCGATTCAGGCGAAATTGTCGGATGCCAACACCACGACTGATGCTGGTACAGCGCAGTCGGACGCGGAGAGCGGAGCGGAAAAACCTACCGGGGAGTTTCGCTGGGTTGGGCACGAAATCGACCTGAAACAAGCTTGGCTCTATTTTGAAATTCCAGGGAGTCAACGAGTGGGCCAATGGCAAATCGATAACCGCGTGTTTTTCGAACTGAACGAGGAACAGCTTAACCAAGTGCAACTTTCGGTTGGAAATTCCAGTTCCTCCGTCGCGCTGACACATGCCAATCCAACTCACGATTTTGAGACAGCAAAAAAGTCCCGGGCCCTCGGTTTGAAGTAACCAACCTGGCTTGCCGTAACAAGCGTGGAGCATTATCGTCCTGGTATTCGAAATTCAGATCAGGACATACCGCAATGGCCCTACTTGGTTCCCACATGTCAATCGCCGGCGGCTATTTCAAAGCCGTCTTGGCCGCGAAAGCAGTCGGCTGCGACTGCGTACAATTGTTTACGAAAAACAACAACCAATGGCGCGCCAAGCCGTTGACTGATGACGACACAGCTCGATTCAAATCGGCATTGACGGAAAATTCGATCTCTCATCCCTTATCGCATGCTTCCTATTTAATCAATCTCGCCAGTCCTGATGATGCGCTGCGACAAAAGAGTATCGCTGGGATGATCATCGAGTTGGAACGAGCCCACGCGTTGGGTATCCCCTATGTCGTTTTTCATCCCGGAGCTTTTACCACCAGCACGGAACAGGAAGGCATCGATGCGATCATCCAATCGTTGAACGAGATTCTGAAAAAGACAGACGCGCTGGATTCGATACCGCTGTTGGAAAACACATCCGGCCAAGGCAGCAACCTGGGCTGGAACTTTGATCATCTGCGAGACATTATCGCGGGCGTGAAATCTGCCGATCGACTGGGTGTGTGCATCGACACCTGTCATACGTTTTCAGCGGGTTATGCCATGGGAACTCAGGGCGAGTTCCAGGAAACGATTGCCAAAATGGACAATTCGTTTGGGTTGCAGAAAATTCGGGCGTTCCATTTGAACGACAGTAAGCAACCGTTTGGCTCACGCAAAGACCGACATGAACATATTGGCGAGGGCGAAATGGGATTGGAGCCGTTTCGGTTGTTACTTAATGACAAACGATTTCGTCAGATCCCCATGTATCTGGAGACCGAAAAAGGCGAGCGCGAGGGGATCGACTTGGACCTGATCAACCTCGCCACGCTGCGCGGACTTTAGACATTCGTGGCAGGTTACCAAGTCACGAACTAATCATCGCCGCGAACCCGCGCATCATGCATGGTATAGTTCTGCAGATACCAGCTCTTCCAAGCTTGTTTATCGAAGCCGAAATCCTGGCCGGAGATCTTCTTAAGCGATACTCTCGACTCGTCGACCTTGACCATTGATTCAACCTTTTGGGGCTCACCTCCCACGGCAAGGCCCGCGCCGCCGCTTCCAAACGATAAATTCATTTGACCAGGTTGCGCCCCGCCCACGGTAATCGTCTCTTTGATTTCCAAGGCGTCAATCAGAGCGATGGCCGCAGAGATTCCCTTTAATTCACCAATCGCAAATGCAGCCCGTCTAAGTAACACGGGTTCGGTATGCAACAGATGTCCAGAAATCAAGCTAGCCGCAGATTGCTGGTCAAACTGCGGTTGCTGCAATAATGTCAATGCGCGTTCGCGGTTGGCGATTTCCGGATCTTGGATCGCAAAATAGCAGAGCGCTACCATTGACGCGCTGGACGGAACGCGACCAAACGCTTCAAGATAGATCATGCGCAGGTGGGGATCAGATTCCTCCTTGGCGTGTTCCTTAAATAGAATCGGGATGGCCGCTTCATCGCAAATCGCGAACAGGTTTTGGGTAATCTCACTGCGGTTGGCATCTGATCGGTTGGCGATTTTCAACCACAGGTTGATTTTTTTCTTGCGATCTGCTTCGATCCGGTTTTGAGCTTCCTGTTGGTCGAATATTGAAAATTGCAACTCGGAGGCCCAGCTCGTGCCGTTCTTGCGATAACCGTGAGCTTTGTACAACGCCGGTTTCATGATCCACTGGCCATCGACAAAGTCGAACCCCAACAACTGTCTCGATCGTTCATCGTTGGGATCGATCGCGGCAATCCGTTCCAACAAAAATTTCAACTCGTCTTTAAACCTGGCACTGCCCGACGGTTGTTCTTGGCACCATTCATAAATTTTCCAATACAGATTCGCATCATTGCCTGCAATTTTTAGACGGCGTTGATACTCGGCATCGATTGCGTCCGCGTAGTGCACTTTGCGAACGAGCCGGGCCGAATCGAGTTTCACGACACCGCCGGACTCCATTCTCAACACGACAAATGTGCGACCACTGTCCTCGTCCTTTTTTTCAGACAGGATTTTTCCGGTGAGTTCGCCGCCCGATCGGAGAAATACGGTATCGGGAAGTTCCGACGACGGACCATTGGCGAGCGATTTCGCTTCGTCTTGTACCACTTGAGCCGGACAAATTGTGGTGATCAACAACAGACCATTAACGATAAACCAAAACATTTCGACTCCAGAAGTTGATTTGCGACTTACAGTGTTGGTAAAATGACGAAGAACCAAGACCAATTATTATGTCCAAGATCCAATCGTTATTGCCAGCTCTGGATCTTCTGCCCGACACGCAATTCCGATCTAATCACAGTAGTTTACGTCTAGACTGGTTATCGGTCAACTTTTTCAGGAATCCCATGGCGAGAATCAGTCAGTCCCAAATGGCCAAGTTGTTTCGTCGATTGGCGACCAGTTATACCGCTGGAATCGATATTCGCACCATTCTAAAGCGCGAATCGGAAACCGGCAGCTCGGCTTACCGTCAACAATCTCAACAGGTATCGAGGAGTGTCGATTCCGGGAAAACGTTGGCTGAGGCCATGCAAGACACTCACGGTTATTTTCCAGACCTCGCAATTTCAGTCGTCCAGGCCGGCGAGCGCGGGGGGCGACTCGAACAGTCATTTTCGCGATTGGCCGAACATTACGGCAACTTGGTCAGTTTTCGAAACAAAATGCTGGCGGCGTTGGCGTGGCCGGCGTTCGAGCTGTTTGCCGCCATTATGATGGTTGGCGGGTTAATGGTGATCTGCGATTGGATTTTCTCATCGCTGGAAATTAAGAAAATCAATTGGTTATTGATGGGCAGCACGACTGGCAATGTCATCGCCTATTTTGTGTTAATTAGTCTGTTGGCGGTCGGGTTTTTTCTGTTGGTGCGCGGAACTGCCTTGGGGTGGTTTGGTGTCATGCCAATGAAGATCGCACGACGGATTCCCTTGATTGGTAAGACGATCGAATGCCTGGCTCTTTCCCGGTTTGCCTGGACCATGTCGGTTGCGGAAAATGCGGGAATGAATCCCGTTGAAATTGCACAGTTATCGTTACGAGCCACGGAAAACTATTTTTATAAACAACATGAATCCAAAGTCTGCCGCATGTTGCAAGACGGCAATCGGTTTCATACGACGTTGCAGTCGACAGCCGCGTTTCCCGCTGATCTGTTGATTTACGTGGACAACGGTGAAGTTGCTGGAGAGCTCGCCGAATCGATGGAACGCGCGTCTCAAGAGTATCAGGAACGAGCGGATTTGAATCTGAAATTAATCGGCACGGTCGGCTTTGCCATGATGCTGATTTTTGTCGGATTGTTGGTATTGATTATCGTGGTATTCGCGGCGAAACAATATCTAAAAATTTTGAACAGCTTCATGGTATTGGGATGGTTTAATTGACCCGTCGGCTCCGTTGTTTTTTCCACCTTTTTTTTTCTTGAGTTGCTCCGATGCCAAAAAAAGACGCGTTTCCCTACACGGTTCGTCCTGGTGAAAAGGTCGCTTTGGAAGCGATACCGAGTGATTATCGCGGTACGAAGTATGACAAGGAAATCGCCGCGACCATAATTGCGGAAAATGCGGTCGTGATGGCAGGACTTGCCACGCGTTTGTATGCCGAAAACAAACGCTCCATCTTGTTGGTGTTACAAGGGATGGATACCGCCGGCAAGGACGGTACGATCCGCACCGTGATGCAGGGGATGAATCCGACCAGTTGTCAGGTGAGTTCGTTCAAACGCCCCAGCGAAGAGGAAATCGACCACGATTTCCTCTGGCGCGTCCACCAAGTCGTCCCACGACGCGGCAATATTGGGATCTTCAATCGCTCGCACTACGAAGATGTATTGGTCGTGCGAGTTCATTCCTTGGTTCCCGAATCAGTCTGGAGTCCGCGGTACAAACTGATCAACGATTTTGAAAATCTCTTGCATGCCTGCGACACCACGATAGTGAAGTGCTTTCTGCATATCAGCAAAGAAACTCAACGCGAACGCTTGCAAGCCCGAATCGATGAGCCGGACGATCATTGGAAATTTTCCCTGGGAGACCTGGATGAACGTAAACTCTGGGACCATTACCAGCGAGCCTACGAGGACGCTTTGACCCATTGCAGCACAAAGCTCGCGCCTTGGCATATTATTCCGTCGGATCGCAAGTGGTATCGGAATCTTGTAATCAGTCAATTGTTGCGCAAAACTCTGGAAGATTTGCATCCGCAATATCCCGAACCGGAAGCGCATTTCGAAGGGATTGTGGTGGAGTAACAAATCCGGGAAATGGGCTAGTGCTTTGTGACTGAATGGATTTCGGATTAGCCGGAACGCGCTAGCGTCCGGTTACTTTCGAAAAAACCGGGGGCTAGCGCCCAATGGCACTTACGTTGTAGCGGAACGGCGCGAGCCGTCCGGTAGTTGCGTGGGAATTACGGATGAAAACCGGGCGGCTTGCGCCGACTCCGCTAACAATTACTAGAATGTAAGTGCCACTAGGCTAGCGCTGGGCTGTTCAAAATTTGGGGTTGGGGCCAGCATGGCCTCCGCAGGTTGATGTCCAGTTTCCGTGGGCTAAATCCTGGCTTCGGCGAGACTGTAGGCTGCGACCCAAGTAGTCTTCTCGCCATTGAGCAATGTGCTTGG
>JANNPW010000073.1:0-24517 GCA_031400405.1 Mariniblastus sp.
CATTCACCTCGTTCCTCAGCCGGATTCGCCCAAGGCGAATCCGGCTGAAGCACGAATCAATGGCCCAGCAAGTTTGTAGCAAAAAACACAACCATCCACCGGACAAGCCGGTGGTATTAAAAACGCGCCGTTCCTCGTAACGGGGCTAAACCACGGTTTGTCGATCAAAGTTGTGTAGATACCAATGGGCTTGCCGGCGGGATTTATGAAAACGAACATCCACTTTGGTGGCGTTCGGCGAGAAGTGTCAAAAAAAGCGACCGAAAATTCGATCGCTCCACCGCCCGATTTCGTCCGATTGTGGCGGCCGAGGTGTACCTAAGAAACATTGATGAACGCTCTACTTGGTTACCTTGAGCAACTCGATTTCAAAAATCAAGGTTCGGTTCGGTCCGATTGGGCCTGGGCCGCGCAATTGGTATCCCAATTCGCTGGGGATGGTAACTTTCCATTTGTCGCCAACTTTCATGGCTTGTAATGCGGCAGCAAACCCTGGCACGAACTCACCGACCAACATTTCCACCGGTTGACCGCTTTCATAACTGGACTGAAACACCGATCCGTCTGGCAATGTTCCCCGGTAGTGAATCTGAACCTTGTCTTGCACGGTTGGAGTGTCGCCCGAACCAGCGATCAGCACTTCGTACTGCACTCCATTTTCTAGCAGCTTGACGCCTTCTTTTTGGGCGTTCTTGGCCAGATAGGCTGCGCCTTCGGCACTATTGAGTTCAGCCGCGGCTTTCATGTTTTCGATTTGTTTCTTTTCGACAACTTTTTGAAATGCCAACATGACGGTTTTTACTTCCTCGTCGGTCATGCCGAAATCTTCTCCTTCGACCGCTTTGCGGATTCCTTCTTTCAACGATGCAGTATCGCAATCCACGCCCTGTTGTTTCAGATCGTTTAGCCATTGAGAGGTCATGTTGAAACCAATAATGAAACTGGATTTCTGCAACAGCGTGGCTTCGTCCAGTGGTGCTGAAATGGCAACATTGGGTTGCAAGCTGAGGTCACTCTTATTGGTTTCTTCTTGAGCGACGGCAATTTGAGCCGAAACAAACAAGCCGATTGATCCCAAGCAAATGGAAAATACTAATTTTGTCGCTGATCGAATCATCACGCTGTTTCCTTGTTTTTTCGCGCCACAGTGCAGACGCATGTTTGTTAATCGACTCATGCCAACAGGCAAAAATTTATCGCCACATTGTAAAGCAAGGCGATTGGAATGCCTATGTCCCCCGTCCAGTTCATCGTTATCGCCGATCCATTTGTTATTGTCTAAAACAACTGGATTCAGCCAAATTGCAATCACTGGCCTGTAAATTTTTCGTTTCCGACAGACGACTGCAAATAAATCGCAAACGTGGCCAGCCAGTGATCTCCCTCATAGTTTCCGCTAAACACATAGCTGAATCCCAATTCAGCGTGTTGACGAGCCGACTCGCGCAGAATTACGACGCGCGGATCATTGGGTGGAAGCGCTGCCGCGATGCTCTGCAGGCACCAGGCCCGCGATAAATCTAGCCCTGCTAAATGGACGATATAGCCATCCGTGACATCACTTACAGTAACCGGTGTCAGCAAGTTGCCACCGTCACCCGCGGCCAGTTTGGGTAAAAACCGGTCGAACCACGCCACAAATTCTTCCGTCGTCAAGACCCGTCGCATCAGGTCGGCTTCCAGCAATCCGGTTGAAAAAAAATCTTGCCCGGATGGTTCAAATTTGGCTGGGTAGTCCACGTCCTGTTCATAAAAATCTCGAGCCCTTTGAATCACGGCAGTCGTCAAATCATCTCGCTTCAACAACCTCGCGTAATCCAAAATTTGCGCCAACGCAAAACCGGTGTCCGGATGAATCCCGGTGCGAATTGGGAACGAAAGTTTCGGCAAGTATTCGATCGTCCGAACAACCAATAATTCTTCCAGACCGCGCAAATTTTCCCGCCACAATCGCCCTTGTTCATCGTCCCAGGTTTCCAACTCGGCAACTAGCCGCAGGTACCAAGCCCAGCCGTACGTGCGCTCAAATGTCTTGTGTTGCGGTTCCTCGAAAAACGACAGCTCAGCAGCAAGATTCTGCGCCGATAGATTTTCGTGCAGCTTCGCACGGATCTCGGCATCGATCGAGCTGTGGGGGTAGTCTTTTAATAGTCGCACCAGCATCCAATGTCCATGGACGCTGCTGTGCCAATCGAAACATCCATAGAACGCGGGATGCATGATTCGCGGCGTCCGCACCGACGCGTCGTCAACCATAACGTTGCTCGGTTTATTCGGATACTCGGTTTGAATATTGTTCAAAGCCAATTTCGCGAACGAAACCACTTGCGCGTCGGTCAACCGATCGCCAAGATGGGGAAGCTGAATCGGTATTGATTTCTCGCTGTCTTGCGAGTAACCACGGTCCATCAGTAACATCCCCAAGCCAGCGATCCAACACAAACAATATCCGGTTCTCACAATGCGTCCTTTGAGCGGAAAGGAAATAGCAGTTCAAAACACAACTTGGCCAAGTCAGCCAGGCGAGTGTAGGTCACGTCCAGAATACTCCGACGTCTACCGGCAGATTGTAAACGATTTTACCTAGCCTTGGTCGAGGCTTCGTTCCAGATTCAAGATATGATTGCGTACGCCGTCGAGGTCGGGATTCAGTTTCAGCGCCAACCGAAAACCTTCCAGTGCGGAATGTGAATCATCCAATTGCAAGCAACAGTGAGCCATGCCCATGGCAGCGGGAAAATGGAACCGATTGCAGTTCAACGTTTCCCGACAATCTTCAATCGCGGCCTCGAATTCACCTTCGGAACAATACGCGATCGCGCGCTGGTTCCAGGCTTCTCCCAATTCAGGATTGATGTTGATCAACAATGTCGCCGTATCGATCACTTCTTCCAGCCGATTTTGTGAATTCAACCGATAGAGTTTTTGTACGATCGCTTGTTGAGAAAGTGTACCTTGACGAGGCCAAATTTCGCGAATTCCATGGTCGGCCAGCATCCGGACACCGCGATCCTCGTCAACCAAGGCGCGACCCACGGCTTCATTGCAATCGAAATCACCGATGAAGCCAATCGCCAGAACAGCGGCACGACGAGCAATCCGATCTCCACAGCGGATTAATTGCTGCAAAGTGGCCGTCGTATAATTCTGCGAAACTGACCGAATATAGTCTGCCGAGTTTTCGTCGGTCAGATATTGCTGGTAATATACTTCCAGCAACGAATATCGGATTTGATTTTCCGACATATTAGGACCAACTCCAAGGGGAAAAAGTTACCGACAAGTCTCAACGATTTACAGTTGTCGGACGAAACTGAATTTGACAATCCCTTAGTTTAATTCGCGCGATCGACGGCGACAACGACAGAAAATACGAACTTGAGAAACTTGAGTTCTTTTTAACAAAAATTTGTTCTGACTATTTCAAAACGTAACGAATGTAGCGATTGGGGGTTCCATGGGTTTTGAGTTGTTAGCCGCGAGTCAATCTCGAAATAGCCAAAAAACGGCGAAAGCACGATTCCGGTCCAATGGTTGGCAGCAAATAGGCGTCACGAGTCCGATTTCTTTTCGAAAATATGGCTCGAAAGGGTTGGGAAGGTTGGTCCGCCTGCTACTTCGAAGTCTGTTCGTGATGCTTGTGCTGGTTCGGAATGACATGGCGTCGGCCTATTCCCAGGAGCCTGTTACGAAATCCACGAATTGGCGAAAGGGAAATGAACTTGAGCAGTATTTGCTTCAACCGATTTCGGTCTCGTTTTCCGAAGAGCCTTTTAAAGAATGCTTGATAAGTTTCTCGCAACAACAGCGGATCGCGATGTTTGTGGATCGCCGTCTCGATCCCGGCTTGCCAATTTCGCTGGTGCTGCGGGATGTGACAATCGAACAACTATTCTGGAAGATTGCGGCTGACCATGATTGCGGCGTGTGCCGACTGGGAAACCTCTATTATTTCGGTCCAACAGTGACGGCGGCTTCTTTACCACTGGTTTGGCAACAGCTCAAGGCGGAGACGAGTCAGCGAAAACGAGGTTCAGTAGTATCCTGGAGCAAACTGCTATCGGTGTCTTGGCCGGAACTTTCTGTGCCCGATGAGATCCTGCAACAACTTGCCATAAAAAACGCATTTCGGATAAAGGGCGAGGCACTCCCGCCTGATTTATGGTCGCGAACGCAGTTACCTGCCTTGGCACTCGATGAACAAGTCGGTTTGCTCGTCGTCGGTTTCGGCAAGTGGTTTGAGCGGACATCCGACGGGAGTGAAATGAAATTGGTCGATTTCACGGTTCCCACCAGCGGTACATTGAATTTCCCATGCTTGAAAAAAGATCGCAGTCTATTGTCCGAATTGCGCAAACAATTTCCTAAATGCCAAGTAGCTGAGGCTGGCGAATCGCTACAGGCCACCGGATCGCCGTCTCAGTTGGCTCAAATTCAAGCGGCCATTGTTAGCGCACAAATACTCGCGCCCGGAACGGAATTGAGTCAGCAACGTTATACTTTGACGACTCGAAGTTCACGTGGCGATATTTTGGCAACGATCGCCCAACAGACGGGTCGAAAACTCGAGTTCGATCCCTCCCTGAATGCAAAATTGGAAGAAACAATCGAACTGAAAGTCGAGAATATCTCGCTCGATGATCTGATCAAGAAGACTCTGGATGGCGCAGGTGTCAGTTTCGAAATGGATGCAACACGACTGATCATTCGGCAATAAGTGTGTTCAGTCTTCACAGCTCAGTTGCTCTGAAATCTGGAGTTTCCAGTGGTGATAAGACTGTTCATCGGGTTGAAACGAATTGAACGAAAGAAAATGTTTCCAGAGTCAACGATACAGTACTTCAGATTGGATTCGTGTCATTCGTGAAATTCTTGGTTCGTTTTCTACGAACTCCAAACAAAAAGTTTCCAGAGTACCGAGGCACCTTGCTTCAAAGAACCAGGCAATTCGCCAGTATCAGTTCGAAAAAAATGCCTTCGCGACTCCGAAGCATTCTTTCAGTTCGTTACTTGTTATCATAATTTTTATCAACAGCATTTGTGTTTTTGTGGCGTACACCAGGCGACTGCGACCGTTCGGCGGCGTAAAAGGAACGACCAATGGGCAAGCGACTTTCAAAGAGTGAATTGCTTCAGAAGATTGCCGTTGAACGCGGAAGGCTTGATGAGCTGCTCGGACAACTCAAGTCCCGACAAATGACTCACGCCGGTGTAACGTTGGCAGGTTGGTCGGTCAAGGATATCCTTGGACATTTGATTGGTTGGCACCAGTTGAATCTGGAGTGGTATGCAGCGGGACGTCGAGGCCAGACACCCGAAGTTCCGGCGCCTGGTCTGACTTGGAAGGACATCCGCGAGGTCAACGATCGGATTTTCCGAACGCAACATCGCCGCTCGCTCAAGGCCGTGCTCGCCGACTACCACGAGTATCACCGAGCAATGCTGCGAATGATCGAGGAGGTTCCGGACCAGGATCTTGTGACCATCGGCCGGTTCACGTGGACAGGACCAACGTGGACGCTAAGCGACTACATCCGAGCAAATACGGCCAGCCATTATCGTTGGGCTTATAAGCACATCCGAAAGTGGCTGACCGTGCAGACAAGGATGAAGATCTGAGCGCCGACCGCCGAACCGAGTGATCGACGCGCATACTGAAAGTCGACGTTCGGCTACGTACAGAAACGCCCTTGAGGCCTCGAGAGACCCCGAGATGAGTTGACCGTGGACAACGAAACCGTTCCCAACAGACTCCAACGTAGATGGCGAGCTTGTGCAGCGAAAGTTCACGTTCTTAAGCTGGGCGTTCGGGAGCACGAAGCCTACACACATGGTAGTAGTAGCAAAGGCCCGTGGGTATGGTCGTCGAGCAAGGCTGTTCACATGGCCCTGTCAGTAAGTTTTGCCGATCGCTAGTTTCATCGGTCTAGGAGAACCTGCGAACAACGATTGCCAGTCGATTGGCCGTTTCCAGTGAACCGCAGATGAACGCAGATGAACGCAGATTCTTCGTGAACATCATCTGCGTGAATCTGTGTAGTCTGCGGTTAAGTCCAGCACCCGCTTACCACGATGGCAGATCGCCAGTTTCGCGACATGCCAATCATGAACCGGCAGTCTTGCCGATCGTAGTTATCTTCGAAGAGCGTCACCTCAAAGAAAGGATAGATGAGCCAACAAGCATTCATTCTCAGCATGGCAGCATGACTATCGCGGCATGTCGGTTTGACATCGGGAACGTTTGCGATGACCGCGGTCACCGCGAGCGATCATCAATTGTCAAAATGGCCGGTCGGCGACTCCGGTCCATCGTACGCCCGGCACGGGCGTGAATTGGTGGGGTGCAAATCCCCTGTACGAAAATGGGAATTGATTGGAGGACAGGATACACACATGGTAGTAGTAGCAAAGGCCCGTGGGTGATGTCATCCAGCAAAGCCATTCACATGGCCTTGTCTACCGACTATCTCAAGCAGTCAGGATTATCGAGTCTATTAGTAATCTGGACCAAACTTGCTTCTAAGGGACGAACCGCCTAGTGCGGACTCGCATGCTAGGTGGTGTGGCAGGGGTCCGCAGCAATGCGGCCCCTATGCCGATGCTTGGTTCTGTCACTCTTTAGACGCATGGAGAGTTTACCATTGTGGGAACGGTCCGTACAATTAGAGGGGACTCAACGGTGCCAACTAAATGCGATCCGAGTTGAAAAGTTCGAGAAACCTCATGTCGACAGAAATCCCTAGTGACCTATTACCATTTGTACGGCGGATGGTAGCGGCCAAACGCTTTCTTACCGAGGATGATGTCATTGCCGAGGGGATTCGCTTATTGCAGTCTCGCGAAACTTTGCGAGACGAGGTCGCCAATGGATTCGATCAACTAGACGCTGGCCTCGGCATTCCGGCGGCACAAGTGTACGACCGTGTAGAACAGCGAATCCGCGCAATCGAGGCGGGCGAACTTTAATGTCATCCGTTTTCTATTCACTAGAAGCGGAAAACGACCTCGTGGGAATCGCAGATTACATCGCCCGCGACAAGCCTGAGGCGGCCCGGCGTTGGGTTCAAAGAATTTTCGAGACCTGTCAAACACTTGCCGTCCAACCAAGCCTCGGAGTGGCGCGTGAAGAATTTGGAGTTGTTGGTTGCCGATCGTTCAGTGTTGGCAACTATGTGATTTTCTTTCGACCGAAAGATGTTGGCATTGAAGTCGCAAGAATCATCCATGGAAGTCGCGACTTGCGCAATCTATAGAGTGCTGAGCGTCTGGCTTGTGACAGAACGAAACGAATAACAAACTATGCCGAGTTTTTACGGAGGGATAGTTTGTGCGTTGAACTGAGACGCTTCGCTGGGACGCGGTATGCGGATTCAATTGGGCGAAGCGAATGTCGGACTGCAGTTTAATGCAATGGTCGGCTGAGATGCAAGCAGAAAGGATGGCGAACAGTCTGGTTTGAATCGGACAGAGGGGAAGGTTGCACGGATTGAAACGGTGTGGGTTTCCTCTTCAACGGTGTGGGTTTCATGTTGGGCCAGCAGCGATCGGGCACGACGGGAATCGCGGTGGAAGGCTTGATCGAACGATTGGAAAAACTGGCCGCAATCGAGGGGTTTCGATGCCAGCACGACTCATTGAACTTCGGCGATACGTGCAGGGCTGGGTGGGCTACTTTCGTTTGGTCCCGCTGAAATCATTTTACGACGATCTGGACAAGTGGATTCGTCGCCGTGTGCGTGCCTGTTTCTGGCAGCAATGGCGCAATCCACGAACCCGCATTCGTAACTTGCTTCAGCTAGGCGTTCGAGAGCATGAAGCCTACACGCATGGTAGCAGTAGCAAAGGCCCTTGGGTGATGTCGTCCAGCAAAGCCATTCACAGGGCCTTGTCGACCGACTATCTCACGCAGTTAGGATTATCGAGTCTATTAGCGATCTGGACCAAACTTGCTTCTAAGGGACGAACCGCCTAGTGCGGACCCGCATGCTAGGTGGTGTGGCAGGGGTCCGCAGCAATGCGGCCCCTATGCCGATTCTTGTTCGTCCATGCAACACTTCTCTCATTACATTTGCCAACATGGCTAGACGCGGAGAGCGTTTTGATCGCGTAGTGAAGATGCAATCGAGGCAACGATCATTCAGTAAATGTCGATCATCGCTTACCGGTTCCAGTTGCGATAGTCGTTGCTCCACATGCACTGCAATGGTGAGCTTTGCTGAAATCCCAAGGAGTCATAAGCTCAATTTCTTTTTTGGGAGTCGTTCGCTTGAACACCAGGTCAGTTGCACCCCAACCAAATGCAAGTGTATTGAAAAACGATTTTTTCAGATACACCTCACCTTCATCCATTGGTGCGTCGCAAACAGGGCATTTCATGTTTTGTTTTCTCCGACCAACAATTATTATACGGAACACCGTATATACCCGAACGCCGGGTTTGAATTCCGTGCCAGGAAGGTAACTGTTTCTTCGTAGATTGTCAATTTTGTTCTCTATTACGGTGCATAACGAGTTCTGTGTTTGAGAAATGTACGGAAGTCAGTGTAATCCGGGATGATACGGACTTCCGTACATAACCTCTGATTTACACAGGATGGGGGTAGTGGATTGCCAACCTGGCCTCGCGACGTCATCGCTGGGAGGCTATTCCTTCGTGCGACTAAGCCACCCGCAACTTTCGTTTGCGGTGCTTGATTACGTCGCTCGCATCGGATGCCACGTCAACCAAGTCGGCAACCTCGTCATCCGAACCAATCCACGCGACCAATTGGCCCGTGAATTCCGGTTTCCAAATCTCGGCCTCTGGTGGAACCAGGATGGTGCCGCACTCGCAAATTTGTAGAAAGAGGTTTCAACGGGTAAGCTGGCCACCCGAACCGCATTAGCCCGCATGCTTTCCGGCGGTTTTTTGTGGGCTTGGAATAGTCGACCACCGATGAAGCAATGAGAAAGTTGCCTTCTCCGAAGAAAAAACAGAGGCGTCGGTGGGAGTCGAACCCACGATGGTGGATTTGCAATCCACTGCCTTAGCCACTTGGCTACGACGCCTGATGTTGTCCATTTACGTTATCGAATCAAAATTTGACGGTCAAGTGGGTTAGGCAATTTGAATCGAATATCGTTGTTATCGACGATCTGTTCCGAAAACTTTATCAGGGCGGTATTTTCGATTCGAGTCCTGCGGTTTCTCTAACAGTACGAATCGGAATAACTGACTCTACTTCGGACTTTTTGAGCCGGCACTTGAGGTGTTACTTCAAGTGGTTTTAAACAAACGGTCACAGTTACAAATTCTGACGAAAACAAGCGTAAAAACCTCAAACTTTTGCCCCGGACCGACCGTTGAGTTTTCAACTGGAATGCCTTATTCTGGCAGGCTTACAAACTCTCCAGCAATCCGTTTTTTTGCTTGTCATTCGATGCCCAAAGATTTTCTCAAAGGTTGTGCGGACCAATACGACGTCGTCGTCATCGGCAGTGGGCTGGGCGGATTGACGACTGCGAATATTTTGGCTCGCGATGGGTTGTCCGTGCTGTTGCTGGAACAGCATTATAAACTGGGTGGTCTGGCGACCTGGTTCAAGCGTCCCGGCGGCCATATTTTTGACGTTTCGCTTCACGGATTTCCCTTCGGCATGGTCAAAAGTTGCCGACGATACTGGACGGCCGAAATTGCCGATTCGATCGTGCAACTCGAAGGAGTGCGGTTTGACAACCCAATGTTTTCCTTGACAACGACTTTTGATCGACAGGACTTCACGAAATTGTTGACCACCGATTTTGGCATTGAGAAATCCAATGTGGATCGGTTTTTTGAAGCGGCTCGAGGTATGAATTTTTACGACGATCAATCCAAAACGACGCGTCAATTGTTCGACGAGTATTTCCCGAATCGCGAAGATGTCGTGCGGTTGTTGATGGAGCCGATCACTTACGCCAACGGATCGACGCTCGAAGATCCGGCCTTGACGTATGGAATCGTGTTCTCGAACTTCATGTCCAAAGGCGTGTTCGTCTTTCAGGGGGGTACCGACAAATTGGTTCAAGCGATGGAAGCGGAAATGATCGCCAACGGAGTCGATATTCGAATCAATTGCAACGTGGAAAAAATCCATATCGGACGCAAAGGGATCGAGTCGGTCGAAGTCAATGGTCGCACGATCAAGACCAAAACCGTCGTCTCGAACGCAAATCTGCGGGCGACAATCTTTAACTTGATTGGCGAAGACAAATTTGATGCCCAATTCATCGACGCGGCCAAAGAGGTGCGTCTGAACAATTCCAGTACGCAGGTCTACATGGCTATGGCGGATGGCGACACGGTGCCGAGGGAAACGGGTGATCTGCTGTTTTCGAGTACGGCGGATCGGTTTCAAACTGACTTACTGCTCAGTCGCAATGTTACCAGTCGGACGTTTTCGTTCTACTATCCCGATACCCGACCGACGGGCAAAGGCCGAACGTTGATTGTCTCCAGCACCAATGCGAACTATGGGGATTGGGTGGGGATGAGCAAAGCTGAGTACGATGCGAGCAAGCAGGACTTGGTCGACACGACGCTGGAGGCACTGGAAAAATATGTGCCTAATTGTCGTCAACGGATTGTGCATGCCGAAGCCGCTACGCCGGTGACGTTTGAGCATTACACGCAACATCTGGATGGGGCAAGTTTTGGTACCAAATTCGAAGGGCTGGCGGTCAGTCGCAGCTTGCCCGAACAGATCTCCGGTTTGTACCATGCCGGAAGTTGTGGGATCATCATGTCGGGCTGGCTGGGAACGATCAACTATGGCGTGATTGTTGCCAACGATGTGATTAATCATTTGAGTAATCAGTCCACGACCTCGCCGATCGCGGCGGGCTGAGTCTTATTTGGACAGCAGAAAGTAGTTGGAACATGGAATCGGCCCACGCCACTTTGGCGCAAATAAAACACGCCATTCCGCATCGCGCGCCAATGCTATTGGTGGATGCGATTCTCGAGCAAAATGAAAATTCCATTGTTTGTCAGAAGCGGTTTCGAGCGGATGAGTATTTCTTCCAGGGTCACTATCCGGATTTTCCGCTGGTGCCGGGTGTTATTTTGTGTGAGTGCGCGGCTCAAACGGGCGCGATTTTGTTGGCGTCGATAATCACACCAGGCGCTGGTGTCCCCGTGTTGACGCGCATGAACGATGTAAAATTCAAAACCATGGTCCGGCCCGGCGATACAATTGAAATGCACGTGCGGCTGGATGAGGTCGTCTCCAACGCATTTTTTTTGACGGGTCAAGTCAAAGTCGACGGTAAGTTGGCGGTTCGACTTTCGTTTGCTTGCAGTGTTGCCGAACCGGATGACGGGCAGTCCTGAAAATTTCCGATCATCCACCCACGAGCGTCAGCATATCCATGGATTTTTTACAACTGGTGGGCAAGACAATTGTCATCTTTGGCGTGGCCAACAAGAAAAGTGTGGCCTGGCATATTGGCAAGACGTTGGAGGAAAATGGAAGCGATTGCCTCTATGTCGTTCGAAGTGACGCGCGAAAAAAATCGTTGGAAAAACTACTGGGAGATCGACCGATCTTCGTATGCGACGTGGAATTCGAAGACCAGATCCAGCAGGTCCGCGATCAGATCCGTGCCATCCGGCCCCACGTTCATGGGCTGGTACATTCGATCGCGTTTGCGGCCTATGACGAGACTGGAATCAAGCCCTTTCATGAAACTGGCAAACAGCAATTGTTGCGGACATTTGATGTTTCGTGTTTTTCGTTGATTGCGATCGCCAATGCCTTCAAAGACATGTTGGTTTCCGATGCGTCCGTCATCACGATTTCGATTTCCACGACGACGATGGCTAGCGAAAGCTATGGGTTCATGGCGCCGGTCAAGGCGGCGCTGGATAGTTCGTTGGCGTTTTTGACGAAAAGTTTCAGCAAGTTTTCGCAGGTGCGGTTTAACGCCGTGGCTCCCGGGCTGTTGAAGACGTCGGCTTCGGCCGGGATTCCCGGCTACGTAGACTCCTATTTGTATGCGGAGCAGGTGATCCCGCGCGGTTCGGCGGTCACCACACAGGAGGTAGCCAATGTCGCCTGTTTTTTACTCAGCCCCCGTTCTTCCGGCGTGCAGGCCCAGCAAATTGTGATCGACGCCGGGATGTCGATTAATTACTTTGACCAAAAAATCGTGGCCAAAGCGATGCGACCCGATTAGAATTCTCTTGGTTCAATTATCGAATTTGCCGAACTGAGAGCTGCTTTTTTTGGTCCGACATCGGTTATACTACATCCCTGGAACCTGTCCCGAAGTAATTTCCGGTGCGAGCGGAACGGCGAGAGCCGTTGGGTACGGCGGAACCGGAGGGCTTGCGCCCCTTCGCGACGATTCGATTCGGAAAATTGTTTTCGGGTTGCGTGGATAATACCCTCTAATACTTCCAACTTCCAAAAAAACATGGGAATTCGTTTTCTTTGTCGACACTGTCGTCGGTCCCTCAATGTCAAGTCGACCCAAGCCGGGTTGTCCGGCAATTGTCCGCATTGCGGGCAAGCGATCGAGGTTCCCATTGAATCAACGCGGGGATCGTCGGAACTGACGCGCGTTCAATCCAGTTCACGGAGCTTGGAAATCTTCGACGTTGACAACCAGATTACCGAAGTTGGTTTGACGCCCGCGATACAAGACGATGCGGATTTTGGAGTACATGAATTCAGTGTCCCGGGATCGCTCGCCCAACGGTCATCGTCCAACGCTCGTCGCTCAATTTCCAGTGACTCGTCGGATTCATTTTTGTTGGACAAACCTCAGCTCCCCAGTACCCTCGGCAAAGTCGATCCGATCGAAGAGGCGCCGCGCAAAGTCTGGTATTATCGGAGCAAGGAACAGGGCGAAAAAGGTCCCTTGAAAGCCAAAGCGATGCAAGCTGAATTGGATTCCGGAAACGTAAACCTCGGCTGTATCGTATGGCGCGAAGATTGGGAGGACTGGCAGCCCGCGGAGCGAGTCTTTCCGACTCTCGTCGCAATTTGGGAGGCCCAACAACTCAAGCGGCGGATGCGCGATGCCAACTGCCTCATTCCGGATGAGCTCAATCCCGATTCGGCGATTCGCCGTCGACATCGAAGTCGGAAATTATGGGGTATGGTTGCCATTGTCGTCGGCCTGTTGATTGTGGGCCTTTTGGTATACTATTTGAATCACTTAATTTCGAACTGATACTCTGGTCTAAAAGGATAAACATGAAAAACAACTTTCTGCAACATTTGTGGCTGGTGTTCGGTTTCAGCACAGCGCTGATTGGCAGTGCAAATTTGGCTAACGGTCAAACCACAACCCCGCCAGCAGGTTCCCAATCGCGCCAACAGGAACCAGCTACGAAGCCTGGCCAGGATGCTGCTGGCGCGAAGCAAGGTGACTCCACCGCGACGGATGTCCCGGCAGCAGAGCCGTTCGTGATTAAAGTAGCTGACGAGAATTTGCAATTTACGGTCACAGGTGCGTGGGAAAATGTGCCACCTAAAAGTAGTATGTTGGAAGCCGAAATAAAAATTCCCAAGGTTGGCGATGATGAATTGGATGGTCGTTTGACCATCATGGGCGCGGGTGGGACGGTCGAGGCAAATGTGATTCGTTGGCAAGATCAATTCACACAACCCGAGGGAGGCAAAACAGAGGCGAAAACGGAACAAAAAACGGTTGCGGATCAAACGGTCCATCTGGTTGATATTTCTGGCACCTATCTCGATTCACCCGGCGGTCCGTTTGCTGGTCAGGAAAAAATTGAACGGAAGAACTATCGCATGCTGGCCGCCATTATCGAAACGGAAGCCCGGGGGAATTATTTCGTAAAGTTCTACGGACCCAAAGCGACCGTCGATAAAAACGCCGAAGCGTTTCAGGCCATGATTGAAAGCTTGAAAGTCGCACAGTAGTTTCAGAGAGAACGGGCAAGCATCCTGGGATTATTTGCGATACATTCGCAGCATTTCCAGGGCGCGTTGCATGTCAGCGCGAAGTTCGGCTGTGATCTCCAGCATTTCTCCGGACGAAGGATGTGCAAATTTGATGCGCTGCGCGTGTAACGCTTGGCGATCCAGAATGATTTCGTGATCGGCGCCTTGGCGTGAAAAATCGGAGGCCGTGATGCGGGCCCGACCACTGTAAAGTGCGTCGCAGAGAACGGGACATCCAATGTGCGCCAGATGTACCCGAATCTGATGCGTCCGTCCCGTTCGTGGTGTGATCTTGACGGCCGCAAATCCCTCGAATCGTTCCAAAACTTCGTAGAATGTGGCGGCGGGACGACTGGACGTGTGGCCTTCGCGAATCGCTTTCTTCTCTCTTTGGTAGGGATGTTCGCCGATGGGTTTTTCGATCATGTCCCGATCCCGATCGGGGGCCGGCGTGACGATAGCCAGATATTCCTTTTCGACCGAGCGATTTTCGAATTGACTCGCCAGTGATACATGGGCCGCATCCGTTTTAGCAATTAGAATGACCCCGCTGGTATCACGATCCAGGCGATGAACGATGCCCGGTCGGGTTGGTCCGCCAATACTACTAAGTTGTTCAAAATGGAACGCCAACGCTGAAGTCAGCGTGCCGGACCAATGCCCTTTGGCCGGGTGGACGACCATACCCGGCGGTTTGTTGATCGCGATCATGCATTCGTCTTCGTACAAAATATCCAAGTCGATTTTTTCAGGAATCGGAGTTTCGATTTCATGTTCCAGCAATCCGACCGCCACGATTTGGTTGGCTTTTAACCGCGTCGAGGATTTGGCGGGTCGGCCATCGAGTAAGACTTCCCCATCGGCGATTGCTCGTTGCAATTTTACGCGGCTGAAATTCGGGAAACGTTTGACCAAAAATGAATCGAGCCGCTCGTGACCTTCGGCTTCGGAGACCTCAAAATTTTGTCCGGAGTTGGACGACTCGACGTCAGCTGAATTATTCACGAGGTAACCTTGGTTGTCTGGTTTGTACGAAAACGCAGGCGATTTTATCGGAAAAACCGGCAAACCATACTGTTAAACGACTGTTGCCAGGCCGGGATTGCCAATGGTTTGGCGATTCGATTGATCCTGGGAAAAAGAATCATGGTATTGTAGTTGATGATTCATTAATATGGAGTGGTCAATGGAGCGCAGTGAGACAATCGCAATGACCAAGAAAAATATGACTCTCGGCTATTGCCGAATGTGTATGCAAAACGTCGAACACGCGCGTGTTTTTTCTTCGTCGTTGTTCAATCTGCTGGACCTGTTGAGCCTCCGGCTGCTGCGTCACGTGCGAATTGGGCCTTGGTATTGTTTCCAGTGTGAGCAGCGCACATTCTATTTGGCGTCGAAAAACCCGCAGTTTCCGACATTTGACACCGAGGATCTTAGCAGCCGTTTCGAAGCTGAATCTTCGCGAGAGCTGGTTAATGATCAAACCGAAGATGGCGTTTCCGTTGGCAATTATTTGAAAACGGAACATTCGCTGGTCATGCGGGATAAACGTTCGCGCAAATATTCCCAAAAATTCCGCGACGCCACGGTTTTACGAATTCTCTCAGGCGGAACTTCGTTGAGTCAGGCGCGACATGAGCTGGATGTGAAGGAACACGACATTGTGGATTGGATCGCCAGCTTGTTCAATCGAAAGTTGGAACGAATCGATGAATTGACAATCGCCGTCCAAGCGGTGCGAGCGAAATTGCCCGAACGGTTGCAATATGTGTTGGACGATCGCCAATCCGGCGAGTCGGAGTCCGGCACTACCGTCGTCGAGGGACGAACGGTTCCGAAATAATGAACCTATCTTAACAAGCTAGTTTGGGCTTGAATTCGTTCTGGTCGGCCAAAGAAACAATGGTACTTTTTTTGTAGCGGAACGGCGCGAGCCGTCCGGTTGTTGCGTGGGAATTACGGATGAAAACCGGGCGGCTTGCGCCGACTCTGCTAACAATTACTCGAATGTGAGTGCCATTGGGCTAGGGTCGGGTGTAAGCCAACTGACTTTCGAGGCAGCGGATGATAAACTAGGGCTTTATCCCAAACCGAGAACTACATATGTCCGACAGTATGCAAATGAAATTTATCGAAATGACGGGTGCCTGTTTAGAAGACGTAATCAACGATGGGGAATTGCATACCCAGGATTTACAGGGCGCCGGAGTCCGTAAAGTCTCGATCGTGCGAGTCAATCAACAAGGTGACATCGAAGTACGTCGGGCAAACAAATGGGACGTAATCGGTGGCTTGCTCGGAAACTTTGACGAACGAATCAAGAAAAAAACTGGATTGGATTGGGCCTAGATGCCCAGTTGGTCATCGGCGTCAAGTTCCAGCAGTTCGTCGATCCAAATCCGGATGTCGTTTTCGTATTCGCTTGCCAAATCGCTTTTTACCAATTGACGGTGAAACGCCGCTGCGCCTTGATCGACTAAATCTGCGGCTTCGGCGCTAGCGAATCGTTGTTTCGGATCCGGGGCAATCATGCCGCGCAGAAACGACATCAGCAGGCTATTGCGCCCCACTTCGGCTGGCACCAGATCCGGCAGACGATCGCTCAGCGTCCGTTTCGCGATCAGCAATTCCTGGTAATCATTAATTCCGCTGAACACGGGCCGTCCCGAGAGCAATTCAATGGTCACGTAGCCCAGACTTGCCAAATCACTGCGTGGAGTATTTTCAATGCCTTCCAACACCTCGGGTGCGGCATAGGCTGGCGTGCAAGCGCGTCGTTGGGGTGGATCATCGATATCGAAAGCGGAACCGATGTCGATAATCTTGGAGTGCCCCGTCCGTTTTAGCATGATGTTGCCCGGTTTGATGTCACCGTGCACAATGCCATCTCGGTGCATGGCAGCAAGGGCTTCCAGGCAATCCCGGACGATCGCCACCGCCACACCGGCTTTGAATCGCGGTTGTTCCGGGCCCGCAGTGACCAACACCTCGTTAACGTCTCGCCAACGGGTTGCGCTGAATCGTTCTTCAATCAAGCCAAACATTTTAGGGGTCAACAGGCGGCGCAAGTCGAAGCCTTCGACCCACTCCATCACCATCATTCGGATTCGGTCGCGATCCAAAAAGTTTTCCACGACCAACAAATTTTCATGTTGAATCCGGGCGACTTTCGCGGCCACGCGACCCATCCGCGCCATATCGGCATCATAGTGGCTGGGCGTCGCATAGCGTTCCGGTGAAAAGACTTTCAAAGCGACGGGCAATGTAAAACTGTCCGAGCCGCGACGCTCTGTAAGATAGACCACGCCTTGACCACCCGAGCCGAGTTTCTTCAACAAACGTAAATGCGTGGTCCAACTATGGCGTTTTTCGTTCAGGATCTCCTGATATCGTTGCACCAGTTCCGTGCATTGATTCGGTACGATTTCGCCTTCATGCGTTGCCGTCGGAACCAAATCATCGCCATCGGTTGTGTAGAGTGTTTTTCCGTCGAAGGTCACACCGGTTCCAGTATCAGTAATCAACAAGGGAAAAAAGCGAATCAAAATCTTGCACGAGCGAAAAACGGACTGATAGTCTATCGAGATTGGCTAACCTCCCAGCGGCAGCTGGCCGCGAATTTACTATCTTATTCAAGATACCTTGGTTCGGTCTATGGCAGCTTGGAGATCGATTCTTTTTGGCAAAAAAAACGCCGAAACGCATCCCATCGTTGATACCAACTGCGCATCCGGCCTTGGAAACAATGGTCGGACCAAATTAAAACGGTATCCGGAATTCGGGTCGTGGGAATCCCAATTTTTTATCGACGAGGTTCAACAGCGGTTCGCCGGCAAAAAAACGGGGCAAGTTTTGACAAAACAAATCGGTCGTGACTGGGATGCGCAATGGCGATTGAGCGCCCACGTGCGGTGTAATAATGGCGTTATCCAATTCCCACAATCGCGAATCAGCTGGTAGTGGTTCAGGTTCGACGACATCGATCCCGGCGCCAGCCAACCGACCGTTCAAAAGATTGACGATCAAACTGTCCGTGTTGACTACCGAGCCCCGACCGACATTAATCAAATAGGCGCCACGTTTCATTTGTCGGAATTGTTCATCGCCAATCCGGTATTCATTTTCTGCCGTGAGCGGCAGAGTAATGATCAACACATCGATTTGGGATAACATCGCTTCCAGTTCAGCCGCAGGCCGGACCTGGTCGACAACACCCAAGTCAACCAGAAACTCACAATGCTCGTGAAACAGATCGGTGCCGATAATCTTGTCGACCAATGGCCGGAGTACTTTCGCGATCCGCTGACCATTTCCGCCCAGGCCAGCAATTCCAACGGATTTTCCAAACAAGTCGTCGGTCGGTCGACGAATGTACTCTCGTTTTTGTTGTGCCCGAAAAAAAACCGGCAACCGACGAATCAATCCGAGCAGTAAAGCTAACGTTTGTTCCGCAACCTGATTGGCAAACAACCCGGAACAACCGCTGACCAGGATCTCAGATTCGACAACTGACGGTACGAGACAATGATCCAGCCCGGCGGCAGTGGACTGAATCCATTTCAACCGACCCTGTGCAACGACGGCGGGCCAATCAATGGGTTCTTTCGCGTGGCCGCAAAAAATGTCGGCCGAGAAGATATTCTCGCCGATTTTTTCCTGACTGGAATCCAGAACTTCGCATTCGGTTCCAGCTACGTGGCGGATCTGCGCGAGGTGATTTTCGGCCAACGGGAAACAAGTGACAATCGTCTGCACTGCACCAGCTCACTGAAGCGGATCGGTTTCGTAAACTTCATTTCCGGATTCAAGGCAACAACCCTATTCCGGATTGGTCTGCTTAACCTCTTGCGCCCCTTCCTGAATTGCAAAGATCCGATTGCGGTTGGCAATGAACAACGTATCGTTGGCCACGATGGGAGTTGTATAAACGGCAGAAGTAACAAAATTTTCGGACAACAATTCGCGTTCTTTGGAGAGGGAAAAACACAATACGCCGCCAGAGGCATTGGTAATGTAGACCCGGTCATTGACAATCAGTGGCGAAGCCCAGGGCGCGTTTAGCATGTCATAGGTCCAATGCGCTTTGCCCGATTTTGCGTCGACGCAATGAAAGACACCGCTGAAATCGGCGACGAACAATAGATCGTTCTTAATGGCGACGGACCCGCAGGTGCGGTGCATGGTCTGTTCGAAATCTTCGAGATCGTTTCCCTGATAATGCCAAACGGCTTTCATGTTTGGATTGTCGCGTTCAATATCTCCATCTTTTTCGACACACGCGATCAATCGTTTGTGGGCAATCGGTTGTTTCAAGTCACTGCTATTAAACACTAACGTCGGGCTGATATCTCCGCGGCCTTTCGGGTCGACACACCACAAGTGCCCGTCCCCTTCACCGTGCTCGGGATCTTCGCCGACGGCGACGAAGACCAGGCCATCGTAGACAACTGGAGTGGCGATGAGGTGATTTCGCGTCGCGCCCTGCAATTTGTACAACGATGTCTTGGGGTTGCAGTCAAACTTCCACAACATCTTGCTTTTGCCATTTTCGCCGGCTGCGGCAAATCCGTACAACCAGCCGTCGCCGGCGCCAAAAATCACTTGAGCCTCGCCATCGATAACTGCGTAGGCCGGTGAGGACCATTGGCCGTGCAGCACATTGGCACCGGGCGAGCTATCGGTCCAGATCACTTCACCGGTACTCCGCTTGATACAAAGAAAAGTTGGCGCGTTTTCGGCAGGTAAATTGACGTGTCCTTCATCCACGCCATTGGAAGTATTTACGAACAACATGTCTCCCGCAGAAGTCAACGAGCAGCTACACATGTTGTGTTGAGAAACGCCCAGCGCTTTCATCATGTCGAGTTTCCACACAACATCGGCTTCATTTTTGTCGGCTGCCGCCAGCGACTTGAAGACGGTCAATCGGGGACCGACGACTTTAGCCGTCAGCATTCGCGCTGTCCCTGCAAATGTGCCAGTTAGACTCCAAATTTTCCCGGCCTCAACTGATTTGACGACGACATCACCGGTAACCGGTTCGCCTCGACTCGTCAATCGTGACACCAATGTCGTGTTCAATTTTCCGGCCTCCAATTGAGCGATTGAATCGGCGTAGGTTGGGTCAGCGGCTTCCAAGTCGACAACACGGACCATTTCATTTTTAAAGGAGCCATCATCTTCACCGTCGTGAAAACCTTCCAAATCCAGACAAGCGACTTCTCCACGACTCGTGACGTACCAAAGTCGATCGCCATCGACCAAAGGAGCTGAACAAATTCCCTGATCTGGCCAGTCATGAACGCGACCGGTTGGCAACTTTTCACTGGAATGTTGCCACAGGAATTTACCGTCTTGTTCATCAAAGCAAAGCAGTACACCCAGATCGACCGTGTTGGGGTATCGCGGTAAATAGGCCGCACCATTGTTGGTTCCGACCAGAGTTTTGCCATTGGCGACGATCGGGTTGCCATAGGATTCGGAACCCAGTTGCATACTCCAGCGCACGTTTTTTCCGGTTTCGACATCCCACAGAAGTGGGATTTTGTCTGCCTGCACCACATTATTTCGCAACGGTGAACCTTGCCATTGAGGGCAATCCTTGGGTCCAACTTTCAAGTCCATCACGGCTTTGCGAACTTCCCCCGTCGGGTCGTAACCGCCGTCCTGGGCCACGCTTGAAGTGGCACAGGCATTCAGTAACGCAATGGCCAAAAATGAAAATAGAAATTGCATTCGCATTGTCGATAACTCCCAAACAGCCAAAGGCTGGGTGTGTAAAAAATTCAGGTAAATCGGTCCGTATTCCGGAAACGCACGTCAGTTATTGCAGGACTCAAAGTGTTAGTTGTTGGATTGAACTTGGATGTTATCCAAATAGAATTCGGCGAGGCTGGAGTTGCCGAACAAGCCGGGACTGCCGTTAACGTTGGGAGTTGCATCGGCCGCTTCAACGGTCCAATCGCTCGGTTCAGCGGTTCCCCGTTTCCAGACCTTGCCACGGAGGATTGCTTTTCCATCGCGATTTTCGCTTTGGAATTTCATTGTGTACCACTCATTGGGTTGCCATTCGAAGGGAATCGTCTTGGCAAATCTCAATTCCAGTCGCGGCGTCCACGAACGTATTTGAAGTTGCCCTTTGGCCATCAAATCCAACGTGTATCGCTGATTTACTAATCCCATATCCGCTCGACGCTCGCCTTCGCCAGTCGAGTAAAAATCGCCTTGCACCGTGTAATCAGACAGCCCGGACGGTCCCATCCACAGCTGGCTGCGGGTACCCTTGGGAATCGTACTGATTTTCACCAGGCATTTTTGGTCTTCAAATACTTTCGGAGTGTGGCGATACGCGGCCCCAATCCAAGTGGCCGGTACTTGACCGTCTTCAAAATCAAATTTCCATGGCAGCGGTGGCACGACTCGCAGTCGCGCAACGCTGGTAAGTTCTCCGACCTTGGCGGTTATTTTGCCCACATGTTGTCCGGACGCCGGTGCGGTAAAACTATTGTTGCTTAGATTGCCTTGACCCTCGAGCGAAAAAACGGCGTCGACTTTTCCCATGGATTGTCCGCGGGCGTTAAATCCCCAGACTTGGTACTCGAGCTTTTCACTGGAACCCAAAAACGCTTCCACCGGAGCGATTTGGATGTGCGCGATCTTGTCGCTGTTGGCAACGGGTGTTTCCAGGGGAGGCGCCGGCATCGGACTCGCAGACGGTGTTACTTCTTTTTTTCCAATACAATAGACCGCTTCGGTCGAAGTAAAATAGACTCGGCCACCGGACGCAATTGGCGACGACAAAATCTCTTCGTTCTTCAGACGGACTCGCGAGAGTTGTTCCAGCGAGCCATCGCTCTTGGGGCGAAAAATCCAGAAATTCCCAGTCGCTTCGCCGCAATACAATTTACCGTCGGCAGATAACAGCGATCCGAACATGATGCGGCCCACCTTGGTTTCATGAACGACCTTACCTTTGACGGGATCAATACAAAACAGTGTCCCCCCGTCATCGACAAGATACAAAAATCCATTGACCATCACCGGCGAACTGCGGCCCACCGCCATCGCATTGATTTTCCATAATAATTGTTGTTCGCTGATGTTTCCCGTCAAACGACCGTCGAGTGCAAACGCCGCACCGAGGATTGTTGTGTCAGCGGTGTTTTTTTCCGCATGGGCACAGTACACGATATTGTCGACTACCAACGGTGTCGTGTTGAATCCGCGCGGCGAGGCATCATATTTCCAAATCACTTTTCCCGTGCGGGGTTGTACGGCATACATTGAACCGTCACCGCCACCGAACAGCATGGCCGCCTGACCATTGAAAGTTGTAAAAACGGGCGTGCTGTAAGTTGTGTCCTCGGGACGCAATCGAGTACTCATGAACCAAACTGGTTCGCCAGTACGCTTGTCAAATGCAATAAAGCGGTGTGCTGGCACAGCGTTTTCACCCCATTGGGTCATGACGCCGCTGATGATCACCAGGTTTTCGAAGATATCCGGAAAATTGGTGCGCCCACCATAAGTCGACAACATGCCATACTCTTCATTCATGGCCCGTTGCCAAAGAATCTCACCGGTTTCGCCATTGAGACATTGGAACATGCAACCGAGTCCCAGGACGTAGACATTTCCGGTTTCCGGGTCGCCAACCACGCTGGCCCAACCCACTCGTTCGGCCGGCGCATCGGACAAAAACATATTGTGGATACTCTCCCAAATCACCTCGCCCGTTTGGGCGTCCAGACAAACCGTTTTTTCACCTTCTTCTGTCGTTTCGGGTTTGTCACGACAGACAAAGTACATCCGATTGTTCATAATGATTGGACTACAACGCGTACCAAACCCAGTTTTTCGCCACAGCAGATTTTCGCCGGCCAAGCTCCAGGTGTCAGGCAGATTTGTTTCGCGGGAAGCTCCATTCATTTCCGGACCGCGCCAACGATACCAGTCGACCGGCTCATCGGATTTCGATGGATTGGTCAATAATAAACCAACCACCACCATCGAAAAAACGATGGTCCAGCGTCGAATTACCAAACACCTGCCACCTGTTCGCACCGTGTGTTCAATTCGAGGCAAAACACCACATGAGAATTTCATCAACCATTTTCCTGAAAAATCTAGGACTACCCGCGAAACGATGAATTGGGCCGCAAAAAAGCCCACCCCTTTGGAGATTGGCTGTTAATCGAGAACCCACCTTCCAACAAGAAGTTTAACAAACTCGGCGAAGAGTTGTCACGACTTGTAGCAGCAGTTTACATCAATTCCTGGAAATTGCCCAATCAATGGGTGTTTTGTCGCACCGAAATCTCTTCAATTTACGGAAGCCATTGAGAAACATGAATCTTAACCTACCGCGACACAACCGAGATCAAGCCTTGTCGCTACACGAAGCGCAGGAAAAGGTCGACCGCTGGATTCTTGACGTTGGAGTCAATTACTTTTCGGAATTAACTAATTTGGCACAATTGGTTGAAGAGGTCGGGGAGCTCGCGAGAATCCTGTCGCGAACCTACGGCGACCAGAGTTTCAAAACATCCGACAAAAAATCAACTTTGTCCGAGGAACTCGCTGATATACTGTTTGTGTTGATTTGCCTGGCCAATCAAACCGGTGTCGATTTGACGGATGCATTTCACAAAAACCTGGCCAAAAAAACACAACGCGATTTTGACCGTCACAAAAATAATCCTAAACTCAACCCCCCGACAACAGAGAAGTAGCGCGACACGATGAGCATTACGATCATGAGAAAAGTCACTTTTTGCGCTGGCCATCGATTATTAAATCATGAAGGCAAATGTGCCAATCTGCACGGACATAATTATTTAGTGGAATTCCATGTTACTGGCAGTGAAGTCGACGCGTTGGGGCGAGTCGTGGACTTTAGTGTTTTGAACCGCGTATTCAAAGGTTGGATCGATGAACATTGGGATCACGGATTTCTGTTGTGGGACCAGGATCACAATGCGATTGATGCGTTGCGACAAGTGCATCCCAACCGAATCTACTTGATGCCGTACAATCCAACGGCTGAAAACATGGCTCGATACCTGCTCGATGAAGTCTCACCCGGGTTGATTCAATCGATCAAGGGTTATGATTTGCGAATGACCAGGATTGTGGTCTGGGAAACGGAAAACGCCTCGGCCGAGGTCACGGTGGATGCCAGTCGAAATCAGGCGGATGCATTGTTGAAACACGCTCAGCAGACCGTCTATCAGACCAATTGAGCGAACCGAAAACTAGATTTCTTTCATCCTTGCAGGCAGTACTGCGGCGCGAGATGGGCACTTCAACATCTCGGCAAGTCGCTGCCAAATAAACAAATCGCGCCGTGCTGGGATCCCCAAAATCTGCCCGGGGCAACAGGTCTTGAAAAATGTTGTTCCGGTTCTCGTTTCGCTCTCCCCACAAATTCGGACGCTAGATTCACCATTGGTTTCAAACTCACTCCGAATTTGTGGGGAGCAGGGGGTCGGGGTGGCCTGACGAAAATGTTGTTGTTTGGGCATGCTACGCAGTTTAGTTTCTTGTGAATCCCACCGGCTTGTCCGGTGGATGGTTAGGTTTTT
>JANNPW010000138.1:0-7630 GCA_031400405.1 Mariniblastus sp.
CGGGCATATTTGGTAAATGGCATCTCGGCGACGAAGAAGCATATCGCCCGGAGAGCCGGGGTTTTGACGAAGTGTATATTCACGGCGGTGGCGGCATCGGTCAAATCTATCCAGGATCTTGCGGCGATGCGCCGGGCAACACGAATATCAACCCTGTGCTGTGGCACAATGGCAGGTTCGAAAAAACAACCGGCTATTGCACCGATTTGTTTTTCGCTCAAGCAATCCGCTGGATGGATGCGAAACAAAATGCCAAGGAACCTTTTTTTGCTTACATTTCACTCAATGCCGCGCACGGACCGCATGTCGTGCCCCGAGAGTACTATGAGTACTATCTCGGCAAACCAGGCGTTGACGAAGAGGTCGCAAAGTTCATGGGAATGATCGAGAATGTTGACACCAACTTCGGCCAGATGCTTGCGAAGCTTGATGAATGGGGAATCGCGGAAAATACGCTTTTAATTTACACCAATGACAACGGCGGCACCGCTGGCTGCAGAGTTTTCAATGCCGGATTGAGAAGCTGCAAAGGCACGCCGTATCAAGGTGGGACCCGCGCGCCATGTTTTATCCGTTGGCCAGCCGGTGGCATTCCGGCGGCCGCGGAGTGCGCTGCCCTGTGTGCGCACATCGATCTTTTTCCCACGCTCGCCGAAATCGCTGGCGCGACGCTGTCAACCAAGGTGCAGCAACAAGTCGAAGGTCGAAGTTTGCTTGCCGTTCTGAAAAACCCCCAAGCCGAATGGAAAGACCGCACTCTAGTACACCACGTCGGACGATGGGCCAAAGGAAAGCAGGCAGATTCGAAATACAACAATTGCGCGATCCAAAACTCTCGTTTCACGCTAGTGAACGATACCGAGCTTTACGACCTCAAAGCTGATCCGGGCGAAACCAGGAACATTATTGACGAACACGCTGAAGTTGTCGCCACTCTTCGCGCCGCCTACGACCAATGGTGGAACGAAGTGCAACCGATGCTAGTCAATGAAAACGTCACCGGCCCGGCCATCAATCCTTTTCAGGAACTATACTACAAGCAGTTCGGCGGAAATCCAACGCCTGCCGACCTCCAACGAATGAATCCTGATAAGTCAGCCGGTGGCAAAAAAGAAAAGAAACCCCCAGCGGCTCGCAACCGGAAAACGAAAGCCATTACCGATAAGTAAGCCGGTGCATGGTAGACTTTAAATCGCGCAAAGTTTAAAGGAATCCACCGAGTGAATGTTCCCGGAAGAGCAATGGCAAGGGCGAGCAATGGCAAGGGGAGCAATGGCAAGGGCCAGACCAAGCCTTTTTTTCAGCCCCAAACCAATTCTGAGGCCAACAATTATTGACCATCAAATCAACTGCCAAATCGTTCTTGTCGTAAGCTCGGTGGTGTGGCCTCGGGTTTTCCCGTTGGTGTGGCCCCGGGTTTCCGTTCCTTGTTAGCTCGATCGATTCCGTTGGGTCCCAAGTTTCGTTGGAATCCTTCAAAACGAGACCATACTGCCGAGATCTTCCCGCCAAGACTACCGTTTGAACAGATCGAGCATCCTGGAAAAACGGCCCTTGTGTTCAATCTTTTTTCGTAACGCAATCACCATTGGATCGTCACCAACGAGATCTTCTAGCGCCTTGAGCAATCCCCTGGCTATTTCTTGTTCTCCTTGGGCCAAAGCAATTTGTGCCTGAGCGGCATAGAGTGCCTTGGCTTCCGAAATATGCAGCCGCTCGCGATCAGCGTAACTTTTCAGTATGTCGGTCGCTTTTTCCAATTCACCGCGCTCGCAATGAAACTGGGCCAGTGCCAGTCCGGCAAATAGGTAGTCAGGATCTCGTCGGTGGATCGCTTCAATGACCGCCTGAGCCCTTTCTTGTCCTTCTCGACCGTCGCGTTGTAACCAGATCGTTGCCAGATTGAACTGCGACGAAGTGCATTCAGGTTCCTGTTCCAATATTTCCTGATGGAGTTTTTCCGCAAGATCGAGATTGCCTTCTGTCATCGCTTCGAACGCCTTTTGCATCTTTCGTGTCAGATCTTTGCTGTAGTGAGTTGGTTTCGGCTGATCGTGAATCTCAATATTCGTCAGTTTGATTTCGGTAAACTTTCCTCGCAAAAATACACGATGGGGGCCCTTATCAATCAATCCCTCGTCAAGCAGAGTCATCAAGACTCGGTTTCGAAGGAAGTCGGAACCGCGATTCGAAAAAGCAAATTGCTTGAGCAAATCCACCGATGCAGTCGTTCTGTCTAACAAACACATCCCCACTGCCAGCTGTCTCAATTCCGGGTCACCTCGATCCAGAAAAGCTGGCAACAAACCTCTCAAGTGAGTAGGTACGGACGATGCAGAATATTTTGAACGGGCCGATTTCGAAAACTTCACCAGATTTTCAATCAAAGATCGAGGTACCCAGTGCTCCATTTGGTAGGCCCATGTGGCATTTTCTTCTGGGTGAGCAAGCTCGTCGAGGTTTTCTTGCGCCGTCGTGCCATCGGGAAGAATTTGGAGCGACTGTTGCCAGAGTTTTCTGGCTTCACCGGTTTGACCCAAGCGACAACGAGCATAAGCCTCCAGATGAAGTGCCAGACCTTGTCGGAGCGGATCAATCAATCCGGATTTGGGCAGGGCTTCGAAAAAGCGGATCAGTTCTTCGTCATAGCCTGCCATCGCCATCCATTCAGCGGCCTGAATCGCTGCATCCTGATTGGTCGGTGGATCGTTGATCAGTTCCTCCAACAGCGCTTCAGGACGATCCAAATTGCCGGAAAGAAATTTCAACTTGGCCAATAAAACTGCCGCAAAGCGATTATCCGGTTGGAGCCTCGTTGTTGTTTCCGCTAGTTCGACGGCCGCAGAGATTTTTCCAGCTTGGAAACTGGCCAACGCCAAATTATTTCGTGCGGAACAGAATTCAGGAACAATTTCCAATATCTTTTTGCATTTGCTGATGGCTTCATCAAAATTGCGGTTGGCCATCGCCATGAGTGATTCTTCATGAAGCACCTGCAGTTGCAACCCGACGGAGCCTGACGGAAACCCGGCGATCGCGATTCGCGCATCGGCTTCTTCCGTCAAGACCATGTTTGAGTCTTTGATTTGTCTCACCGATTCATGCTGGGGCCAGCGTCGCTGGACCTCTTGAAACTCCGACATTGCGATCGTCGCGTAGCCTTCAAACATTGCAGCGCTGGCATACCGGAGCCTTGCGTCCGGATCATCGGGAACCAATCGCAGCAGACGGCGAGACATCTCGGCCGCCCGGTTGAATTGATTCGTTTCAAAATAGACGATTGACAACAGCTCAATCACCGGCAGAAAATTTCCCTTGCGATTCAACTCGAGCAAGATCTGTTCGGACTTTTCAAAGTCTCCCTCGTTGTACAATTCAAGAGCTTCATGGTAGTCGTCAGACAGGCGTCGATTCATCCTGGAAACAAATGCCGCCTCATGATTGATTTTCGGGGCTCGTCGCTTTTGAATCGTTCTGGATTTCGATTTGGATTTTTTGTTGCTCATTATAAACCTGTTTCCCAAGAATGTCTTTGATCGTGAGCGAAACCTGCTTGGTAGTCCTCCTGCTTGGTAGCCATCCAATTTAACGCTTCGAGGATGCTTCACCAACTGGACCTGTAAGGCCGACAAAACATCAGGCGGGGAAGTGCCGGCGAGCAGCGTCAGCGCGCGACGTCGTCGGCGAAGAAGAGGGCGTCGGGGAGCAATCGCAAGGGAGCAATCGCAAGGGCGGAGCAATCGCAAGGAGCAATCGCAAGGAGCAATCGCAACAAAATCGCAAGGGCCAGACCAAGCCATTTTTTCTTTTTGATTTCCGCTTTCGGGATTTCCGCTTTCGGGGCAAAAGCAGTCACTAAACTGCTAGCATGCAACGACCATTCGTATTTGCAGTTGTCTGGCCCCGAACAGTCTGCCCCGAACAGTCTGCCGCAAACTTTGCCAGCCGGGCAATAAGTAACGCAACGCTCGATGTGCGTCGAACCGCATTCAAGACGCTGGGAACGTCCCAGAAACGAGCGATAGAAAATCTTTTTGAGAATTCTATCGATTCGTGTCAGAAGTGGATAATGAGCTTGGTTTAGCTTATTGGAGACCTACCCTATGACCGAATTCCCTGACACTCAATCCTTGCTGCTGGCTAATATCCAGTCACTCGAAAATCGAGAGGCTTGGACAGAGTTCGTGCAGATTTATCGCCCAGTGATCTATCGCATGGCCAGACGGCGTGGCATGCAGGACGCGGATGCACAGGACTTGTCGCAAGATGTTTTGGTCCGAATTGCGAAGGCAATCGATCGCTGGGAACCGCAAGCGGGCGTTCGCTTTCGGCACTGGCTTCGAAAAGTGGCAAGCAACGCGATCGTAACGGCGGTGACAAAGTCAAAGCCTCTGGGAATCTTGGATCGCTCGGCGGCCGACCAAATCCTCGCCGACACGCCCGAAGCCTCTGCCGCCAAGAGCGAGTTGCACGACGATTGTTTCAGAGAACGATATCTCCGAGCTGCAGCGATCGTAAAAGTCGACGTCAGTCCCATCACTTGGGCGGCGTTTGAACAAACGGTTGTTCAAGGCAATTCTTGTGAAGAGGCTGCAAAAACACTCGGCAAGTCCCTTGGCACTATCTACGCCGCCCGCAGTCGCATTCTCAAGCGATTACAAGCTGAAGTTCAACGTCTAGAAGGAGATGCTCAATGAATTCCCCAAAACACAATGCGCCAGCAACTGGATGCGATCTTCAGCGAGTTCAAGATTTCTTGAATTCGGATCACTATCACTTGGAAGATGCCGATTTCATAACGCATCTCGATGCTTGTCCGTCGTGTCGAGGCTATCTCGAAGCACAGGCGGGCGAGCCAGAGCGTTGGGAGCAGGCATCAAAGCTATTGCAGACGCAAGAGTTCGATCAAGCGAGCAGCGCGGAATACTCTGTAGCCACCAGTTGTGGCGTGGACGCGAGTCAGCCGGTTGCCGTCAAGGACGTGCTGGACTTATTGGTCCCCTCCGAGTATTCGAACCATCTTGGAAGGCTGGGAACGTATGAGGTGACCGGCGTCATTGGTGTTGGAGGAATGGGTGTTGTGCTCAAAGCAATTGACCCATCACTCGACCGAGTGGTTGCAGTCAAAGTATTGAGTCCAAAACTGGCTCACAACGAGAATGCTCGTAAGAGGTTTGCACGTGAAGCGAAAGCCGCAGCCGCAGTGTTGCATCCCAACGTGATTCCGATTCACAGCGTCTCGAGTGGCTCTACGTTGCCATATCTAGTGATGTCCTATA
The DNA here is from genome assembly GCA_031400405.1 of Mariniblastus sp. Taxonomy (GTDB): domain Bacteria; phylum Planctomycetota; class Planctomycetia; order Pirellulales; family Pirellulaceae; genus Mariniblastus. Next base: position 5,280 of record JANNPW010000138.1, read on the forward strand.
TTCGCGGCGGCTCGTTGCAGAAGCGACTTGATCGCGAAGGCGCACTGCCGCTAGTGGAAGTGCTGCGGATCGGCTCGCAAATCGCAGCAGGGCTGTCTGCCGCTCATGAGCAAGGGCTGATCCATCGCGATATCAAGCCCGAAAACATTCTGCTTGAAGAAGGTGTAGAACGCGTCACTATCACTGACTTTGGCCTTGCTCGTTCCGTCGATGACAACACGATCACGCGAATGGGTTCCATCTCCGGAACGCCGCAGTACATGTCTCCTGAGCAGGCTCGCGGCGAGCAACTGGACCAACAAAGCGATCTATTCAGCTTAGGAAGCTTACTTTACGCCTTATGCACCGGCCGGCCCCCGTTTCGTGATGACACGACTTATGGCGTGATGCGGAAGATCATTGATGACTCCCCGAAATCAATACACGAGATCAATCCGGCGATTCCTGAATGGTTCGCAAAGATCGTCGGAAAACTAATGGCCAGAGACAAGGCAGATCGTTTCAAATCGGCTGGCGAAGTTCACAAGCTTCTCGAAGCGTGCTTGAGTCACATACAGCAACCAAATGGATATCAGCTTCCAAACATTCCAAACATTCCAAATTCGCGTCCTCAACCAGTCCAATCAAACACAACAGGAATTCCTAAAATGATTAAGTTTGCAGCCGGCATGATAACGATGGCAGTCTTCGCATTGGTCCTACTTCCGTTAATTCGGAACCCTTGGTCAGCATCAACTGTTCCGAGTTACGACCACCTTGTTCCTCCTGAAGACCTACAATACGATATCCCGGTGATCACAGTAGCTCTAGCCGAGCGTCTGATCGGAGAAAAAGAAAATGTCACGTTTGCGAACGTGACATCACTTGAACCGGAAGTCGCTGCCGTTTTGTCAAAGCATCCAGGGAACTTGAATCTCCCTGCGATCACACAGCTAGCTCCTGAGGTTGCCAGGGCGTTGGTCAGCAAAAAAGAAGGCCTTTGGCTTGGGTTGAACGGCCTCAAAGAAATCTCACCCGACTTGGCTCGCGAACTTGCGGCTGCGAAATGTGCTTTGCAACTGCATGGCGTTGAAACCGTGACACCAGAGGTTGCGGAAATTCTGTCGACACATGAGGGAAGCCTGGCTCTTGGTTTGAAGTCGATTTCGCCAGAAGTCGCCGAAAAACTAGCGATGCATGACGCCTGGCTGAATCTCAATTCGCTGGCAACGATTGATGTTGAATCGGCGACGCAGTTAGCGAAACGCAAACACTGGCTTACCTTAGACGGGCTGAAGTCGCTGACACCCGAAATAGCCGAAGCGTTGGGACGTTACGACGGTGATAAGCTCGATCTGAACGGACTGGAATCACTGGAACTTGATGTCGCTAAATCGCTCGCCAATGCAAAGTGCGCTGCGGGGATTTATCTGAATGGTCTCAAACAAGTGTCTCCCGATGTCATCCAGGTGCTCGCAAATGGAAACTCTCACCTCAGCTTTCAAGGTCTCGAGTTTATTGACGTTAGTTCCGAGCAAGCAATCGATAACGCTGAAAAGAATCTTCAAACCATGGGCAAAATGATGCTCAGGCGGAAATCAAATCAGCCGTTATTAATGTTGGATAGCCATCACATAGAAGGCTCCGACAGCAAAGGTGAAACGCTAAGTCACCTGTGGAAGTTGAGAGGGCAATCGGTCGGAAGCATTACCGTTCGAGCCCTACACATTAAGGACGGAAGCTCACAAGTTGTAAGCGAAGGAGCATTCCCTGTTGAAGGTAAACAAAATCAATCGATCGAAGTTCAATTGCAACTAAAGAGTCTTGATGAATCGTTACCATCGAACGGGAAATTCTTTGTCCCCTCGCTTTCTGTCGCTGTCAATGGAATCGCGACAAACGCTCATGAAGGCGAAAAGTTTACGATACTCGGCGAGTTTACAACTCATTCTACAACGGAAAAAGGGCAGCTTAATTATGAGAACACTATCATGAGCGCTGCTAGCGCTGCAGAGCTCACTAGCTATCCCAAGACAATCGAGTCGATGATCGTGGCTTCGAGAAAAGGAGTCGATTTCTTTGTTGTCATTCTAACGTGGCAACCCATTAACGAAGCAAATCGGAATGTGGGAATCGCGGCCGGCGATCTAAATCGTTCGTAAAAAAGTGAGACAGGTATAAGGCTCCCTTACCAGCTAAAACGTCAAAATTTGAAATTAGGCGAATTTCCTTGAAAGGAATCGATGACGTTTTGTGTGTAATCAAGTGACGCGAAAACAACACTTCCAAGAAGACCATTTGGACGATGCCACCCGAGACTAGACATAGCCTAATCCAACGATTGCAGGACGGCGGTGACAATGCTGCTTGGG
>JANNPW010000104.1:0-24435 GCA_031400405.1 Mariniblastus sp.
ACCAACGCGACCATGCCCGTGTCAATCACACGAACGAGCAACACAACGTTGGCCGCTCCATAGGTGCCAAAAATTTTGGTGTAGCTGTCCACTCCTTCGATTTCTTGGGCGGGAGTGCGGATCTTGCGGGAGATTTCCCAATTCAACGTCACCCAGAATCCGACAAAGGCATATACGTAGAACCAAGTTGGCGCTTGCCAGGGAAATTTGCCCGTCGTGAAACTGAATACCTGCAGCGCCATCAATGGCATGATCAACATGTGGCTCGTTGCGTAAATCAGAAAATGTCGCTTCAACCATCGCCCGACAAAAAACTCGTTGAGCATCAACCAGGAAAAAAACAAAGTCAGCAGGACCGCGACCAAGGCCGCCGGTTGACGCTCCGGCTGCCAGATCGCCGCCAACAACAACTCGAGACCGATCGCAATCGCGCCCAGAATCTTGAGCTGCCTCAAGGAAATCAAACCGGACTGCAAGACCCGATGCGGATAGTGCTGAAGATCCGCCTCGAAGTCTTTGTGTTCATCAAAAACACGCAGGTGAAAAAAGAGACAGAACAAAGCAATCGCACCCAACAACGAACCAATCGAATAGACCAGTTTTTCGTCGGGCCGGGTCAACACTTCCGCGAGAAATTGATTGGATGAATAGTAACTGACGATCAACAAGCCATGCCCCAACAACGGAAATCGCTCATTCAAATAGGCCCGCAAACGTTGAAACAACGGTGATGCGGGTGTGAGTTGAGCTGATGAGGAAGGCGGAGTTGGCGGCACAGTTGATCGACCCTCGTTGTCAGGAGATGAGTTTGCCAACTTCGGCATAATCGATCTTGGAGCGATGACGGGGGTCGACAGGCAATTTGGTATGGGTGACTTCGACCCGGTCACAGGGCAAACCGGCCTTCCACAATAGCGTACCGATGGTTGCTTTCAACGTTTGCGGATCAAGTTTTTTTGTAATCGATGCTTCGATCACGGCAATCACCACGACACGTTCACCCAGTTCCGCGTCCGGCATTCCCACCGCTGCGACTTGATCGAGTTCAACGATGGAATCACCGACCATTTGCTCAATCAGTTGAGGATGGACCCAAACACCCAGGCGGCGAATCGTCGAATGCACGCGACCCACCAACCAGAAACGTCCGAACTGATCGAAATACCCCGTGTCACCCATGCGATGCCAAAGTTGGCCGGCAGAATCAAACAGTTTATTCTCGGCGGTGGCAGCGGCGTTTTGAAAGTAATCACGACAGACATGGAGCCCGGAAACGAGCAGCTCGCCTATCTCGCCAATCGGCAAACAGCAATCCTCGAGGCGGCGGGTACTTAAGTCGATCGGTAGGCGGGTAATTTCCACGATTTTCGTTTGTATTAACGGTGAGGGCCGGCCAGTGCAATATCCTTTACCGAGCCCCGCCAGAGCCAGTCGCTGAGTGGCATCGATATGGCCAACCGGTTCCGCCTCGGTGGAACCATAGGCCACGATCAATTCAGTTTTTGGAAAATGCTGTTGCCAATGCGCCAATTGCGAATCGGTGACCGGTGCACCGCCTGTGAGAATGCGCCTCAGGACAAACGATTCGCCCAGCTGCTGAACAAACGGTAAGACTCGGTCGATCAAGGGCGGAGAAGCCGTGACCGTCGTGACTCCATGTCGGACGATTTGTTCCGCGATCGTCTCTCCATCGACTTTATCGACACTTCGAAAATCCATCTCGGGGATAACCGACGTCAGTCCAGTGACCAGATTGTTCAAGGCAAATACGGGAAACATCGGGAGATCGACATCCGATTCCTGATAGGGGAACTCCGTCGACAAGGCCTGATGTTGCGCCATGAGGAATTGATGCGTTCGATTGGCTCCCTTGGGCTCACCGCTGGAGCCGCTGGTGAATGTGATCAGTGCCGAGTCGGACGGCTGCACCGCGGCAACTGTCGGATCGGGGGTTGAGCGGCACAATTGCTGGAGTGTAAAGCGGGCCGGGATCCCCGCAAACTTCCGCCCGTTGGTCACCGAGATTTTGATTCGACGCAATCTTTGGTGGAACAAACGCAGCAGCTGGCTTTTACCAATTCCAATAAAAGCAGTCGGTGCGGCAAAGGCCGCAAATCGGGCAATGCGCTGGGTCGAAATCCAGGGATCGACGAATACCGCAACGCCGCCGATTTTGATTACGGCCAACAGCGCGATATACAAATCAATCGACATCGGGATCATGATGATCGCCCGCTCGCGAGGTCGGAATCCCGCGCTCAACAAGCCGTTGCCAAAGGCCCCGGCGGCGCCCCAGAGTCGTCCAAATGAAATGCTCTCATCGCGTCCGGCCTGCCGAAAGATCAAGGCCGGCTTGTCGGGCGTTCGTGCCGCGACGGACGCCAGTAAACTGGCGACATTATGTAATGGATCCGCGCGAGTGTCGGTTGCCAAATTCATGTTCCGGGTCACTCCATCAAGCGCGAATACAGTTCATATCGTCGCAGAATTTGACCGTCGCCGCCATCGAGCCGGGTTGACGGGTTGCCGTCCCGAATCAAACATAAGTTCGCTCGGCTGTAGCCCCGGGCTCGCGACGCGACGTATCCGCAATGCATCATTCCGGCCGCCACTGCCGCCTGCCGGTGTTCCGGCAGCACACCGATCGACTTGAAATTCACGGCCGTTAACTTTCTCGCTTGCCACCAGAATCGAAATTTCGCCCATCCATGTTTGCCGCCGTGCAGCGCGGCAACCGCTGGCCCAAAATCGGGAATACAAAACAGGAAACCGATCTCTTGTTCGGATGCATCCAACGCGAACCAAACTAAATCGGGCTGCATCCAGCGTTTTGCGTCTCGATAGAGTCCGGTAAACTCCTGGTACGAAATTTCATCGTACAGGAAATTATCTCGAAACGTCACGATACTCAACCGGTAGATCGTTTGGAGTTCGCGTTCAAAATGAGCCAGTGAAAACGGTCGAAATGTATATCCGGCGGCCAGCGCACGGTCGTACCCGGATTGAGTCTGTGAAATGACGGAGTCGAGATCCGCAAGGCATTTCGAATGGTATCGGTCGACAACGGAAAAACCAACCTCGGTCCAGAGCAGTGGATAATAGGCTGGATTGGTCGGCTCACCCAGAAACGGAGGCTGGTCATGAGGGCCGTTATTGAAGCGATAGGAATGCCAGGTGTCGCCATCGATCGGGCCAATGATTTGTCGGCAGCCCCGGTGCTGCAACCACTGGCAACCCGCGTTCAACACCGTTTGAGCAGCCGCAGTATCCGGCGTTGCCGCGAAGAAACCCAACATACCCAACGGCGAACCATCGGTATGTTTTAGAGTCGGCGAGACGCGCGCAACCACATGGGCCAACCAAGTTGCTTTGACGTTGCGAGCGATGAATTGTTGTTGCTCGTGAAATTTGGTTCGGAGTAGCGAATGGGTAACAGCAGAATGCTGGGGATAACTTACTCGCGCGTGGGTTGCTGCCAGGCGAAATTGGAAATTTACGAGCTGAGTTGCCGTGGCGAGTGTCGGCTGACACGCAATCAAAAGGGGCTGATCTGACTGTGACATTTCATCCTTAACCCGCTTCGGCTGACTTTAGTCCGCGTCCGATCCCGCCCAGCCGCCGTTATTACTCGCCGCGGCGGAAGTAATAGAGAAAGTATCGAAATTTGGCTCTCGTGACTACCTCCACGTGGATTATTCGGAGCAATCGGATGCTGATTTGGCTTTTTTGTGGCGTTCTTATTTCGCGGGCGATACCGGTTATTTTGATTGTCGCTGTCATTCCTTCATCCGCAGTTCGACTCGGGTTTTAGTGAACTCTTGGTCGATTAAATTGGTACGCACAGTGAGCAAAAGGAATCGCAAACCCCCACTTTGGATGTTTTGGGGCGCTGGAAGCCGACGGATAGGTCGGTGTGTATCAGTCCCAAAAATACCAAGGGGTAGGCGATGGCAAAAAAAATCATTCGTGTCATTTCGCGAGCGGCCAACGGCACGCTGCGTACCAAAGAGTATGAAAACTTCGATGAGATTGCTGAATTACATAGCCAGATTGGAATCGACGATTGCAGTACAGATCTAAGCCTGAGGGGACTGCCACTTTTTCGCGGCCTGGTCGGTCCCATGCCGGAATCGAAAACAACGGTTTGTTATGAGTCGCCCGATGTGTTCGAGTTTCTGACGAAAGAGTGGAGCCAAGCTAGTACCAAACGTCGACGAAGAGTTTCGGCAAAAATCGCCGAGGTGGTGACAGAGGAATTATCGGAACCGGCTGTCAAACCAAATTTTGTTCCGATCCCTAAAATGATACTTAGCCCGCTGTTCGATGTTGCCACCGTCAACCGCTAAACGAATAGGTTACTGATCCGTTTTTTGCGAAACTCCCGACAATCCAAGTTTCTGTACCGTAATTCAAACCTGATCCTGGTGATTGGTTGAGTACGGAGCGCAGAGGCAAACCAGCCGGCTTCATCGTGGCAACACGAAACGGAGATAACCCGGCGACGCCCTTCAACGGGCGTTTTTTTTTGCGCCGATTGATGTGCGGCCCCGGATTGCAGGCAACCGTTACCGTCGGGCGAATTGACGCCCGCAAGTGGTCACTGGGGTTGATCCGATCGAGCGACAAGGCTTGGCAGCCCGGTCAACGATCCCGGCTAGCATGATCAAACTACGGCCGTTAATCCCTGCGGGTAATTCGTATTGTAATTTTTTTCGAACCACTTTTTTTGTGGTTCGTAATATCACTGCCAGGGATGCACCAGCCAACCACATGCACGGCTCACTTTGACAGACCGTTGTCATCGTTAGTCCATTCTTAAGCTTCATGGGTTGTATGGATCGCGCGGTCGAAAGTTGTTTCAATTTTTTTGACTGCAGTAGAAACGTGATCTATTTTTCATCGGCCTCAATTTGATTACTGCGCCACCGATAGGTGCTTTAATGGGCCGGTTCCTGATTTGACCAAATGACTCTGTCTGTGCGTCGCTCCCAAACTAAAAGTCGCGGGGCGGAGTTGGCGGTCTCCCTCGAAGGATGGCAATTTTTATGGAAATGTACTTGATGAGCTTTCGTCGAATTCCTGGCTGTAAGGCTGCTCAAAATGCTGCGCGATGTTGTTGGGCTCCCGTCGTTGGTATGGCCCTGGTAGGGGCACTCATCGGGGTGTTTACCCCACTTAGCGTACAGGCTCAATCGGCAACTCCCGCCGGTGATTCGGTTTCCGCATTGGGTAATGGAAATGCGACCGCTGTTCCGACGGACTTGCAGCCCATCGCCGGTTCGGCCAGCCAATTCCTCGAGGATGGGGCGGCTCTCGAACAAGCTCGACAGTGGGGCGAAGCGTTAAGCGTCTACCAGCAAGCTATAAAAAAATTCCCCGCCGATGAACAGTTGCAGCAGCGTCGGGCGGTTGCCCGGATCCATTTTGACCTCGACCGACGTTATTCGGACTCCAGTTTCGTCAGCTCCGTAGAATCAACCGATGCTACTACGGCGTTGAACATTTACGCCGAAGTGCTCTTGAAGATTCAATCCTACTACGTGGATGAACCGAATTGGGCGGATCTGGCCAGCTACGGGTTAACCAGTCTCGAAGTCGCCCTGTTGTCGCCTGAGTTTCGCAAGATCAATTTGCCGCAGGCCAACGATGCACTGATCAAAGCGACAATTTTGAGCACCCGCGAACGACTGTCTCGAGTCGTTGTTAACAACCGCCATGACGCCTATATCGTCGCCAGCAGCACCGCTAAATCTTTGCAGGAAACGCTTGGCTTGAACGTGCAAGCTACGACCTATGAGTTCGTCTGCGGGGCAATCTCGGCACTCGATCCCTATTCGGCCTACATGTCCGACAATCAATTTAGCGAAACGATGTCCCAAATCGAAGGAAATTTCGTCGGTCTGGGAGTCGAACTGAGAACCCACACGGATTACCTGGAAATCGTCAGCGTCATTCCCGGTGGTTCGGCTGGCCAGGGCGGCCTGGTTAAAGGGGATCGGATTACTTCCGTCGATCAACAGAGTGTGACGACGATTGGCAGTGAAAAAGCCGCCGACTTGCTGCGTGGTCCGGAAGAGTCTTTCGTCACGCTGTCGCTGGACCGCGGCCAGGGTCCACAAACGTTGCGCCTCGAACGACGACGTGTCGAAATTCCCAGCGTCGATCAAGTTTCGATCGTCGACACACAAGCGGGTGTGGGTTACATTCGATTGACCAACTTCCAGAAGACTACCGCGCGCGATTTTGATGCAGCGTTGTGGCAACTGCATCGCGAAGGCATGCGGTCCTTGATCGTCGATGTGCGAGGAAATCCGGGTGGCCTGCTTTCGGCATCGGTGGAAGTCGCTGATCGGTTTGTCAACAGCGGAATCATTGTCTCGACCCGCGGACGGAATCCAATGGAAGACTATACCCATCGCGCCAACGCGGCCAGCACCTGGCGCGTGCCCTTGGTTGTGTTGGTTGACGAGAACTCCGCCAGCGCCAGCGAGATCTTCGCTGCCGCGATTCGCGACCATGAGCGCGGAACGATCGTCGGACATCAAAGCTACGGCAAGGGGAGCGTGCAAGGCATTTTCCCGCTGAACGTTTCGGGCGGCGGCGTTCGACTGACGACGGCCAAATTCTACTCTCCTCGTGGTGACGCGATCAGCGAAGTCGGAGTTGCGGCGGACGTCGTGGTTCAAGAGTCGGCGAAATTCGACTTGAATCTCGAAGCTGGCGAAGACAATGGACTACGCGTGGGCATTCAAACCGCTCGGCGAGCAGTGGTCGGGCAACCTGCCGTTCCGGCGAACACGATTGGTTTGACGACAATTCCCCAATCCAAAATGGCCGAACGCTAGTCCAACCAGTGGGAGCGACAAAGCAGCGACAGGGCAATCCACAACCCAGCTTGTCGGCCCTGGCCAACAAAAAATCTAGCCCATGCGACGTACAACGTGTACGTCGCATTTTTTTAATGACCCCCAATTGTCAATCCTGTAACCTGCGACGGCTGTTAAGTTCTCATCCCAAGCGTTACGATCAACGGAGGCGAACCGTCTCGCTTGGGTTCTTGACGAGCCGGAAACCCAAAGCAGCGCAAAACGCCACCGGTGGCCTGTTCGTTTCCCACAAAAAGTCGACTTTTTTGCCCTCGACGGCTAGACAGCCATCCCCATTCTGCAATTCCACTAGCAACAACCAACCCACTCATTTCGCCGATTCATGATGGACGAATTTGCCGAGTTTCAAACCCAGCTGCGCCGACCAATCGAAGACAAGTGTCTGGATTTCCATCGCGACGAGCGGCTAACGCACTTAATTAATGCGGCCCAGTTAACGCCCAATTTGTTAAACAGCCTCTGCTCGTCGGCAGACAAGATTCGACATTTAGCGCGCGACGAGAAGGGTAATCGGAGGTTACGGGAATTACTGGCCCATAAGCGAGCGATGTTGTATTTCACGCAACCGTCTACACGAACGTTTCTTTCGTTTATGGCCGCGTGTCAAATACTGGGAATTACTTGTAACGAAGTCCGCGATCCGAAGACCTCATCCGAAGTCAAACGGGAATCGAAAATGGACTCCATTCGAATGTTCTCCAGCTACTTTGATGTCATCATCATGCGATCGCAGATTGCCGACTTCGCAGAAAGTTGTGCCTACCTGATGAATCGGTTGGCGAACTTGGGAAAACGGTCGGTACCGATAATCAACGCGGGAGCTGGGAGCGACGAACATCCTACCCAAGCGCTATTGGATATCTATACAATTTTCCGCACGTTTGATTTTGATGAGAATGCGGCTGGTAAAGAGTCGCGGTTGGGAAAATTGCAGCGCAAGTATCCGCAACTGATTTCTGGTCCCGGCGGCAAAACCTATGCGTTTTGTGGAGATATTGGGCGCGGCAGGACCGTGCGTTCATTGGCCACCGTTTTGGCACAATTCGACGGCGTGAGACTTTTTTTTGTCTCTCCCAACCAGCAGGCATTGCGATTGGATGACGAGTTGAAGTTTCGGCTGCAGCGACAGGGAGTCGAGTTTCATGAGTTTTTTAGTCTCGACGCAACCCATGAATCCCAGAGTTTGCTGAGTCAGATCGATTGCATCTACATGACTCGCATTCAGCGCGAACATAATTCGCCAGAGACCGAACGAGAGTTGGAATTACTTGATCTCGAACCCTTTCGCCTGTCGGTCGCGCGGGTCAATCAATTGAAAGACTATACGCCGATCTTGCATCCGTTTCCCCGCGACAGCGTGGTCGGTGAAATTCCCACGGAAGTCGACACGGATCCCCGGGTCATGTATTTTCGACAAGCTCGCAACGGGATGTGGGCCAGAGCGGCGTTGTTGGTCCATGTATTTGATGCCGACGAACAATTGAACATGGCGTACCACGACATTTTCGGCAAGTGATTGCCGTGTTCCTCAGCGGGACAATCGCTGGGATTTTCCATTGTTGCGCCGGCCATCGGTCATTGCGGAAATGAAACGGAGAGTCATCGCTTGGTCTCCAGGGCGGCCCGAATTTCTGGTCGACGGGCCATTTGGCGCCGTCCGCCGGCCCGCCGACGCATTGCATTTACAGGGTCGTGACGATTTTTCCAGCCGCACTTGTTATCCGGACTGAAACCGGAAAAACCCTTGGTTCGTGGGAAATTCTCGTTCCGAACCGCTGCTTGCTGGAGAGATAGCAGCTAAGCGTCGATGATTGGATCAGCGGCTCGAAACTTCCTCCCGTTCAAACAAACCGGAAGGAAATTGCTGGCAGTTGGCGAGCGGGTAAGTATAATCGAAGGATGGCAGCGGGTGGAGTGGTGATATCTGATTCACTCGACGATCTCCCAATAGGCAAAACCAGTTTCAATTTAATTTCAAACTTCCAGATCGAACCGCCATCTTTGGCGAACAAGAGGTATTTTCAATGAACTATATTGGCAAGATTCTGACCCTGTTAATTATGCTGATGAGTGTTTGCTTTTTGGTCACTGCCGTGATGGTGGGGGCCGCGCATCGCAATTGGAAAGCTGAAGCCAAACTTTATAAGGAACAGGCGGAGCAATCAAAAATTGTCGCTGCGGAAGCAAAGAGTAAAACGGGTGCCAAAGATCAATTGCTTAATTCGGAACGAACGGCTCGGGCATTCCAATTAGCTCAATTGGAGTCCCAATTGAAAATCGCCAAAGACAATTACGATCAACGTGAAACCCAATTAAGTGCCGAATTGGCCATCAGTCAGGAACGACTCCGCCGGTTGGAACAAACCGAAGCTCGATTGGCGATTCAAGATGCCGAAGTCGCCAGCCTGAAAGCCGCAAATTCAAAATTGGCTGCGGACATCGCCGCCAAGTTTGCCTTGGTCCAAAATCTGACCAATGAAAAATCTGAATTGCAAAATCAACGGGATTCCATCCAGAACATGAACGAAGATTTGAGTGCTGACCTGGCTCAAAAAACCAAAGTTATGAAATCGGTTGGCGTGGATAATGATTCCTTGGTCGATCATATTGCCCCCAAAATTGACGGCGCCGTAACCCGCGTCGTGGATGCCGGCAACCTGATTGCAATCGCCCTCGGTTCGGATGATGGTCTGCGAGTCGGACATGAGATGGACGTCTATCGAAATGACCGCTACATCGGAAAAGTTCGAATTTCGAAAACTGACTTCAATGATTCGGTTGCTCAAGTAATCAAAGATTTCATGCAAGACCGCGTGCAAGAGGGAGACCATGTCACCACAAAATTCTGATTTTGACGCCGTTGGTTTTGATGATGCCTTGGAAATGCCGGTGACGGGTGAGTCGGCAACCAATTCGGTTCCGGCAAATACAGCGCCCAGTTATCGGAAGCAAGGCTTCAACATTTATTCGTTGATGTTGATCTTGTCGTTTGTTTTCCTGATTGCGTCAATTATTTTGTTGTTCATGGAAGTCGACCGATTCGAATAGCGGATACGTGGCCCAGTTCACACTCCGTTTAATCCGCCCGAAAGACCAGTTGCGCGATGGCCAAATCCAAATCCAAATCAAAATCCAAATCAAAAAGTGCTCCCGTGGTGAGCGATTCGGTCCAACCTGATCGATCCCAAATTGGTCAGACGTCAAGCGAAAACCCAGTTGCGGCCGATCGGGTTTCCCAAACTGGATCCAGTCCGGCCAATCGCGAGTTTCCGCTTTTCAACGTCATGTTGTTGATTTCTTTGATTTGCGTGACTGCGGCCACAGTACTGCTGTATCTTGCGTTGCGAGAGTACGGAACTGGATTTTACCAGTGGCGCGTATCGGAATTTTAGTCGTGCTGGGAGCCAGCTTGAACGACTACCGACTTGAAAGGTCTCCTTTTTCAAGCGGATCCATTTGGCGGTAACGCAAGACTTTTCTGTCACCAATTGTTAGGATATTAGCCGGGCGACGGTTGTCCGTCGTTGTACTGCCTCGGTCAAATCAATCACGGTGCATTTCCTTGGACAAAAAAGATACGGCTCCTTTTGGTAACGTTGCCTCCACCGACATTGCTGTTTCGGAGTTGCATAAGTCAGTCGATCGTTTGTTGAGCAATGTCTCCCAGGTCGTATTGGGGAAGCGTGACGTCGCCAGGCTGTGTTTATTGGCGCTGTTCGCGGGCGAGCATATTCTGTTGGAAGACGTGCCCGGGGTCGGCAAGACGTTGATGGGCAAAGCGCTTTCGCGCAGCGTCGACGGTGATTTTTGTCGCATTCAATTTACGCCAGACTTATTGCCCAGTGATATCGTCGGCAGTTCGATATTCAATTCCCAACGCTCGGAATTTGTGTTTAATCCCGGTCCGATCTTCAGCAATTTTGTGTTGGCGGATGAAATCAATCGTGCGCCACCGCGAACTCAAAGCGCGTTGTTGGAGGCGATGAGCGATTGCCAGGTCAGTGTTGATGGTCAGACCCATCAATTGGCGCGACCGTTTATGGTGATTGCCACACAAAATCCTTTCGAGTTCGAAGGCACTTATGTGTTGCCCGAAAGTCAGCTCGATCGCTTTCTGTTGCGAGTTTCGATGGGCTATCCCGATCGGGAGTTTGAATCCGACATTTTGAAAAATCACCGGACCGGTGAGCCCGTCGACGAACTGCAGCCGGTTTGTGATTGGCAGCGGGTAATCGCCATTCAATCCGCTGTTCGCAACGTAGTCGTCGATGACTCGATCGTAAAATTCATGCTCGATGTGGTGCATGCGACTCGCGACTCGCCAGAACTGAGTTATGGCGTAAGTACACGGGGTGCGTTGTCCTGGTATCGAGCGGTGCAAGCCAGCGCTTTGTTCGACAAACGGGATTATGCGATTCCCGATGACCCTAAAGATCTGGCGGTCGCGGTGCTGAGTCATCGAGTGCAACAGCGCGGTGGCGTGCAAGGTAGCCGTCGGAGTGATGTCGAGGCCATTATCCGCGAGATTATCGGTCGGATTTCCGTGCCGGACTGATTCCACATGGCTAGACGCAAATCACACCGGTTGAAGGAAATCCGCGTTACGCCGGAAGGCTGGATTTTTCTGACCATCCTGGCCTTCATTGCCGTCGGCGCAGTTCTGCGCAATATTAATTTGTTGATTCTCATGGCCGGCATGTTGGTCGCACCGTTGATCATCAATTGGCGGTTGGCGGTGTTTTGGTTGAAATCGACTTCGGCACACCGGATTTTGCCGTATCGGACCCATGCCCAACAATTGGCCAATGTTCAATGGGTCTGTCACAATGCTGCCCATTTTTCAGTTTGGAGCATCGAAATTAGTGACAACCTGGAACAGGACGAAGTAGCCCTCGAAGCTCTGGAGCTTCGATCCAGCGGGCTCTTGCGGTGGCCTCGGTGGAGGGACTACTGGAAACAGGTCGTTCCCCTCGCCAATAATCGCACCCAGCCTGGATCGAAATTCAATGCGAAAATGGAAATTTCCCACATCGCTGCTCAGCGCAGCGAAGTGGCTACGTATCGTGTCTATTTCACTCAACGTGGTTGCTATCGTGCGGGTCCAGCGGCGTTGTCTAGTCGATTTCCATTTGGATTGGTGACCAGTCGAATTCATATTCCGGGCGAAGAGTTGTTCTATGTCGCGCCAGCGATTGGAGAACTGTCCCCCGTCTGGGAACGACGCGTTCGATCGTCCGTAATCGGTTCGGACGCTGTGCAGCGAAAACGGGGCCTGGAGGAAGACGAATTTTATGCCTTGCGGCCCTGGCGATCGGGCGACAGTCGCCGACAAATCCATTGGCGTAGTTCCGCGAAAGTCGGTCAGCCAATTATCAAGCAACACGAACAACCCGACAATCGCGACTTTGCCATGCTGTTGGATCTGTATTCGTCCCCGGCTACTGCGGATGAGACACCCGAATCCAATTGTCCCAAGTGTGAAACGGTTTTAAGTTTTGCCGCGACGGTTTTGTTGCACTTGCCGACTGCAGTTCAGGGCAAAATTGGCGTGGCCATCTGCGGACAAACTGCCACGGTTTGCCGCAGTCGAAATCATCGCGAGTTAATCGAACAAGCGATGCACCAACTGGCGATCGCCAAACCCTCCGTTAATCCTGACCTCGCCCAGTCGTTGTTGGATTTGACTGGAGCAGTATCCACCAGCACGCCCATTTACGTGATTAGCACGCGTGAGCAGGCGAGTGAATTCGCCTTTCTGCAAACTTCGGTTGCCGAGCACCAGTTGACACCCGACCTGAACCAGGACGTTCAGCGATCATTGAAAGCCATGTGGCCTTCCGTCCGTTGGCTATCGGTGGACTCGCCAGAATTTCAATCCATGTTTTCCGAAGTTCCGTCCGTCGACACGGCGAACCTGCAAGCATTCGCCGACAAATGGATACCCGCAAATGCAAACCGTTGATCGACTCATTCGAATCGCCGTGTTGATGTTAGTCATCGTCAGTGGTGCCCTGTTAGGAATCAGTCTGGGTGAATTTCGGTTGTTCCTGATTGCAATTGTTGGCAGCCTGGCTGGCTTCCTGGTAACCGATCAATTGCGCTGGTTTCGATTGGATGGATTATTGGCGAACATCGCTTCGGTTGTCATCCTGGTTTTGGCGATGAAAGACTTCCTTCCCGAGGACAGCAGCGGCAAACTGGTTTCCGTCGCCAATTTGCTGATCTACTTGCAAACTTTGCTCATGTTTCAGGAAAAAACACCGCGCTTGATTTGGCAAATTCTCGTCCTTAGCCTGCTACAAGTCGTCGTCGCGGCGATCTTCAGTTTAAATTTCGAAGGCGGATTGTTGTTCCTGTTCTATTTTATTGTGGCCGGTTTCACGTTGGCCCTCCAGTCGATTTATGGCAACAATCGAGAAATAGCCCGGCGCAATCAAGCCGCCGCGATTCGGGCCCGCGATCGACTGGACCGGTCGCGCGAAGCGGCAAATGCCCCAGGCAGGTCGCACTCTTCCGGCAACCGACCGATCCTGTTTTTCGATCCTGAATCCCGCAGCTTGCAAAGCATCAAACCACTGTTCTGGCATTTGTCCCTGTGGCTGGTGGTAACGTTTGCGTTTACCACAGTGATGTTCGTCATGATTCCGCGTCACACGCCGCCGTGGTACGGATCGGCGCGAGTTGAGGTTTCCTCGACCGGTTTTTCACACTCCGTGGATTTGTTGAATCGCGGTGAGATTCAACCGAGCTCGCAGTTGATGTTTCGCGTTTCGTTTGAAAAACTTGATCGGTCCCGCAAGTCCGTCGCGATTGTTGAGCCGCCCTATTTTCGTGGAATGGCGTTGTCCGATTTGGTCATGGAAGACAATCGCACCAATTGGCGCACTCCGCACGACCGAATTTTCGATGGAGTCTACCAGGAATTGCAGGGACGCAAGTGGGGTAGCTCTCCGGTGCGCCAGGTAATCACCATGGAGGCAAATCTTGATCCGGTGATTTATTCGACGATGCCAGCCGAGCCGACACGAACGACGCCAGTCGCCATCGAATATTGTCACGAAATTTCGGCACTCGTGCGTTGCCGCGTCAATGCCAAACTGGAGCTGGCTCCGTTCAAATATGAGCTGGTTACATTTTTGGACAGTCGGGGAGCATTTAGCAAATCATGGCCTTATTTGTCGAACACCGATTCGTATCAACAGCTTCCAATGTCGAACGATCCTCCCGAACAGCGTTGGCTAACCCAACTCGATCCGGCCCGTTATCCGACCTTGGTCCGTGTGGCGAAATCGATCCACGACGAATTGCTTCAAACAAATCCACAAGCCACCCGCATCGAGTTGGCTGAAGCCATGGAGCAGTATTTTCTGAAACCTGGCCGCTTTCGGTACACGTTGGATTTTCGCGACGTTGTCTGGAATGACAAAATTGATCCAACCGAAGATTTTTTCAACAATCACCGGAGTGGTCATTGTGAATTATTCGCTTCGGCCCTGACATTGATGTTGCGCAGCCAGAACATTCCGGCCCGCTTGGTGGTTGGCTTTCATGGTGGCGATCAGAATAGCCTGACCGACTCGCTAATGGTTCGAGGAAGTCATGCCCATGCCTGGGTCGAAGCCTATTTGAGACCCGAGGATTGCACGGAAGAAATGCTGGCAGCGCGAGCAGCTGGTCCGGGCGGTGCCTGGTTTCGCTTGGATGCCACTCCCCCATCAGCCGCTCCTGCTCCGCCCAGTGTCGGCACCGATGCGATGGATCTAGCCAGAACCATGTGGCAGGATTATGTGCTCGGTATGAAAACTGAGGTCCAGGGAAACAGTTCGAGTCTGGTACCAGCCTCGGTAATCAATTTCTTGCAGAGCTTCCAAATCGACGACTGGGAGAATTCGTTGAAGAGGATCGAAAATTCGAAATTGGCAACCTGGTTTCGTTTTGGTGCGACGATGTTGATCGGTGTATTGTTGCTGGTGTATTGGATGTATTCCAAAAATGTTGCCCCCAACCCAACCCGTAAATCAAAACCTAATCGTTTGCGCCGGTGGGTTGCCAAAGCGATCTCATTCATTTCACCCAGCCTCGGACAGTGGGTATTATCGGAAAAACGACCAACCAATTCCGCGACAGAATTCTATGATCGACTGACAAAGCTATTGAAAAAACATGGCTTGGAGCGTCAGTCCACTCAATCGCATCGACAGTTCGCGACGATTGTCAGTCAGAAATTTTCGGATCATCCGCAGGCGTCAATGATCCAATCCATAGTTTGGGAGGTGTCCGAAATTTTCAATGAAATCCGGTTCGGGAAACATGAACTTCCGTCCGACCTAAGGACCCAGGTTGATCTGTGTTTGGATGAATTGGAATCTGGGTTGGAAGAATCAGTCGCAAGTCCCGCGTCAACACTTGCTTGATCGCGATCCAATGAAAATGGGTCGATTTACCGCGGTCCAACGGCTTGGTCGCGGCGGCAGGTTACTGAATCCGATGTTTGCGAATCAGGCGTTGCTGGATTAACAACAGAATACGATCGGCCACGTCTTGCTTGGTGCCACCAATCATTTCAACTACTTGACCGCCTGGTTCAATAATTTCCACCTGGTTTTCAGTTGAATTGATTGCAGCCACGCCATTCAACACGACCAAGTCACAACATTTTCGCTGCAGTTTAGCCAAGGCGCGAAAGCGGGCGTCTTCCGTTTCCAACGCAAACCCGACCGTCCATTGTGCCGCACGTTTCTGGCGGCCCAATGTGGCGACGACATCGGGCGTTTCGACCAGTTTTAATTCCAGCGATTGGCCGGTTTTGCGAAGTTTATGATCGGCCACTTCGATCGGACGGTAGTCGCAAGGAGCCGCCGCGCCTATCAACCCATCACATTGCACAAATTCGGCGACTGCGGAAACCAAAATTTCTTCGTTATATATAACGGACACGACTCTGGCTGCCGCCGGATACTCGACCAACACCGGACCACTGACGATTACCACGTCATGCCCGCCGGCCAGCGCTGCCACAGCCAAACAGGCCCCCATCTGACCACTCGAGGCGTTGCTCAAATACCGCACTGGATCGAGGTATTGGCGAGTCGGACCGGAAGTAATTAAAATGCGAGCCATCGGTCGGAGCTAAAAAAGGACGACGTGTTTCGAGTCGGAAAAATCATGGCTCAAGTCTTGGCGAGACGCGCATCCGGCTGTCCAACCATTACGTGGTTGCGAGATGCGTCGAAATCGCCGCGTAGATGTCGGCTGGTTCTGCCATCCGCCCGACGCCCCGGGTGCGGCAACTGAGCCAACCTTCCTGCGGTTCCACAAACTCTACTCCATCGTCGCGCAATCGCTGGACGTTCCGCTGAACCGCCAATTTGTCCCACATCTCGCAGTTCATCGCGGGTGCGACGATTACGGGCCCGGTAAAACAGAGATAGAGCGTACTCAACAAATCATCCGACAGACCAGTCGCCGCCTTGGCCAGAAAATTCGCGGTAGCCGGCGCGACGCACAGCAATTGGCTATCGCGAGCCAATTCAATGTGCGCCCCCAGAGGAAATGCCGGGTCAAAAAGCTCGGTGACAACCGACCGTCCAGTCAACGCGGCAAATGTCGCGCGCCCCACAAATTTCTCGGCGGCAGCGGTCAACACCACGCGCACAGCATAGCCTTGTTGGACCAACTGGCTGGTGAGTGCCGCCGATTTATAGGCGGCCACACCACCGGAAACTGCAAGTAAGATTTGAGGAACTGGCAAGTCCGATTCCCTATAGATCGTCGAGGTTCAATTCAGGGGTGTCTTCGAAGTCGGGTGAAACTGAAATTCCAACATTCGTCGAAGTATCCAGATAGATTTTGTCTTGCAGAATTTCCTGCAACACAATCGCCATCTTGTCGGTTTCTCGCGTTTCGACCAAGGGACGCGCTCCCTGGTTCAGTTGCACCATGCGTTTCTGGATTAAGGTCGACAATTTGAATCGCCCACCGACCTTGCGGACGATGGCCTCTTCTTTCAGTTCTTCATACATTCAGTTTTTTCTCCACTTGTTGCAAAAGTCTGCAAATATCGGTTGCGGTTTGCTCGACCGAAAGATTGGTGACAATGTGTTGGTAATTTGAGGACGCGTCAAGCTCGATTCGGGCGACCTCCAGTCGACGCGAGAGGGCGGTCTCGGATTCTGTGCCGCGTCCTCGCAAGCGTCTTTCCAGCTCGGTCAGACTACCGGGATGGATAAAAATTGAAATCGACTCTGGATAGTATTGTAATACCTTTACTGCCCCGACGACATCAATTTCTAAGACTATCCACTTTCCCTGTTTTAAGCTAGTGGCAACCGGTTCTCGGAGAGTGCCATACCAATGCCCTCGTCCAAAGACCTCGACACATTCAAGGAAATCACCTCTTTCCCTCCGCCGCTGGAATTCTTCCACCGTCAAATAATAGTAACTGGAACCCGCCGTTTCGCCGACCCGTTGCGGGCGAGTCGTGGCAGAAACACTGGGAACCAGCGGGAGCGGGCAGTTTTCAAACAACAGCCGCAAAACGGTCGTTTTCCCCACGCCGGAAGGCCCCGAAATAATTACGAGTTGGCCGGGGGCGGTCGAATTGGGTTGGGATTCGTTCATTTGGAAAAAAAGCCATCTCGTTATTCCACGTTTTGGACCATTTCGCGGATGCGCTCAATTCCGGTCTTGATGGAAATCACGCAAGCCGCAATTTCGGAATTGCTGGCTTTGGATCCAATGGTGTTCGTCTCGCGCAACATTTCTTGCACGAGAAAGTCCAATTTTCGGCCGTTGCTTTCCGCCGCTTCCGACACCTGGCGAAATTGGTGCAGATGACTGCCCAGCCGCACAATTTCTTCTGAAACATCGGCGCGCTCGGCAAAAATACCGACTTCTCGAATGATGTCAGCGGGCTGAGTTGTAATGTCATATTTTTGCAACAGGGATGTTATTCGATCGGTCATGCGTTGAGCGAAATTATCGACCACCGCCGGAGCCAGGGTTCGAATCGAATCGAGTTGACGCTGAATCTCGTCGCAATTACGCAACATGTCCGCTTTCATGACGGCACCTTCCAACTGCCGCATCTCGGTCAGCTTGTGCAATGCTTCGGTGACCGCCTGCTCGACGACTGGCCACAATTCAGCATCGTCGTCAGCAATATTCTCGCGAACTACCCCCGGCAACGACAAGATGGACTCAATGTTGACCCGTTGGCTATTGCCGGCAATCTCGGACAACTGCAGCCAATAGGCCCGCACAACCGCTTCGTTGATTCGGTAGTGTTCCTGTTGTTGCAGGTGTTCCGATTTGATTTTCAGATTGACACTGCCGCGGCTGAGATGTTGTTTCAGCAATACCTCCAACTGAGCTTGTCGATTGACATCCAGATCACAATGAATATGTGTCTTGAGAAATCGATTATTGACCGAACGCACTTCGACCAGCACGCGCACGGCGGGACTCTGGACGAGGGCTTGGCCATGACCGGTCATACTGGCTAACAAATCAATGCTCCAAAGTAGAAGAATGCGGCTGCAGCTATTTCGTAGGTTCCGGCGTAGCATTTCCATCCGTGGAACCAGCACCGGCCGCCGCTGGTTCTGTCGCAGTGCTTGGGCCTTCAAGATCGATTCCAAGATCAACGGGTTCGGTTGCACTTTTTTCTACGGCGCCTGATTCGCCTGGAAGAGCTGGGTCAGCATCGGTCTCGCCAGGAAGTTTTTCCTCAGTACCGGAGCCACCGGCAGTGGTTTCGCCTACCGAAGGATCGGTTGTGGCCCCCTCATCGGATACCGCGCCGCTCTGATCGTCGGTCTGTTTGCTGAGAGATTTTGGCGCCGGCGGGGGGTTGAAACCCGCGATCGTGATCATGCAGAGCGTGATCCAGATCACCGCGGTTACGACGGTGATTTTGGTGAACGCATCCCCGGCTTTGGAACCGAAAGCACTTTGTCCCCCCATCCCGCCAAGGGCACCCGTTAGTCCGCCCCCTTTACCCCGTTGCACCAACACTAACAGGATCATGAACAGCGATACAGCGAACAGCATGACTTGCATGAACAACAATCCAATATTGAAGCCCAGCAATCCAAATTGCGAGTCGCCTAAAATTTGATCTAACGTCATCATACTCTCTTAATAGTCTGGTTGGATTTTGATCGCCCGCTGCGAAAGAGGCAGCGACTAAACGACATGGACAACAGCGGCGTTGGCGATCGCCAAAAAGCTATCCGCTTTCAGAGACGCACCCCCGATCAACGCCCCATCGATATCGGGTTGAGTTAACAACTCCGAAGCATTGTCCGGCTTGACGCTGCCCCCGTAGAGGATTCGTACGGAATTCGCCAATTCCTGATTGTAACGCTCGGCCAACAGTTTGCGAAGGTCAGCGTGAACTTCCTGGGCTTGTGCGGGAGTCGCGGTTTTTCCGGTCCCAATCGCCCATACCGGCTCATAGGCAATCACAGTTTTTTTGGCGTCAGCCGCCGATATTCCCGCCAAAGAACCGGAAAACTGCGATTTCACGACACTCATCGTGCGGCCCGACTCCCGCTCCGCAAGCGTCTCCCCGACACATAGAATGGGGGTCAATCCGGCAGCCAGCGCAGCCTTTACTTTCTTGTTAATCTGCTCGTCAGTTTCACCCATGACGTGGCGTCGTTCGCTATGGCCAAGTATCACATACTGGCACCCGATATCAATCAACATCCCCGTGCTGGTCTCGCCGGTAAAGGCGCCGGATTCCTCGAAATATACGTCTTGTGCGCCCACCGCGACGCGCGTACCAAGCGTAACCGCCAGAACCGCATCCAGGTAAATCGTCGGGGGGCAGATCAAAGCATCCACCTCCGAGTTAAGTTTTGCATCCGCAATCGCCTGGGCCAACGCCACCGCTTCGACGCGGTTCAAATTCATTTTCCAGTTGCCAGCTATCAAAGGTCGTCTCACGGAAGCTCCAGCGAATTCAAGTTTGTTCAGTGACCGGGTCAATCTAGTTTCAGACGATGAAACCCCAAGTTTATCAGACGAAACCGGAAATCTAAACGGCAAATGCCAGGGACAAAAGTGCATCCGAAGCCCTGTAACTGGCGTCGTGGCGAGTCAGAAACCGCAAAACTGGTTCCGGCGATCTCGTCTCAGAAGGAGTTGAGCATTCGCGGCCTCAGCCTGCGACCAAAGCTCTGCTATAGATTGCCATTCAACGAGGCGGCCTGAAACGATTCAGCCTGATTGATGTGCGATGCTAGAACTTCGTCGCCGGTACCGACTGGCGCATTGGGCCAACCATCTGGTGGATCAGCGGATTAGGAGCTTGAACTACCGGTCCGCATAAACGCGGGTCGACTCTTCCTTGGAAACGGGAGTCTGGCGTCCGTCGGCCTGCATGACCACAACGACGCGATGATCGCCGGCGGCTTGCCCTTTTGCCCGCACCAACAATTGCAACTGGTCGCCCGGTTTCATGCTGCTGATCGGTGCGAATTGAATTCGTTGACCTTGAATCTGATTTTGCAAGTTGCCCTCGACCGCCGTCGGAACCAGGCCATTGGGAAATTCGATCTGGAGTTGCACGTTCGTCGCAGCTTGAGTCCCTTGATTGACGATGCGGATCTGATAACTGGTATCGGCACCAATTTCTATCGGGTCCACCACGTCGTCGATGTCAAAAAATACATCGATCAAATGTTCCACATTCAATTCTTGTTCGATCGCTGATTTTTGATTCAGATCGGCCACGGCTTCAAACTTGATATTTTGACTGCCGACATCGACTGGCATCGTCACCAATTCGACCGCCGCATTGACGTTCATGCCGAGTTCGGCAATGCTCCAGACTACCGCATGCGACGCCGGCTTGTATTCGCCTTGGTTGTTAGCGCTGACAAACCGCAAGCCAGCGGGCAATTTGGCAATCAGATCCACATTGGTTGCCGGCGATGTTCCCTGGTTTCCGACCTTGAATTGATGCGCGACCTCGCGCTGCAAGTATCGTCGCGTCGGCCCGTCGGCGGTGGTTGTCAAACGGGGCGCGACCACTTCGAGTTCGATTTCATGTTGGGCGCGCAATCCACCGGCCGCCGAAGCAAATATCAGATTTTTGGTGCGGCCAATCTGCGCTGCCTTGAGTCCCAATTTCACGCGCTTGGATTGACCGGGCAGGAGCGTGCCGATTTCATATTCCAGTTCCCGATAACCACCTTGGTACTCTAATTGATTGGGGACATCTTCTTGAATCAACACATTGTTCGCGGCGCCGTCACCTTTGTTTGTGACTACGACATCGAGAATCACATCGCTGCCGATCAAGACCGTCGGTTTGGTTTGATGAGTAATTTCCAATACCGGTTTGGTAACCAACGTTCGCATCGAAGCTTGCGTGGCAAACGTCACGTGAGCGACACTGCCGATTTCACCCGGCTGGATGGGTTTCAACTGAAACTTGATCCGTTTTTCCTGGCCTGATTTCAATGAGCCGATATTCCAATGGATGCGCCGGTCGGGTGTTACACTGGTCGGTTCAGGCGCAGCCCCTTGAAATTCGGTACCAGCCGGAATCTGATCGTGGACCTGTACATCTTCCGCATTAACGCGACCGACATTGCGGACCACGATTTCGAAATCAGCCGATTGGTTAACCTGGATCTCGCGCGGTGACAATTTTTCAACCGTTAACGCTGGCGACTGAACTCCCTCCAGTTGCCGATCACCCGGCACATTGGTCGTTCGCGGCGGGGCAGTCGACAAAGGGGGTTCGGGACGGGAACTGTTCAGCGGAGCCGATACAGCCTGCGCCGGAATTTGTGGTCGCGCTGAGTTGTCCGGTCCAAAATCCGATTTCGATTGTACGGTTGGACCGGTACCAATTTGATTGATGCCATTTAACCGATCATTGCCGGCGTTGGGAGCCGCTTGATTTGGCGTTGCACCGGGGAAGCTTTGCATCACGGGATTGGTGACGGCGGGATTGGCGGCCTTGCTTGGATTGTCTGAAAATCCATTATTGATGGGACGCAAATTGCTGCCGGAATCAATGCCCCCATTAACCGGAACCGGAGCCTGCATCGTCGGTTGATTGAGACCCTGCGAGGTGGGCAATTGATTGGGCAATTGATTGGGCAAAGGGGAAGGCGTGAAAGTCTTGGGTGCGGCCGGCATCAAGGATGGGGCAGCATTCGGCGGCAAATTGTTCGCACCGGGAACTGGCTGCCCGTTGCTCAACGTCGATTTATCTTTCAGTCCGTCGACCATGTTCGTTGCGTTCTGCTGGCCTTCGGCACGCAGTTCATTCGATGTGTTGGCCAGTCGATTGCCAAAATCGTTCAACGCATCCTTAGCTTTTGCGCTCGTGTCGTTGACTGGATTCGGAGCGAAGTTGTTCGGCGTGGCAGGCGGTCGAGTATCAACTGCGGCGATGCCCGCCCCAGCCGCGCCCGAACCGGGGAGCTGTGCATAGCGAATGGCAGCCGGATTGCCCGCTTGAACCGGAGCGAGTTGCCCTGGGCTCTGAGTCACAGGCGGTGTCGTCGGCTTCGTGGCCACCATTGGCGGCGGCTTAATCGGTTCAAAGGCCGAGGCGGGATTTTGATTATTACCAGACTGGATCGGCGGCGGCGAGGGTTGAAACGCAGAGCGAATGGCATTCGCATCCGCTGGATTAGTACCCGCGGAGCGAATCGGCGGTGCCGACGGAGGTGTCGCAGATGGATTAAACGCTGACGCAGGAGTTGTGACGGAGTTGTTTGTTAAAGCCGGTGATTGAATTGCCGTGTTCGCTGGCGCGGGGGGAGTGTTTTCCGACGATGCTGGGGTGGTTCCGTCCGGATTGGGTGTACCTTCCGCCACGACTGCCTCGGTCGGCGGCTTTTCGCCGCTGTTCATCAAATGGATGACAGCAAAGGTACCGAGGGCCACAAACAGCCCGACCGCCAGAATTCGCCCGAGCAGCGCCCGGCTGAATCGCGGATTGCGTTCGTGATCTTGATTGGAATCGGACATAACTCAGTATCCACAGGCAAAAATTCGGTTGGCCCAACTCGGACGCGCTCGTGTTGGGGTGAACCTGGCACTTCGCCATTGGTCCACTTTGAAACCAGCGCAGCGCAGAGCGGGGTGCCAATAAGCAGGGAATACCAGAATCAGGCCAGCGGTGACAAGGTCAATTCCGACGAAGTTGCTTGAGCGTCTGAACCTCTCCGAGCGCTTGAGCCCAACAATTCTTAACCGGTAAAGTGGTTTGCCAAATCGTTCTTGTGCCAGACTCGCTGGTGGGGCCCCAGTTTTGCTCCAGCTTCAGTTCGAGCTTGGCTTGTGCCAGTTCTTTCTCTTAACCCGAACCGTCGCTAGAGCGGCCGCAGGCTAGCTCGTATTTTACTAGGCTGGGAAACAAATGAAAATGACTCAAAATGGATACTCTTTGATGATCGGTGTCGATGTCTCGAAAGCAAAACTGGATCTCGCTTGGGGTGCTAATGGGCGGTTGCAAACGATCGAAAACAGTGACCGTCAAATTGCTGAACTGTTGATTGATTACGTCACAGATCGGGCTGCTACAATGATCGTGCTGGAAGCCACGGGAGGCTACCAAAGTCGCCTGGTGGATTCGCTTCACCAAGCGGGGATTGCAGTGGTTGTGATTAACCCACGTCGCATTCGGGACTTTGCTAAAGGCATTGGCCTGGACGCCAAGACGGATGCGATCGATGCCAAAGTGATTGCGTACTATGGCGAAGTGGTAAAACCCAAACAGCAGGCTGCCAAATCCGAGCTAGAGAAGAAGCTCGAAGCTTTGATTACACGCCGCCGCCAATTGCAAGGCTTGGTCACGATGGAGAAAAACCGGCTTCAACAGACGCGCGATCTGGAAATCCGAGAACTCCTCGAGCACCTGGTGAAAACACTGAAAACGCAAGTCAAAATACTGGATAAGCGAATTTCGCCAGCGTTGAAACACCCACACTCAACCCGATCAAGTAAACCCACACGCGAACGTCCGCCGTACTCGGCGGACGTTCATTTGCGATGAGTCATTGACGCACCGTCGGCTTGGCTATCCCTCCAGAAGTTGTGTCCCCACAGAGCTTCTTTCCGTTTCGCCAGACGCCGACATGCTAATGCTGCGCGCTCTCAAAAACAACAATCTTTGAACACCGGAGCCATACCTCAAAAATCCCGGGGGTTCGGGGGCAGAGCCCCTGACAGCTCTGACAAAAAACAGAAAATACTTCGTTTTCCTCTTGACCTATCTCAAGACCGTCGCAAACACCTTTTATTTTTCTTCAACAATTCTTTTAATCACTTCAGTCGACATATTATCTTTCTCCAAAGAATCAAATGAGATTCGCACGGCCGCCAACGATCTCATTCCCCGTAGGTCTCAAGAAAATTTAATCGTTGATTGTATTGAAAATCGGGCCAGAGTTTCTGGGCAGCTGACCCGATTATCGTGAAGAGTTTTGCTATCTCAACTTATCCGCCGGTCAACGCATCGAAGAATCCTTCGATGTCTCCAAAGCTGGCTGACAAATCTCCATCAAAGTCCAGCACT
>JANNPW010000122.1:0-52808 GCA_031400405.1 Mariniblastus sp.
CCCAAGGCGAATCCGGCTGAAGAACGAATCAATGGCCCAGCAAGTTTGTAGCAAAAAACACAACAATCCACCGGACAAGCCGGTGGTATTAAAAACGCGCCGTTCCTCGTAACTGGGCTAAACCACGGTTTGTCGATCAAAGTTGTGTAGATACCAATGGACAAGCCGGTGGGATTCACAAGAAACTAAACTGCTTAGCATGCCCAAACAACAACATTTTCGTCAGGCCAGGTACAACCCCACCTACCGGTCACTGATAATTAGAGTCGCTTAGCAGACTGTAAAGGATGACCTTCGTACCGATGCGAAGGGCGTCTTCGTGGGTGTAGCCGTTGCATTGGGAGACGACGGTGTTTTCCAACGCACAACTTAAATCATTGGGTGAAAATACGACAGCCAACCGACCATTGATCGTTTGCCCTTCAAGTTCTGGTCGACGCAACGAAGATTGGAAGCCACCCGGCACTTTGGAGTCGCGTGTTCGCAACGTCACTTGATCGATGCGACTACCAAATTCTTCGCTCCAGATTTTATGGTCGGGCGGGATCGGTTGAAGCGGTTCGCCGACGATCACTTTCATTTCCTGACGAAAGGCATTCGAAAATTGTGGTGATGAGCAAATCGAGTCCGCGAAAATAAAACCTCCGGCGTCCAAATAGGCGCGCAAGTCTTTGCGTTGTTGGGCGGTGAAGCTGAATCCGCTGCGGCCATGCAGGAAAACGAAGGGATGATCGGCCAATTGATCGAGCTGCGGCGAGATCATTTTCTTTTCCAGTTTGATCCGCAGCCCAGTCGTTTGGGCGTTCAGCAACATGATTCGCCACGCGTTGGGGGCATCATCTGCTCCGCCATTATGTGACAATTTGGGAAGTACCAGTACTCGATCCGCGAGCAGTTCGGCCCGATCCGCGATCAATTTTGGCGTCTCACCTTTTTCTTTGAGCTGCCGTCCGGTGGCGTAGGTGACTACGTTGACCCCCAACTGTGCGCAATACTCGATGCGCGCTTGCAATCGAGCCGGTGCGACATCGGCGATCGCGGGGCGATCCAGCGCCCAATAGCAGCTTAAATTCGCCGGACAATAAACCACACTGGTCCGGCAGCAGGCTTGTAAACCCAACAGCGGACGTTCGGCATTGGGTAGCAACGGATAGTGCGCATTCCAAATCGGATGACCGGGGTTCAACGCCTCCAAAGCGCTGTCTGGAAACAGCTCAACCATGAGCTGCCGAAAGGCCCGATCAAACGCCGCTCCGTCGCAGCCTTCGCCTTGGCACGCTTCGGCGAACAAAAAGCCGCCATTTTCCAGGTAGGCCTTCAAGTTATCTTTTTGCAAGCGGTTCATGGGCAATTGTTGTACGCCGGTCAAGAACAGCACCGGCGCTTCCAATAAATCGTCGACACTAGCGTTTTCCGCAGCAATGGTCTGCCAATTCAGTTTTTGTTTCCATTGAGCTGCGAGCCGTTCCGTCAGGAAATGCACCCCCTTGGGATGTCGGTCCCAATTTTGGCCATCGGTGTGTTTGTATTTTCCGAGCACGACCGGGCGTTTGCCTTTGGCGAGAAACAGCAGTGCCAGAGGTGTGCCGACGTTCGCATTCTCTTCGCCATGCCCCGTCGAGGACCAGCTTCCTTCCAGTCGATTTTGCCGCGAGATGAGTTCCTTGGAGCCATCGCGATACCAGTCATGGGGACCAAAAAATCGGAGCCCAGCCAAACGCCCGGCTCGTTCCATGCCGTACAAATAGTATAGGACACTCTCGCGACTCCCCTGGTGCCCGCCGCGCCCGACGGGATTGAACTTGACCGTATAGTTTTCAATCAACCATTCAATCGCCCGGTCCACTGGCTTGAGTGCGGCGTTGTTCCCGCAGCAAACGGCGCGGTCATCACCAAATTCATTCGCCACATCGGCCAAATTTTCCTGGATGATGATCCAGGACGAGATCCCGGCGCAAACCATACTGCCCCGCACGTCGCCACCATCGGCCGTGTAATAAAACCCGCCGCTGGGTTCATCAAAACAGGCCTGCCAATACTGTTGAGCCAACAACCAGTTCTCGCGCGGAATTTTGATTCCCATGCGCGATGCTTCGTGCAAGGCCAACAACGCGAATTGGCTATTGGAAGCGTCCGCACCAAACGACTGCAACAATCCATAGCTCCAGCCGCCAACGTTGCGCCCTTTGCCAGCCGGAACTTGACTCTCCAGGAGTCGTTTCACGTCGGCGGCCACCTCGCGCCGGTATTTTTCGCCAGCTGGATCAGCGGCAGCCAGAGCCATGATGCGCAACGAGACCACATAGTTTTGAATGTTGTCTCGCGGCAGGGCAAGTAGATAGCGAATGCCATTTTGAATCGCTGGATCTTGTGGGTTTTCTTCGGCATTCAAGAGAGCCAGGGTACACAGCGCCGTCGTGTCTCCCGAAAAGCTACATTGAGCCCAAGAGCCATTTTCATTTTGTTGCCCCTTCAGGAAGTCCACGCCGCGTTTGATGGATTGCCGAACCTCTTCGGCCGACAAAGCTTCATCCTGTTGCCGTCGGGGGGCGATCCAATTGGCTTCAGGTGGATTGGATCCAAGTCTTGCCGACACCAATTGCTGGATCGGTTGGCTGAGTACAGAAACGGGGACGGTCGACGTGTCCGCCGAAGACGCCGGCTCTTGGGCAGCAACTTGCGTTGATACAAAAACAGCCAGCGGGAAACAAACCAGCAATCCCAACAGATTTCGCCAGCGACGCCGGTTGCAACACTTAATCATTGTTTTCATCCTGATCAGGACTTTGGTCAGCACAAAACGAACCGGGTCGTTCGATAAACCAGCCGTGGTTTTCCCCCGGCGGAGGCCTACGCCGACCGTCCGAATTCCTGACCGCATCGTTCACGCTGTCATTGTACGCCGCGGCAACTATCCGAACAACACAGTTTGATGGCGTTATTCAGTCGCGTTGCCAGTCAAACGGGCGGGCCTTACAATTGGACTCGATCGGTCAGGGATCGATCGGTGTGGCATCTTTCTCACGACTTTCTGTATCATTGTCGCAGCACTAACAACAAAGGCCTTGGAGTGACCGGAAAACAACGTAGCCTCGGCGATGTCCTGCAAGAGTTCAGCCAACACCGTAAAGTCATGGAGCAGGAGCTTCACAAGGTGATCATCGGTCAGGATGACGTGATCGAACAGGTCTTCGCCGCTATTTTTACCAGAGGCCATTGTCTGCTCGAGGGTGTGCCCGGACTGGCGAAAACTTTGATGGTCAGCACCATCGCCAAAATCCTCGACGTGAATTTCAAGCGAATTCAGTTCACCCCGGACTTGATGCCCTCGGATATCACCGGCACCAATGTGCTCGACGAAGACGAACAGGGACGTCGCCAATTTCGGTTTGTCGAGGGTCCGATCTTCACGAATATTCTGCTGGCCGACGAAATCAACCGGACGCCACCGAAGACTCAAGCCGCCTTGCTGCAGGCGATGCAGGAGCGTGAAATCACCATTGGCCGCACCACGTACGAACTCGAACCGCCGTTCTTTACCATCGCGACACAAAATCCAATCGAGCAGGAGGGAACGTACCCACTGCCCGAAGCCCAATTGGACCGTTTCATGTTCAACATCAAAGTGGGTTACCCGACCGCCGCGGAAGAGGAACAAATTTTGTCAGCCTCCAGTCGCGGTGAAACCCAAGAGGTCCGCAAAGTCCTGTCGGCCAAGGCCATTGTCAATTTGCAGAAACTGGTTAGTTCCGTTGCCGTCAGCGATTACATTATCAAGTATGTTTCGCGATTGGTTCGCGCGACTCGCCCCAAAGACGAACTTGCACCCAAGTTTGTGCAGGAATTGGTTGATTGGGGCGCCGGACCACGCGCCGGAATGTTCTTGATCTCCGGTGGCAAAGCAATGGCTGCCATGGATGGCCGGTTCTCGGTGGCGATCGAAGACATAAAGAAGATTGCCATGGCCGTGTTGCGACATCGGGTCAGCACGAATTTCCAGGCGCAGGCCGAAGGAATGACCACGGAAGACGTGATCAACCGTTTGCTAAAAGAAATTCCTGAACCGGCAATCGATAAATTCGAAAAGCGATCGTAGGCGCTTGACCGGGCGTTGTTTCCGGAACCGATGGTGATTTGGCAAATTACTTGACCGGCAAAAAGACGATCAATTTCGATTGGCTGACCGCCAGCGGATTGGTCAACCTCAACATAATGCTTGTTTCCCTGTTAGTATTCACCTACACTTCCTACTTTGACTTCGGCTGATTCGATCCTGGGGTTTTTTGTGCAATCGTTATTGCGACATCTCGCTAGCCTGGCCGTCATCTTTCATTTGACGATGGGTTGCAGTTTACACCATGGCTTCGGAATCGCGGGTTGTCAGCTCGACAATTGTGCTCATCGGTGCCAGCCTGGAGCAGGTGAGCAGGTTGCGGATTGTCACGACTCAGGTCATCGGCACCAGGATCCAATTCCGGTTCGTGACTGGGAAAGCGCGGTCGCGTTGGATGGTGCTCAATCGTCACACGAAGGCGACCACCGACGCTGTCAAGACGATAAATGCCATGTGATCAAGTTTGTGAAGACTCCGTTTTTGGCCTTCGATTTTCGTATCGAATATTTGGATGGCGCTGAAAACGACGCGTTGGTTTCGCGACCTTTGCCAATTGGGATTGGCCACGAACTCGGTGCCAAGTGTTGGCGTTCGCGGCTACCGGTACGCGCCCATCTTTGGTTCGGCGTGTTGACGATCTAACGTCGACAAAGGATTTTCCCGACGCTCGCGTTGGTTGGAAATCCGCGTTCTGTTGCTCGGATCCCCAGGAACTATTACGGATCACGTTGATTTCGAGACTATCGAATTCCTCTCCTGCAAACGTACCACCGTAACAAGCTGCAGTCGTGTTGCGAGTCTCGGCTGGGTCGATGGGCAATGGTAACCCGAATCCGACCCTCCCAATCGAATTGAATTCTTCTGAAACCCTGAACAGCCCTTCGAACGATCGGGAGAAAAAAATGACGCACGGAAAAACCAGTTGGCTAGGAAAAAAATGGCAATCATTGGTTTGGTTTGTCGTGGTGATCGGCGGTGCCGTAGCGGGATGGTTCACGCAAGAACGATGGATGCCCTCCGCGGAACGTCTCATCGCGTTGATCCAAAACAAAAAGGAGGACCCACCTGAAGCGACGGAAAAACCCGGCGCTGGTGCGCCAGACACGCTCACCTTGAGTCCGCTAGCCAGGAAAAACATTGGCCTGATCACGGGCATTGTGAAGCCGTCCGATTTTTCGAAAGTCGTCACGGTCCCGGCCATTGTGGTCGAACGTCCGGGTCGATCTCAACACGAAATCACGGCCCCGATGACCGGTGTGGTTACGCAAATTTATCAATTGGAGCGCAAAGCGATCGAGCCCGGCATGCCTCTGTTCGATTTGCGATTGACGCACGAAAACGTCGTCACGGCGCAAGCGGATCTATTAACCACACTGCAAAATCTGGACGTGATCAATCGGGAATTGGCTCGCTTGCGCAGCATCGGAGATGGAGTGATCCCCGGCAAACGGATCATCGAACAGGAATACGAGCGCGACAAAGCGATCGCGACCGTGTCCGCTACTCGGCAGAGTTTGCTGTTGCATGGCGTGAGCGAACAGCAAATTGCTGACATGGAGACAACGCGCAAAGTCCTGCGTGAAATTACCGTGGTCGCGCCCCAGTACGCCGACAATCACGAACACGCCGGACTACCCCATCAATATCATGTGCAATCGATCAAAGTGAATCGAGGCCAGAATGTTGAAACCGGACAGCTGTTGGGTGTCTTGGCCGATCATTGCTTGTTGTACGTCGAGGGGAAAGCATTTGAAGAGGATGCCAGCCGATTGATTGAGGCCTCGAAAGAGGGCAAGTTGGTCGAAGTGGTATCGGTTTCCGGGACCCCTGATACCAGTCAAAGACTTGAATTGAAATTTCAGAGTGTCGCTGACCACGTTGACAAACAATCCCGTGCGTTGAGTTTCTACTTGTTGTTGCCCAATCAATTGGCCGAAGAAACCGGTGTCTCGGACAACTCGTTTGTGGCGTGGAAGTACCGGCCGGGTCAACGCATGGAAGCCAAAATTCCCACCTCCAAGGTGCTGAAAAATAAAATCGTACTGCCGGCTGATGCGGTTGTTATCGATGGCCCGAACGCGTTCGTGTTCGAGCAGAACGGAGACAACTTCGACCGGATCGACGTGCAGGTACTTTATCGAGACAAGGACACTGTCGTACTCGAGAACGACGGTAAGTTGGTCGGCAGTTCACTGGCGCTCAACGGTGCCTATCAAATGCATTTAGCACTTAAAAACCAGTCTGGCGGGGCGATCGACCCTCATGCCGGACATGACCATTGACTTGAATGGGGCGAAACACTCCCGTCGGGCCGCTACTGAAGCGAGTTGGGTCCGACGGTATACGGCTTGGCAGGAGTCTTGCGAAAATCGTTCGACAAACTAAATCCACTATGAATCCCAGGGTTAATTCGAGATGCTTTCCAGTTTCCTTAACGGGTTGATTCGTTTTGCCTTGCACAACCGGATCTTGGTTGCCACCTTTTCCGTGTTTCTGTTGCTGTACGGCAGCTGGCAGATGGTTCAACTGCCGATTGACGTCTTTCCCAATTTGAATCGTCCGCGGGTCGTCATCATGACCGAGGCGTCGGGCTTGGCACCCGAAGAAGTTGAGACACTCGTCTCGATACCGATTGAAACTGCACTCAATGGTGCCTCGGGTGTTCAAGATGTCCGATCCACCTCGGGGGTCGGTCTGTCGGTAATCTATGTCGAATTCGATTGGGGGACCGATATCTACATCGACCGCCAAATTGTCGCCGAACGATTGTCGGTCGTCGCCGAACAATTGCCTGTGGGGGTGAAACCACAACTCGCGCCGATCGCTTCGATCATGGGTCAGATCATGATGGTCGGCATGCTCAGCGAAACCAATCCCCAGACTTTCCTGTTCGAGGTCAACCAGATTGACAATGAGTTGCTGTCGCAACTCAATGCGGAACAGATTCCACCGGCGTTGTTGGCTGCCTTCGATCAGCAGGAAAGATCGTTGTCGCGGAATATTGAAATTCGTCGCGAATCGGTCGATGAAAAATGGATGATTGGCGATCGTGAAACGGGTCTTTGGTTTGCGGTTTCCCATGCCAAACTGAAACCGAATCAATTGACCGTCCATCGTCGAACCTCACCCTTGCAAATGCGATCGATGGCCGACTGGGTAGTTCGCCAACAAATGCTGACGGTCGCCGGAGTTTCACAGGTCTTTGTGATGGGGGGAGATCGAAAACAGTTCCAGGTCTTGGTCGATCCCAATCTGTTACTGAAGTACGACGTCACGATCCACGATGTCGAAGAAGCACTGTCGATGAGCAATGCCAACTCGACCGGGGGTTATCTGGATGAACAGGGTCCTAACGAGTATCTGGTCCGGGCGATCGGACGAATACAAACCATCGACGAAATCTCGCGCGTTGTCGTAAAATTTCTTGACGGAAAATCGGTCACGTTAGGACAACTCGCGCGAGTCGTCGAAGGTGCGCAAATCAAACGGGGTGACTGCTCGTTGTATGTTAAAGATCACGTCGCCGACAAACCAAGCGACAATGCCGATAAACAGCCAACGTTAACTCCGGATGCAGTAGCTGCCGAGGTGGCGACATTTCATGGTGGACCTGGCGTTATCTTGACCATCAGCAAACAACCCGGTGCTGATACGCGACAAGTGACGGACATGATTGAAACATTGGTCCGAGGTCTCGATGGTCGATTGGCCGATGACATTCGATTGGACACCAGCATCTATCAACAAAAAGAGTTCATCGATCACGCGGTGACCAACGTCATCTTGGCACTGCGCGATGGCGGCATTCTGGTCTGCATTATTCTGTTGTTGTTCCTGCTGAATTTTCGGACGACGTTCATTACGCTCACCGCGATCCCGCTGTCCATCGTGGTGACAGCGCTGGTGTTTTGGTTTTTTGGACTTTCGATCAACACGATGACTTTGGGTGGGCTCGCCGTGGCGATCGGCGAATTGGTGGACGATGCGATTGTCGATGTGGAAAACATCTTTCGTCGACTGAAAGAAAATCGCGTCGCCGGCAATCCCAAGCCGGTGCTGTTGGTGGTGTTTCAAGCGAGTGTCGAGATTCGCAACTCGATCGTATTCGGCACGATTATTACGATTTTGGTCTTCATTCCGTTGTTCGCGCTCGGTGGTATGGAGGGGAAACTGTTTGCCCCGCTCGGTGTCGCTTACATCGTTTCCATCCTGGCATCACTGTTCGTTTCGTTGACTCTGACACCGGTCCTGTCGTATTGGTTGCTGGGCAACAAGACAATGAAACCTGGTGAAGTGGAAGCCCCGGAACGCGATTCGATTCTCCTGCGAGTGCTCAAGTGGATTGCCGATCACTTGATTCGGTTGAGTCTCCGACTTGCGATGCCAATTTTGCTGGGTGCGGTGGTACTCGTCGCCATTGCCGGAATTTCACTCTATTCGATCGAACGGGATTTTTTGCCGCCCTTTAATGAAGGGTCGGTTCAAATCAATGTTTTGATGCCGGCTGGGACATCGTTGGAAAAATCCAGCGAGATTGCCCAAATGGCCGGCGCCCGGATTCGTGAAGTTCCCGAAATTCGGACGTTGGCCCGCCGAACTGGTCGCGCCGAGTTGGATGAACATGCCGAAGGCGTCAACGTTTCAGAGTTCTTTGCCTCGCTGGATGAATCCGCGCGGGGACGCGAGGAAGTTCTCGAAGACATTCGCAGTAAGCTCGCCGATGTACCGGGAGTCGTCACCAGTACCGAACAACCTCTCGCGCACTTGATCTCGCACATGATTTCGGGGGTCAAAGCCCAAGTTGGGATTAAACTCTTCGGCGATGATCTCGATACGCTGCGCCATAGCGCCAGCGTCATCGAGGCGGCTATCAAATCCGTGGCCGGTACGAAAGATGTCCAGGTTGAACAACAAACCGAAATCCCCCAGTTGCAAATTCAAGTCAATGGCGACCAACTCGAACAGTACGGACTGAGACGGCAGGACATCACCGAACTGATCGAAACCGCCATGAACGGAATCGTCGTTTCAGAAGTTCTCGAAGGCCAACGCAAGTTTGATTTGTTGGTCCGCCTGGATGAACCGTTTCGCGAAGATCTGGAAACTCTCGGTCGATTGCAGGTCAATTTGCCGGATGGGGGCATCGTCAAACTCGAAGATGTCGCCACGATCCGGCTCGGTTCGGGACCCAATCAGATCAAGCGTGAAAAAGTCCGTCGACATATTGTGATTCAATGCGGCGTCAGTGGTCGTGGTTTGGTCGACGTCGTGGAAGATATCAAACGCCAGGTTCGCCCCATCGAAGACGAACTACCACCGGGATATCGGGTTGAGTACGGGGGCCAATTTGAAAGCCAACAGAGTGCCTCGCGGGTGATCGGCATCTTGTTTGCGGTCACGCTGGTCGGCATGTTGTTGGTGTTGTACATGATGTTCAAGAGTTTCAATTTGTCATTGCAAGTCATGGTCGCATTACCCATGGCGTTCATCGGTAGTGTCGCGGCGTTGCAAATCACGCACCAGACTTTGTCCATTCCGGCGATGGTTGGATTTATTTCGTTGTGTGGGATCGCCACGCGAAATGGAATTTTGTTGATCAATCACTATTTGCATCTCGTGAAATACGAAGGTGAAACCTGGTCGGCGAATATGATCGCTCGCGCCGGAAAAGAACGACTTGCCCCCGTGTTGATGACTTGTTTAACCACCGGCATCGGATTGGTTCCCTTGGCCTTGTCAGCCGGCGAAACCGGCAAAGAAATTCTTTATCCCGTGGCGACGGTCATTATCGGGGGCTTGATCACGAGCACGGCGTTGGAATTTTTAGTGCGGCCGGCGTTGTTTTGGCAGTTCGGCATGCAGGCGGCCAAGTCGGTTGTCGAAAATGAATCCGCAGAAATCGAATTGGTCGAAGAGACCCACTGATTGTCGCCAGTTGTCCACGCGTTGCCCCAACGGCTCAGAAAAAACGATTGAATTTCGCCACAGTATTTTGACTCACTACCCGCACCTCAATGTCTTTAAAGGACCCTGAATATGAACAAGCTATCTCTCGTTTTCGGTTGCGTTGCCGTTGCAGTTTTTGCCATGGGATGCGAACAAACCGATCCCCAAGCGGCCGCTACAACCGCCACAACAACGCAGGCTCCGGCGGACGATCATGCAGGTCATGATCATGCTGCTACCGATCACGCCGCGCCACATGGTGGGCACTTGATCGAACTCGGCCACAATCACGAATATCATGCTGAGTTGCTCGATGATCATAAAACGGAGACGATCACGATTTACCTGCTGGACGCGGACATGCAGCCGCTGTCCATCGATGCTGCAGCCGTCAGCCTGGTGTTGAGCGCTGGCGAGAAAACCGAGACGTTCGAGCTCCTGGCCAGTCAGCCCGGCGGTTCTGCTGAATTCAAATCGAGTGACGCTAAAATGCTGGCGATGATCGAAGGCGAGAAAGTTTCCGGCAAGTTGCGAGTCACGATCGACGCCAAACCGTACACCGGTTCATTCGAACATCTCGAGCACGGACACGAAGGAGATGCTGGCGGGCACGCAGGTCACGATCATTAAAGGTTAAAAGAAACAAAATGGTGCCACCTAAAAGGGGAAACAAAATGGTGCCACAAAAAGAGGAAACAAAAGAGAAATCAGAATGGAGAAATCAGAATGGAATCAGAATGGGGCCACACGGAAATCAGAAGGAAATCAGAATGGGGCCACACAAACGCATTTTTCCATTCGCCGTTTGCTATCGGGGTGCTATCGGAGTCCGTGCTTTCATTTTGCAGCTAGCATGAAGCGATCGCTGATTTTGCCTTTGTCTGGCCCCCGTTTTTGCCTCTGGCCCCCGTTTTTGCCCTTCATGTTGCAGCTGGGTGACGCGATAGAAGATTCGCCGTTGGAAGACGACGATGAGTGAACATCCCGAACGAATACCGATCCCCGATTGTCAACATGGCTTCTTGTATCGAATCTATTCACGGAATCTCAATCTGGGCGTCTATCACGACGACGAGAAAGGGTTCGTTGGCATTCGAATGAAAATGGGACACCGATACGAATGGCGTTGTCCACGGCTTTTTTGCGTTTTTTGGAATTGAAATCGGCGGCACCGCGCAGCATTAAGAAACGCGATCCGTCGCGTTTTTGAATTCCATTTTTTTTTACGCCAACGATCGACTTGTCTTTGGCGTGACCCAACTGATCGGTTGGTCAGAATGGGGCCACACAAACGCATTTTTCCATTCGCCGTTTGCTATCGGGGTGCTATCGGGGAAATCAGCATGGGGCCACACAAACGCATTTTTCCATTCGCCGTTTGCTATCGGAGTCCGTGCTTTCATTTTGCAGCTAGCATGAAGCGATCGCTGATTTTGCCTTTGTCTGGCCCCTGTTTTCGCAACACAAACGCATTTTTCCATTCGCCGTTTGCTATCGGAGTCCGTGCTTTCATTTTGCAACTAGCATGAAGCGATCGCTGATTTTGCCTTTGTCTGGCCCCTGTTTTCGCAGCCATTGTCTGGCCCCGTTTTTTACCTTCGGGCCAAGATTCGCTGAATCAACTTGACTAACTCCACCACGGCCACCGGCAGCAACGAACAACCTGCAATCACGCCCCAGTCAGAAACCGTGGGCGAGACCGTATGCAGCACGTGCTTCAACAAGGGCACATAGACCGCTAGGGTTTGGAGAATCAGACACATGCCCACCGCCGTCCACAACCAACCGTTCGTGAAAAGTCGGCTGGTGAATGCCGACCGTTTTTGGGAACGAGCGTTGAAGGCATGGAATACTTGGGCCAAGGCCAGCGTCATGAACGCCATGGTGGTTGCACTGCGCAATCCCTCACCGTCGGTCCCGTGCCAACTCAGCCCAACCGCGAATGCCAGGAGTGTGACTCCGGCGAGCATCATCCCCTGCCAGACAATCAAGCCAACAAAACGTAGCGTGAGAAGTGACTCCTGCGGATCGCGGGGCGAACGTTTCATGACGTCAGGTGCCGATGGCTCCAGCGCCAATGCGAACGCAGGGAAGATGTCAGTAATCAAGTTGAGCCACAGAATTTGCAGGGCCGCCAGTGGCAGCGGCCAGCCGATCATGAGGGCGAGAAACACAGTGAGGATTTCTGAAAAGTTGCAGGAGAGCAGGTAATGGAGGAACCGGAGTATGTTACCGTAGATGATCCGCCCCTGCTCGACGGCACCGACAATGCTCGCAAAGTTATCGTCGGTGATCACCATGTCGGCGTTTTCCTTGGCGACCTCGGTCCCTTTAATGCCCATGGCAATGCCGATGTCCGCTTTCTTCAACGCTGGAGCGTCGTTCACTCCGTCGCCCGTCATAGCGACAACGTGTCCCTGACGTTGAAACGCCTCGACGATCTGCAGCTTGTGCACGGGTGAGACACGGGCAAATACGGCGGCATCGGCCACCGCGCGCTGCCAACCCAATTCGTCCAAGTCGATTAATTCGCGGCCGTGGACGGTACGCAGTGGACGCCCATCCAAATCGACATCGATGCCCATTTGCCGCGCGATCTCGGCCGCCGTGTGCTGTTGGTCGCCAGTCATCATCACGGTCTTAATCCCGGCCTCGCGACAGGTCGCAATGGCAGCTTTGGCTTCCTCTCGGAGCGGATCGCTCATGCCGACCAGTCCCACGAAAATCAATTCTTTGGCGAAGTCGGCATCATTGTATCCAGCGGGCAATTCACGATATCCCAAACCGAGGACGCGGAGCGCTGCACCGGCCAACTCCCGATTCGTTTCTTCCCAGTATCTTCGGTCACCTTGTGTGAGAGGTGTTACTCCTGTCGCCTGAACCTGAGCGTTGCTTGCGGCCAACAACGTCCCCGGCGAACCTTTGATAAATGCAACTATCTGACCTTGCGGTGCGCGATGGATGGTGACCATTCTTTTGCTGGTGCTGTCGAACGGCACTTCGTAGAGGCGCGGAAATTCGGCGACGAGTACAGCGTGTTGCATCCCAGCCTTTTCCGCCACGACGATCAAGGCCGCTTCGGTGGGGTCGCCCAGAACCGCGTCCCGGCCGTCTTTGTGTTCTACTTTGGCATCGTTGCATAACATGCCGATTCGCAGGGCCAGTGCGAGGTGCTCGGCGGATTTGGGATCAATGAGGGTGTCGCCATCCTGGAAATCCCCCCTCGGCGAGTACCCTGCGCCGGTCACCTTGACGCGGAGTTGATCCAGCGCGTACACGCAGACCGTCATCTCATTCTTGGTCAGCGTCCCAGTCTTATCCGTGCAGATGATGGTGACGGAGCCGAGAGTCTCGACCGCCGGGAGTCGGCGAATAAGCGCCCGCATCCGCGCCATTCGTTGCATCCCCAGCGCCAGCGTCATGGTCGTTACTGCAGGCAGCCCTTCGGGGACTGCGGCAATCGCCAAGGAGAGGCCGATTTCCAACATGGGCCAAAAGTCGGTGACTCCGCGAAGCCAGCCCGACAGTACGATGACAGCGCATAGCGCCAACACGATGATGATGAGTAGACGACCAAGCCGTAGTAGCTTTTGTTCCAGCGGAGTGGCGCGCGTCGTCGCCTCATCGATCAGGATGCCGATCTTGCCCATTTCCGTTTGCGACCCGGTGGCTGTCACCAGCAACCGACCGCGTCCGTCAGTAATGGTCGTACCGAGGAACGCCAGATTGAACCGATCTCCAAGTGCCGCATCCTTGTCTGGAAGCAGCTCGGATGTCTTGGTTACCGCGAGAGACTCACCGGTCAGCGCCGCCTCCTCAATTTGCAGACGAGCACTCTCAACGATCCGGCCATCGGCCGGTACTCGTGCCCCCGCGGCGAGAACCACCAGATCTCCAGGAACCAACTCGGCGGCCGGAATCTCGCGCTCGGAGCCGTCCCGAATCACATGGCCGACTCGCACCGACTGTTTTCGCAACGCGGACAACGCTTGTTCCGCTTTCCATTCCGTGAAAAATCCGATGGCGGCGTTGACGACTATAACCACCAGAATTGCAATTGCCTCGATGTTGTCGCCCATCGCAAGAGCGATCGTCGTGGCCGCCACCAATAAGGCCACGATGAGGCTGCGGAATTGCGCCAAAAAGATCAAGAACGCTAAGCGCTCTCGCGCTGGTGCCAATGCATTGGGGCCATACTGAGCGAGTCTCCGTGCCGCCTCGATCTGAGTCAGACCGCGAATCAGATTGGTATGCAGGCTGGCTTGGACTGCCTCGGGCGAGAGCACGTGCCACGACTGCTGCACAACCGACGGAGTGGCCGTCTTGGCGACAGTGTGATCGGCGGAGGGCAAGTTGTGATTACTCTTCATGATGTATTGGCTGACTTGCTCACGACGGTCCCACTTGGCCCGAGCCAATCGATGATTTCTGGCACAGCTTCGCCGTGTGCCGGACAATTACCGCTTCCTCGTCCGTTGGGATGCGAAGTAGAGCGACTCGGCTACCGGTATTGCTCAGCCGGGTGTTCTCGTTGTGGTTTGCTGTTTGATCCAACTGCGCACCGAGCCATTGAAGCCGGTTGCATACTTTTGCGCGGATCTGCGGTGAATTCTCGCCAATACCTCCGGTGAAGACAATTGCGTCGAGACCTTCGAGCAGGGCAACCATAGCGCCGATTTCCCGAGCCACTCGGTAGCAGAACAAATCGACGGCTTCGGCGGCTTCAGGTGCTGGGCTGTTGAGCAAATCTCGCACGTCCGAACTGATCCCGGAAACCCCGAGCAGCCCAGACTCGCAATCGAGTAGGTGTTCAATTTGGTCCGGCGTCCGTTGTTCTTGCCGCAATAGGTAAAAAATAACGCCCGGATCAACCGCCCCGGCACGAGTCGCCATCAGTAGACCGTCCAGCGGAGTGAAACTCATGGTCGTGGCAATACTCTTTCCAGCCAGCAACGCACACAAGCTCGCTCCGCTACCCAAATGGCAGACAACTGTCTTTCCGGCTGCGGCGCGGGAATCGATCCCCGGCAACCGACCGGCGATGGACTCGTACGAGAGACCGTGAAATCCGTAACGCTTCACGCCTTGATCGAAATATACCCGCGGTAAGCCGAACATTCGCTCCAGTTTCGGCATCGTGGTGTGGAAAGCAGTATCGAAACAGGCGATCTGTGGCACGTCCGGCAGCAGTCTGGTCGCGGCGCGGATCTCAGCCAAATTGAGCGGTTGGTGCAGGGGAGCAAGCGGGACCAGCAATTCCAATTCAGACAACACTTCCGGAGTCACACGAACCGGCTTAATGAATCGGTCCCCCCCATGAACGACTCGGTGCCCCACGGCGGAAACCTGTCGACCCGGCAACCGCGTGGCGAGTGTATCGAGCACGACGCGGAGCAGCAACGAACTGTCAGCGCTGGGAAATGTCCCCTGTCGAATCTCTTGGCCGCGTTGGTCCCAGACCCAAAATTCGAGTGCGTCGGCCGTTTGATTCGTCCGTTCGACCCGAGCTCTCAGTTCCACGCGGTCACCAACATACGCCGCAAGCTTCAGACTCGATGAACCAGCGTTTAATACGAGGATCAGCGGGTCACTCGATAGGGCATTGTTTCTCAAACTTGAGTTGGCGTTGGCGTTCAAGGAATCAGGCATCGGCAAATTCTACCTACATTGATTGCTGGTTGGTTCTCAGAAGACAACTACTCGATTTGGTGGAACGACCGTGAGTTATTCCAGCACTTTGAGTTATATCTTACCGAACCCGTTCGAGAACCCAGTTTGCCATTTATCTTCTTGCACAGTGAACCCAAAAAAACCGCTCCAGCAGCCACAGTTAATAGGGCAGCCACATCGTTACAACGAACTGCAGATTATTGCTCTCCGAATTTCAAAGAAACTATGCTGTCCTTGCCGCCCAATTAAGCCCCACGGAAGTCGAAAGCAATCGCTTCGGCCGCTTGCCGTTTCAATGCAGCAGCCGTTCGACTGGTCCTAATCAGCAGCAAGCGTCGGCGTTAAATCAAACAAGACTCTCGTTGTATTTTTAGCTCTGAAGTTGGAATTTGCTCGATCGGATAAAGACAAAACCAAAACTGGAAACCGAAATTGGAACCAAAACTGGGAACCAAAACCGGGGCCACACGGAGAGGAACCAAGACTGGCGCCACACCAACCAAGACCATTAGCCATCAACCTCTTGAAGCGGCGTTAATCATTTGCAAATCGTTGTACCGTAACACGACCGTTGGTCAGATTTCTGCTAGCATAACGTATGAACATGACGTGGTCCGGTTGGCCGAACAAGGCCGTGATCAAAAATGGCTTGGTCTGGCCCTTGTTAAACTGCCCTTGGAAAACGCCCCTGGAAAACGCCGCCCTTGGCGTCCTTGGAAAACTGCACCTCTTCATGGTCAACCTCTGATGTAAGAGTATTTTCGTGTTTTTGCGAAGGACGTTCTATGCAGGAACAGAATGCGGGAAGCGCTGTTACCGGTTCATTGACGTTGTTCTTTAACCAACTCAAAGCCGGTGACCCAACTGCTGCGGAAGGCCTTTGGGCGAGTTTCTTTCCGAGGTTGTTGGGTTTGGCGCGCAAGGTTTTGTCGGGACGCCCACAACGGATTGCCGATCCGGAAGACGCCGCCCAAAGCGCATTCGCATCGTTTTGCCTGCGCGTTCAAGCCGGAGAATATTCCGTATTCGATCGCAATGAAATGTGGAAATTGTTGAGCGTCATTACCGCCAACAAGGCGCGAATGCAAGTCCGTCGCGAATTGGCTGAAAAGCGTGGCGGCGGGCGTGTAACGGGTGAAGATGCTCTGCTCGACTCCGAAGGCAATCTGGTGCCGTTGGCTAATCTGGCAATTGCACAGGCCGCCGAATTTGATTTCCATTGCGAAGAATTGTTCCAGCAACTGGAACCTGGACTTCGGCCGTTTGCCGTTTTACGACTGCTGGGCTATGGGAATCAGGAAATCGCGGAACTGGAGGACTGCACAGTCAGAAAGGTCGAGCGCAAACTAAACCTGATTCGACTTCGCTGGCAGGCCGAATGGCCTGGATGACGGGAATTCAGGATTTTTTTATTTTTCCTGTCGGGCAAATCAGCTCAAATGCACTGTACCTATTGTTGAAGAGAAGAAATCCATATTCAATCCTGAGACTGGAGATATCCGTGATAGGAACAAATTTCATGTTGGCCGGGTATTTGGCTTCGCT
Source organism: Mariniblastus sp. (assembly GCA_031400405.1). Classification (GTDB taxonomy): domain Bacteria; phylum Planctomycetota; class Planctomycetia; order Pirellulales; family Pirellulaceae; genus Mariniblastus. The sequence continues at coordinate 17,276 of JANNPW010000122.1, forward strand.
GGTGCTCATTTTGGGAACCGGCTTTTGTAGTGCCGAGGATACGCCGCGATTGGTTCTCAAAGGTCACTCCAAACCGGTTGTTGACGTTCAGTTTGCTGCGGACGGCAATACGGTCGCATCGATGAGCGCCGACGGCGAGACCATCCTGTGGGACCTCTCGGCTGGAAGTGGAAGGCGGTTCCCTTCACTTACACGATCGCTTGATGCCGGGTCTTTTCTCCAGTTCACCAGGGAATCGCCGGAGCTTCTGCTTGCGGGAAGCGGTGGACAGGGACTCCTGATCGATCCGACCAAAGGTGAAACGATCGCCGAGTATGGCGATCGCCAGCAGCTCAACTCGGGCCCGATTGTTTACCTGGGTGGCCGTCGTGCGTTGGTTGCTAACAGCCTGGTCCAGGAAATTGGGAAGGCAGGCAATTTGTTCGAAGTTCCAAATATGACATCCGAGGTTGTCGAGGCGGTCTCTCCTGATGGCAACATGTGGGTCACGAATCGGCGTTTCCTGTCCGCAGGTTCCGGAAGTAATCGCCTGGAGTTAATTGACCTGTCGACCGGTAAGTCAAACGGTGAGCTGCCAAAATATGCGTACATTTCGGCCGTTTCCTGGGTTGATAACCAACACTTGCTCGTGCTGCATGCTCCCGGGATTTTAACTCTCTGGGAAACCGCGCCAAAAGTACGTCTTGTTGCCCAGCAGAAAATAGACGGAACGTCACTGACAGCGAGTTTCACCGGGAAAGTGGCGGCCGTTACAGTTGACAAATCCAAAGCCGAGATCTTTGACATTACCAACGACTCAATTCGCTTACGGCGGACCGTCACCGCCCAAAGCCCGATTCAATTGTCGGCCGATGGCGGTCGATTATTGAGCGCGGGCACGGCCTATCAATCCTATATCGTTACTGACACATCCAGCGGATCAGTCCTGCTGGTCAATAAACAGTTGGAAGACGATCTCTTTGCGGAAATGACTTCCGATGGACAGGATGTCGTTGTTGGGCACCCTGACGGAACAATTACGTTTCAACCTGTCGGACAACCTGTCGAAACTCAGTTGACGTTGGTCGCGGACTTGCCATTGAAGATGCCGCCAAACCCGAAGACGCACCCGAAATTTCTGGTACCGTTCGTTTTCACAAGTGGTGAAATCGTATTCTCACCAAAGGGGGACGCGTGTGTGACCCATACTCCTGGTAGCGTCAACAAATCAATGACAATTGCAGAACTCAAGCCAGGAGCAAGTCATTTACCGGTTTGGAATGATTATCACGGCACGCCGACTCAAGCAAAATTACAAAGTTGGGCATTAACTCCGGAGAGCGTCCTGTTTGTTGACTATCAACCCTCCGGAACACCTTCGGAAACTTTTTTCCTTTCGGCAACGGTAGATTTTGGGAGCGGACGTCTAGTATTCAATACTGCCCAAGGCGCCAGACCGTTGGCAATCCTGGGTTTTGGCATTAACCCCGATCAGAAATCGATTGTCGCGTTGGTTAGCGAATATAACAGGAAGCATGCGGGTAGCAGTAGCATAATCCAATCCACAGACTGTGTTGTGCTGGAATATCCTTCGGGAAAACTTGTCAAGACATTAGCAAAAGATGTTGATGGTAGCCCGTCACATGTCCGGATTGCGTTTTCCAGTTCAGGCCAACGGGTAGCCATTCTGGTTAAACAAAAGATTCGAGTGTGGAATATCCAATCCGGCGAGGAACTGATTCTCGGTGAGGAGCTGAACTACGGCCAGTTTTGGTTGATTGATGATGGACGCACTCTGGTCGTTCCAAAAAGTGGCACCATGCGGGGAATCGATCTGGAAACGAATGAAGATGCATTTGTTTGGAGTCCCGAGGACAACGACGCGGGAGAGCCCACGGCGATCGAATTTTCTCACGACGGAAAATATGCGTTGTGCGGCAGTAGCATCGGTGAAGTAACCCTGCGAGACTCCCATACCGGAGCCGTCTTGCTGCGGCATGCTGCCTTTGATGGAGCGATCGGTGCTGTCGGCATTTCGCAGGACAGTACTCAAATTGCAGCCGCGAATGCCGCCCGCACTTTGCGAGTTTGGAAACTGGGCACAATTACCAAACCGGCGACTATGTCAACCACATCGATCGAGGTCGATTCCGGTAAATAGCCGAGCAGTTGGCTTGCTTTTGGGATACGTGTTATTGGATGAGCGGGAATTTTTTTCGAGTCGATCTTTAGGGAAAGTGAGTTTCCGTCATGCCACATACTGATCCATCATTGTCGATTGCTCAAAGAATTGATCTGGCCTGTGATCGGTTTGAAGCCGAATGGAAAGCGGGCAAACTGCCAAAAATCGCGGATTTTGTCGCGGCTGCACCCCAATCGGATCAGATTGACCTACGGCAGGTCTTACTGGCAATTGAACTCGAGCTTCAAGGTCGCAGTGAAGCCGAGACTTCCGTAACTCAAAGCAGCGTCCGAAATCCGGTCGACATTTCGCTGGCTGCAACAGCCCTGCAGGCTGCGACGTCATCCGATGGGCTGAAAAAGATTGGGCGCTTTGATCTTCGCGGTGTGCTGGGATCGGGAGCGTTCGGAAAAGTGTATCGCGCTTTCGATTCGAAATTGGGAAGAGAAGTGGCAATCAAAGTCCCCCTGGAATCGGCCGTCAAATCGGATGCAGAGCGTGTGCAATTCCTGAAAGAGGCCCGCGCCATTGCAACCATTAATCACCCTAATGTCTGCCAGGTATTCGAGGTCGGAGAGTTTGGGGACCGACCCTACATTGTGATGGCACTTGTTCCCGGCCTGTCACTTGCCGATGCCTTGAAATCGCGGAAGTCGCCACTGCCACAGAAACAGATTGCGATGATTATTCGCAAGATTGCTTCCGCTCTCGCAGCGGCTCATGAAAAGGGGATTGTCCACCGCGATCTCAAGCCGGCCAACATCATGTTTGACCGCGACCGCAAGGACATCGTCGTGATGGATTTTGGCCTTGCGCGTGGGCCGCAACTTGCCGATGCGCGGAGCACCCAAAGCGGTGTCATCATGGGCACGCCAGCCTACATGTCCCCCGAACAGGCGCGCGGCGATGCCAAAGGGGTTGGCCCTTCGGGAGACGTGTTCAGTTTGGGAGTGATCTTGTACGAGATGCTGACCGGTTTTCGACCGTTCACTGGAACCGCGACGGAAGTCATCGGGCAGATTCTGCATGTTGAACCGGAACGGCCCTCACAACGTCGCGCCGGAGTTGATCTGCGCATGGAGTCGATCTGTTTGAAAGCAATGGCCAAGGATCCTGCCGCGCGGTTTTCGACGATGAAGGAATTTGCGGCGGCGATTGACACCGTGTTGCGGGAAACTTCGGCGCCTTCATCGCCTGGGGAAACAGCACGGGCGGATAAAACGCGAGGAGCCGGCCAGGAGGAATCGTCCGGCGACACCAACCTGGCAGACGTTTTCGCGGTAATGTCCGCCGAGCGAAAAAAATCGCAAGCGGAAACGGCGGCGGTAGTCGAAGCCGCGATTCGCAAGACTCGCACGCCCCGTTGGGTCTTTATCGCCCTCGGACTGATCGGCATTTTTGGCCTCACAGCATTGGCGGGTGTGATTTTTTTCACGAGGTCTGGATCGGTCACTGTCACGATCGAATTGAACGACATTGACCTGACCGATCATTCGCTTTCGTTCTTTCTGGACGATCAACCAATATCCGCTGAAGTCCTGGCCAGCCCGGTCGAGCTTAAACCGGGTGAGCACATTCTCGTCGTAAAACGCGGTGATATCGTCGTGAAACGCATGCGATTGAATGTCACGGGTGGCCGAAATCCGGGTATCAAGGCAAGGGATATCACGCCGGAAACATCATCCAATCGAAACATCATCTGGACACCTTTAATCCGCTCGGCTAATGAGTTGGTCGAAGGTGAAACGATGAGCAAGAATACCGACGGACGAAGTGTAAAATTCCAGGACGGCATGCTGATACTGAATGGCGCGAATGCGTCGTTTCTGCCGAAGTTCTCCGGCAAAAACTATATCGTTCGGGCAAAAATCCTCCAGTTTTCCGGACAAAATGTGTCGTTTAGTGTTCGGCGACAGCCCGGCAAGTTTGGTGGATATGGGGCTTGGTTTAACAACCCGGATCCTGCCCTGGATTGGCCGACTTATGGACTGGGAAAGAGTATGCCCGGGACTGGTTACACCGGCCTGGATGGAACCATGCGGCGCGTGTCCGATAATTTTCCGTTTGATTTTGCCGTTGCCGCGTTTGGCGATGAGATTACTATTTTTGTCAACGGAGTTCGCGTCATTCGTTATAAGGACGCCGACTCAACGGAAGGGACCGTTGCCTTCGCTCTCACCGGCGACAGCCATGCGATTCTGCGCGACCTCGAAGTCTGCGTGCTGGATGGAACCGACCTCACACCCGACGATATCTTTACGCAAAAAGAAGATGCCTATCTCAAACGCGCGCTAACGCCGGAATTCCTGACCGATGAACTGAAAAAAGGAAATCTGGTGAAAAATGGGTCTTTCGAGAATGCCGAAAAACCCATGTGGAAGGGCGATTCGTGGCGTCAACGACCGGATTGCTGGCGAATGGTTCCTGGCCAAAGTCACGGAGGTGAAAAGTCGCTCTTTATCAACAATCCGGAGAACGACGATGTCACCGTCACCCAAACGGTGGCCGTCAAACCTGGGAAACGCTATCTCCTGTCGGGTTGGGTTAAGACTGAAAATGTGCGTGCTCTGGAGACCAAGTCGCACGGAGCCTACCTTTACGTTTCCGGTGGGCACGACGTGCAAAATACCAACCTCGAAGGAACCAAAGACTGGACATATCAAGCCATTGTATTTCTTTCGCTTAACCGGAACTCCGTTTCGATTTCTGCGAGTCTTGGAAACTTCGCCAGCACTGCGACCGGCAAGGCCTGGTTCGACGAATTGTGCCTGGTCGAATTGCCTGACCTACCGGCCGGAGCTAATGTTGATGGTGCGAACGTCAAGACGATTCCGGCACCGCCGATGGTCGGAGCCGAACAGCGAGCGGCGGAGTGGGCTATCCAGGCCAAAGCAAAGGGAATGTCGATCCTGGTCGATGGAATCAGAGTCGAGATCGGCGAAGGTGGAAAACTCCCGGACGGTCCATTCACCGTAATCGGCATTGATCTATCTCTGTGCGGCGGTGTGACCGATGATGGGACGGATCGGCTAAAGCTGTTAGAGAACATCCGGTCGTTAAATCTATTGTGGACCCCGATCAAGAAGCTCGAATTCCTCGACGAAATGAAGAATTTGGAGTCGCTTCAATTGGGAGGAACAAAAATCAATGACGAATCACTGGCCCATGTGAAGGGGTTGAAGAAATTGCAGCTCCTGTTTCTTCAAGGGAATTACAGTGAGGTTGACATCACGGACGCCGGGCTTGAAAACCTGAAGGGTTTGGCCGAACTTCGCTTGTTGGAGATTTATGGAACGAAAGCTACTGATGTTGGAATAGATCACCTCCGCGGCCTCCTCAATCTGGAGTACATCGCAGTAGGAGCACGCGGAGATGGCAGCGGCACGTCTGAAATCACGGATAAGGGTCTGGCCATCATTGCAAGCTTCCCCAATCTGCGGCAGTTGAAAATCCACCAGACACATATCACCGATGCCGGGTTGGAACAATGCACCAAGAAGCTGCCGAACTTGCATTTGTTGCAGTTGTATGAGACTGAAATTACCGATGCCGGGCTTCAATACATTAAGCAACTTCCGGCCCTAAAAAAACTCTATCTTGGTTCCGCCAAAATCACGAGTGCCGGGTTGGAGCATTTGAAAGCGTTGTCGAATCTCGAAGAATTGTATCTGGTTGGGACAAAGACCACAGACGCCGTGGTGCAATCACTTCAAGCGGCATTGCCCAAGTGCAAGATCACCAAATGATTGTTGTTCTGTTGAAATAACATTGCTCCTCACCCCAACTTCATCCGGCTGGTTCGGGCGGATGACGTTTACACGATTGGGTTCTATGTCCGATCCAACCATAAGGCTTGAACGTCCAGGGGGGACAAAACCGGCAGGGAAAACTGGAGGGAAAACTGAGGCCACACAAGCGATTCTACACACAAGCGATTCTGGTTACACAAACGATGCTAGTACTAGAACGATTTGACAGCCCATTTTGCCGGTTAATAATTGTTGGACTCGAAAAAAGGTTGTGGTATAGCCCTGCCTTTTCCCCTTTCTCTTTTCTCTTTCTGCTTTCTGCCATTCTTCTTTCCCCTCCCATCTTTCTCGGACAGCTTTCCGCTGAACTCGATGGACAGGGAACTGCAAGCCTAAGTATCCGACCTGAATTAAATTGAAAGTCAATTGGAACAAGTACCGGAAGGTTCCAAACAGTTCCGGGCCGCTCCGCTTTTTATTTCTGGCCATACGAAAAAGGTCCCCTGATATCGTCGGCTCGGCTGTGATCAACGGCCTTGAATGAGCAAGCATTTTGTCAACGTGTTCGATAAGGTTTGCAGTGCTAGCTCACAATTCCCGCCGTGCCCCAGCAATCCTACGCCGTGAAGGATTGTTTCGGGTGTGATTAGCCGTTTTAACGCTAGCCACGGTTGTGATCACGGAACCGTGGCTAGCGGCCTGTTGAGTTAGTGTTTGTTTGCGTGATTGTGAAAATATGTTTTTGTCGCGAATGGGTTGTTGCCGTGCTGGGCGGAGAGGGGACGTTCACTGGAACTTCGCAATCGCCACCATGGCGAGTTATTCTTTTGCCTATTTGCCCGAGATTGTTGCGGTTTCGTTTTTTTGCAGCAGCAACGAGCGCAGTGCTTTCCAGACGCTCATCAACTTCTTCAGATTAAATGCCGTCGCCGCCCAACGCCACTCTTGCCCGACCCCTTCGATGCCCCGGAGCAAGAACCGTCGCATGGCGAAATGCGATTTGATCACCGCAAACGGGGTCTCGCCAAAATGTTGACGTCTCTTGAAAGCGGTCTGGGCTGCTTCGGTTCCCATCTTCTGACGATGTCGGCGACGAGCCCCTTCATGCACATCGTCAATCACTTCTCGAAATCCTGACTCATCGGACTTGCGGACACACTTGGCGGCCAAGTCACACCCCGCACAATCCTGGCAAGTATAAACGGTTCGCTGCGTCGGTTGCCCAATGCTGTAAATGATACGTTCAGGCAACGGCTTGCCGGCGGGACAGTAATAGCTGTTGCTCCCTTCGTCGTATACGAAAGCCGTTTTGTCAAAACACTTCGTCCGCACTTGAATCGGCAAAGCGCCGATCAATTCAGGTACCACCGGCTGAGTGATGTCGTCGCGGAGCGCCGGGTTGTGGGCGCACTTGGTTTCAGCCAGCGGGCCAGTCAAATCAATCGCTTTTTCTTCGGCGGCAACCAGGTTCTCACCGGAGGTGTAAGCCGAGTCGGCCAGCACCCGATCGACTTTGATATCGAAATCCGACTCGACCGAGTCAACGATCGTGGTGAACTGATCATGTTCAACATTGCCAATCACGACTTCCGCACTGACAATCATTCCGCAGCCCGTTTCGGTCGTCGCCATCGGCGTGTAGTTGGTCGCGTAACCCCCTTCTTTGTTGGGCAAAATGCGGCTGTCGGGATCGGTCTTGGGCAATTGAGACGGGCCTTTGGTGCCGTTCTTTTTACGCGTCGCGTCCATCGCTTCGGTTGTTTCCCGGTGAGCGGCCAACTGCTCGCGACGAGATTTCAGATCAGCAATCGCCGCTGGCAAACGGTCAGCAGAAATGTCTTGGCCGATCAAGTCTTCATCGAGCGAATCGGCGACTTCCAGATTTTCAAGGGCTTCAGCAATTTGACTGTCGAGTTGTTCCAGGGCGCGGGTCAGCCGGGCGGTTGTCCAAGTTTTATACTTGTTGGCGTCAGCCAGCACCCGCGTCCCATCGATACACAGCTCCGCCAGATTGGTCAGTTTCAGATCGATGGCGAACTGGATCAGCTGGCGGAAGATGCCGCGAAGTTCAGCCGTATGTTTCCGGCGAAATTCGCTGAGCGTGGTGTGGTCGATCTGTCGGCCAGAGGTCAGCCAAATGAAGTCGATCGAGTGTTTCAGTTCATATTCGATCTGACGACTGGAGCGGATACGGCGGAGCATCGCAAACAACAATGTCTTGGACAGGATCGAGGGATGAATGGGCGGTTGCCCATGCGAGCCATGATAGGCCGCTTCCCACTCTGTCCAATCAAGTTGATCGAGGATTTCATCGACCAATCGCACCGGATGATCGCCGGCAATGACCCGCTCCAGTGCCGACGGAATCAATACCAGTTGATCTCGCGGCAGCGGAGCTTCTTGCCAGTAACTTGTTTTGGGTTGTCTGCGGCTCATGTCCATTCGCCTCTCAGCAACAAAAATAGGTACTCACTCTAATAACCACTAAACATAGCGCGATACAAAAAAAAGCCAACCCCATTAACTGACAAATAATGGGTACACTAAATCAACAGCCCGCTAGCCGCGGTTGCGTCGTGGAACCGTAACTATCGGCAAAATGGCTAATTCTTTGTATTCTGGCAATCCTGCATCACGCGGTCGAAGTGTTACGAAAAATTTTGTTTTCGACACGTTCTTCAAGAGCCTTTTTTCCGCGATTGCCAGACCGGATCGTGATGCGAATCCTGAGCGGACTTGAACCAGCGAGTCAAAGTCATTTTTTGCTTGGTGTAGAAATGCACGCTCTCGGTCCCCTGGATATGCAAGTCTCCAAAAAAGGATTGATTCCAGCCGGTAAATGGGAACCAAGCCATCGGCGCCGGGACACCCACATTAATCCCAATCATGCCCGCATTGAAAAATTGCTTGAACGTGCGGGCCGCGTATCCGTCGCGCGTGAAGATGGAAGCGCCATTGCCATAGGGACACTCGCGCCCCAGTTTCAATACGGATTCCAGATCGGGAGCGCGCACCACGGCCAACACCGGACCAAAGACTTCTTCGCGATAAATACTCATCGGCGACTCGACTTGATCGACAATCGACGGGCCGAGCAAAAAAGATTCGCTGTCAAAAGTTTGTCTGCCATCCAGCGTCACCGTGGCACCTTGTTGGCTGGCGACATCGAGATAGCCAGCGACTCGATGGACGTGTTCGGTACGGATCAACGGACCCATGTCGACATCTTCCACTCCATCGGTCGGACCGACGCGAAACTTGCTCGCATATTCTGTTAACCCTTCAACCAACGAGTCGGCGACATTGCCGACTGCCACCGCAACACTTCCGGCCATACAACGCTGTCCACCGCAACCAAATGCGGATGCGGAAAGTTGCTTCACCGACAGATCGAGATCGGCATCGGGCATCACGATCATGTGATTCTTGGCTCCGCCGGCGGCTTGAACTCGTTTGCCATGTTTCGTTCCCATTTCATACACATATTTCGCAATCGGCGTCGAGCCGACAAACGAAATCGCCGCCACCTCGGGATGCGTGAGCAGTGCATCGACGCAAACTTTGTCGCCGTGGATGATGTTGAAGACGCCCGCCGGTACTCCCGCTTCGATCATCAATTCGCCCAAACGGACCGACGACAGCGGGTCTTTTTCTGACGGCTTCAGAATAAAAGTGTTTCCGCAAACGATCGCGACGGGGAACATCCACATCGGCACCATCGCAGGAAAATTGTACGGCGTAATGCCGACACACACGCCAACCGGATGCCGCATCGTCTCCGCGTCGACCTCGGCGGCAATGTTCGGCAAGGTATCGCCGTTAAGCATGCAGGGAACGCTGGCGGCAAACTCGGCCATCTCCAGCGAGCGCTGCATCTCAGCGCGCGACTCCGCCAGGGTTTTACCATGCTCGCGCGTAATTAATGCCGCCAGCTCCTCGAAATGCAGTTCGATTAATGAACGCAGTCGAAACATGGTGCGCGCCCGCTCGACCGCCGGGGTTTGGCTCCAGCCGGCCAACGCGTCTTTGGCAACTTGGACTACGTTGTTGACATCATCAGCCGAACATAGCGGCGTGTGCGCGATGATCTTGCCGGTCGAGGGATTATAGACTGTTTCAAAACGGGCCGAATCCAACTCGCGCCATTGGCCATTAATCAACGCGGGAACTTTCTTGATAACAGGTTGGGTTTCGGTTGTGCTCATGATCCGCTCCACGAAATTTATAAGGGTTCGGTTGTTCAGGTCAAAATTGGGTCAAAATAAAATTTACTTGCCCCGCACAGAATGATAACATAAGCGACCGGTAGCTGCCTGTTCGCGACTGCCGCAACGGGTCGCACCAACGCGTCCCATGAAACACCTTGTTACGAAACCCGGGAAACGCCCATGTCACGAATTGTTCGCGGTGCACTGGTCCAAGCGAAATTGTGCGAACCAGCTTCCTCGTCGGTCGCCAAAATCAAACGAGCGATGACCGATAAACATGTCGGCATGATCGAAGCGGCCGCTGCCAAAGGTGCTCAATTCATCTGTTTGCAGGAGTTGTTCAACGGCCCCTACTTTTGTGCCGAGCAGCAACTTAAATGGTACGAGATGGTGGAACGGATCCCAGATGGCCCCACGGTAAAACTGATGCAGCAACTGGCGGTCAAGCATGAAATGGTAATGGTCATCCCGATCTACGAGGAGGACTTACCCGGCGTCTACTACAACACAGCCGCCGTGATCGATGCGGACGGCAGGTATCTGGGCAAATTTCGCAAGATGCATATCCCCCACTGCGCGCCCGGCTTCTGGGAGAAGTTTTATTTTCGGCCCGGCAACCTCGGCTATCCGGTGTTCGATACGCGCGTGGGCAAAATTGGAGTTTACATCTGTTACGATCGCCACTTTCCCGAAGGAGCCCGTTGTCTGGGATTGGGAGGTGCCGAAATCGTCCTCAATCCTTCGGCGACAGTCGCGGGGTTGAGCGAGTATTTATGGACGCTGGAGCAACCGGCGCACGCGGTCGCCAATCAGTATTTCGTCGGAGCGATCAATCGACCGGGAGTGGAATCGCCCTGGGAGATCGGTGAGTTTTACGGGCAAAGTTATTTTTGCGATCCGCGCGGAAAAATTATCGCGCAAGCCTCTCGCGATCAAGACGAAATTGTGATTGCCGATTTGGATCTGGATATCATCCGCGAAGTCCGCAACACGTGGCAATTTTTCCGTGATCGTCGACCGGAGTCCTATGGAGCCATCGTCGCGCCTTAAGTCGAAAACGGAATTAGACGCGCCGGATTACTTCGCCGGCGGATTGCTGTTAAACGTTTTGAACTATTAAAAAAAATAAACCACAAAATCACTAAGCCACCAAGTTCTAAAAAACAACCCACCGCCCAAAACCCAATAAAAATGTCAACCACGCAAAAATCCCGCTCGCTGCCGATCATCAATCACCAACCGATTCCTTATACAGGGCCTTCCAAAGCGGAAGTGCTTCAAATTCGGCAACAATACGTTTCGCCGGGAGTCATCACGTACTACAAAGAACCCTTGATGGTCGTGCAAGGTCACATGCAATATGTGTACGACGAAACGGGCAAACGATATCTCGACGCTTTCGCCGGAATCGTGACAGTCAGTGTCGGTCACTGTCATCCTGCGGTCATTGAAAAAGTTCGACAGCAAAACGAGACGTTACAACATACCACCACGATTTATTTGCATCCCAACATTGGCAAGTTCGCGCAAAAACTCGCCGAGAAAATGCCGGCCGGACTAGAGTCGACTTACTTCACGAACTCCGGCAGCGAAGCCAACGAATTGGCCGTGTTGAACTCTCGTGAGTACACAGGCAACGCCGATGTGATCGCGCTGCGCAATGGATATCACGGTGGTACCACGGCCGCGATGGGATTGACAGCCCATGGGAACTGGCGATTCAAAAGCAATCCCGTCACCAATATCAATCACACGCACCCCGGATACTGTTATCGTTGCCCGTATGGTTTGACCTATCCCTCGTGTGATTTGCGCTGTGCTCATGATGTGAAAAACGTAATCCAGCACCAGACCAGCGGCGAGATCGCGTGCTTCATTGGCGAACCGATCCAGGGGGTTGGTGGCGCCGTCACGCCACCGCCCGAATTTTTTCAGATTGTGTACGACCACGTCCGCGCCCACGGCGGACTGTGTGTGGCGGATGAAGTTCAAGGGGGTTTCGGACGGACCGGCACGCACTATTGGTCTCATCAAAATTATGGCGTGGTTCCCGACATGATCGTCATGGCCAAAGGAATTGGCAACGGAGCTCCACTGGCTGCGATGACGACCAAGCCGGAAATTGCGCGATCGATGCGGAACCGGGTCCACTTCAACACGTTTGGCGGTAATCCGGTCAGCATGGCGCAGGGGCTGGCTACCTTGGAAGTAATCGACGACGAAAACATCCAACGCAATGCGCTCGAGGTCGGGGCGTTCCTCAAAGCCGGGTTATTGGAGCTGCAACAGAAGCATTCGCTGATCGGGGAGGTCCGCGGAATGGGTTTGATGTTGGGAATCGAGTTGGTCAAAAACCGCCAAACCAAAGAGCCCGCCTCGGCCGAAGCGGCCACAATTTTGGAATTGGCTAAAGAGCGTCAATTGCTGTTAGGCAAGGGAGGTCTGTTCGGAAACACGTTGCGGATCAAACCGCCCATGTGTATTACGCGTGACGATGCTGCGTTCATGATTGATTGCCTCGATGAAGCACTGACTCAAGTCAACCCATAAGCTCCCGAAGATCCGGCTGATTGCCGGCAATTAATTCGACTCGCCCATGTAGGAGCCTGCGATGGCTAACCTTTCGACCACTGTCAACGGACTCAAACTTCCTAACCCATTTGTCATCGGTTCCGGACCTCCTGGCACCAATGCGAACGTAATTGGCAAGGCGTTTGACGAGGGCTGGGGCGCCGTGATCGCCAAAACAATCAGCCTGGAAGCTGAAAAAGTAATCAACGTCCAACCACGCTACGCACGTTTGCGCAGTCGCATCTCGAACGAGATTTACGGTTGGGAAAATATCGAGTTGATTAGCGATCGCAGTTTTGAAATCTGGATCGATGAATTCAAAATGCTGAAAGACAAGTATCCGGATCGAGTTCTGATCGCTTCGATCATGGAAGAGTATCGACAGGATGCGTGGGTAGAAATCGTCGAACGCTGTCAGGATGCGGGGGTCGATGCGTTCGAGTTGAATCTGTCGTGCCCACATGGTTTGCCGGAACGGAAAATGGGATCGGCGATGGGCGTCAATCCGGATTTGGTCGACGAAGTCTGTGGCTGGGTGGCGACGGTCGCCAAAGTTCCCGTGTGGGCCAAAATGACCCCCAATGTAACACACATTGAAGATCCATCGATCGCCGCCTTGCGTGCCGGCAGTGACGGCATTGCCGCGATTAATACGATTCGCAGCGTGATCGGCGTCGATCTGAAAACGTTACGCCCTGAACCGTCGGTCGAAGGCTATACCACGCCCGGCGGATATTCCTGTCAAGCGGTGAAGCCGATTGCGCTGCGTAATTGCATGGAGATCGCGACCATGATCTCCAAAGATTTCCCTGGGAAAACGCTTAGCGGAATCGGTGGGATTGAAACCGGAGAGGACGCTGCGGAATTTATCCTGTTGGGTTGCGATACGGTGCAAGTCTGCACAGGTGTGATGAAGAATGGCTACGGCATGATCAAGCCCATGCTTGATGAATTGTCGGCGTTCATGGATCAACATGGTTTCAATTCGCTGACCGATTTCAAAGGTCACAGCTTGCAGTTTTTCACCACACATGCCGAGTTGGTTCGCATTCAGGCGGAAGCACGCGCCAAAAAGAAAGCCGATTTTTCAGCCAAACAAGCGACCGTATCTTCCGATCTAAAATCCGCTGAAGACAAAATGATTCGCGCCGATAACCAATGGACCGGCGACGATTTCGTCGATCAAAGCGATGCACTCTCGCGCGGGTGAATTGGAGAAATCGTAGCGATTCAGTGAAGTGCATGTAGTCGTAGGGTGTGTGCAGCAAGTCGAACTCCAATGGTGTGTTGCGTCGGCAATCTAGCTGACCAGAAGTAGTCGTAGGGTGTGTGCAGCAAGTCGAACTGCAATGGTGTGTTGCGTCGGCAATCTAGCTGACCAGAAGTTTGCAGCGTGCATTAACAGGAACTCGACTTGCGAAACACACCAAGTCCCTTGATCCGAAACAGCCCTTGAACATTCGAGTTGATAATACAAGTCATAGAATTTCTAGACTACACGATCTCATGACGGAATCAACCTATTAAAAATGCGACGGCGTGCGTTCCAACATTTTTCCGCGTCCGAGCGTGCCAACAAACTTACCGTCGCGCACTTGAATCTTGCCGCGAACCGTGACCGTTTCCGGACGGCCCGTGATCTGCCAGCCTTCGAACGCGCTGTAATCGACGTTCATGTGTTGAGTCGTCGCGGAAATAGTACCGTGATAGGTCGGATCAAAAATAACCAGATCGGCGTCGCTGCCCAATTGGATCGTTCCTTTGCGCGGATACAGATCAAATAATTTAGCGGCTTGCGTACTGGCGGCGTCGACCAACGTATGCAAGTCGATTCGGCCCGGTAGCACGCCTTCGCTATATAACAGATTCACGCGATGTTCGACCGACGGAATGCCATTGGGAATTTTAGTGAAGTCATGCTCGCCCATTCTTTTTTGCGAAAAATCAAACGGTGCATGGTCGGTGCCGACCGTGCTGATCAATCTGGATCGCAGCGCATCCCACAAGATTGACTGATTTCGAAGATGTCGAATGGGAGGAGACATCACGTATTTCGCCCCTTCGAAATTGGGTTGTTCGGCATACGTCTTGTCCAGTACCAAATAGGGAATCACCGTTTCGATCCAGGCGTTGACCCCGCGATAGCGCGCGTCCTGAACGGCTCTCACCGCGCCATCGCAGGAAGTATGCACGACATAAACATGGCAGCCGGTCAATTCGGCAAAGGTCATCAAATGATGGACCCCTTCGGTCTCGACCAACTCGGGACGCGATGGCTCGTGGTACTCTGGCCCCGTCTTACCCGCCGCCAGCAGTTCCGCTTGGAGTTGGCTGACAACCGTGGCGTTCTCACAATGCGCGGTGACGATTACGCCCAGCTCCTTGGCTAATTTGAGCGTCTGGAAGAGTTCGGCGTCGGTGATTCCAAACGCCCCTTCATACGCCAAAAAAATCTTGAACGAGCTGATCCCTTGATCGACAATTTCGCGCAACTCCACCGCGGTTTGCTCATCGAATCGAGTTACGCCCATATGAAACGTGTAGTCCACGGCCGAGTTGTTGGCCTTCGATTGCCACAAAGCAAACGCTTCGCGCGGAGATTCGTTTCGCGCCGGGCAACACATTTCAATCAGCGTGGTCGTGCCTCCTACGAGAGCGGCCTTACTGGCCGACTCGTAATCGTCTTTAGCATACGTGCCCATGAATGGCAGATAAATGTGGACATGCGGATCGATAAAACCTGGAAACACAAACTTGTCAGAGGCGTCGATCACTTCGTCCGCGGACGTGCCGTCAAGATTCGTGCCGATGGCGGTGATTGTTTCGTGTTCACAGAAAATATCGGCGACGTAGTCATCGGTCGAAGTAATGATGCGGCCGTTTTTAATCAGAAGGGACATGGATGCGCTCGTTGGCTGGGGCTGATCTCGAAATTGGAATTTTACATTCGTGTAATCAATGTAACGAATAATTGCGGAGGCGCAACCAGTTTTACGGTTGTTGCTCTTTAGCCAGTTGATCCAGCTCCGAAAGTTTCAAACGGACACTCATGATGTACGGAGGTTGTCCGACATCCCAATAACCGTAAGTGGTGGTTACAAACGTGCTGTCGGGAAGTATTTCGACGCCGGGATAAGCCGTATCCCACTCGTGATGATTGTCTTTGAAACGGATGAAATACTGACCGTCATTCCCTTGTACGAGATCATCCCACGTCCCGACCCAGCCGACCCAGTCTCCTTCGAATCGTCGCTCGGCTCGTTTCGATTGCGGCGAATTGCAACGGAAGCTGATCAGCAATCGCCCGTCCGGTCCGTATTTTCCAGTATGCCGATCGCCGGTTAGCGCCAAGGGCAACTCTCGCGGCGCGGTCCAGGTCCGCCCTTCATCGGTCGAAAAAATAATCTGTGAATTCTGGGTTCGAGAATTTTCGCGTAGCAGTACGGCTAGTGTTTTCCCATCGGGAGAACGAATGCAGCCCGGTTCACACAAATGGACGTCGGTCGATTGATAGACGGTCATCGGACTCGACCAAGTCAATCCACCATCGGCGGAAAACGTTTGATACAACGTAAATACTCGAGGCTGATCGCCGGTGGCAGTAAAATAGCGACCGTCGTCGTGAAACATGGCCAGATAAGTTCCGGGATCGCCCCGTAATGCTTCGACGAATCCCATGACGACAATTCCGCCCCAGTCGCCAGCTGGTTTCAGTTCACTCCAACTTTCTCCGTCGTCTGCGGATACCGCCAACCGCGCGGGGTACAGACCGGACCACATGATTACTCGTTTGTTTCCCCCCGCATCGACAACGCGATGCAGCGTGGGAACTTCTTGCGAGGTTGCCCAGGAATCCGGAGTTGGCAAACGATCGCTCCAAGTCAATCCACCATCGGAACTCTTTTTATAGAGAATGGCGCCTTTGCCGTGTCCTTGGGGATAGACGCACAAAATTGTTTTTCCGTCTTCCAACAAACATGTCGTGGGGTGACCAAGATACTGACCCGTTTCCCGGTCGACAATGACTTGACGAACGGATTGGGGGTCCAGATCCAGCAGTTGCAATTCCAATTGACGATTGACCGGACTTGCAGTTTTTGGATCGGTCAGTTTGTTGTGGGTTTCAATCGGGTCAGTCGTTTGCGCCAGCGAACTGGTTGGGTCAGTTGCCACAAAACTTCCGTAGACGACGAGCGCAACCAGATAACGGACTCGCATCACAATGCTTTCAAGTCAAACAAGATTCGGCCCACTTAACTGATAGATTTTCCGGCGGCCAATGAACGGCGAAAACGCCAAAACGAGACTGCCAACGTCAGGACGGTCAATGGCATGACGAACCACAGCATGATCTCGCTCATCGTCTGGCGGAATTCATGGCCGGTCGCTTCGAGAACGAGAAAAGTCGTATAGGCCAAATAGTAGAAGAGAAATACGGCGCCATTCCAACGGCTAATGATGTTGCCAGTTGCGAAAATCGGCCAGCAGGCGACAGCCACGGCAATCATCACTGGAATATCAAACCTTAACGCGGCTCCACTGACATCGACTCCTGTTGGTGCTATCAAACCTGACAAGCCCAGGACACCAAGGATATTAAAGATATTGCTGCCAACCACATTTCCCACGGCGATGTCCCGCTCGCCCTTGATGGCAGCGATTACCGAGGTCGCCAGTTCGGGTAACGATGTCCCAGCCGCGACGATCGTCAAACCGATGATGAGTTCACTCACGCCAAACTTTTCGGCAATCGTCACGGCACCATCCAACAGCCACGTCGAACCAAGCACTAATAAAATCAAGCCGCCAACAATTAATACGAGATCTTGCCATAATGCGACCGGCTTGATTTCTTTTTCGGAATATTCTGAGGCAAACTCAGCCGCCACGCCGGTATTTTCTTTTCGACTCTCCCGAATGCACCACCACGTGTAGGCCACGATTCCCGTAAACAACAGACCGCCGTCAAGTCTGCTGATCTTGCCATCCAGACTCAGTACCAACAATAGTAACGACACGCCGATCATGATGGGAACGTCGCGACGGATGAAATCGCTGGCGACAAACAACGGCACAATGAGTGCGGACAGCCCCAAAATGAACAAGACGTTAAACGAATTACTGCCAACCACGTTGCCGACCGCCAGATCGGGATTGCCATTGAGTGATGCCTGTACCGAAACAGCCAATTCCGGGGCACTGGTCCCGAATGCCACGACGGTCAAGCCGATGACCAAGGGCGAAATACGGACCGCCGCCGCCAATTTCGAAGCCCCTCGAACCAGCAACTCGCCGCCAACGACTAGGACAACTAGTCCAACGGCGATTGCCAACCAGGCCCAAGTAGTTTCATTCACAGTTAACTCTTCATTTCAATTGAAAGTCACGAAACAAACAGCATCGAGCTTAGATCGATATAAGTCCAATCAACTATCAACGAATTCAGACACTGGATTGCGGGATAAACGGGACCTAAATTGTACCGTTCGATCCCGGCTGGATGTCCAAGCTTGCGCTACTGAAATTTGACGGATTTCAGCAACTCCATCCGCGCCGCACGCTCGGCGGGCAACCAAGCTGCCAACATTACAATCGCCAACCCCGCCACCGCAGCGCCGGCAATTAGCAGCGGATGCAATTCAAATTGTATCGCGTGCCCGGTCTTCGACAAAGTCGTTAAATTGATCAAGAAAGCGATTCCCACGCCGGCCACGGCACCTGGGATCAGCGCCATCAAGCCCAGCATCAGGGCTTGCAAGAAAACGGTTTTGCGAACCTGCCAACGGGTCATGGCGACGATTCGTAACAGGCCCAGTTCACGGGTTTGTTCCATCACATTCATGGTCAGTGTGTTGGCCACTCCGAACGCTGCAGCGATAAAGCCCAGTACAACCAGGGCCCATAGTCCACCGACAACACCCGCCATCATCTTGTCGATTCGATCCTGGACATCGGAAAACGACTCCAATAGCAGGCCGTGTTTGTCAGCGACCAACTCAAGTGCTTGACGCGCTTGATCGAGACTCGCATGATCGACATTGATCACGAAAGCATCGACTCCGGAAACATCCAATATCTTTTCGCCAATACCGCGCTGTAGGTAAATCGACCGTCCGCCGGCGAAATAATCATTGGCAACGCCGGCGATTTTTAAGTGCTGAATTCCGGTGGTTGTCGACATCGGCAACAAATCTCCGGTGGCCAATCCGAGTCGTTCGGATAACACGCTACCGATGACCACGTCACCGCCATGCAGTCTCGCATTCAAATCGGTTTCACTGCCTCCGACCAAATCAAACACGGCTTCACAACCGGGTGAGTAATCGCGGACCACTACGGACACACGTTCCTCACCGATTTCGACCTTGACCAGTCGCGCCGTATCCACACTCTTGACGGTGGATATCGCACGGATTTCCGCGTCAACTTCGTCAGGTATTTGCGCCGCTAGTCCTGTCGACATATCGGGCGACATGGCGCGGATGACAAAATCGGCGACGATAGTCTTACGATACCAATTTTTTACGTCATTGACGTTATCGACGATGGTACTGGCCAGTCCAATCCCGGTGCTAACGGCGACAAACAGAATGCCAATGGTCAACGCCGTTCGAACACGGTGTCGTAGAACTTGCCGGCGAGCAATTCGTGTTTCGACGCGAAAGAGGAATTGTGTCGCTGCCGCAGTCAGAAAAGAGAGCGGACCGATTGCCATGGGTAACAAAAACACGAAACCGGTTAGCAATAACACGCCGCTCCAAATCGCGTTTGAATTCGCCACCTGACCGATGATCGTGGCTGTCAAAACGCTTCCACCAACAACGATGCACGCGACTCCCAGCCAAGTTAGCCAGGGGGACGCAGTTTCAATTTCGTCGGGTAGGACTTCGCGCATGGCTTCCACGGGTTCCAGCCGGCTGGCTCGGCGAGTGGGCAGAAAGGCGCCGAGAAACGAGATGCCCAAACCAAAGGCTAGCGCAAAACCAATAGTAGCTCCCGTTACTTGAATGGGGGGCATCTCAGTCTCGAACATGGTTCCCATCCCCTGCGCCAGGAGTTGTGCACCGAACACACCGAGTACCGCGCCCCCCAAAGAGCCGATCAAGCCCATCAACGCGGCTTCACAATACAGGCATCCAGCAATCTGCCCGCGCGTTGCGCCAATCGCCCGCATGATTCCCAGTTGTCGTCGTCGTTGGGTGATATTGATTAAAAAAGTGTTGGCGATCACAAAGACGGCCACGAGTAACGAAAACGCGCGACCCATACTCATGGCTTGTTGCGTCGACAGGGAAGTTTCGTCAGCCGACGAACTTCGCGAGGCCGGCCGATTGACACACAGTCCCGGTACCAACGCGGCTTGAATGGCTGTTTGCATTTTCGCTTCGTCAACGCCGGGCTTCAAGACGATCTGGATGGCATCAATTCTCGTACCCATTTTCGAAAAATATTGAGCCGCCGACAACGTCATCATCATCACCGCACCTTGGCCGGTTGCCGCCGTTCCCTCGGATACGTAGAGGCCTCCAATGTTGGCACTAATCAATCCGCGGCGGGTTACCAGTTGTACCTTGTCATTGGATTTCAAATTTTGGTTCCGAGCAAACGTGGCGTCCAAATAAATCCCATTGGATTCCAGCATGGATTGGCCTTCCACGATTTCATATTTGTGGACAAGTTTATCTTTGACCGGATCGACACCCAACGACATCAGTTTTGTGCGTCGTCCGTCAAACGTCATCATCATTGGTCGTTGAACGACGGGAGCCGCTACGGCAACTCCAGCAATGTTGGACAAGGTTTCGACGATCTGACTATCAAAGACACCGCCGGCGGCCGCGGTAACTTCAAACGCCGCGCGACCAGCGATCGTTTCGAACATTTTGTCGAACGCTTGTCGTGTCGAGTTCGTCGCCAGACTGACGGCGACGACAGACGCAACACCAATCACGATACTGAGCATGGTCAGCAGCGACCGGCCAGGTCGTTGACGAATCTCACGCCAAGCCATTCTCCAGAATATCATCCGACATACCTCCGGATTACATCAAGCGGCCTAAAAGCCAAAACATCGTCGCGCTCGATTTTGCCATCACGAACCTGAATGATTCGGTCGGCTTGTTTCGCCACATCATCGTCATGCGTGACCAGAATGACGGTCTGCCCTTTTTCGTCAACCAGATCCCGAAGTAGTTTCACAATTTGCGCACTACTTTCACTGTCCAAGTTACCAGTGGGTTCATCGGCCATCACCAACGCAGGCTTGATCACCAGGGTTCGCGCGATGGCAACCCGTTGTTGCTCGCCGCCCGACATAGTACTGGGAAAATGTAACTGGCGATGTGCGAGTCCCACTGCTTCCAACGCTGTACGGGCACGCTGTTGGGCAACCGCTGCGGATACGCCATCCAATTCCAGAGGCAAGGACACGTTCTCGATGGCAGTCAGTGTCGGAATCAAATTAAAAGCTTGAAAAACAAAACCGATGCGTTTTCGCCGCAGCAATGTCCGTTGTCGATCGTTGAGCGTGGCAAAATCCGTTCCTTCCAAAAACACTTGGCCGCTGGTCGGGGCCAAGATAGCGCCCAACAAGCTCATCAGCGTGCTTTTGCCAGATCCGGATGGCCCGACGATCGCCACCATCTCCCCCGCTTCGATGGTCAAATCAATACTGCGAACCGCGTTCACATGCATCGCCGCTTGACCAAAAGACTTCGTCAAATTAACCGCTTGAAGGATTGCCATGTCAATACTTGAATCGTCTGCA
Source organism: Mariniblastus sp. (assembly GCA_031400405.1). GTDB lineage: Bacteria > Planctomycetota > Planctomycetia > Pirellulales > Pirellulaceae > Mariniblastus. The sequence continues at coordinate 38,732 of JANNPW010000122.1, forward strand.
ATTATGTGGAAATTAAAACAGTTAACGCGGCATGCATGGGACTCCCCCAAAGCGAATGGTACAACGGTGATGAGATGGTCAACCCGTTCACTTGGCTTCAATTCTTGGTAGGCAAATTGAAAGAACTAGCGACCATGCCAGCCTGAATCGCTCGAAACTCTCCTGAATATCCAGTGAATTGGACTGAGACTAATTAGAATCAAAAAACATTTCCGCCTTACGTCGTTTCGATTTTGTTTAGATCTGCAACCGAATGTGGCGGAATACCAAGGAACCCGTGGGTGGAAACCAGCCGTTTTCAAAAGTTTCCGACTGACCAGGAAAACGAACGGTTGCTTGCCAAATTTTCTGGATGGCGAATGCGAATGAATCCCCACGAACCAGTACAGCCTTAGGTTTGACAGCGCAACTAAGATCAACAACTCTCGGCAGTATGAGATCACCCAAATCGTCATGCGTAGCCCCCGGGCATTTTTGGTGCTTTGCTTGCGGCAGCCCGATTTCAATCATCACTTCGTCGGAACAATTTGAAAAAGCAGGCCGAGAATCGGCCGTCGACAATCGGGCGTTCGAAGTGGATGCTGACAATAAACCAGTATCAAAAACACTGACAAATCCAATCCAACAAACAATCGATGCCATCAAACCAGTCAACCAATACGTAAGTCGATTCATAGGGTACGGCACTGAATGCTGGATGCAAGTTCGGACTGAAACAGTAATCGTCAATATGATTGGTCAGCGTTAATTCTGGCCTGCCGGCTAGTCGTGGCAATGGGTAATCGGAATAAATGGACGACTGCCGGAAACTCGGATTGACGAATTCTCAAATTGAGATTCAGTGGTTTCGGTGGGAATTTGTTCCGATAATGTACCGCTCGAGTGGTATTTCCAGTGATTATTGTTCGAGACTTGGCGACGATGAAAAACCCGATTTTTTTGGTTATCGTAGCTGTATATTTTTTTTGCTGCCGTTAGTTCTTCGTCCACGGTGGCGATTGTTGGCGCATTTGGTTACGGATCTGTCGCGCCAATTGGTTGATCTCGCCGGCGATCCGAGAATTGCCGACTTCCAGGTAAGACTTGGACAGTTGCTGCAATTCATTGATCAGTGAATTCATCGTTCGGAAAAACGAGCGATCGGAGGGAGTCTGGGCTAACAGTTCTTCGATCGATGATTTGGCCGAGCGGAGTTCTTTCAACGCCAGTTCGCGCTGCGTTTGTTTGAGATGATAGCTCGCCAGTTTGATTCTTAGACTGGCGTGCAAATGATGATAGTCCAGCAAATTCGGAAACTGCTGGAGCAGTTTTTCCGAGAGATCCGCGGCACGCTCGAGCAACTCGAGATCATCGGCATGCACCGCTTCGCCGCTCAAACCACAAGCCAAGGCCAGTAGATATTGATACTCCGGGTTCTCGGGATGGGAAGTGACCAATTCATCAAACGATTTGATCGCGCGGTCTCGAATTTCGAAACCATTTTTTCGATCGGCATCGATGTTGGCGGCTGCGAGAACACAGTAACACGTTGCCCGGACTGAACGGTATTCCGCATTGTCCGGTGCTTCCGAGACGAGATCGTTCATGATGTCAATCGCGCGCTGCACGAATTGCAGATTGCGTCGCTCCCAATTGCGACGTCCGCCAGGAAACTGCTCTGCCATTTCCGTCGGAATCTGGCGGATCGGATTGAGGGGTTTGAAGTTGTTATTGATACTCAGGGTTCGGAAAAGATTAAAACCAAGGACGCTTAAGGTGCGGGCAAGTTCCAACCGGACGGCGGGATCACTCTGCGACAGTGCGGACTGTTCGAGTAATTGAATCGATTTTCGATTCCATTCCTGGGCGACCAACGGGGCACCGTTTTGGCGGCAGGCGGCGCCTAATTCGTTCTGCGTTTGCACCCGCGTCAACAAGTCAGATTTGTCGCTGGGCGCATCGCCGTTTGAAACCGGCAGCAGCTCCAAGGATTTTTCATAGGCGTTGATGGCAGGCAACAACTCGCCCACCAACTGGTAGATGTTTCCCACGCGACGATACGCTTTCGCCGACTCGGATTGGAGTCGCTCGTTGTCCGCATTGAGCACCGCGAATTGTTCGTAGAACGACACCAAGCGATTCAAAAAAGCGGCGTCCTGCCTGGTCAATGAGGTCTCCAGTCCGGAAACTTCGCGAAATCCGTCAATATCCAGTTCCCCCGTCGATTTTGCACCCCGCGCAATGACTTGCTTGAACATCTCGTCAAAGGCATCGATCGTAATTGAGACGTTGGATTCGGCGCGCTCATGTTGCGTCTTCATTTGCAAATAATTCTGTTCGGCTTCGCGCCGCGCGGCGTCAGTTTTAATTTGCTGCTCTTGCAGTCGCGCTGATTTTTCGGCTTCTTTGGCCAACGCTGCCATGGTCGACCAATAGCCGATGGATGCTGAGACCGCGACCAATACCAGCAGGAGCGTCGAAATCGCCGATAACGCGGCGGCCAACGGATTGCGTCGACCCCAGCGAAACAGTCGTTCGATCGCGTGTGGGCGTCGCGCGGCAATCGGACGACCATCCACAAAGGCCAATAAATCCTGGTTCAACTCGTTGGCAGTTTGATACCGCAAACGGGGTTCCCGGTTGGTCGCTTTGCCGATGATCGTGGCCAGATCCAACGGAATCCGGGGATCAAGTTTCTTGACCGGTGTGGGGGAACGAGTGGCGATCGCTCGAATTATTTCTGCGGGTGAACCGGCTGGGTAAGCCGGTTGCAACGTAACCAACTCATACAACACCAGACCGACGCCATACGTCTCACTGCGTTGATCGTATTGACCCTCCAGTGATTCGGGAGCCAGATATTGGGGCGTTCCAATCACATCGCCGGTGCGGGTCAGGTTCAACTCGCGCGAACCATCTTTGGCCAATCCGAAATCGGTGATCCAGATCGTTCCTTGTTGATCCAGAATCATGTTGGATGGTTTGATATCGCGATGCAAAATATCGGCTGCGTGAGCATAGGCCAGTGCCGCGGCGACGTTGGCTGCGATGTTGGCGGCCCAATGATAGCGTTTGGATTCTTCGATCAAAGCATTCTTGGGTTTTGTTTTCAATCGCGCGATGACCGTATTCAAACTATCGCCATCAATATGATCCATGACGTAATAGTGGAATCCATGGTCTTCGCCTACGCCGAATACGCTGACGATGTTGGTATGGTGCAATCGCGCTGCCGATTGCGCTTCGTGACGAAAGCGTTGGACATATTTTTCGCCGTCCACCAGTGGCGTCGGCATGACTTTGATGGCCACCCGCCGGCCCAAGGATTCGTGAACCGCCGCGAATACGACTCCCATTCCGCCGCGGCCAATCTCGGACTGAATCTTGTAATTGCCGATGTGAGTCAAACGCGACACCGTATCGAGCAATTGCCGCTGATCGGTCCGTGTATCACTGGAAGTTTTTAGCTGTTCAATCATCGCGATCGAAGATAACAGGTCTTCGATTTCGTCGGCCAAATTGGGGTAACGAGTTTGATAGTCGACGATCGCTGGATGCTCACCAGCGCGCAAACACTGAGTGAACTGGTCGACAATCGTCTCCAGAATTTCATGTTCTGATGGATCATCGTTCGCCGAATCTTGGGGCGCAAAAACGGGTTCCGAGGCAAGGCCCGGTTCAGGTACAATTTTCCGTTCGGGCTTCATGTTGACTCCGCGTCGGTGTCACCGAAAAAGGGGTCCCGTTCCAGCTTCCGCGCAGTTTGCATGATTTCTTTTAATCGCTTGAGCGCCCGCAAATATCGTTTACTGGCGGCGGACGAATCAATTCCTAAAATTTGTGCCGTTTCGATATTGGAAAGCTCTTCGAAATGTCGGAGCGCAATGACTTCGCGATCCAGTTCAGGCATTTCATTCAACGTCGTTTCCAGGATCGCGATCTGTTCGGCTTTTTCCACCAACCGACTGGGGGTCGACATCCGGCCCACCAGGTGAGCCGCAATTGCCAATGAGGTTTCACCACCCGCCTCAGGCCGGCCGAATGGAATCTCTTTGCGGGCGTCTCGTCTTTCGGCGGCGAAATGATAACGATGCAGTTCGTGCAGTTTTTGATTGATCTCCAATCGCAACCAGACAAAAAATTGCATTTCCTTTTTCGCCAAAAAATGGTCAATTCGCTTCGCCGCTCGGACGTAAGTTTCCTGCAGGACATCCGATTCGGAGACGCGTCCACTCAAGCGATAATCCAGTCGAAAATTGACGATGCGTTTCAAGCGCGGGCGAACGATTTGAAAATACTGTGCCAAAGCCTGTTCCCGGTCGGTTTGGAGGGCCGCGATGATCTCGAGTTGGCCGGGAAGTGATTCGGACATGGAGGATCGAAAATTCGTTCGAAGTGGCCAGGGGAATGACGAAGTTTGCGGTAAACGCAGCCATTTAAACACTTTAGAGAACGCCAGGGTGTCGGGAAAAGCCCAAAGTTTTTTTTCAGGTTTTGTTTGTCCTCCCAGCGGTTAGTCTGACGTGTTAGTTCATAGCCCATGGCTTTAACTGAAAATTCCTCTGAACCCGATTTATGGTGTCAAAATGAAAAAAACCCTAATATTCTCGATTTGCGGCCTGATGTTGGCCACTTTGTCAAACGTTGCACTGGCACAGGAAAAAAAGCCGTATAGCGAAATGCTGGATAAAATGTTTGCTCGGATGGACAAAAATTCGGACGGATCACTCGATGGTGACGAGTTGCCGGAGAAATTAAAAGAAAAATTGACCAAGCTGGATGCCAACTCAGACGGTAAAATCGACAAGACCGAACTTGCTTCCGCCAGGCAAAAAGGCCAGGGTCCCAAGCCATCCGGAGAACGAGGCAAGCCCGGAAATGTGAAACCAGAACAAGGCCAACCGGGTGAGGGGCAGACTTCACCCAATCGTGGCGTAGAAATGCTGAAGCGTTTGGATAAAAATGGTGACGGAAAAATTGCTACCGACGAACTTCCCGAAAAATTGCAGCCCCGACTAGCGAAACTGGACGCCAACGGCGATGGTTTCATCGATGAAGCAGAATTGAAAGCGATCAAAGATCGGATGGAAGGGGCCAAGGGAGAAAAGGGTCCTGATGGAAAACGTAAACGCGCCGGCAAGAATGAGCGTGGTCAAGGCAATCCTGATGGACAGGCACCACAGAAACCTCAGCGTCCCGATGGCGATGCTTAGCTTAAAAGGGTAAGCAGATTTGATGTAAATACGTGGGATAGGATGCCAGCCTGTCTTGCCAGAACTATCAGGCTGGAAGCCTATCCCACTCCTTACCGTCCAGACGGTGATGCTTAGTATTTTGGAGTAATTAAGTGGCAATTTTAGATATAAAATCTGAACTACGGACAGATGGTTTTTGAATTAACTCCTTCAATGAGACGAACGATGAAACGTTTTCAACAATGCTGGATGAGTTGGTTGGGCTTCGTAGTCCTCAGCGGGCAAGTGGTGCTGGCCGATGACAAGTTGACTCCCGACCAACTCACGTTCTTTGAATCCAAAATTCGCCCGGTGTTGTCGCGCGAATGTTACAGTTGCCATTCCGCGCAGGTCGGTCAGATCAAAGGCGGTTTGTGGTTGGATACAGCGGATGGTTCGCGCACCGGCGGTGATTCCGGCCCGGCGATTGTGCCCGGCAATCTCGACGAGAGTCTGTTATGGAATGCGATTAATCATATCGATTACTCGATGCCGCCGCGGAAGAAACTGTCGGATGAAGTGCTGGCTGATTTCCGGACCTGGATTGAAATGGGAGCTCCCGATCCGCGGTCACAGTCGGAAGCCTCGGTACAGTCGACTATTTCTGCCGCTGACATTGAACAGGGACGCGAGTTTTGGTCGTTTCAAAAACCGCATGCGCAGACGGTGCCGGTCAGCGATTCGACTTGGCCAATGACTGACATTGACCAATTTGTTTTGGAAAAATTGGCCAGTCACGATTTACGACCGGCTCCGGATGCCGAACCGGCGATCCTGTTGCGTCGGCTGTGTTTTGATCTCGTCGGCTTGCCTCCAACACCGGAACAGCTTAAACGTTTCGAAACCGATTGGCAGTTGGACTCCCAGGCCGCGCTCGAAAAAGTAGTCGATGAACTTTTGGCGCAACCCCAATTTGGCGAACGCTGGGGCCGACATTGGTTGGACGTGGCTCGATTCGCTGAATCTACCGGGAAAGAACTCAACCTGACGTTTCCCCATGCTTGGCGGTATCGAGACTACGTGATCGATGCATTCAATTCGGACAAACCGTACAGTCAATTTCTGCAGGAGCAAATCGCCGGTGACCTGTTGCCGGTTAAATCGGATCAACAGTGGGCCAGTAATTTAGTGGCCACGGGTTTTTTGGCGCTCGGTCCCAAAACATTAACCGAAAAAAATCCCCGCCAGTTCGAACTGGATTTGATTGACGAACAGATTGATGTGACGACGCGTGTGATGTTGGGAGTCTCCGTCGCCTGTGCTCGGTGCCATGATCATAAATTTGATCCGATCCCTCAAACGGACTATTACGCATTGGCGGGTATCTTTCGCAGCATGTCGACACATTTTGGTACGTTTGAAACGCAGCAAAATCGTCGCGCCACCAATTTGGTAGTCTCTCCGGTCGCGGATCTCGGTCCGCTCGACAAACCGATTTCCAAACAACAATTGGACGACTTGAGAGCCGATTTGGAAACCAAGCGCGCCGAATTGCGCACGGCGTATCAAGAGCGACGGATGCAGCAGACCAATCCCGCCAACGCCAAAGGAAAGCCCGGTGCGGGTATCGCGCAGGTGGGATTGTTATCGACGGCGATCGGCATGTTGGAAGCCAAAATCAATTCGTATGATGAGAATGGTAAGCCCCTAACGTATTGCATGGCGGTCCAGGCAACGGCTCCCGTTAACGCGCGGCTGTTGGAAAGAGGTGAATTCAATCAGCCCGCCCAAGAGGTTGAACGCGGGTTTCCGCAAGTGCTGTGTGAACAGCCGATCTCCATCAGCAAAAAGTCTACGGGACGACTGGAATTTGCCCGGTGGGTCGGCAGCGCCGAAAATCCACTGACCGCCCGCATGATGGCCAATCGGGTTTGGTTGCATTTGTTTGGCAATGGAATTGTGCGGACCCCCGAAGATTTTGGCACGACTGGAACGGCACCGAGCCATCCGGAGTTGTTGGATCATTTGGCGATCGAATTGATGGAAAACAACTGGAGCATTAAAGGCTTGATTCGGTCCCTGGTGTTGTCGCGGACCTATCGCACCAGCAGCCGGTTTGACCAAGCCAGTTTTGAAAAAGATCCGGAAAACAATTTTCTCTGGCGGATTGAACCCAAACGCTTGGAAGCCGAAGTGCTGCGCGATTCGATGTTGGCAATCAGCGGAAAATTGGACACTGACCGTCCACGAGGGTCGCTGGTTGCCCAGGCGGGACAGGCGATTGTGCGCGATGGAATTCTGGTGTCGGCGGTGGCGACTGGTGAAGCCAAGATGAACGAACCGCCGCGTCGTTTCCGCGCACAAAATGGAGGTCCAATGTCGGGAGATAATTCGCTCCGCCCGACAATTCAATCACTGGACGAGCCGACGAACTACCGCAGCGTGTATCTGCCCATCGTACGGGATAATGTTCCTCGATCGCTGGATGTTTTTGACTTTGCCGAATCGACGATGGTGATTGGTCAACGAGAGACTTCCAATACACCCGATCAAGGTTTGTATTTCTTGAACAACAAGTTCGTGATCGAACAAGCCGACGTGATGGCGAAACGACTGTTGGATCAGTCGACGAATGTGAACGAACAATTGGAGCAAGCATTTGTGTTGGCCTACGGTCGGCCAGCAACCAGCAGCGAACTGCGAGCCGCCAATAGTTTTTACCGCAGTTTCCGACCCACCAGTTCGACGAGTTCTACCGGCGCCGCCAAGTCGGGCAATGCGCTGCGCGGAGGCCGCGACCAGGGATTGGAAAAACTGAGTGCCGTTTGCCAAGCGATTATGGCGTCGGCCGAATTTCGGTTCTTGAATTGACCCCAGTTGTTTCCGGTTTCGTTTCCGGTTTCGTTGCCGGTTTGGTTTCCTGTTTATAAAAACTGACCCACGAGAAATTCCATGAATACCAACGGCTACCGTGTCATCCCCAACCGTCGTCAAATGCTGCAAACCATTTCTTCCGGTTTTGGTTTCCTGGCGTTCTCATCATTAGCGACGCTGGCAGCGGCTGACGATCAAGAGTCGAGCCGCAATCCCTTGGCTCCCAAAGCACCGCACTTTCCGGCCAAGGCCAAGCGGGTGATCTTTCTTTGTATGCGCGGCGGCCCCTCACATCTCGATACGTTTGACTACAAACCAGAGTTGGCGAAACACGATGGCAAGTCGGGCAAGTTTCGTGGTACTGTGATGAAGTCCCCGTGGGAGTTTCAGCAGAACAAGAAGTCCGGATTATGGATTTCCGAACTATTACCGAAAATTGGCGCGATGTCCGAAGAGTTGTGTTTGCTGCGCGGCATGCATACCGACCAACCTGTTCATCCCCGCGCGATGACCCAACTGCATACCGGCAACGCGCAATTCGTGCGGCCGTCGCTGGGAGCTTGGACGCTGTATGGACTGGGTTCGGAGAACGCCAGTATGCCAGGTTTCATTTCGATCAGTCCCGCTCCCGGAACCGCTCAAAATTACGGCAGCGCATTTTTGCCAGCCGTTTATCAAGGCACGACTCTCGGTGGTTCCAGCCGTCGAGCGGGCGCCGGTCAAGCCGCCGCGCGTTTTCGCGGTCCCCAAAGTGATGGTCAAGTCCCGGATATCCGCAATCCTCGTTACGACAGCAAACAACAACGCCAACAGCTGGATTTTATCCAACGCTTGAACGGCGAAAAACTGAAACGCGATGTCGACCAACCGGGTGTCGAAGGAGTCATCGAATCGTATGAACTGGCGTTTCGCATGCAAACCGCGATGCCAGAACTGATGGACGTCTCGAACGAAAGCCAAAAGACGTTGGACCTGTATGGGATCGGCAACGGACCGGCGGATAGTTTCGGCAAGCAATGTCTGCTCGCGCGTCGGTTTGCGGAATCCGGTGTTCGCTTCATCGAGATCGAACATGGTAACTGGGACACCCATAATAATATGTCCAATCAGTTACCGAATTTGTGTGAACAGATTGATCAGCCCATTGCGGGACTATTAACCGATCTCCAGCGTCGCGACATGCTCAAAGATACTTTAGTGGTTTGGGCCGGTGAATTCGGTCGGACACCGTTCGGTCAGAATGGTGACGGTCGCGACCATAATAATAAAGGCTTCACGACTTGGATGGCCGGCGGTGGCGTGAAAGGTGGCTTCAGTTACGGGGCAACGGATGAATTGGGTGGCGAAGCGGTCGAAGGCAAATGTCACATCCACGATTGGCACGCCACGATGTTGCACTTGCTGGGCTTGGATCATACCCAATTAACGTACCGCTATGCCGGCCGCGATTTCCGTTTGACCGATGTCGCAGGGAATGTGTTGACCGACATTGTGGCTTAGTTGGACAGCGCCAGGTTCGTCCCGTGATTCGAATCTATTGGATATTCGCGATGAATAATCCCATCAGCTTGTCTGATGGATAATTCGGCTTCCAACTACATCAATTTGCCAACGCGAACTCTCGTACCGCCTCGGCGGCTTTGCCGCCGGGGCGGTACGAGAGAATCAAAATGGCCAATAAAAGTAGCGAAAAACCGAACGATCCGACCGGGCAAGCCGGTGGGATTTGAGCCGGTGTATTCTGGGTATTTTGAACAAACTTGGCGCTGTCCAATTAGGAAAAGTCCCGAAATAATCTCCGTAATTTTCAACACGATTGGCTTCCGTCGGGTTTATCCCGGCCGGAGCCGACAACTGACCGGCTACCTGACCGCTTCCAAATTCTGCTTACCTTCAAAGCTGAAAGGCTTCCGTTGAGTTTATTCCAATCGGTGCCCACGATTGGTTCCCATCAGGCCGAGGAGATGTTGTTAAGGGACAGGCAAGTGAATTTTTTGGAACGGGCCCCGTGTTCGCTATTAAATCCACCCAGCTCAAGCTGCCCAAACGACAGCTTCCCAATTCGCCTCGTCTTTCCATTTCATTAAATTGGTATCGAATTTTAAAAATTGCTTGGCCTGTCCCCGCCGCTTGGCCCCCGCCGCTTGGCCCCGCCGCTTGGCCTTCCCCGCCCGGACCCCACCGCACTGGATGTTTCCCCGGATGTTTCCCTCAACACTCAAAGCGCAAGTCTCACTATTTTGCCAAGCCTCTCCAGTCTCCGGCTTGCAAATTCCGTGCCGAACAGTATCGGGCCTGTCCCTGGATGTTTACCGGATGTTTCCCCCGAATGTTCATAAAAGCGGTTGACATGTCCCCGGCTGTTAATGCCCTCCTACCCTCAATCTTCCTGCCCTGATGCGGATTACCAATGTTGAACCTCGGTCCGGTTTCGGACCGTTAAAGCATCAGGCAAATCACATTTTCCATCAGGCCAGCTTGAACCCGGATTGTGCCCCTCAGGCCCCCTTGCCCCGTATTGTGCCCGGAGTTATTCTATTGCCGGGAAAAATATTTCCAGAAAAATTTCCCCATCCGGAAAATTCTAAGCGTGAAAAATCGCTTTCACCGGAAGTACTTGCGAAGGAAAAACACATGAGACGTATTTTCCAATCACGAACCGCGAGCAACTCCGAAGGGTTCTGGTTTCGCTTCGACGAAGGATTGTCCTTGACGGCGCTGTTGCGGGTTTGCGCTGGACATGTCCTGCAGGACCAGTTTCGGTTTGGCCATTTTTTTTGTGGCCATTTTTTTTGCGAGACTGGCTTTCAGAAACTGACTCTTGACGGGCAAACATGGCCTGTTTTCGGAAGCGCCAGTGGGGGGCGCTGAATTGGTTGACGGAACAACCGCAAGCTTATTTTTTTTGTGAAGTGTCATCGTTTCCGTTTCCATCCGTCCCTTTCCAGAGGAGTTCAAGATCAGATGAAAAAGTTATTTCGTGGTTTCGTGATTGTCGCTGTCTAGTTGGCGTTGATTTCTTCGGCCAGGGCCGACTTCGTATTTAGTACCAGCAATGTGGATGCCAACGCGGGAAATTCGCTCGTGTTGTCAGAGGGAGGATCAGGTCAACTGCATGTCTGGATCTCAACTCAGGCCAATCAGACCCAGATCGCATTGGGGTTTAATATTCTCGAATCCAATTTGGCTACGATTGATGCCATCGGACATACGGTAACCAACGGCGGAAGGTGGAGCACAGTGCAAACGGGAGGCTTGAATACGGCGGGCAACCTGCTCAACAATCATCGTGCCTTTTATTTGCCGGGCATTACCGCGGGAACCGGCATAGCCACGACGGGATTGGCGGATTTCGTGTTGCATAGTTCCCTGCAATTCAATGCGATGGCAGTGGGCAGCACCGATTTGTCGTTTACTACAACTTCGGCAGGGATCGCTCAACTGGGAGGCGGGGGCAATATTTGGTACTCCATTGCCAAAGGAACTGCCACCGTTTCGGTTGTCGGGATACCTGAACCCTGCTCAACGGTAATCTTTGGGTTGGGCTCGATTGCGCTCAGCATGTTACGGCGACGACATTTGTGTCCGTAGCTTGTCCTTTCTTGAACGGTGATTTTTTATGTTGGGAGTTTTCATTTTTCAGGTTCATTAACAGGTTGGGGAAAAAGAACCAGCCGGGAGAATAACAAGATGAGACGAATTTCAAGTTGGGGTTTTTTAGCGTGTTTACTGACTCTCGTGACCGCGATCGACAGAATTTCTGCCGATGTCGTTCAGATGGCTCGTGAGGAAGTGATCCAGCGTTCCAGTCTGATCATCACGGGACAGGTTTTGGAAAAAACAGCGCGCTGGAACGATAAGGGAAACATGATTGTCACCGACTATGTCGTAGGCATTGACGAGGTGCTGTTTGGCAGTCACAAAGGGCTGACCATTAAGCTGACGTTCGCGGGTGGACAATTGCCGGAGGAAGGTCAATCGGTTTCGGATGTTCCGAGTTTCGAGATAGGGCAAGTCGTCCTGTTGATGTTGGAGACCAACGCAGGCCCGCAGTTCAGTCCGGTGACAGGAATGTATCAGGGCAAATACACGGCCGTGCAAATGCAGGGTCAATCAAAGATGGTCGCCTTTGATGGTCTGGATAGGGCCGTTAGTGATCGCAACGGAGAAGTGGTTTCGTTTGAAGATTTCACAGCCATGATCAAACAGGAAATTCCGATCGCGAAAAGCCGACCACTTCCCGACCGATCAGTCCCGAAAGAACTGCTGCCATTTGTAATCAAGGATCTTCCGGCACTCAACTATGTTCCCAACTCAACGTCTCCCGGATCGTCGGCCCTGCCACCGCTGCCACGACCAACAAGTGATGCTACTCCTGACCTGAACGGGGAGGAGCTGGATAAGGCTCCCTTCAAGGGAAAGGAAGATCCACTAGGCAGTGGAAACCAGGCTCCGCAGGAGTGGTCTTATTCACATCGAGCGAAAAATGTTCCGGTTGTTTTCAATCCGTGGCCGGCTTCGTTCCCCGAGTCGATTCGATTTTATGATCAATACGCCATGTCCTATTGGAACAACTATGCAAATATCTTTCAGGTCATCGCCCCCACCGGGAGCTGGGCCTGGAATAACAACCGCTATGACATGGCGGGCTTTCCGGACAATCAAACCATGATCAACCAGTTCGGAGCGGGCTGGGGCAGCAATACTCTTGCGATATGCTGGCTACGTTGGGATGCTACCGATTTCAGTATCGAAGCGGATATTGCCGTCAATCCGGCTTTTAGTTGGACCACCAGCAATTTTGCGGCGTACTACAACACCAATGTGCATTTCCTTCCTCAAACGCTGACGCACGAGATCGGGCATTCCTGGGGTCTCGAACATCAATTCAATGCTTTGTCGACGATGAACTATTTCCCGCACAAGTTTCGTTCCTACGATCATCTGTTCATGGATGATGTGCTTGGCGTGCGCGCTGCGTTTCCAGCGCAAGCGGTAGCGCGAACCGATTTGGGGATTGCTTTGTTCCGGGCAACGGGTTTTCAAAGCGTAACCGATTCAACGATCAGTTCGCAGAATGTCCTGCCGGGTGATAGTGTCACAATCAGCAATATCGTGATTGAAAATTCAGGGACCACAACGATCAGCCCGTCGTTGGACTGGTATCTGGTACCAACGATCGGCAGCTGGTCAGGAGCCTATTATGTCGGCCCAACGACACATGCCTCGCTGGCCAGCGGAAACTGGTTTTTGACATCGCGATCACTGACGATCCCGACGGGAATTCCCGCCGGAACATACTACTTCGCGGCCTTTGTTTCCACTGCCACGGATTCGATTGGAAACAACAACAGTTGCTGGCTGGATCGCTCCATCTCACTGACCTTACCGCAACCGCCGGCCAATGACATGTGGGCTAATGGATTCAGTGTTCCTTCCTTGCCCGCGACATTGACCGGAACCAATACAAACGCCACTGTCCAAGCCGACGAGCAAAACCTGAACCTGGCGGCAGCAACCGTTTGGTGGTATGTTCTGGCACCTGAAACAGGAACGATGACCATCGAAACGACGGGCAGTAACTTCGACACGATGTTACATATCTACTCGGGGTACCAGTTGGGATTTGCAAATCTGACCCTGGAGGCAGAGAACGACGATTTTGGGGGAACCTTGCAAAGTCGTGTTGATTTTCCCGTCGTTGCCGGGCAGTACTACGAGATTCGTGTGGCGGGCTACAACGGAGCTGCGGGAAGTATCCAATTCACCGTAGTAACCGAGCCGGATTTTGTACTCGGTGATGCCAACGGCGATGGGAACTTTGACTTCGGTGATATCGAAGCGTTCTTCCTGGCGATAACCGATCCAGACGCTTACGCAGCATTGTATCCCAACATCAATCCCAATACAGTGCTGGACTTTGATGGAGATTTGTCAGCCAGCTTTGGAGACATCGAAGGATTCTTCGATGCGTTGACCGGCGGATAAGTTGAGATAGCAAAACTCTTCACGATAATCGGGTCAGCTGCCCAGAAACTCTGGCCCGATTT
>JANNPW010000041.1:0-13494 GCA_031400405.1 Mariniblastus sp.
GCCTACGGCAAATCGCGGGGGCGGACGTTTCTTTTGACGTGATTCAGGGTAGCAAAAAACCTAACCATCCACCGGACAAGCCGGTGGGATTCACAAGAAACTAAACTGCGTAGCATGCCCAAACAACAACATTTTCGTCAGGCCACCCCGACCCCCTGCTCCCCACAAATTCGGAGTGACTTTGATCAAGTGGCGAATTCAACCGTCCGAATTTTGGGGGCGAGGGGCAACGCCGTTAAGGATAATTTTTCCTGAAATTGCAAACAGATGTAGAAACCAGGGCACAAATATGAAATAAGCCAAGCTCCCCCATTCAATACTCGACGACACATCGAGCAAAAAGGAGCTTGGCTATGAGCGATACGGGCAAGGATAAAAAAAGCTGGGGCCACCCCAAGACATTCTTCGTTGCGGCATTTTTCGATTCGATTCTACGATCGGCGCAAACGCAGTCCTTGAGCAGGTAGCATGCAGAAACTATTGGTTTTGCAGTTGTCTGGCCCCGTTTGCCTCGGCCGTTCTTCTCTGTTCCGATAGGCTCGGCCATTCGCCGCTCCGTCCCGTTCGCGTCTCTCAATGGACCAAACCCTGGCTTCGTGCTAAGCTCGAACGAATGCGCCCGCGAATTTCATCCCCATCTCAAGTTGCCGACTGACGTCGAATCTACACCCGAGTTTCGCGTGGGCGACTGGGTGCTCGTGGTTCTAGCTCGCAAAGTAAAGAGCTGCTCGATGTCTTTTCTGAACCCTAAGAAATGGAACGTTGCCTGCTGGCTCCTGTTACTTCTCTGGTTATTCGTCTCCGCTTCGATGAATGCGCCATTTGAACCGAAACTCACTGACTGGGAATCGATCGGGGTACTCCCTGACGGATCTCGATTCGCGGTTTACGACGCTGAATTCCTGATTGGCTGGCCATTTGAATACTGTAGGATTGCAACCAACGGATCGGGACCTTCGACTCGAACCTATAATCCCGGTAACGCAATATTGAATATTGTCTTTGTGGCCTCGACATTGATATCGCTGATCTATGCCGTCCAGCATTGGATGCCACAGTTTTCAATTCGCACGATGATGGTTGGCACGGCGGTCGTTGCTTCGTTGATTGCAATTGGGCAGGCAATATTTTTAAGCGAATCTTATTCCCTTATGCTTGGTTTCACGATGTCCGTGTATTTCTCGCCGGTTGTTGCCGCACTGGCGTTCTGGGGATATGACGCCTTGCGCCGCGAAAAACAATCGCGAGATGATTGCCGGTAGAAATGGTACCGCCGGATAGTCTATACTCAGGGTCCAAAAGATTTGCATCCACCTTCGAAAATGCCCAATAGGAGTATTTAAAATGGTCCAACGAGAAACGGTTAATCGTGCACCGAAACCCAGTCGACGGCGGTTCCTGAAGACGACCTTGTCGGCCGCGGGCGTCGCAACGGTGGGGCCCATGATCATCCCCTGTTCGGCGCTGGGGCGCAACGGGACGGTTCCTCCCAGTGAACGGATTGTGGTGGCGGGTATCGGCATCGGCAATCGGGGCACGTATGATTTGGGTTGCTTTCTCGAACAACCGGATGTGCAGTTCGCCGCGGTTTGCGATGTAAAAGAAGCTCGTCGCGTTGCGGTCAAGAAAATTGCCGACGACCGGCAGGGCAACACGGATTGCCGAATGTATCGGGACTTCCGCGAACTGCTGGATCGGACTGACATCGATGCGGTGTTGATTGCAACGGGGCCAAACTGGCATGCGACCGCTTCGATCTATGCTGCTAGGGCGGGTAAAGATATCTATTGCGAAAAACCCTGTACTAAAAACATCGTGCAGAGTTTGTTGTTGGCTGAAACGATGCGCCGTACAGGCCGAATTTTCCAGGCCGGAACCCAGCGCCGAAATTTGCCGCACTTCGCGTTCGCTTGCGCGTTGGCCCGATCGGGCAAACTCGGAAAAATCAAGCGCGTCTTTGCGCACCCCGCTGGCATGCAGGCCATGACTAGCGGTTGGTTGGCACCGGAGACCGAACCCGACAAACAAGTTGTCGATTGGGACATGTACTTGGGCCCAGCCGCTTGGCGACCTTTCAACCCTCAATTGCTGGATGGATTTAATTTTGAAAAAGGGGGCGGACTGGTTGGCGGGGGCGTGTTGGAATGGGGCTCGCATTGCGTGGATCTGTGCCAATGGGCGATGGGCGATGCTCCACCGCCGATCGAATACGATGCGCCGCGCGATGGGCAATTGGTGGCTCGATATGAAAACGGCGCCGAGTTGATTTTTCGCGAAAAGGATTGGATCCCACTCGGCTCTTGCCCGGTTCGTTTTGAAGGCGAAACCGGTTGGGTTGAGGCGGGGGACAGTGGCAAGATGGTGTTAAGTTCCCCCGAACTGC
The DNA here is from genome assembly GCA_031400405.1 of Mariniblastus sp. Taxonomy (GTDB): domain Bacteria; phylum Planctomycetota; class Planctomycetia; order Pirellulales; family Pirellulaceae; genus Mariniblastus. The sequence continues at coordinate 2,384 of JANNPW010000041.1, forward strand.
TGGCGGGTCGCGAAGTCCAGGAAATCGGCGATTACCCGGCAACGTTTCACGTTCGCGATTTTCTGGATTGCGTAAAAACACGTGGTGTCCCAAAGGGAAATGCCAATGCCGCTTGCAACGCGCATATCGCCTGTCACGCTGCCAACGTTGCCTTGTACTTGAATCGGCAGATCAAACTGGACTTGAAAACGCACGAGTTCATCAACGATGAAGAGGCCAATCGTCTGCGGTCCGAAGCGCTCCGTGAGCCTTGGCGGCTTTGATGAAGTGATCGCGGTGGGCAGGTTTTCCAAAAAACATAGAAGAGGTCGTGACGATGTATAAGACTCAAAAAATCGGTTTTTCTGGCTTGGTGTTCGCGGCCGTGCTGGGAACATGGTTCACTGGTGGCACGAATGTGCAGGCCCAAATCGGCAAAGCTCCCAGCGAACCGGATTTGATTGCGATTTTGCAATCCGATGCGCCAGACGAGGACAAAGCGATCGCTTGTAAACAATTGGCCGTCTTCGGTTCGGCACAAGCGGTACCAGAGTTGGCTAAACGATTGTCCGACCCCCAATTGGCGTCTTGGGCGCGGATTGCTTTGGAGGCAATTCCAGGGTCCGAAGCGGACGCAGCTCTACGCGATTCGCTCGGCAAGTTGCAAGGAAAATTGTTGGTCGGCGCGATCAACTCGGTCGCGTTTCGTCGAGACGAACGTTCGGTCGAAGCGTTGGCTCGGCTGTTGCCCAATAGCGATATTGAGATTGCCGCATCCGCGGCCGCCGCATTGGGACGAATCGGCAATGTTGCTGCCCGGCAATTACTGGAGCAGCGGCTGACGGACTCCAATCCGACACTTCGTTCGACTGCGGCTGAAGGCTGTATTTATTGCGCGGAGCGACTTCTAGCATCCGGCAACAAAACCGGTGCGATTGAACTTTATGATCGAGTCCGATCGGCCGATGTCCCAACTCCGAGGATTATCGAAGCCACTCGCGGGGCGATTTTGACGCGTGATCAGGACGGTATGGTGTTGTTAGTTGAACAATTGCGATCACCAGATAAGCAGTTCTATCAAATCGGTTTAAGCACGTTGCGCGAGATTTCTCCCTCGCGCGCCGACTCAATCGTGTTTGCTGAACTTGGACAATTGCCACCGGCTCGCGCGGCGCTGGTCGTTCAAGCGCTAGTGGATCGCCCCGGCGCCGTCGAACTGAGTCAGTTTCAAAGCATCGCCAACGAACATTCCGGGCTGGTCCAAATCGCCGCGATCGAAGCGTTGGGCAAGATTGGCAATGCCTCCTGTGTATCTCAATTGATCGACGCGTCGGGAAGTACCGACCTCGACCTCGCGTTGGCCGCCAAAAAATCCTTGACGGAACTCGCAGGCGATGATGTCAATCTCGAGTTGATCCGTCGATTGAGAGCAGCGGATCGGAAGTCGTTGCGGTTGTTGTTGGAAATTGTCGGGCTGCGCCAGATGGTTGCCGTCGAGGAACTTGTGAAGGCCCTTGCCGATTCGGATCCAGAAATTCGAGCGGCCGCATTGACTTCATTGGGGCGAACGGTTCCGGCGGACCAGTTGTCAATACTCGTCCAGCAGGTTGCAAAACCGGCGAACACCGAAGACACTCCGGCGGCCTTGGCGGCCCTCAAGGCAGCTGCAATTCGGATGCCCGATCGCGAAGCTTGTGCGGCTGAACTGGCAACGGCGTTCCAAAGGAGTACCGGAACAATCGCCAGTAGTTTGTTGGAAATAGTCGGTGCCGTTGGCGGAACCCAAGCACTGGCGACGGTTGAGGCCGCGGCTCGCAGCAACGATGGAGAACTTCAAAATGTCGCCACTCGACTGTTAGGCGACTGGATGACCATCGACGCCGCCCCTGTGTTGCTGTCGCTAGCTGGCCCTGGAATTGGAATGGAAGCCAAGTACCAAGTCCGGGTGGTCCGCGGCTACTTGCGGATCGCGCGCCAGTTTGCGATGTCCGAAACAGAACGGGTGTCGATGTGCAAACAGGCTTGGCAAATTTGCCAAAAGCCCGCTGAACAAAAATTGTTGTTAGAGATCTTGAAGCGCTACCCCGGTCCGGAGACTTTCCGTTTGGCTGCCGAAGCCCGGCAAGTTGCTGAAATCAAAGCCGATGCAACGGCCGCAATGTTAGCAATCTCGCAAGCGTTGGGAAACAATTCAAAAGAATTGGAACTACTGTTGAGTAAAGATGGACTTCGCAAAGTCCAGCTGGAAATTGTCCGGGCCGAGTACGGCGCCGGCGAATCGCAGACGGAAGTCACTAAAGTACTTCAGCGATTGGCGAAAGATCAGGCTTGGATTCCGTTACCGTCGGCGAATTATAATGAAGTTTTCGCAGTCGACCCAGCGCCGGGAATGCCCAAACAGTTGACGATTCAATACCGCATGGACGGGAAACCGGGTAAAGTGACATTGGCAGAAAACGCAATGATTTTCTTGCCAGAAACTCAATAGGCAAACCTCGATTGGAATGAGCTTTGCGAACGAAGTCGGGAATGTGTAGTCCGATCGATCGGAAGTTTAAATTGTTCCGACGTGGATAGCGCCGGCACCAATGCTATTCGTACAACAAACAGGATTTTCGACGTGCGAGAAAGTCTGAAATTCCCCGTTGCGACAGATCGTAAATTTGTTCAAACGACTTGTCATCGACGACCGCGCGCCAGACTTTGTCGTTTCCCAACAGTACGTTGAAATTCTTCGTCTCCCATGGATTGGCCTTTAGTCCGCGAAGTTGGTGGGCAATCATCAAGCCGGTAGCTACCGGATCAAACGAAGATCGATCAACAATTTCGACGTTGATTCCGCCGCACGCTTGGCCCGCAAACGTGCTGGATGATGGCGTGAACTCAATGGGAATGAATCGTACCCCCGCCAAATTCGACGAATTGAGATTTTCTGCCAGTTCTCGAGGGTGGATCCACGGCGCTCCAAAAATCTCAAACGGCGTATCGGTACCACGGCCCACGGAAAGATTCGTCGTTTCCAATAGACCGATGCCGGGGTAGAGCAAAGCTTGTTTCAGACTGCGCAGGTTGGGACTGGGATTGATCCAGGTTAAATTGGTGGCGTCCCAAAAATCGCCTCGCTGCCAACCTTGACACTTAACAACTTGCAAATCCAGTTCCAAATGCAGTTCATCGCGAAACATAACTGCCAATTCGCCGGCAGTCATTCCGTGTCGGACCGGTAACGCGTGGTAGCCCACGAAAGATTCTTTGCCAGCATCCAGCATCGGTCCAGAAACTTCGACGCCGTTGATTGGATTGGGACGATCGAGCACCACGAAACGCTTGTGGTTCTCCGCAGCGGCGCGCATCGCCTCGCCCATCGTCGAAATGTAAGTATAAAACCGGGTTCCCGTATCCTGGATGTCGAAGACCAAAGTGTCAATTTCGGTTAACATTTCGGCAGTCGGTTTCCGAGTCGCGCCATACAAACTGTAAATCCTCAAACCAGTGGCCGGATCGGTCGAGTTACCGATTTGAGGCAAATCCACAGTTCCCCCAAAACCATGTTCGGGGCTAAACAGAACTTTTAACTCAACATTTTTCGCGTCGTGCAAGAGTTGCACTGTGGTTGTCCCGTTGCGGTCGCGCCCGGTTTGGTTGGTGATCAGGCCGACCTTGCAGCCGGATAATGTGTCAAAGTTGTTGTGCTTCAAGTTGTCGATTCCAAGCCGCACGCCCGATGGCTCGACCGGTGTGGGAGTTGTCGGAATGATGGAATCGACGACGATATCGCAGATTGCACCGGCCAACCGGTTGATGTCTCCAGCGCCGTCGGGATGAACTCGGTTGCTTAGAAAAATAATGCTCAAATCGAGTTCCGGATCGATCCACAGTACGGTTCCAGTAAAGCCGCCATGACCAAACGCGGATTCTGTTAGTCGCTGGCCTCGGTTGCTGGAAAAACCAGTTTGTTTGTCCCACCCCAATCCGCGAATTCCCGTCGAGACTTTGTAGCCACGTGTCATCAAGTCGACCGTGGGCCGAGACAGTACAACGATCCTTGATTCGCCAACCGGCATTTTGAGAGGACTCTGCGACATCATGGAGTGGGCATAGATCGCCAAGTCCGACGCGGTAGAAAACAATCCGGCGTGTCCTGCGACTCCGTTCGACCAAAACGCGCGCGGATCATGAACTGCACCTTGCAACCAGAGCCCATCTCGTTGTTCCGTGGGCGCAGCACGCAGTTTCAAGTTATCGCCAGGACTGAATCCCGTTTCCAACATGCCGAGCGGTTGAAAAATCTGCTCCTGCGCAAATCGGTCCAACGACATGCCACCGAGTTTTTCCACGAGCTGGCCCAATACAATAAAATTGACGTCGGAGTATTGAAAAACCTCGCCAACGGGCGCAACCGGACTGAGCTCGCAGATTTTTTGCCAGGCTATTTCGGGACCATCGAGGTAATCACGCAACGGGTTATCCGCAATCAATCCGCTTTGATGGGTCAGCAATTGCTCAATGGTGATCAAGTGTTTTCCATGTGCTCCAAACTCGGGGAGGAAGCGTGCGACCGGATCCGCCATCTGCAATTTTTGCTGTTCGAACAATTTCATGATTGAGGTGGCCGTCGCGACAGGTTTGGTCAACGAGGCCAGATCAAACACGGTATCTGTGGTCATCGGCGCTTCCGTGGGCTCGACACTCCGATTTCCGAAAGCCTGCAGGTACGCGATTTTGCCCTGCCGTCCGACGCAAACGACGCAACCGGGCAATTTGCCGTCGGCGATTCGCGAAATCACGATGGACTCGATTCGACGGAGCTTGGTCGAGTCGAGGTTAACGGACTCGGATGTCACATGGGGTAGCGATTGGGCCAGTCCATGAGAACCAATCACGATTCCCAATATGAAAATCTTGAACAATAAAAAGCAATTCTCACTGGGTGAACCGGTGTTCATTTGTAAATGCAATTTGTCCAAAGGTGCGAGCGTCGACCGCGCAACGTAGTTTTCGTCCCGTTGGGGTTGAAATGCCAGATCCGAATAGAAGGTTGCGTTATCATCTTCGCGGTGCAGTATTCTTGAACATGAAGTCTAACCGGATTGATTCAGGCTGGCCAATAGATTTCGCCTGGATTTCGATTTCCATCGGCAAATTCATACTAGCCTTGCACGGAAGTTATTCTGTGAATAACGCGTTTTCGTTTTCCGACAATCGTCGCGCATGCAGGCCTTGTAAAAATTTGGTCTAATTCGAAATTCCTCGGTTACAACCTTTTTAGTGGAGACCACTGACATGATGCACAAATCACAATTGGCGACAATGACGATCGTTTCGGCATTTTTTGGCGGTTATTCAACGAACGTTGTTGGACTCTGTCAAGATTCGAATCCGCACGTCGATTTGGTCCGTGTGGCAGTAACATTGCCGGATGCGGATAACGAGTTCGGGGGGTCAGCAGTACTGGGAAGATCCGCCGGAGTAGAAGTGAATTTGCGCATCGTGGACGCCAAGCAGTTTTTTACCGGACTGGCAGAGAAGAATGGCCAACCCGTATCGTCGCTGAAGTTCTTTACTGAGGACGGTGAAGAGTTACCTGACGATAACGGTTCTGGTAATCTCTCATTTGGCTGGGACATCAGTAACGATGGCCATCGCGTGACCATCCCGTTTTCGGGATCGACCTTCCCGGCTGCCGGCACAACAAAGTTGCATGTGCGTGGCACGGTCGTGCTGGTTGCCGCGAAAGACCCGACAACTGAGGAAAATAGTTTTGATGTCAAACAAGGGACTCAGTTAAAATTGGGCAACGTGCCAGTTAAGTTGAGCGAAATTCAAGAAGACCAGTACGGCGAAACCGGACTGACATTGACATTTGAAACGGACAAATCATTGGACACGATTCAGGATGTCGTTTTCCTCGATGAGAGCGGCAAGACAATTGAGTCGTCATCGGGGGGACGTAGTAGCTTTGGTTTTGGAGACAAAATGACGTATTCCAGCACTTTCAACCTGAAAGCTAAAGTCAAGAAAATCACGGTCCGAGTGAAGTACTTCAAATCAACCGCAGAGGCTAAAGTCGTCGTTGATTTGCCCGTGACGCTGAGTTTGGGTAAATAAGGCAACCCCAAGTGGTCTCACGAAAATTTGTTTGATCTGCTGATGGTCAAATTGAGTAGTCGCATTGATCGACTGGCGGAAATTAGTGACTTCAGAAAAATTACGGACAGAGGACGCTGGCGACGGTCACTGCACGTGACCGTCCGCCAAATTTCCCCGCCGTTGCCACGGATCTTAAATTGACTGCAGTTCAAGCTCTTCAAACAACCGATCAAGCGACGAATACGATTGAATCCGTTCGGCTGTAGCGATCTGAGCGACACCGATCCGGCCATTCGAATTGGTTGATCGCTCCATTTCAACGGATTTGGCTGCAGCAGAATTAGTCTTAGCCGATTCGGCGATCGTCAATAATAAAGCATCCGCAGGTCGAGGCGAGGATTGTCGCTTTTGCGGATCGGATTGGTTTAGAATCCGTGGATCATTGGCGTTGTCACCAACACCGCCGAAGACCAGATTATTCGCTTGTGATTTATCATTCCCGCCGCGCATCGCCCCGCCAATGGGCGACCGTTTACCGGACCCCGGCGTGATGAGGTTAACGCTGCTAAAACCGGACTGATTTTGCCGCACGATGGCGATATCCGCCAAATTGACCCTGCCATCGCGATTGAAGTCGTAGTCGTTTTCGATCGTGGCGGAACCAAACCCAGTTTGATTTGCACGCGTGGCTCCTACATCTTGAAGGTTTACACGGGCGTTAGCGGGATCGTTCCCGGTCTCGCCAACGACACTGCCGAAATAGAACACATCGGGCGTGGCCAGGCCGGTTATCGATCCGGGCAATACAACAACTTGCAACCAAGTATTACGAATGGCACTGTCGGCCCAGGTCAAAAAGACGCGATCGATTCCATTGGCATTGACATTCGGTTGGAACGAAACGCTACTGGGAGCTGGCGCTGTTGTCCAATCGCCAGGCGTGTCATCGTTTCCGACTTTGAAACTAAAATAACTGGCCAAGTTTGCTAATGTCGGAGTGCCATTGAAATCGTTGACTTCCAAAACAAGGCCGTTTAGTCCGAGCCAATAGGAGGAATAGTTTGCGAACGTTGCCGTTCGTCCCGGGCTCAGGTACTGCTTGTCCGTCGCCACGGCATCAAAATCGTTGGATGTATCGAAACTGGAACCTTGATAAAAAATTTGTCTGGTCGACACGATGGCGTCATTGACGTTTGTCACGGCAATGAGGAACGTCGCGTCGCTAAAACTGGAATCGGTACTCGTTGCCCGCACGCCGATGGAATGACTGACCGCAGTTTCGTAATCCAAAATTCCCGCGACGGTAACCACGCCGGTGGTTGAGTTGATCGCAAATCGCCCGCCGGCGTTGTTGGTCAAACTATAGCTCACAGAATCGCCGGCATTTGGATCGATGGCCGTCGCCGTGATTCCAGTCAAACTGCCAACATTTGCGTTTTCGGCCACCGTGTTCGGCGCAACGTTGGTATCGGTCACGCTGCCAATCACAGTATTCACCGGTTGAACATTGAGGAATAACGACCAGGCGTTGAGCGTGCCGACGTCTTGCGAGGCATTGTCGCGAATCCGCAACACCCAATTGCCGGTAATCGAGATGCCGTTGATGGGCGCGAAAGGGTCTTGCGGGCGGAAGCTGCCATTATAGGGGGCAGTTCCACTTGCGATCGGCGTGGCCGCGCTGTCATCGAAATAGGTGACTTGAAAATTGTCTCCGCTGCCGCCAATGCGGTTGAACATAACAAAGACAGTTCCATTGGGGGCGGTTAGCGAAGCATCCAGATCGCCAACCCAGGTGTGCGTGACGTTGAGTCGCAAATCGGCATCGAGCAAGGTTCCTGTGTCAGTGATCGTGATTGTCGAAACCGCCGTGCTATTATCAGTAATTGGCTTGGGTGTATCCGTAGCAGGATACTCTTTGACGTTGTTGATCACCGCAGTATCGGTGACCGTTATCGTCCCACCGCTGCCGTTGTTCAAGTCGAGATAAGTGACCGTGATTACTTCGCCCAATGCGACTTGCAGGCGTCCGTCATTGGTCGCGACCGAACCGCCAATCGAAGGAATCGTTCCTGTATAGGTACTGCCATTGCGATTGAACGTTAATGTTTCTGCGTCGCCACGCGGCGTGGTAACCACTACTTGAATCGTGGCTGCGGCATTTCCGTCAATGACCGATACGCCGATCGTGTCGACGAGCAAATAGCCATTTGCATTGAAACTAACTTCACCGACCACCGGAGCGGCGATATGAAATTCACGAACGTAGTTGTCGCCGCCTGTGCCATTGCCGTTACCGTCGAGTCCCGTTCCGAATGGATTCTGGACACCGTCCGAGACGATCGTGAATCGATAGTGACCGAAATTCATCGGTCCATCAGCAATATTGAAAACTAATTCGTTGGTCGAGATTTTGTAATTGGTGTAAGTGAGTGGATGGATAACATCGTCCGAGTTGCCCAATATCTCATCCAATCCGGCACTGCGAAGTTGGAAATTCGCTCCGTTGTTAATCGATGCCGGATCCATAATTTCATCAAATCGAAGTGTGAACGTACTAATCGTGGGATCATTTCGATACTCTCCCTGGGCCGGCATTCCGGTTATTGAGCGGACCTGGGGCGCGGCAAGGGTCTCGGTAATTCCGCGAAACGAATTCACGCGACCTCCGCCCATCAATCCGACGCGAGTTGGATTTTGCGCGTTGATACTATCGCCGGTTCCGACCAGCTGCGCAGCGACCTGATCTCGAGTCCACGTCGGATGAGCTGACCAGATCAAAGCCGCCGCGCCGGCAGCATTCGGTGTGGACATGCTGGTACCCGAATTGGGTCCATAGGCGTTGCCTGGCAGAGTTGACAGAATTGAGCTGCCCGGAGCCACGATATCGATGCCCGTTCCGTAATTCGAAAATGAACTCAATACATCGCCGGAATCGGAACTGGCGACAAGAATCGTTTGATGGAAGTTCTGTCGAATCGGATTCAATTCAGCGGAATTACCAGCGGAATTAAGCGACAAGACACCAGCGTCATACATGTACTGCATCCCCGCGGTGAAGACAGGGTCACCCACCCAGCCGTTAATGTTGTAGCTGGTACTGACGATGCGTGCTCCGTTGTCTGCCGCATATCTAAATGCCGAATTGATCACGCTGGCCGGCCAAGCGGCAGTCGAGCTATAAAATTGCAATGGCAGAATGGTGGCTCGGCCAGCCGTTCCGGCGACACCAATTAAATTATCAGTTCGGGCAGCCGCAATCCCCGCTACATGAGTGCCATGAGAATCGCCGGTGTTATTTGGATTGGGATTGTTGTTGTTACTGATAAAGTCCCAGCCATTCACATCGTCAATGTAACCGTTGCTGTCATTGTCGATGCCATCACCGGCCACTTCATCCGGGTTGACGTAAATGTTGGAGGCCAAGTCTTGATGAGCCAACGAAAATCCATCGTCGGTAATGCCGATGATAATACTGGAATCTCCCAACGTCAGGTCCCAGGCCAAATTGTTTCGCATCAAAGTGTGATGGTATTGGCTGGCATATTGTGGATCGTTCGGCGTGAATTCTCGCTGGTCGCCTGTCTGATAGAAGTTGGGCGAACTCCACAGGACTGTGTCATTCGCTTCGAGATGTTGCATGGCAGCGAAGATGTCGGTAGTTGCTCCAAGTTGTAAATGAACCAGCGCAATGCTTGTCGAGCCACGCTCGACCGTCATCATCGTGCGAACCGATTCGATTCCGACGTCCTGCAGCGGCTGGAGTCCAAAAGTTTGCTGCCAATTGATGGAATTCACATAAACATCAAATGCGGCACCCAGCTGGGGCGCCGAGATCGCGACCACCAATTCACCAGGCAAGTAATTGTTCACCGCGGCGCGTTGGACCATTTGCTCGTAGGTCACGGCATTCGCAACAAAAGGATCGGTTATGGATTCAGGAGAATATGCGTCCGCCCCGATGATGCTCGCCAGTAGACTTCGCGATTCAAGTTGCTCGTATACTGGTAATCCAGTTGTCTTGGGCTTGCTGTGGCGCTGATTGACTCGGTTAGCCTTATTGCGATCTTGCATCTAAACCCCACGCATTTGTTAGAGGGAATACGAATACTCAGAATGAACTGCTCAGTTTACAGTAGCAAATTGGCAAAACCAACAAGTGATTCCAAGATTGTGCAAAAGTACTCGGCACCATCAACTGAAATCTCAGTTTGGCCTTTGCAAATGGAATCCGACAAACTCATTCCGCCGTAGGTTGCGGAACGATTAGCCCGTCGACGACGATCCCCGGTCAATTCGGCTCTAACGCCTCGTTCGATGACTTTCGTGGGTCGAATTCCGGCGACGCCACGAGATAATCAAAAATCGGTGAAGCCATCAGCGTCGTGATCACCGCCATCACGACCAGGGTCGCGAACAACTCAGCTGAGATGATGCCGCGCTGTAGCCCAATGTTGATAATGATCAACTCCATCAGTCCTCGTGCGTTCATCAGGACTCCGATTCCAAGTGCTTCCCGATGCGAAATTCCTGTCGCTCTTGCAGCTAACCAACACGCGATTCCCTTGCCTCCAATTGCGGCAATCAGCACCAAACCGCAAACTCCCCACAAATAAGTCGAGTTCAGCAAATCAATCCGCGTGTTGAGGCCCGAGAACGTAAAAAATAATGGCAACAGCAAGGCGACCGTTAACGGTTGAATACGTTCGATCAAATCACGGTGGACAACCCCGCGCGGGACCACGGCGCCGATCACAAATGCGCCGAAGACGGCATGCAGATGCATTGCATCGGTGAACCATGCACCGAGCGACATACAGGCTAAAAAAATGACAAGTCCGGCTTCCGTGAGTTTCTCGTCAACACCAATCAGCCACCGCTGAATGTAATTCAAGCACGGCTTGAGCACGGCAAAGGCAAAGACTACGAAGCCAACACCTCCACCAATGCTGCCCACGGCCCGCAACGGGTTGTCGTCAAAGCTCGCCAACACTACTGCCAACAAACACCACGCTACCGCATCATCAATCGCGCCTGCCCCGATC
>JANNPW010000031.1:0-18112 GCA_031400405.1 Mariniblastus sp.
GCCTGTCTAAAAAAAACCGACCGGGTGGCAGCATATCCCACGTTTCGAATACGACAGTTAATTACCGATCGAGGTTAGGGATCGATCGGAAAACAGGAACAAACGGAGAATAACAGTCGTGGAATGTATTTCGCGAGCAACGATCAGAAACACAATTCAGGGGGAGAACGAATCGTGAAGCACTACTATTATCCGCAACTCGCACTGGCCTTGTTGGCGTTGACTTTGGGACTTGGTCTGCAACCGGCGCCAGTCTTCGCTCAAGTTAAAGCGACGGAATCGAAATCGGAACATCATGACCTGATTCAAACCGCCGCGCGGCGCTTGATAGAAATTCAGGAGCCCGATGGCGCTTGGCCTTATGAAGGTGTCTATCGGGTTTCGGGCCAGATTCCTGTCGGCTATCGCATTGGTGGAACAGCGATTGTCTGTCAGTCATTACAGGAATCGTCCTTGGATGATCGAGCCGCAGCTGATCAAGCCATCGTCCGCGGCTTGGATTTGATTTTGAAAGAACTCGAACATCCGCTGATGAAATCCAGCCAGGTGGATCGCTATGACGTGCGGGTTTGGGGCCACATTTATGCGCTGGATTTGTTTTGTCGACTGCATGAGTCTCCGTTGATCGCGGCACGCGTGGAATTGATCGATGGCTGGATTGAAAAACTGATCACGGCATTGGCGGAAGAGGAATTGAAAGGAGGCGGCTGGAACTACGCCTCTCGCGGACGGCATGCCAGTTTTGTGACCGCTCCCGCGCTGCAAGCATTGTGCCTGGCCCAATCGATAGGCCAACCCGTGCCAGCCGAATTGTTCGAACGCGGCGCCAAGATTTTGCTGGCCAGTCGGTCCGACAACGGCGCGTTTCACTACAGCGGCACCCAGGAATCCAATGGTCGGGAAGCACAAGTGCCGGGTGCGATCGCGCGGGATGCGATCGGTGAAACGACGCTCTGGCAATTGGGGCATGGCGACCTGAAGAAATTGCAGGCGTCAATTGATGATTTCCATTTGCATTGGGAAGAGCTGGAGAAACGGCGCCAGAAAACCGGAACCCACGAACCGCCCTACAACGTCGCGCCGTATTATTTCTATTTTGGTCATCGCTACCTGGCGCAAGCGATCGCCTTATTGCCGGCGGATCAACAAATCGCTGAGTATACGAAATTCGAACGGGTGTTGCTAAAGACGATCGATGCAGACCACACCTGGAACGACCGAGTTTTTCCGCGATCCCGCGCCTTCGGCACGGCCATGAGCCTGTTAGCGCTGAATCGCCAACGCAGTTCGTTGCCAATCGCATCGCGTTGAGGCTAGGATTTCAGAATGCGTTGAGGCTAGGATTTCAGCGTCTCGGAGAGACGCTGCTACGTAGGCGAGTCTCTCCGAGACTCGCTTTTTCGCATCTCGAAAGGACACAGCTACTTGGTAATCAGCAGCTGGTCAGTTTGAGTTAACCACCAAAGTTCACCGCTGCGGTTGCCTTTCATTCCATCGCGCAGCCAATTGGCTCCGCAAAACTGTGGTGGGCCACCATAAGGCAAATAGGAATATTTCCCCCGGTGCATCATTTTGATGATTTAGATGAAGAATTGAAAACTATCCTTCAGTTCTTTAGAAGTCGTGGTAGGCAGCGAGTGGCGTAATAAAAGGTGTCGTTTGAGTAAGGTGGATAATCTGAACTTTGATCTGTGTCAAAAAACAATTGGGAAATGAAATAGTTTCGCAACGCGAGTCTCGGAGAGACTCGCCTACGTATCAGCGTCTCTCCGAGACGCTGATAATAGCGCTTACCGCACGACGCTGATTGCCGGGCACAAAATTCCGCATACAATACTGTCTCTACAACGCGGCGAGTTGCCGCCCTCAAGTCGGAATTTGGCGGCTACTCAATTGTAATTTTTTGTTATTCCGCTTTATTTCCACTTCGGTGATGGTCATGAAGAAGTCAGATATCGATTGTTTTAATCCGGCAGCCGATTTGTCGATCGTCAATCGCTCGTTACCTCATTGGATACAAGCGGGGTGTTTATGTTTTGTAACGTGGCGGCTCAACGATTCGCTTCCCATGACTGTGTTGTCCGCACTCGATTCGGAAATCGCGGGATTGTTACGCGATCATGAACTCGACCCCGCCGTGGACTGGAAAGCCGAGCTGAATCGCCGAGACTCAGTTGCTCGAGGGAAGGTGCACTGGAAATTGTTCTGTACGCGAGATCGATTCCTTGATCAAGGACTTGGCGAATGCCATTTCAAACACTTTGAAATTGCGCAGATTGTAATGGAAAGCTTGTTGCATTTTGATGAACAGCGTTATTATCTTTCGGATGCAATCGTGATGCCGAATCATGTTCATTTCATTGCGGCCTTTCCCGACGAAGAAAAGTTTCTTAGTCAATGTACGCAGTGGAAACGATTCACGGCGCGAGCCATCCATCAACGGCTGAATCGGACGGGCGAGTTTTGGCAAGTCGACCAGTTTGATCATTTGATTCGCGGCCCCGAGTAGTTCGAGTATTTCCGGCGATACATTGCGGACAATCCAAAAAAAGCAGAGCTGACCGCTGATCAATACTTGCATTTTCAAAAATTGATCTAGGGATTGATTGAAGGTCCTTGATGGAGTGGTGATTGCGAGTCTCGGAGAGACTCGCCTACGTGGCAGCGCCTACGTAGCAGCGTCTCTCCGAGACGCTGTTGCGACGGCCTCATCATACTGGCGAAATGGTAAGTTCTGGCGGTGGGTCGTGTTTTTCCGACGCAACACCTTATTTTCATTAACGTACGAGTATTTTCGGGTTCCGCAGAAAAACTTGTCTTGCTGGCGTTGTCCACCAAAAAGACATCGCCCGCCCAGATCGCTAGAATCAGACAAATATTGGACAAACTAGAACTGGAAAACCAATAATGAACTCAGCAATCGGTAAAGGATTCGCACAACTCGTGGGTTGGTCGCTAATCCATTTTGTCCGGCGAGGTCTTGATATCGCGATGGTCGCGGCGATCGCGGGATGGTTGTTGGTCGGACCGGCGACCGAACGACCTGCCGTTGCCACTGCCACGATCCAGGAGCCCGTCCAACATGAAACCAAGCTGGACGAAAAATTATTAAAAAAAGTTCGAGTCTCCGTGGTCGCACCCGACCAGACTCCAATTGCCGGTGCGTCGTTGACGTTGGGAATCTGGTATCAAGCAACTGCCAACACATTGAATTTCACAACCGATGAAAACGGTGTCGCGGAAGTTCCACTCCCCGAAGGCCTGCGAATCTTTCGGCTGTGGGCTGCGGCTGACGGCTACACTCCGTTGAACGCCTGCTGGGAAGAAGCCGACATTAGGCGAGGCGATCTTCCGCCGTTAGAATTTACTTTCGAGATGATCCGGGCGGTGGAGATTGGTGGTGTTTTTGTCGATGAAGACGATCAACCCATCGAAGGGGTCGCAGTGGAGGTTAGGGGTGAAGGTGACTCGGTTGGAAGCATGCTTAAAGGACGGGTTCGATTCGAGGCTTCTTACGCGATCAATGATGACCGTAGCACCAAAACTACCGACGATCAAGGCCGCTGGAGCTTGGCAAACATTCCACCCGTCGATGATCTGGCAATCTCGCTTAGGATTACGCATCCCGACTACCTCAGCGATGAAAACTGGGGCGAAATTCAATCAGTTCAAGCTGTTGGTTTGAAAGAACTTCGTGACCAAACTGCGAAGATCGTGCTGCGAAAGGGAAATAAAGTTCGCGGCAGCATCACGGCTGGAGACGGCGAATTGGTTAGCGATGCGCTGATCATCTGGGGCGATAATCCTTATTTCCAACCAGGCAGCCAGGAGATGTCTATCAACGCCGACGGCAGCTATGAAACGCCCACCCAAAAGGACGGCAAACTCCGAATCACGGTCGTTGCGCCGGGTTACGCACCAGAATCAACCATCGTGGAAGTCGGTCCCGAAATGGAGCCCACCGACTTTGTGTTGGCTCCCGGCAAACGACTGGAGATCCGGTTTGTCGATGAAGAAGGAAAACCGGCCACCGGCGTCTTTGTTGGAATCACACGCTGGCGGAATACAGAATCGTTGTACAACCGCGATCATCCCAATGTTCGGTCCACGCGAATTCCTGCGCGCTGCGACGAGGAAAGCGTTTACGTTTGGGACTGGGCTCCGTACGATGCGGTAACGTACAGTTTTTACAGCAGACGCTACCTAGCCCAAAGTGATGTTAGCTTGACCGCCTCCGGCGAACCGATCACCGTCGTGATGAAGCTGCGGAAGGAGCTAACTGGTCTCGTGAAAGACGCTGACGGCCAGCCGATCAAATCATTTTTCGTAATCCCACAATTGCATGTGACCAAACACTTTGCGAACGAACGAAGAGACCAAATGGTTCAAGGTAAAGACGGGAAATTCTCAATCAAGATCGACAGCCAAGACGGAGACTACTCGTTGAAGATTGAGGCCGAAGGGTACGAATCCGTGGTCTCCGAGACGTTTCATCGCGGTGCAGCCGCAGGCCCTTTCGAGATCTCAATGAAACCAGCCAGTTCAATAGAATATCAAGTCGTTAACGATGAAGGTCAACCCGTTCCGGGTGCAACGGTTGTGGTTGCACCGGTGGGTCAAGTTCTCCGCTTGCAGAGTTATTCGGACGGAATCGGAGTGGATCAAACGCAATACGTGACAACCGAAAGTGACGGTTCATGTACATTGCCATCGTCGCCTGGGCCTCGCACGCTAATGGCGATTTCCGACACGGGTTTTGGGGAATTTTCCGAATATCCCGAAAATCCAATTACCAAGATGCAAACTAAGAAGTGGGGAAGTGTGAAGGGATTCATCACTCAGGACGGCCAACCTTGGGCTGCTTCGGCCATTTTGCATTGCAATCGGTATTTTGCAACCAGTTCCGGGCATGTTCAGATAATGGAAATTAGTACGTCGCGCAGAGACGGTCGATTTCAATTTCGAAAAATCCCGGCATTGCCATCCAGCATAAACGTTATGGACCAAAAAAATCCGCAAGGATTGCGCTATTCGTTGGCATTTACGCCTGAGCCGGGGAAAGAATTTGATCTCGATTTCACGAACTCCTCGAATCTCAAAGCAATTTTTAAATTGTCTGGTGGTACCATTGATAAAGTTGACTTGACCCGGACTCGTTTTTTGCTAACGCGACTCGAACCATCGGCAGAAATTCCAGGAGAACTTAAGCAGGAAATGCAAGCCAATGGCTTGGACAGGGATCTTCAAGAAGCCCTTCAATGGTTTACCGATCATGAGAACTGGGATGCCACGAGCAGTCTGCGCAATTGTTTCGATTCTTATTCCGGACCGGTTTCAGAGGACGGGAAATTCTCGGTCGACCTGTTACGAGGTGGAAAATACTTGCTGAAGGCAATGCCGTTCGCCAAGTCGAATAGCAATGTTGGCGGCGGTTTTTTGTCCGATTTTAGTCAGGTAATCGAGATCGGCGAGAAGTCGGTTGATTTGGGAGAGCTGGAAGTTCCATTGTTTGACGATCCGCAGTCAGGTTCAGTCGTAGCAGATTTCGAATTTGCGGTTCGCACCGATCAATCGAAAACATCGCTGTCGGCTTCCAAGGGCAAATATGTTCTGCTGGATTTTTGGTGCCCCTGGTGCGACGCTTGTGAGCTGGACACGCCCAAAGTACAACGACTGGTAAACACGCTGGCCGCGAAGGGGAAGACAACGGTCATCAGTCTGATGGCCAACGGTTCTGTTCAAAAATCGCGGGTTCCGACGACCGTCAAACCAGGGGTTGTCTGGATCGATGGCCAACTCTCCGTCGCCGATGCAAATCCAATTTCGAAACGATTGGGTGTTTGGACGTCACAACATTTTGTGTTGATCGACCCCGACGGAACTTATGTCATCGGTGGCTCATTTGCAACGGTGGTCCAACGGATGGAAGAACTTCGGCTAAAATGATGTCGCGACTGCATGAGTCTCCGTTGATCGCGGAAAGCGCGGAATTGATCGATGGCTGGATTGAAGAACTGATCACGGCATTGGCGGAAAAGGAATTGAAAGGAGGCGGCTGGAATTACGCCTCCCGCGGACGTCAAGCCACCAGCTTCCTTGCCGGAACTTTTTGATGAGCCGTCAGCGGGAGCCAGGCGGTATTCTCCGTCCTGCAATTCGGGCATGCCGATTTCGCGCCGCGCCTGATTGGCCGACTCCAGACTTTGCACAATCGGTGGTTCGATCACGCCGGTCTCGCGGTTGAATACCTGATTGGTTCCGTAGAGTTGTGGTCGGCGCAGGATCTCATCATTTTCCCAGCACAATATCGAAGACGCCGGTCCAAGGTTCATCGGCAGCGGTGGGCTTGTCAACTTGCACAGTCAATTGATTGCGTTCCTGGGGATTCAATTCGCGATAGATGTCGTCGCGGGCGTTGTCATCACCGAAATCCGAAAAAAAACATTGCGTGGAGAATCGCGGATGCCCGTTCGAATCGACTCGGTAGTGAATATGGCGCGCGGTGCGGCCCGGATACGTTCCAGGGATGACGGTCTTGAACGAGTATTTCCCATCCGCTTCGGTAATCGCGCGACCCCAAAACTGGAAATTGTTATCCAGTAATGAGGTATTTTTTTCGTCCTGCGAATGCTGGTACCGTCCCGTAGCGCACGCTTGCCAGATTTCGACGATCGACCCAGCCAGTGGCTTCCCGCGTTGATCTTTTATCACTCCAGCGACCACGATCACCTGCCCTTTGGCGAATTCGTGACCGGCGAGTCTTTGATGTAAATCGGTGTCGTTAATCAGTTGTTTGTCAATTGCCGTCTCCGGATAGAACGGCCCATCGCTTTGCCTGGGGGTCAGCGGTAAGTCATCGCCGGGCAACCACAGTCCACTACGACCGAGCGCCCAACCAGGCAGACTCAAAGTCATCCCACCAGCCAACACGCCCAAAAAGCTGCGGCGTCCCAATAGAGTGTTAGAAATAGTTGTACTGTTCATGTTGGATTCTCCAAAAAATATTGAAACGGTTTACAACCAATACAACTACGATCGACACCGAGTTAACGCAATTCGGGACTAATCACAGAATCCAGCGGTGCGTCGCCGCCACGTGGATCGTAAAGTGCATTGGAGGGACTGTCAAGCGATTTCAGTCTGTCGGTTTGGCAACGCGCTGGTGTTTTGAACGATAGGCCGCACAAATCGGCGCGACTTCCTCATTGGTGAACCATAAATTGTAGGCGCCGGTGTAGCATTGGCTGCACTCCAACGCGGCGGCATGACGTGTCGATGGCGAAAATGATCCCACGGTTGCTGACATGTCAGGACGGGCGATTACAGGCCAGTCATCCCGATCAAACAGCTGCACCAATCGTTACGGAATTTTCAGAAATAAGCAGTCAGGCTGACAACGCGCGAGTTAAATTCTCTTCATAACGAGAACTTCATTCGCGAAATCATTCATCCCAGCGGCTTTGCAGCGCTTGAAGAAGATGATTTGCTGACGTTCGCGATTTCCCTTGATGCCAACTGCTTGACAGTGTCTGCCAGCAGCACCAAAATCCCCTCAGTGGTGTGTCTCCCAAAATAATTTTCCGCTCACAGGCGCGTGAACTGAGAATTCCAAACGTGCCTCGAAGGCGCGCAGTACCGCCGACCCTGGGCACGATCTGAAAGTCAATCAATTCTCCCATGCAAAAGTTCACCGTAAATAACCGGAACTACCATCCGCCCGCGAGGCCAGTCGTCGTCGTCTGTCTCGATGGGTCTGCCGACGAGTATCTGGATTGTGCCATGGTGCGCACACGAATGCCCAACCTCTCGCAAATGTGCATCACGGGTTGGCGGGGGATGGCCCGGGCGGCGATGCCGACATTCACCAACGTTAATAACAGTAGTATCGTCACGGGCGTGCCGCCATCCGTGCATGGGATTGGCGGAAATTTTTTCTTCGATACCAACACGGGCGAAGAGGTCATGATGAACTCGGCGAGCTTCTTGCGGGTGGAGACGATTTTCCCGGCAGCTCAACGGGCAGGAAGAAGCGTGGCGGTGGTCACTGCCAAAGAGAAACTGCGTGGCATTTTCGCCCATGGATTAATTAGTGCCGGCGGGATCGCGTTCTCAGCAGAACATGCCGATCGGGCGACGGTCGAATCGCATGGTATCGCCGATGTGGAGAACTTGGTGGGACCGATGCCAGCGATCTACAGTGGTGAGGCCAGTCTATATGTTTTGAAAGCTGGCGCGACGATGTTGGAACGGGAAATCGCCGATTTTCTGTACCTTAGCACGACGGACTTTATGCAACACAAATATGCCCCGGAAGACCATGAAGCGCTGGATTTTTATGCCGCAATCGATCAACAATTAGGACGTTTATTGGCGCTAGGCGCGGTAATTGGTTTGACGGCCGATCATGGCATGAACGCGAAACAATTACCCGATGGAACACCCAACGTGATCTATTTGGAAAGCGAATTGATCCAACAATTTGGGACTGGATTTCGAGTTATTTTGCCAATCACCGATCCCTACGTAGCCCACCACGGCGCGTTGGGTTCATTTGCGCAGGTTTACCTTCCGCCGCAGGTGGCTGTGGGACCCGTGCGAGAATGGTTGCTGAGCCGGCGAGGCATTTGCGAGTGTCATGAACCTTCGATCGCGGTACAATTGATGGAGTTGCCAGCTGACCGGATCGGGGATCTGGTCGTTGCTAGCGCGCGCGACGTGGTGTTGGGACGAACCCCCGCCGATCATGATTTGAGCAAACTGGCCGGCGCCCTACGAAGTCATGGTGGGCGTTACGAAGAAATGGTGCCGCTGATTTTCAGTGAACCCTTAAACGACCAGTATGCAGGATGGGTGGCGGGCGATGTGCGGAATTTTGATATTTTTGAGCTGGTCTGCAATGGCACGCGCCGATGAGCGATGAAATCGCCAACGTTCAATTGTTTTACGGCGCTGGCCAGCCATTTCAAATGGCGGAGCTCCCCTGCCCTGTGGAGCTAAAAGCCGGAGAAGTGTTAGTGCGTATTTCGTTGGCCACCATCTGTGGTTCTGACCTGCATTCGGTCGCCGGTCGGCGCGACGCACCGACGCCCTGTATTTTGGGCCATGAAGGAGTGGGTCACGTTGTTTCCAGTAACCGAATCGACGTGGTCGTCGGTCGGCGGGTAACTTGGTCGCTGTCGGTTGGTTGCGGTCATTGCCAGCCCTGCACGCGTTGGCAACTTCCGCAAAAGTGTCAACAAATTTTCAAGTACGGGCATGCCCCTCTCGATGATGGCTCCGGGCTCAATGGCTGTTATGCCAGCCATCTTTTATTGCGTCCTGGTACGCAAATTTATGGTGTCCCCGAGAGTTTGTCCGATGTCATTGTGGCACCGGCCAATTGTGCCTTGGCAACGGTCGTCAATGCCTTGGAGACGTTGCCGATGCCTTGTGACCGAGTGTTGATTCAAGGGGCCGGTTTGTTGGGTTTGTACGCTTGTGCTTGGCTGCGGCAACAGGGAGTTGCCGAAATCTATTGTACCGATCTCAGTCCCGCGCGATTGGCGTGGGTGGCTGAGTTTGGGGGAATACCGTTGACCGGGCCCCAGGCCGATCGTCTTTCCAATTTAGATCTGGTATTTGAGGTTACCGGTTCTTCCGCTTCGATTCCTGCGGGAGTTCAGGTTTTGCGCCCCGGCGGACATTATTTATGGGCTGGGATGGTGCATCCGCAGACGAAATTAGACCTGACCGGTGAAGCCATTGTAAAAAAATGCCTGAACATTCGCGGAGTTCATAATTATGCGCCAGGTCAGTTAGCCACGGGGTTGGAATTCTTGACACGGAACCAGACAGTGTTTCCGTTTGAAAAACTGACCAGTCCGGCAGTGCCATTAATGGAGTTAAATCGGGGAATTGAACTTTCGGGTCGCCGACAATGGCCACGAGTTTCCATCAAGCCTTAACGTCGTTTCCGTAGTCGTTACCCTTTATACCAATTGTTCATTGCGAATCTCTAAACCGTTTACCCAGTTCCTTGCCGGATCACATACTGACTATGTTGACGTTACCAAGTTATCTAACAGGAACCGCATATTTTGGAAAAACATGGATCGATGTGTTCAATCCTTGGAACCAAGAGCAGGTCGGGCGGGTGGCTTGTATCGACCAGGATCAATTAGTCGATACGATTCGTCGCCATCTCGCTTCGCCGGAGTTGTTAACGCGATACCAGCGCAGCCAGATTCTCAGCCGTGCTCGGGATTTACTGGACACTCGCCGTGCAGAATTTGCGCACTTGATTACCATGGAATCGGGATTGTGCTTGCGAGAATCTCGCTATGAAGTCGGTCGCGCCTGCGACGTATTTTCGTTTGCCGCCAGCGAGGCCCTGCGCGACGATGGGCAAACGTTTTCTTGCGATATCACGCCGACTGGTAAGCCCCGGAAAATTTTTACGCTCCGCGAGCCGATATCACTGGTGGGCGCAATTACGCCATTCAATCATCCGCTGAATCAAGTCGCTCATAAACTGGCGCCGGCGATTGCGGCGGGAGCTCCGGTGATTTTGAAGCCCTCTGAGAAAACGCCATTGACTGCCGTGCGCCTCACCGAGTTGCTCTATGAAGCGGGGTTGCCCGGTTCCCTGTTGAGCTGTGTGCACGGCGCAGTGGACGAGGTCGCGCGCCCTTTGATACGTGATCCGCGAGTCGAATTGATTTCCTTTACGGGCAGCGCGGCGGTGGGTAAAGAAATAGCGGCCACCGCCGGATACAAACGGCTCTGTCTCGAATTGGGTGGTCATTCACCACTAATTGTTCTCGCGGATGCCGACCTTGATCTGGCAGCGCAATTAGCCTGCGAGGGTTGTTTCAGAAACAGCGGCCAGCGTTGTACGGCGGTCCGCCGCTTGCTGGTTCAAGCGGCGGTGCTGGATGATTTTACGAGCCGCTTTCTGCAACTTGCGCAGACCTATTCCTGCGGCGATCCTCTCGACGAGCAAACGCGAGTGGGTACCGTGATCGATGAATCTGCAGCGCAATCTTTGGAGTCGGCAGTCCGCGACGCGGCAGCGAGGGGTGCGAAGATCTTGTTGGGGGGCGATCGGAACGGAGCACGGATGCCCCCAACCATCATGGCTCAGGTTCCACGGACCGCACTGGTTGCGACACAGGAGTGTTTCGGTCCGTTAGCGCCGATTTTCAGTGTGCTGGATTTGGACGATGCGATCGATTTAGCCAATGCGACTGCGTATGGGCTCTCCAGTGCGATTGTCACACAGAGTCTGGAATCAGCGATTCGCGCCGTGAAAGGAATTCGGGCGGGGACGGTCAATGTCAACGAAATTCCAGGCTATCGCTTGGAGTTAAGCCCTTTTGGGGGTGTGAAAGATAGCGGTTTAGGAATCAAGGAAGGCGTGGTTGAAGCGATGAAGTTCATGTCAACGGTAAAAACGTATTCCCTGCCCTGGTAGTCACCCCTCCGGCGAATCCGTGATTCCCGATACGCGAGATTCACCGGCCTCAGGACCATTGTTCCCAATCTCGTTCGGCAAGCCCAAATGACATGGTCATCCCGGCACCACCGACACCGGTTCTCACAAACACACCCGGTACGGGTTGGTCGGTGTACAGGGGTGCCGTCAAATGTTTGGCATAAATCCCATGCCAGCGCTCGGCGATCGACCATTCCGGAAGACGAATAATCGCGCGCAACTCGCGCAGGATTAACTCATCAATCAGGCCTTTGTCAAACGGTTCGATCTCTGCATCGTACTCGTGGGAATCGCCCAAGATGACTTCTCCTTGATCATTTTGGGAGGCCATCACATGAATCCCATAGCGATCGAGTTCGGGCGTTTCGGTCGCCACGCGTTGCTTGAGTAGGGCTAAGCTCGGACAGACATCAAAATTGTGGTAGTGCCTCAAGGTCAAACCACTGGCGACATGCGGCCCCAGCTGCCAATCGCCGGGTTGCGAATTAGTTTTCAGCATTTGCAGTTTGCAAAGTTTCAGCCCAGATTGTTGCAGTGATTGCGGAAATAGCGTCGCGAAATCGGCGCCACTGCAAATCACAATCTGGTCGAAATTCCAGGGTTGACCGTTGGCACTACGAAGGACTCCGGTCTCGGCGGATGAAATCGTGGTGTTAAAGTGAAATTGCACCTGGAACTTCGTTGCCAACCAAGCGGGAATACTTCGAATGGCCGCCGGTGGGTTCACGGCAACTTCCGTAGGACTCCACAGACCTCCCAATAACCTATCGGGTTGGGCGGCGGGGGATCGCGCCAACACTTCAGCGGGTTGTAACAACGAGCATTCGAATCCGAGGCTCGGTGCCAGCGCCTGAAATTCCTGAAGTACGATCCATTCGTCCGGCCGATGGGCGAGATGAATCGATCCGCAAGGATTGGCCCACAGTCGCGCCTGTTGCGCTATTTGTAACCATCGATCACGACTGCGCAGGGCAATCTCGTGGCACTCACCCGCCGGTTGACCAATCGGCCAGACCATCCCAAAGTTTCGAATGGAGGCGCCGCTGGCCCGGTCCGAGCGTTCAAAAACAGTGACCTGATGTCCGCGTTGCGCGGCGGACCAGGCCTGTGCCAGTCCGGCGATTCCTGCGCCGACGATTCCGATGCGCATCGCAGTGATCCTTCCAAAACAATTGTGCAGCGAATAAATGTTGGCCGACAATGTACACGAACCCGGAAGTGTCGGGGGCGGTTGCAAACCAAGATTAATTAATCTTCACGCTGGTAGGCGGCCACAATTCTGTCTTCTACGATTGACGTGATATTTTTGTCACCAATCCTCAAGCGATCAGGGGCCGTGTTTCGGCTGACATACGGTTAATAGATGATTACCGGTAGCTGCTGACCTTCTCGCCTGAACTCAAGGCCGGCCCCTTTCAGGAGTTTTCATGGAACCTAGCGCAACGGAAGTTCATTCGGCCAGTCTCGATAGCGAGCAAGGGGAATGGTGGAAGACGATCTGGGCGGTCACTGCCGCGTTTGGTTGCTACTTTTGTATGTACGCGTTTCGCAAGCCATTTGCCGCGGCGAGTTTTTCCGACACTATGCTATGGGGTTTGGGCTTTAAGACGGTTCTTGTGACGTCACAAGTGATTGGTTATGCGTTGGCAAAATTTATCGGAATCAAAGTGATTGCCGAGATGCAGCCCCATCGCCGGGCAATGATGATCATGAAATTGATCCTCTGGGCGGAGCTGGCGCTGGTTTTGTTTGGGCTGTTACCGCGACCGTGGAATGCCGCTTGCCTGTTTTTTAATGGCTTGGCCTTGGGGATGGTGTTCGGGTTGGTCTTGGGTTTCCTCGAGGGTCGCCGGCTGACCGAGCTGTTGACGGCGGGATTATGTGCCAGTTTTATTTTGGCAGATGGCGCGACTAAGTCGGTCGGAAGCTGGTTGATTGATCACGGAATTTCGGAAGACTGGATGCCCAGTGTCGCGGGCGCAATGTTTTTATTGCCGTTAGGAATCTGCGTGATCATGTTGGGGCGAATTTCAGCACCATCGAAACGGGACGTTGCCGCACGGACTGAGCGAGTGCCCATGAATCGGGGTGAACGCTGGTCCTTCGTCGGACGATATGCGCTGGGATTGATACCGTTGGTGTTGATTTACCTGTTGGTAACCATTGTACGCAGTATTCGCGGAGATTTCGCCCCGGAAATCTGGCGCGAATTGGGCAGTCCAGCCGTGCCGAGCGTTTTTGCGCAATCGGAAATTTGGGTGGCGCTGGGGATTCTGGTTGTTAACGGTGCGGTGGTGTTGGTGCTCGACAATCGTCGGGCATTTTTTCTCGCTCTGTTGACTTGCGGCGGGGGCCTGGGACTATTGGCTGCGACGTTGGTGATGCATCAGTTTTCATTTTTGTCGCCCTTTCGTTTTATGGTGTTGATCGGATTGGGACTGTACCTGCCGTATGTGGCGATGCACACCACCCTGTTCGAGCGGTTGCTGGGCATGACTAAGGCTCGAGGAAATCTGGGGTTTCTGATGTACGTGGCTGATTCGGTTGGATATCTAGGCTATGTCGGTGTGATGTTGGCTAAGAATTTCGGCGGAGCGAACGAACATTGGCTCAGTCTGTTGGTGACAGCCTGTTGGGCGACCGTGGTGATTGGCGCAATCTGTTTGCTGCAAAGTGGATTTTATTTTTGGCGGCCAACTCGGTCTTCGATCGATCGTTGAGCCATTTGACGAAACTTGCAGATTGAAACAGCTCCGAAATTGACCGACTTCAGCGGATCGTTCTATTTGGATTAAGTCCATGAAGACAACTTCATGAAAAATTCATATATCGGCGCGGTCTATTTTATGCAGACAGATTATTTCTCAGCCATCCGCCGAGATCGTGCCAGAACTTCATCAGCAATTCATGGAATGTTCAAGGAACGCTAACAAAGTTGTTGACAATCTGACTTCGTAATAGTGTTTTCCATCGATGGGACGAGGCGTTTTATGAGTGGAACGAGAATTTGGGTATTTCTATTGTTTGTGGGGGCGATGTTACTCGTGGGTTGTGGCCAAGATACCACGCTCCATGCTATCTCCGGTCAAGTGACGTTGGCTGGAGTTCCACGCGAGCGGTTGTTGGTGTATTTTCGACCGATTGGTAAATTAGTCAATGAATACAACTTGGGGGTGGGAGAAACCGACAAAACGGGTAGATTGACGTTACGGTCCACGGCTGGCGATGGCCTCGTCAAGGGTAAATACAGGGTCACGTTTTCCTATGGCCTAACGAAAATCAATGGTCGGGAAATCGCGCTACCGACCGATAGAAAAGAAGAAAGCACCACTGTCGTCAGTGTTGAGCAAGTACCCGAAAAATTCACCGATTCGGACCAGAGTCCAGTCGAGTTCGAAGTTGTGGCAGGAAGCGAGAACCGTTTGGAATTCGATATTCCCGGCATGTAGTAGCCTAAAGAAGTCGTACTTTTCTAAATAGCCAATTATTTATTTTTGATCGGAAGTGCAGATGAAAAAAAAATCAGGTTTTACGTTGGTTGAGTTGTTGGTGGTGATTGCCATCATTGGGATCTTGATCGGCATGTTGTTGCCAGCCGTTCAACAAGTTCGCGAGGCCGCTCGACGTACCTCGTGTAGTAGCAATCTAAAGAATTTGGGCTTGGCAATGCATAATTTTGCCAGTGCGGAATCGGAGAAGCTGCCGATGTTGGGAGAGGCTCAGGAGGGCGGACATTGGTCGGCTTTTATTTTGCCCTTTCTAGAGCAGAACAGTGCCTACAATGCCCTTACTTTTGGCTCAACCGATTGGGCGCGTGCGGTGGCGACGCAGAATGCCTTAATTACTGACCCCGATCCGATCACTCGACAAATTGCTGCTTGCGAAAATGTTTTTTCGGTTTTTCGCTGTCCTTCAACTGAAGCCCCGGCGAATATTTTTGACGCTTCGACTTGGTTGTCGAGTCCCTGGTTTGTGGCACGCCGAGTACCAGCAAACTATTTGGGAGTCGTGACGGGAATCCAACCCGTCGACTGGAAACCAGCGTCGGGTTGGGGAGCGCCTAATCGTGGCACTTGGAGCGGGAATACGACTCTGGGACATTGGGAACTCGATGGCTTAATGATCACGCGAGAGCTCAGTTTGTCCCGCATCAGTCAGGGCGGCATGGGCGGTGCAGTTAAATTAGCCAACTGCACCGACGGACTATCGAATACGTTGATGCTTGGTGAAGCGGAGCCCGATTCCGAATTGGCTTTGCTCGCGTCGGTCCGCGAGACTGCCAATACCGGTCGGAAAGATCACTGGGCGATTGGCGGTGATGATTTTGATAACTGGGAAGGGACCGATTGGTCAGAAATGGGTGGTTCCACAGCGGTGGCGATCAACTTCCCAAAGCCGGCCATCCGACCGTCAGCTTTTGCGATGGATGGAAATCTGGCATGGGGTGCTTACGAAGTGAGTTTCAGCAGCCGACATCCGGGGGGAGCCGAGTTTTGTAACGGTGATGGTTCGGTCCGATTTTTGCCGAACAATATCGACGCGGTCATTTACAGTGGCTTGGGAACTCGAGCCAATGGTGAAGTCGCCCCAGGTAGTTTTTAGTTGGGCCTACCGAGTTGATTTAGTTGAGAACGGCCAGTTGTTTTGGCCGTTCTATTTTTTTAAGTTTGAGTACACAAAACGATCAAATCTGGGGAGGGAGCAATGAATGAAATTCTAACAACCATCGTGGAGACGTTTGCCCAGCGAGGCGGTGAAAAATATGCCGATGAAGGCGTTTCACAGTTGCAACACGCGTTGCAGTGTGCGGCCTTGGCGCGACAGGAGCAGGCTGATTCGACCCTGGTGGTTGCGGCGTTGCTACACGACATCGGCCATATTCTCGGTCGACGCGGGTTGCCGGAAAATTGTCAGGAAGATCTCGATGATCGACACGAACAAGTCGGCTACGCGTTCCTGAAGCGGAATTTTGGCGCTGCCGTTTCAGATCCGGTCCGATTGCATGTTGCGGCCAAACGCTATCTGTGTACCAAAGAGCGAAGTTATCAGCAGAGACTGTCTCCCACATCCTACAAGAGTTTTCTTGATCAAGGTGGTATGATGAGTGCCGAAGAACTTTTCAACTTCGAAGACGAGTGCTATTTTCACGACGCGGTTCGATTGCGTGTCTGGGATGATACCGCGAAAGATCCGGATCTCATTGTGCCTGATATTCAGGACTATCTTGCCGAATTGGAGTCGTTAGTCTTGGCTCAGACCAAGTAATCTACGTCGCGAAGTTCGATGTTGTCGCAATTTTTGATTTCAGTAAGACTGGCCGAACCGTGCCAGCGAGTTTGGAGTACCTCTTCCGCCGGGATTTTCTGCCGGACCGCTGTTGCCTGACACGCGATCAAAAAGGCCAGCGGCCAGAATATCTCTGGCCGCTGGTTCCAATCTATTCAGGCTGAACGACCTGTTTATTTCCGCGTTTCTTCCACCCGTTCTCATCACTGCCTGCGCCCGGATTAGCCGACCAATCCATTGACAAAGCCTTCAATATCGCCAAACGTAAACACCCCGTCTCCGTCAAAGTCCAGGACTTGGTCGACATCGACATTGGGAAACTGCAACATGAATGCGGTTGGATCGCTCAAGGCCAGAACAAACAGTTCAATGTCACCGAAATCAAAGGCACCATCACCGTTGGCGTCTCCCAAAATAAAGTCGGGTTCATCGGCCAGGATTTCGATATTGTCGATCGCCATGCCTTCGAACGGAAGGTCGGCGGTAATTCGGATTTGAAGTGCTTGGCCGGATCCGCTTAGGGGTACAATGTACGAATCCAACCGCGAAGGGTTCGCGCTGGCTTGATTGGGTGCCTTGTCGAGAAAATTATCGGCCACGACCAATTGGGTTGCGGCAGAAATTTTGGTGACACCATTGGGCCCCGAGGCCTGCATTACCGATGCTGTCGTCGGCAGCGACCCGTCGTCCATTGCGCGATACAAGAAACCAGAACTCGTGGCGCTCGCCGGTTGGCAGATCATTGCAGTTTGAAAGTTGCCTCCATCAAAACTATATTCCACCAAAACTGAACCCGCCGTGATGCCGTCAAAAAAAGGCTCCATCCGACTGTTGCCCTAAATCCAATTTTGGCAGCAGATCATTGCCAGCACCGCCAGCAACGTTGAATGTCCACGCGGCTACGAGTTGCGAAGCAAGTTGCGAAGCAGTCCACTCGCGCGTATCACTGATGGCAAAAAAATCGTTATTGGGATCGGAGGCCAAGCCAAAAATGCCTTCCCGATCTGCAGGAAAAAGTGGATTTGCTGGATGGCTTACACTAGTTACGGTGTCATCGGCAAGGCCAAATGGAACGCCGGGACCGAATCCTGGCGGCCAATTCAGAATGTTGCCGACACCAAAATAGTCGCCGGGCCCACCATCGAGATTGTCGTTTGTTGGATTGAATCCCGAGACCAGATATTTGAGAATAGAGGTGCTGGCCGTTCTCGCAAGTTCGGCCAGACACCCTCAAAATCCATGTGGGCAAACTGACTATGCGCGTCGTCGGCGAGCCAACAATGCGCTACATCCACCAGCAATGAACATCAACAGAGAGCTTGGCTCTGGAACTGCCGTAATTGTGGCTGTTCC
>JANNPW010000088.1:0-8434 GCA_031400405.1 Mariniblastus sp.
TTACCCGATTGCGCGCACGGCGGCGGTCGCGGCAAAAATTCATTTGCGACTGGATGCGGAGGTGAGTTCAAGCGCATTCAAAGAGCTGTCAGCCAGTCTACCGACGGCCGTGGTATACGATAAATCAATTCGGGCTCCATCAAATTTACTGGGCTCGTTGTTCGATCAGCTGGTCGTTTGGAGTGAAGTGAATCCGACTCGCAATGCAAGTTTATTGGATATTCAACCGATGCAAATTGATCAGGGAGCAATCGGTACGACGTTGGGAGCCTGGATGACTTTGCCCTGGTACGGTCCGGAACATGTGACACTTCCAGGATTTATTTCCGACGGTGGCATGGCGATGCGCGGGAAATTGAACGGGGCAGATTTGTTCCTGACAACGACCGCCTTGATGGGGGCCGGCACGCGAACACTGTTGATCAGTCGCTGGCGAGCAGGTGGCGCCAATAGTCTGGCGCTGTCTCGCCACTACGCTCAACGATTACCCACGATGCCGGGTGGATTGGCTCTGCGGGAAAGTGTCGCGGCGGCCCGCCTGCTGGATTTGAATTATGAACTCGAACCTCAAATTCGGACGAAAAAAAATGAGCCCGTGTTGAAAGCTGAACATCCCTACTTCTGGGCTGGGCTGATGCGATTCGAGGTGCCTGCCGAACAGCCGCCAGCTCCGGCAGTTCCGCCACCGGCCGCCGATGGCGGTGCGGTGGTCCCGGATCAAGGTGTCGCGCCTGCCGCAATACCTCCAGCCGCCGCCGAAAAACCGATGGATAAACAGGACGAAATTCCCCCGGACGATCCGAAAGCCGGAGCGGCCGAACCGCCACCGCTTGGTTCCGAACCGAAAGTGAAAGACCCGCAAGGCGCCGCCCCCCAACCGACTGGGCCGAAAAAGAAATAACCGTTCACGGTTCGAGCGTAGAGCGTAGGGTGTGTGCAGCAAGTCTTTACTGGCTGGTGCGTTGCGTCGGCAATCGTTTGGCTTAGCGAGTAACATTGGTGTGAGGTTTCCCTGACTTGCGTAACACACCACTAGCACAAATGCCGCCTTCATGCACCCTACGCTTCCAAGTTCGTGGCTCCGAACCCTAGCAGGCGCGACAGTCGCAAGAATTGAACGGCCGTTTTCGGAATCAAGTATCGTGAATCCTCCACGAGCTTGACGGTTTACTTCGGCTGCACCGTGATTTTCCTCAGCGACCGAGCCACCGTCCATCAAATTCCGATCAACCATTCTCGTGAGTCCTCTCGTCATGAACCGGAAACCAACTCGTTCGCTCGTCCCTGACTCGCGCATTCGGATCCTCAACGAAATCGACATCAATCCCGAAGGGGACTATGTGTTGTACTGGATGATTGCAGCGCGGCGAACCAAGTGGAATTTTGGCTTGCAGCGGGCCGTCGATTGGGCACGCATGCTTAAAAAACCACTGGTCATACTGGAGGCCTTGCGGGCCACCTATCAATGGAATTCCGATCGCATCCATGCTTTTGTGATTCAGGGAATGGCCGATAACTCGCGAGATTTTTTGGGCACTGCGGTAACTTATTATCCCTATCTTGAACGCACTGCGGGCGACGAACGGGGATTGTTAAGAGAGCTCGCTCGCGATGCCAGTGTGGTGGTGAGCGATGATTTCCCGTGCTTCTTTTTACCGCGAATGATTTCGGCGGCCGCGCGAATGATCAACACACAATTCGAGTTGATCGACTCCAATGGCCTCTATCCGATGCGCGATACGGATCGAGTATTCACCCGGGCATTTGATTTTCGTCGTCACTTGCAAAAAAATTTGCTGCCGCATCTGGCGCAACGGCCCTTGCCTGATCCGTTGGCCGGTGCTCCTCTGGTTCGGCTCAAATCGCTTCCGACCAGAATATTGCAGCGTTGGCCAGCCGCCGATCCGGTCGCCTTGGCCCAAAATCTTGCGGCACTAAAAGAGTTTCCCATCAATCATTCCGTCACCGTATCCGAAACCATCGGTGGCAGCTCCGCAGCGAATCAACAGGCCCAATCGTTCCTGTTCCAACGTCTTACTCAATATAAAGACGCTCGAAACGAACCGGAAAAAATGATGACCAGTCGCCTTTCACCGTATCTGCATTTCGGACACCTATCGACGCATCAACTGTTTGCTGCGATCACTGAACAGTCGAATTGGCAGCCGGACCAAGTGGCGGTCAAAGCCACCGGTCAAGCCAACGGGTGGTGGGGAACCAATGAAGCCGTCGAGTCGTTCCTGGATGAACTGATTACCTGGCGGGAACTTGGTTACAACCGATGTGCGAATACAGACGATTTTGATCAATACGAGTCATTGCCGGCGTGGGCTCAAAAAACTTTGGCCGATCATGAGTCGGATCGACGACTTTTTCTCTATACATTAGAGCAATTCGAGGCCGCTCAAACTCATGATCCGTTGTGGAACGCGGCCCAGAACCAACTGGTAACCACGGGCGTGATTCACAATTATTTGCGCATGTTGTGGGGAAAAAAAATCCTCGAATGGTCGCCGACGCCTCGGGCCGCACTGGCGACGATGATCGAGTTAAATAATAAATATGCACTCGATGGCCGGAACCCGAATTCGTATAGTGGAATTTTTTGGGTGCTTGGTCGTTATGATCGAGCGTGGGGTGAGCGAGAAATTTTTGGCAAAATTCGCTATATGAGCAGTGACAATACGGCGAAAAAGGTGAAGGTCAAAAACTACATTCGGCAATTTCAAACGCGTTAGTTGGAAATTGTCGCGCCATCGCGAATAGCATTTTTTTTAGTCAAGCCTGTGTGCCCTTAGATGGCAAGCCACACCAGCAAGGCTGACCTTGGTATCCGATTTTCCCAGCCTCACGCTGAAACTGGCCGCCAGTAAAACGGGACATCTTTCACTCCATCGCCGATCACTGCCATAACATGGACCGCGCGGTGGGCGGCAGTGCCGATTTCGAGTCTTTGACGTCGAGTGAATCACCTGCCAAACATTCTCGGATCGAATTGAAACGGTTTCCCAACCTCTCTCTTGAGTCTTTTGAATTCGGGGTGCGACGGATTCAACAGTATGTTTCTTTCCAGCGGATTGATCACGGAGGGGACGATTAGTGCCAGCGACTCAAGCCCTCGCAGCCAAGCGGTACCTGTCGACTGTAGCTCACTCGGCGCTGGATACGCTCGCCAATTATTCGGTAGCTGAGACTCAGTGATCTCAATTACTGAAATTGAGTCCGGCAGTTTGCCTCGAATGGATATCAAATCCGCCGGCAGGATTCCGGGAGAAATATGCACAAACAATTCCAGTGCCGCGAGCGACAAGTTTTCGGAACCATAGACAATTCCATGTCCCTTGTAATTCCACCGGCCACCGGTCTTTTCCGCACCGAGCCCAGTGAAGGCAGCAGCCTCGTATCTCGAGCGGCAGATGCGCCAAATATCCATGGTTAGCTGTAAACACCAAATTCGATTCGATGAAGCACATCCATCACGTCGTCGAACCCAATTCCGGTGTCCAGCAAGTCGATCGGGCGTTCGCCATTGAGTGCTCGATTACCAGAAAGCAACCACTCGCGGGCCTTGTCGCGTTCACCCAAGATTTCCCGGGCGGTAACCAGAACTTTGCTGAGCCGATAGATCAGTTCCGATTCTACAGGCTTCAGCGTAGACGAAGTCGCTTTGCGACGCGCAGCAGTGCGTTTCGCAATTCGCAGGGACTTGTAAATGACTTCTTCACTCAACGCGGAAGATTTGACGACGCACTCGATTACTTTCGACGGCAAACCGAGCCGAATGATTTTGATAAACTCAAAATCAGATTGGGGCGAGCCAACAACCGTGGTTCCGCCCATGAACTTCGCCAGTACCTTAAAATTTTCCATATCGATCTCGTAATACGTCATGCTATATGGCATTATTAACCATGCCAAATGGCATGTCAACATGAAATCGGACGTATTTTCCACCATAAGTGCCCTTCCCAGCGTTTGGCCCGATAGCTGTTTCGAGCCGGTCTCTTGTCCTTCAGAAAACCAACAAATGGTGTATCTTCATGGAATCAATAATTCGATACAGGAAACATGCAATGCGGATTACCATTGACCGTTGGTGGATCTTCGCCTGGATCGTTGTTTTCGTTGTTTTAACCGGAGCAGGATTGGCTGAAGCGGCACAAGGCTGTCAATCCCTGCTCAATGGCGACTTGGAAGAATCAGTCGACAATCTATTGCCACGCGATTGGACTTTCCATTCGACTTGTGGTGGAACCGTGGCACTCGATTCGCAATCGCCATTTCGAGGGAAACGACTGGCTGTCATTGACTCGACCAAACCGACCGCTGGTGCTCAACAACTGTTTTCCAATTTGATGCAGAATGTCGACGCTAAATCGTGGCAGGGTCAGAAAGTTCGCTTTCACGCGGCGGTCAAGACAGCCGAATTGGCGCCAAACGCGACCGTGCAGTTGTGGTTTCGAGTCGATCGCCAGCCCAACGCCCAAGGTCAAACCCAAACAGGCGCGTTTGATAACATGCAGAACCGCCCGATTCGCGCCGATGAATGGACTCGTCAGGAAATTATTTTGGTCGTCGACGAGGACGCCGTTAATCTCGCTTGTGGAATTTTCATCACCGGAACGGGAATCGCGCGGGTCGATGATCTCGTCATTGAAATCGCTGATCCAGCAGCAGCCACCACCGAAATGAAAATCCCGGCGGCCAGTGCTAGCGCGCGCCCCGCGATGGATCCGCTGGTGATGAAAGCCTGGGAATCAGCCGAAAACGCACCTCAACAACCATTTTTTACGCATTGGCTGTGGTTGCCGGCCAGTGCTCTGCTGTTGTTCGCGATCGCGTTTTGGCCGACGAAGGCTCAAACTGAGACCAACCTAAATTCATCGATACTGCCGAGTCGAATTCGGTTGCTGGCAATCCGATTTACAGTGGCCTATTGGTTGATGTACAGCCTACCCAGTCCGTTTTCAAACGTGATTCCGTGGCTCGGCCAACAACTTTCAGTCTGCCGCAGCTGGCTGGAAAACCATCTCGTCGCGGCGGTAGCTCGAGTTGTTTTCAAGATCGATGGCGAGTTGGTTCCACCCAATGGCAGTGGTGATACGACTTTCAATTACCTCGCGGTGTTGTCGATGTTTGTCTTGGCGGCGTTGATCGCGGTCGTTTGGTCGCTGTTTGACCGACGGAACACGGATTATCCATTGGTCCGCGACCTCTTGCGCAGTTACTTGCGTTACGTACTCGCCTTCACTCTGCTTGGATACGGCTTGGCCAAGGTGACGTTTGAATTCAACCAGTTTCCACTGGTCAGCGATTGGCAACTGAAGAAGACCTGGGGAGACTCGTCGCCGATGAATGTGTTGTGGGCGTTCATGGGATCATCTCGACCCTACACGATCTTTGCGGGCGTGAGCGAAGTGTTGGGAGCGCTGTTGTTGGTTTGGCGACGAACAGCTACCCTGGGCGCGCTGGTGGCGATCGGAGTGATGACCAACGTCGTCTTGCTTAATTTCTGCTACGACGTACCAGTCAAGCTCTATTCCAGTCATTTGTTGACGATGGCAATTTTGATTGCCCTCCCGGACGCGAGACGATTGGCCAATCTGTTGTTCTGGAATCGCAGCACGCCAAGTGTCGACTTGATCGAAATGTGGCGCGGCGTGTGGGCTGGACGATTTCGCTGGACCGTTAAGTCAATCATGATCGTCGTCGGCCTGGCCCTACCGCTGGGCAAACAAATTTGGAACGTCACAAATCAATTGCAGAAATCCGAGACAGCGCAGTCGTTGGAAAATGTACCGGTTGAAGCCAAATATCGACTGACCAGTCGAGGCTATCGCTGGATCAACGAGGTTCCTTTCAATCGCTGAGTTAGCATTCCCGCATCAAATCGTTCATCGACAGCACGAAAACGCTGGCATTATTGGCTTTTTTCCCTTGCCCCGCTCTCTCAAATCTTCCAAACTGGGGCTGCTGGTTTATTGGCGGTCTCAAGTTGCGAACCGACAATCCTAGCGCCGTCAAATTTCCATGAGGGACAACCATGACTTTGATCCGGTTGAGTATTTTGCTGGCGTTGATGATGTTGGGTTTGGTGGGGCAGCGAACCTGCTCCGACGAGTCTTTAGTACCAGCCACGACATTCGATACGCTCGTCATTTGTCCCGCCGAATTTCAATCGTCGCTGTCCGAGTGGATTCTGTACCGGCAAAAACAAGGGCACTCAATACAAGTAGTCGCACCCGCGCGAAGCGCAGAGGGCGTCACAGATCAAATTCGACAGGTGGCGGGAAGCAATGCGTTAAAGTTTGTATTCTTGATTGGCGATGTCGGTCGCCAGCGAGATCTTCCAACCGTACCCACGCACTATGTCGCCGCGAAAGTGATTCAACTGTTTGGCTCTGAGCCGGAGATTGCCACAGACAATCCGTATGCCGATCTCGACGGCGATGGTTTGCCGGAACTCGCCCTGGGCCGATTGCCAGCCGATTCGGCCGCTGAAGTTCGAGGCTTTCTGGATCGGGTGATCGCCTATGAGACCAACGCCGTGCCGGATCAGACCTGGCGCCGAAATATCAACTTCGTCGCCGGCGTCGGTGGCTTCGGCGGCGTGCTCGACAATCTCCTGGAACACACCGCCAAACAGATCATTACCGAATTGGTGCCGCAGCATTATCAGACCTCGATGACCTTTGGGAGTTGGCGCAGTCCGTATTGCCCGGACCCCCGTCAATTTTCCCAAACGGCGATCGGTCGTTTTAATGAAGGTTGTCTGTTCTGGGTGTATATTGGCCACGGCCAGCCGACCAAACTGGACCGGGTCCGTCTGCCGGACCAAAGCCATTCGATCATGGATCGAGATAGCGCTCAACAGGTGTGCTGTGTCGCCGGAAATCCGATTGCGATTTTTTTGTCCTGCTATACCGGCGCCATCGATCACCGAGAAGACTGCTTGGCGGAAACAATTTTGCGTCAACCCTGTGGCCCCATTGCCGCAATTTGCGGAACACGGGTCACGATGCCGTATGCCTTGAGCCTGCTGTCGTTGGAAATCGTAAACGAATATTTCTCCGGCGAGGTTGAAACCTTGGGCGAGTTAGTCTGTTTGGCCAAGCGACGGATTGTCGAGACGGAGCATGAACCGCTGGACGATGAAAATCCGACATCGAATCCCTACCGCGAGATGATTCTAGGCATGGGGAAACTGTTTAGCCCGCGCCCCGACTTGCTGCGCGCCGAGTGCCTGGAACATGCTCACTTGATACATGTGTTGGGCGATCCATTACTGCGATTGAAGCGACCCGAAAAAATTGACATCATCTCGATCGAGCAGGTAGACGGCAGCGACGAGTTGCGGATCGCCGGAATCAGTCCGACTGCGGGTGAGCTGTGTGTGGAGTTGGTCTATCGGCGTGACCGGTTCCGCCAACGACCACCCTTCCGCAGCGACTATCGGCCTTCGGACAAAGAATTTCGAAGTTATCAAACCGTTTATCTGAACTCACATGATTTGACCTGCGATGGCTGCCATCAACTCGTCAAGTCCGGTCCCTTTCAACTTTCATTACGAGTTCCCGAAGACGCCAGCGGCGAATGTGTCGTTCGGTGCATGTTGAGCGCGCCCAACAGCTTCGCCTTGGGTTCATCTGCCGTCGAAATCAAACCTTCGGCAGTGATCCGCACGGCACGGCGAACCGAATCGAAATGAGCGAACTGCGAAAGACGACAAGTCGCTAAGGCGAACACTACTGTCGCCGCATTGTCCACCAATCGTAAAACCAGAACTGGATGAAAATCATCACGATCGGCAAGACGAATTGCGCGGCTTGAAACACCCGTTCGTCCAGTCCGGTCAAATTCACCCCAAAAAACATGCGCACGAACAAATTGTTCAACACCAGCAGGATCAAGACGACCGTACCGGTGCCTAGCAAAAAACCGCAGCCGATTCGCTGCGAAGCGGGTTTTCTTTTGGTGGCAGACATGAAGCCAGATTGTGACACAAAATCCGCTCCAATTCGACAGCCCTGATTGCCCGAACGCGAGATCCCAAAGACTTGAATGGGCGAGATTTGGAATTAACTCCGTCCCTTTCGTTCGTTATAAATAAGACCGAGGCGTTAAAACAGTATTCGCAACTCAACCCTCAAACGAGACAATGCGATATTTTTCGGCACCGCAGTTTGCGGTCTGCCCAAGGCTGGCGTGACGAAAATGATTTAACATGAAATGACGAACAAACCGGAAATCCCGCAGGCTTGCCCATTGGTATCTACACAAGTTTGATCGGCTGACCATGGTTAAGGTAAGTAACTAGGAAGGCAGAATCAAATACCACCGGCTTGTCCGGTGGATCATTCTGTTTTTTGCTACACCAAGACTACCCCGATGACTATTTTTCGTCAGCCGGATTCGCCTTCGGCGAATCCGGCTG
>JANNPW010000095.1:0-11280 GCA_031400405.1 Mariniblastus sp.
CCTGGTTCGAGAGGTAACCAGTCGCGGTTTAACACGCGAGATTTTTGACACTTCTCGCTGAACTCCACCAAAGTGGATATTCGTTTTCATGAATCCCGCGGGCTTGCCCTGCGGATACTTCGGTTTTTTACTACACAACGAGTCCACGCCATCTTCGCTTTGCCGCCGGATTTGCCGGAGGCAAATCCGGCGGCAAAGCGAGGCTGGCGGTGTTCTTTAGTTAGCGAAAAGCCTAACGATCCGCAGGACAAGCCTGCGGGATTCATGAAAACGAATATCCACTTTGGTGGAGTTCAGCGAGAAGTGTCAAAAATCTCGCGTGTTAAACCGCGACTGGTTACCTCTCGAACCAGGGTACCCTCGAAAAAAACCACATTAAAATACACTCCGCCGGCAATTTCTACGTTTCGGAACGCTCGATCCGACTCCGGTCAGTCGAATTCACGGAACCATTTCATCGCGGCGGCACATCTTCAACGGGGTCTGGGCAACTTGGACTGGATTATCCGCGAGAACTGGGATAAGATTACAGCGACTATTTGATTGATCTGTTCGGCAGATCCCATTCCATTTACAAAGGGCCTTATGCCAAAAGAAGAATCTTTCGAAGTTGACGGAACCGTCACCCAAGCCTTAGCGAACACACGATTTCGGGTTGAACTGGAAACCGGCAACGAGGTTCTGGCCCACGTCGCTGGGCGAATGCGGAAGCACTTTATCCGCATCGTTCCGGGTGACAAAGTCCGCGTCGAGCTTTCTCCTTATGATTTAACCAAGGGCCGGATCGTTTATCGCGAACGCTAAACGCACTCTTTTCGCCCGCACGCGATTTCTCATGTTCGCCGGGCGGGGTAATGCTGGCATTGGCAGCGGACGTTTTGACTCCGCTGGTTCGATTCTGGTCTGGGGGCGGCAATTTGCGTTTCTGCTTTCATTCCCGGCCGCAATTTCAAACCCCATTTTTCCCTAGTTCCCAGTTTTGGTAAAACTTAGCGAGCGACAACAAGGTATTCTATTTTCTCAACGTTCTGGCGAAAGTTACTGGATGCCAGCGGTACCGTTGTCGCTGGGAATTCTTGATCCCACCAGCCTCAAAAATCCTAACCAACATTAAACACATTAACCAAGTAAACCGGAGACATCACGTGAAACGTTTTTGCAAATTCCTGTTAGCCGGCGCCATGATCAGTGCAAGTGCACTGGTTGTCCCGCTAAGTCAATCCAACGCGCAAAGCTCGCCCGAACCAGCGGTTGTTGTTTCCATCGCTGACATCGGCCAGCAAATCAAGGACGTCGACTACTTGTTTGAAGCCGCGGGATTCGGCCAAATGAAGTTCCTCGCTCAAACCACCATTAAACAATACAGCAAGGGGATTGATACAAAAACTCCTGCGGGTGTTTTGTTGTACTTTAATGAGGGTTCGGAAACCCCCGAATTTTTGAGCTTCGTCCCCGTCAGCAACATCGACGACATGCTCGATACGATTTCTGGAGTGGCTGAAGTCGACCAAGGTGATGACTTTACGACTGTCGTGACCGACGATGGAACAGAAGTCCTGATCAAACAAGTTGGCGATCTGGCATTCATCTCGAACAAAAAAGAGATGTTTGAAAACTTGCCTTCGAATCCCCAAGAACTGTTGGGCGAATTGCCAACCAAATACAACCTCGCTGCCCAAGTGTTTGGCCAACGCATTCCGCAAAGTCTGCGCGACCAAATGATGCAGGGAATTCGCGATGGTTACGAACAACAACTGCAGTTGCTGGAAGAGGACGAAGAAGGTTCCGCGCAAGCCGAAATGCAACGTACGAATTTCGAATTCCAGATGACGCAATTCGAAAAATGGTTTAACGAAACAGACAACATCACCATGGGAATGTGTGCGGATAAAGACTCCAAGAGTCTGTTCATGGACGTCAATTTCACGGCCTTGCCAGGTTCTGATATGGGCAAGCGATTTGCGGCCAGCGAATCGAGCGAACCCTCCCTGTTCAAAGGATTCCTGATCGACGGCGCCGCTTTCACCCACAATGCGCGCATGAATATCTCACCGGAAGATGGAGCCGATTACGATAAAATGATGGGCCAAATGCAAAAATCCGTCATTCAATCAATCAAAGACGAAGGTGATATGTCGGAGGAAGACGCCAAGATTGCTGAAAAAGCAGTTACCGATTTGTTGGCCGTTCTACAGGATACGATGGCGGCTGGAGTATTTGATTCGGGCGCCGTTTTAATGATGGCCGAAGGAGATATCAATTTTGCCGCAGGCGTCCAAGTCGCCGATCCGAAAAAGCTGGAAGCCACCGTTAAGGAACTGGTCGCAGTCCTCGAAGACAAACTGGCCGGCGAGGTTCAAGTCGAATTGAATTCCGGCAATCACAAAGACGTAACGTTTCATCGCGTGATCTTGGAGGTTCCCGACGATCAGGAAGAAGTCCGAGATGTCGTTGGCGATCAACTTTCGTTGATCATCGGAATTGGTAAAAAATCCGTCTACCTCGGCGCCGGTAGCAACCCGCTGCCGCTGTTGAAACAAGCCATGGATGGAACTGGGACTTCGGAAAAGTCGCCCATGATGCAATACAACTTGTATTTGACTCCGATCCTGAAATTCGCTGCCGGTGTCCAGAGTGAACCCGCGGTCGAGAAAATGGCAGAAGCACTTGCCGAAAAGGGCGGCGATCGCATCAACATGATTTCCAAATCAATCGAAAATGGCATCTCGATGCGTTTCGAAATGCAAGATGGGATTTTGTCGTTGATTAAAGTTGGTGTCGAAAACATGGGTGCTGGTGGTTTCCAAGCCCCGGCCGATGAAAACGACTTTTAATTCGAAGCACGTGTTCGGACATCCGTTGAAGATCATCGTTACATGAAAAAGAAACAACCGGCGCATGAAATTCATGCGCCGGTTTTTTTCATTGATGCATCGCAACAGAGCATTACCAAGTTTGAATCGGCGACCGATGAACGATCGCCTTTCCAAGATATTGTGTACTTAACCTAGCTTCGCAATGTATCAAACTACCGATCGTTTTGCCCTGGATAGCCACCGCCAAATCCCTCGCCGTTGGAGGGTTGACCATTATAGTCTGTGCCGGGTTGGGCCCCGCCAAAGTCTTGGCCGTTCAAGGCGTTACTGCCCCCATTGCCCGATCCGTAGAACGCATTTTCGAACAATTTGTCCGAAGTTTCGACGGCCCTTCTCAGGTCTTTCGAGGCCTCGCTGAGAATGTAGCCACTTCCCAACTTCGTGCGTTCATGTTGATTAGCACAGTTGGCAGCCCAATCCTCGAAGGATTGGCTTCGCGACTTGCACAAGCCAGTTCCTTGACACGTGTTGCAGCCGGAACCTTCGCAATTAGGACACTGGCGATTCATTTCATCCGGGCTCGGACGACGAGGAGCCAACAGGTTGCGACGGTAAGCCAATTCGGTGGCATAGTGGTTCATCCAGCCAACCGTTTCCGACGAGATCAAGCAGAAATCAAACGGCGTCGGGGTTTTGTCGTCGGAGAATTCGCCCTGATCATTCATTGGGGCGGGATCACCGACATCGATGCCAATTAAACCCATCCCGTCGACCCCCACCGCCATCAGACCATACTGTCCGTTGGCAACCGCCGGAAACTCAAACACGCCATAGTTGTCCGCATCCGTAGCGCCGACTACGTCATCTCCTTTGAGCAACATGACCCGCGTACTGCGTACATCGACGGGTCGACCTGTGTCGGATGTTAGCTGGTGAACTCGACCCAACAGGCCGCCTTGAGCAGTGAGTTGAACTTGATGACCACTGATCGAAGTTGCCGGTATTGCTTTCGGCGGAAACTGTCTTAGCCCGGCAAGTCCAAAGAGCGCCGGCGGATCGTCTTGACCTTCGCCAGCGAGATACCGACCATACACCCGGTAATTGACTCGTGGCGAGAAAAATCGAATCCAGTCGGTGTTGATGGAACTCGCATTCTGAAAGGCGATTACATTGATGGTGCGCGGCATCTCGGCGGTGGCGGCGTCGTTGTAGTCCAAGATATTCAATCCGAAAGCAAAAAAACCTTTCGCTCCCCATCCTACCAAGGCATAGGCGCCCTCGCGAACGTTGGAAAACTGAAAAATTCCTTGCTCGTCCACAACCGTTTCTTTGACCAACCGGCCCATGTTCATCAGATAGACGGTCATATTGCTGATGTCGGCGCCTTCGCCGGCGATTACGCGTCCCTCGAATCGTCCGTTCGAATCAACCATGATCCAGTTGGCCCGCAGCGTTTTCGAAATCCGCGCTGCGTTGGTTGCCGGTTCGGCACCTTCCCAACCCACAAATTTGGCATTCAGCAACACCGGTTGATCCGGAGTCTCTGCTTCATCGTCGGGCGATTGAAATTGGCGGCCCGCTGCCCGGTTTTGATTCGGTCGAACAATGATCGGTTCCTCTTGAGCGGCCGGTTCATCCGGTTCCGGTTGCAGATCGAACGGCTGTTGAGCAACCGCAAAACCAGCCATCAATGCCCAACAGGCGATGGCAGCCAAGTAGTGCTGAAATAGTTTATTGATTTTCATGGGTTACTCTTTTTCTACGGGCCTTCAAATACCTCGGTACAACATCCTTTGCATCGACGAAGAAACATCAGTGGAACAGCGGAAGGCGCGAACTTTGCTGCCAATTGATCGGTCGCTGGTGGCCAGCAACAATCGGGGGTTTCGATTCGATTTCAACCAATTGTGGGTTCGCACCGAATTTGCCGATTGTCCCCAAAACAGGGCCAATCAAAGTCTGGCTTGCTGGCTCGGCACTGCCGGCTCTACAAAGTGGCAATCAAGCTTCTTGGTCAGCGCTCAGCTCTCGATC
Organism: Mariniblastus sp.; assembly: GCA_031400405.1. Taxonomy (GTDB): domain Bacteria; phylum Planctomycetota; class Planctomycetia; order Pirellulales; family Pirellulaceae; genus Mariniblastus. The sequence continues at coordinate 4,851 of JANNPW010000095.1, forward strand.
AAACGCTTCAACTCAGCCACTTCATTCCGCAAATCCGCGACCGTCGCTTCCAAGCCATCCATCCGTTGTTTTAGCTCTTTCACCCACTCAGGATTGTCCTGCTGATTGGCCACCCCGGAAGTCCGTGAACTTGCAGCCGTCGGCGCAACGATGTCTTCCGCCAGATCTTCGTCCTCCGGCTCGTCGTCCGATCCAGCGAAAGTGCCAGAGGCAAACTGTTGACGCAATTGGGCCAATTCAGCAGGCGTATAGACCTGATGCGTCACCATTTGGCCGCGTCCGGCGCACGTCAACTCCACGATCAGGTTCTTCCGTTTCAAGCTGGCCAGAATCGGTCGCAAGTCTTCCAACCCGCCGATCGTTTTTTCCATCCTGGCGACACGGGCACGCAAGTCTCCGACAGATTGTTCGCCACGCAGTAACAATTCTGCCATGACTCCCAATTCGGGCTTGTCGACTGCAAACCAGTCGTAGGCCTGATGTTTGTATTTGGGAACCCGGCCACCCGAATGGACTTCGACCACGCAACCCAGGTGTCGCAGTTCGTACAAGACTTCCTCGACTTGGTGTTCGCTCAGGTCCAGTATTGGGCTGCGGTTGGATTTTTGGTTCGATCCAGTCTTGATTCCGTTAATCGACATGGGATAGACGTCCGGAGTCGTCTTTGATTTTTCGATTAACACTCCGAGCACGCGGCGCTGGTTTCGAGTCAACGGCTTCCATTGAGGAGCTGACGCATCTGCTGAGGCAGACCGACCGGAAGACCGGTCGGCGTTTTCCGAGGCGAGGGGTTCCATGATGTTTCCTTTCAATCGCGGCAAAATTTGGCGGCCTGAAGTCGCAGAGTTGCTGAAATTATATCGTTTCGCAACAACTCGTGTGCAGTGCCACCCAATCGCCCGTAGGCAAAAACGGACGATCGTTGCATACTGACAACATGCTCAATACCCAGAATCTGATTGAAGTTGTCAGCGGACGACGGCGTGGTGTATTCGCCACCCTGACACGATTTACCTTGGGGCTGGCGACACCCCTCTATCGCGCGATCGTCGGCTGGCGGAACTGGCGATTCGACCAAGCCGCGCGACATCCCGGTACGCCGCGTATCCAAATCGCGAAAGTTCCGGTGATTTCGCTGGGCAATTTGACCACCGGAGGAACCGGCAAAACACCATTGGTGATTTGGGTTGCCCGGTTGTTACGATCGCATAACTGGCGCGTCGCCGTCCTCAGCCGAGGCTATGGGGCCGAGCGCAATAATGGCCAGACCGCACGCAACGACGAAGCGATTGAATTGGAATTTCGGTTGCCCGATGTGCCGCACCTACAAGATCCAGACCGTTTCCGCATGGCTCAAACTGCTGTCGAAGAACTCGAGTCGCAAGTGATTGTGTTGGACGACGGATTCCAACATCGCCAACTGCACCGGGATTTGGATATCGTGTTGATCGATGCGACCAACCCTTTCGGTTTTGGCCGGTTGCTTCCTCGAGGGTTGTTGCGCGAGCCGCTTGCCAGCTTACGGCGGGCCAACGCGATCGTCCTGACGCGTTGCGAACTGGTCGACCCAGGAATCCGCACCGAGATTTTGGCCCAACTAAAATCCGCGAATCCAGCTGCCCTGTCGGCTCAACTTCGGACTCGCGCTCACGGCTGGCTGCAGTACGATGGCCGCCAATTTCCGCTGAACAAATTGCAGGACGAATCGGTGTTTGCGTTTTGTGGAATTGGTAATCCCAATGGGTTTTTTCAGACGTTGACCCAATTGGGACTGACCGTCCGTCAACAACAGGTCTTTGCCGACCATCACCATTTTTCGCGACAGGACTTGGAAGAGATCGCCCGTGCAGCCCGCGCTACGAACGCCACCGCGTTGGTTTGTACGCACAAAGATCTGGTCAAAATTGGCTGCAATCAAATCAACGGCATACCTGTGTTGGCGCTGCTGGCGGAAGTTGAATTTCTCAGCGGTCAGGCGGAATTGACGGCCGCAATTTTGGCGGCCGTGGAAGCCCAAGTTGCCGCTGCCGATTAATGCAGTCGACATTTCTCCAAACGAGAATTTGGCTATTTCAAATTCATGTTTCGACCACCGCCGGCCCGTCGAAACCGCCGGAAAATTGATTTTGAATTCGAGTCGGTATCAGCTTCGACCGCGGGCGATACGAGCGGGGCCTGGGGAGCGGCAATCACTGCTTCATTTCGCTCTTCAAATTGTTCATCCAAAAATCGCAACCAATAACCCTCCAACAGGAGGCGACAGCTTTCTACCATGAGCGGGTTGGCCAACAACGGACCACAACTGGCCAGCCGCTGCGTGATGGCTTTGGCATCCCGTTCATCAAACCAGCGGTCATAGACCTCGACGTTATCCAATTGCACTTCGCCGGGCCCCATCAAATCAAATCCAATTCGCAGATTGGTCAATCGCTCAAGTGGCAAGTCATCAAAGTGCACAGCAAACCGTTGCCACTGTCGGCTTAGCTGATTCGTTTGCCGGTCCGGTGATAGCGCACCGACCGATCCAAAGCGATAATAGTTCGAGTCATCGAGGGTTCCTTCGATTGCCAATCGTAGCGGAGGCTGTTGATCCGGGTTGTCTGTGCGCAACCAGACCGACACCGAAATCCGTCCGGTTCCCGTCGAGGTAATCAAATTACTGCGCACCCACACGGGCTCCTGACCCGTGCTATTCATTTGCAAACTTACTTGCCCCGTCGACCCGGATTGCAGGTTCAGCTGGATGTTCTCCGCCGGCTGTTGACCAATCTCCCAGCCCCCCAGTGAGGGTTGACCGTTGGTCTCAAAATCTGAATTCTTGATTACGGGGAGGGGTTCGACTTTGGTCGCCTTGGTTAACTTTGCTTGTAACACATAAATCTGTTTTCGCAGGCGATCCGCCACATTATCAGGGAGCTGAAACTGATAATGACGGAGGTTGCTGGTTTGACCGGAAAATCCCCCGACCAAACTCAACGGCTCCATCTCAAACTGAATCTGCCATTCCCCTTTTTCGCGCGTGACTTTCATCGGTACTGCAGACAACGAATCGAATTGGACAGCTGAACCAGCGGCAAATTCAGCCATGGCGATCGTCACCTCGGTCGGCCACGGCGAAGCGTTTACAGCATAAAACCAGGTCTGACCGGCAACGCTCGATTGCCGCACAATTACCGGCAAAGTCGAATTGGCGACCGTCAGGTTGGATTCGGCCAGTGGCACGTCTTGGAAATTGCGACCGGGCAGCTGGCGAAACACGGATATTAGTTCTTGCAATGCACTTTCCTGTCCCAACGATAATAGCCAACCACCATCCACCAATAGTTGTGCATCAGCCACCCGTAAACTGTTGACGAATCGTTGCCGATTCCAGCTCCCAGCCGGGGTGAGTGTTTGTAACCGCATAATCGGTGCCAGCTGTGCACCAAACAGACTCTGCTCCTGCAATTGAGCAAAGTGGGCCCAAGACGTTCGGTGCGTATAAATATCTCCGACCGAGTTGGCTTGCAAAAAAGCTTCTTCCGACTGCCGGTTGTTTTCCAGCGATGTCTCAACTCGACTCATCGCCGAGTTTTGATTGGGTGCGATGCGTTGTGGTCGCAACAATTTCAGACCGTCAGTTTTGGCAATCTGATCAAGCTCGAAACCAACTTGCAGCAATTGACTGCGAAAATCCGTGGATGCATGTAGACTCGGGGCGAGAGCAGCACTCAATTCATCGTTTCGATAGAGGTCGACCGGCGCCAAATACAGGTTGCCTTGAGGAACGTGCGCTCGCAACTGCGCTAACATCGCGCGATACCACGCCGACATTTGTTGGGCGCGCCAGTTCGTCCAAGCCGTTTGTTGTGTATTCATCAAAATCGCTTGTATCTCTGACCACTGGCTGGGCATTGATGACTGGCCACCATCTTGGGTTTGCCAAAACTGCCTTACCGTAGCCTGGTCATAGCCCCACTGTTGACCCGGTAGCAACGTGTAGGTATCCGGGCGACAAATAATTGCCAGTCCACCAAAAGAAGCGTACATTTGGTAGCGGTTCGATAATTCCCCGACCACCTGCGCGACATTTTCCTGCACCGCCGGATCCAGCGGATTATAAATCGGCAAATGATTTTTCAATCTGCGCGGCGCAGTGGATTGATTGTAATGGACCAACCCAAATCGATTGCCGGCATTTCCAGCTTCGATCGATTGCGCCTCCAGTTTCGGCAACGGCCCCGACAAAGCCAACGTCGGAATCAACGTCAGACCTTCTCGCTCAAACATTCGAAACAATAATTCCAATACATCTTTGCGGATCGGATCCTGACCGTTGCTGAAGAAAATCCCCGTGTCCAGTTTGGGAGAGATCCCCAAATGTCGGCTGGGGTAAATGGCGCTGCCATCACCGGCGACCGTCACAAATGCGCCACTGTACGAATTTGCTTTTAGATACTGTACAAACCGGTCGGCACCGTTGTAGAACATCTGCCAGTCATCCAACGGTTGTCCGACCAACGGATCCACCGTTTCGCGGGCACCAAAGTTCTCGGCAAACAACGGTGACTCATAAAATGCCATGAAATTGCGCGGTCGATCGAGTTCTCCTCCGTCTTTGGCCGCTAATTTGGACGACGTCGATGGGGCGACCGGTAACCGATTCGGCCCGCTCAGAATTTTGATGTTGCCGATCGTGGCGGATTGCTTGGCATGACGATTGGCGATTAACAAATAGGGCTGTTTTTCTTGCGGCCAACAAACCAGCCGATGCCAATGACGACTCGACCCCGCTGAGGTCGGTTGAATATCAATCAGGCTGCGCGGCACAAAGACACCCGAATCAACTCCATAATTCGGAATCTGTCCATTGGCATCTGGTTCCAGCAAACTAATCCCAATCGCCGCCGGCTGATTCGAAAGAAATTCGATCTCGATCAAATGCGGTCGATCCAATTGATCGATTGGAAGCGGGATTGCCTGCCAACCCCCCGGCAACAACTCCAACATCGCTTGCTGTTCAATCGTTACTTTGCGTCGCAACTCATTTCCCGGCCAGGCGGATTTAGATGCCGCGGTCAGCTTCGAAATGGGAGTCAGTGGCGATAGCGGCAGTGCCGTCGGTACCTCCGGTAGCCCGCGCGTCGAATCGACGGTCGAAAATAGTTTCCAGCCAGGATTGTTGGTCGCGGGAATCGGTTCGCGAGCGAGCACCACAAATTGGACTTGCCGACGAATCGCGTTTTTGTTTTTTAATGCCACCTGTTGCCACGGCAACGCCACTTCGATTTCCAACTGATAGATCCCTTCCTCGGTAGGAATCGGAATCGTCACTCGTTGTTCTTCCGTGGAACCCTGTTGGTCTAACTCAAATGTCAACGACTTGCTCCAACCGGGCGCCGCCAATCGCGATGCAAAGCCGGCACTGCCGGCATGGTTTGAATTCAATCGCAATCGACAGTTCGCCGTTTGCGATACTAACGCGGTTCGATTGGCTCGAACGCCAATCTCGAAGACTTCACCAGGTGAAAACACGAGATGCTCACGCTGGAAACGAACCGGCAATTGATCACCGGGAGCGCGACTGATGACGATCCGATTCCCGGTCGAGTCCAGTTCCCGTTCGAAGGCTCGACCGAGGTATTCGGCGACGTCGACTTCGGCAATCACATGCTGTTCAGGTTCTTCAATCGAATAGATATCAATTTTCAAAATTGCGTCGCGCGCAACATTCAATGATACATCAACGCCTCCATAATTGGTCGGCGTCCAGTGATTAATGTTCAACTGCGAATTAGCCAAGACCACCGATCCGGCGGCATCCGGTGTCAGACCCAGTGGCTGGGCCGCCGAAAACACACCTTGGCTGACCGAAATCGAACCACTCCATTGTCGTGGCTCGCCGCCTCCCCAAGTGATCCTCAATCGGATTGAGTCTTTGGTGGTAGCGCTAGTGTCCGGCGTCAGAGGACCGGTTTGCGCGGTACCCCGCTGCGCGCGGAGACCCAACAACACCACCACCGCGAGGACACAAGCCCCACGAATTACGGAATTGATGCGAAGAATTGAAAACGGACTTCCCTGTCCGATCATCCATCACCCTCAAGGCACGGGCCAAAATTTGTAGGGGGGAACTGTAACAACCCCGTTTCTCGTCAACCACCCCAACCTCACACACGCTAGCTGAGAAATGGTAGCGTCGTATACAATTCCGAGTTGGAACGGTCGGTGATTTGCCACCAGTGCGTAGCCGATTGAGTTTAAATGGCAAGTTTTGCTAGCAGATCGGCTTCGTGTCCACCTATCGGCTGTGCATCCGGATTCGGTGCGTGTCCTTTGGTTCCCCTCTCTTGTCTCCTCTTGTCTCTTCGGTCTGGCCCCTCTTGTCCGTCTCTTGTCCGTCCGCCTTTTGAAGGTGCAGTTTTTTGGTCGAAACGGGCCAACGGCCCCG